>JANNQS010000115.1:0-44784 GCA_031400875.1 Planctomycetota bacterium | reverse complement strand
CCCGACATGAGCAGCGCGTACGTGCGCGGATCACCCTCAGGAAGTCGGTCGAGATCGGGCGGCGTACCGCCTTCCTTGGCGATGTTGCCGAGCGTTCTCTCGAGGATCGTCAGGGTCCGCAGACCCAGATAGTCCATCTTGAGGAGGCCCAGTTCCTCGAGCTGCGTCGCCGGCCACTGCGTCATGACGTCGTCGCCGTTCTTCGCGAGCGGCACGTATTCGACGATCGGTCGGTCCGCGATCACGACGCCGGCGGCGTGCGTCGACATGTGCCGCGCGAGGCCCTCGAGCGGGATCGAGATCTGGAACAGCTCGGCCAGCGCCGGCCGCTCGCGCATGATCGCCTGGATGTCCGCGTCCTTCTCGACCAGCTCCGCCAGGCTGGGCGCGTTCGGCCCGGCCGGGATCTTCTTGGCGATGCGATCGACCTCCGCCAGCGGCAGGTCCAGCGCGCGGCCGACATCGCGCACGACGGTGCGCGAGGCCATCGTTCCGAACGTGACGATCTGCGCCACGTGCGCGTCGCCGTAGCGCCGGCGCGTGTACTCCAGGACCTTGGCGCGGCCCTCCATGCAGAAATCGATGTCGATGTCGGGCATCGACACGCGCGAGCTGTTCAGGAAGCGCTCGAACAGCAGGTCGTACTTCAGCGGGTCGACCTTGGTGATCGACAGCAAGTAGGCCACGATCGAGCCGGCGGCCGAGCCGCGGCCTGGTCCGACCGGCACGCCGTTCTCGCGCGACCAGCGGATCAGGTCCCAGACGATCAGGAAGTACGAGACGAAGCCCAGCTCGCGGATGATCTTCTTCTCGGAATCGAGGCGCGCGCGTGCGCCTTCGTGGCCCTCGGGGTAGAGCCGTCGCAAGCCGCCTTCGAGCAGGCGGTCGAAGAGCTCGTCGGCCGTCTCGGCCGTGTCGGGCGTGAACACCGGCAGCCGGTACTTGCCGAACTCGATCTCGACGTTCACCTGCTCGGCGACGTCCATCGTGGCCGTGAGCGCCTCGGGCAGGTCGCGGAACACGTCCGCCATCTGCTCGCGCGTCCTGAAGAACAGCGTGTCCGTCTCGAAGCGGAAGCGCTTCACGTCGGCGCGCTTGGCGCCGGTGTGGATGCACAGGAGCACGTCCTGCGCCTGGCAGTCCTCGTGCCGCAGGTAGTGGATGTCGTTCGTGCCGACCAGCGGGATGCCGGTCGAGCGGTTGATGCGCACGAGCGCCTCGTTGACCTTCTCCTGCGTCTCCAGGCCGTTGCGCTGGAGCTCGAGCCAGAAGTGCTCCGGCCCGAACAGGTCGCGCCACGTCGTCGCCAGCTCGAAGGCCTCCTTCTCGCGCTCCGAGAGGACGAGCTGCGACAGCTCGCCCGCCAGGCAGCCCGACAAGCAGGTCAACCCCTTCGCATGCTTCACGAGCAGCTCGCGGTCGACGCGCGGACGGAAGTGGTAGCCCTCCAGGTACGCCGCCGACGCCAGGTGCACGAGGTTGCGCCAGCCCTCCGCGTCGCGCGCGAGCAAGGTCAAATGGTTGTAGCCGTTGCCCTTCTGCTTGCTGTGCGGCTCGTGACGCGAGCGCCGCGCGACGTAGACCTCGCAGCCCAGGATCGGCTTGATGTCCGCCTTCTTCGCCGTCTGGTACAGCTCGATCGAGCCGAACAGGTTGCCGTGGTCCGTGAGCGCGAGCGCGGGCTGGCCGTCGGCCACGCACGCCGCGACGAGATCCGGGATCCGGTTCGCGCCGTCGAGCAGGCTGTACTCGGAATGGACGTGGAGGTGGACGAAGTCCGGTTTCGACATCCGCAGGCCCCTCGGCCGCACACACTCACCAAGACGATCGATCGAAGCCCGAGACTAACGCGCTCCGCACCGCCGCACACCACTTCACGGCACGCAGCCTTTCACTTTCCCACCGGCACGTTCCCACCGCACGCGCGGAGCGCGTGCTCGGCGCGGAGCGCGTGCTCGGCGCGCGCCCGCGCGCCCAACGGAATGCGGCCGCGCGGTTCAAGCGCGCGGCCGTCTGCGCGCCCCGCGCGCAGACTCACCCGTCTTCTGCGCGCCTAGGCGCGCAGAAGACGGGTGAGCAAGGCCTTCTGCGAGTGGAGGCGGTTCTCGGCCTGCTCGTAGACGAGGCTGCGCGGGCCGTCGAGGACCTCGTCGGCCACTTCGAGGTTGCGACGCACCGGGCCGGCGTGCATCAAGCGCGCGTCGGAACCGAGCTTCAGGAGGTTCTCGTCGACGGTCCAGCCCTGCGTGCGCCCGCGCCGGCTGGCGCCCAGCGTCGGGTTGCCGTAGTCCTCGAGGGAGGCCCACGAACGCGCGTAGACGACGTGCGCGCCCCGCACCGCCTCCTTCGCCGACTGCCCGCTCTCGAAAACGGTGCCGCGCGCATCCGCGAGCGCGCGCGCCTCGGAGAGCACCTGGTCGTCCAGCTCGTACCCGGCCGGGTGCGCGATGCGCACGCGCATGCCAGCCCGCAGCGTCGCCAGGAGCAGCGAGTGCACGACGGACAAGCTGGCCGGCTGCGGCGAATGCGTCCACACGACGGACAGCGACTTGCCGCGCAGGTCCCCGAGCGTCTCGCGCAGCGTCATCATGTCGGCCAGCGCCTGCAGCGGGTGCCACAGCACGCTCTCCATGCTGATCACCGGCACCTGCGCGAACGCGGCCCAGGCGCGGATCGACGCGTCGCGCCGGTCGACGGCCCACGACTGTCCGGCGGCGGCGGGTCGAATCGCGAGCGCCGACACGTAGCGCGACAGGACGCGCGCCGCGTCCTTCACGTGCTCGGGCGCCTTGCCGTCCATGACCGCGCCCTCGGCCGAGTCGAGCTCCCAGAAATCCGACGACGCGGTCAGGTGGATCGCCTGGCCGCCGAGCTGGTACACGGCCGCCTCGAACGAGGCGCGCGTGCGCAGCGAGGGCCGGAAGAAGAGCAGGCCGACGGTGCGGCCGGCCAGCTGGAGCCCGCCCGCGCGCCGCTTGATGCGCATGGACAGGTCGATCAGGTCGTCGACCTCCTGCTCGGACATGTCCTGGAGGCTGAGCAGGTGGGGGATCGCAGGCTTTTCCGCCATGCGCACGAGCCTAGCAGCCCGCGGCGTGCTCACGAAGGCTCCGCGAATCGAGCTTGCGAGCGCAGCCACCAGGATGGCTTGGGTCCTTTCTGGGGAACCCGCCGAAGCAAGCTCGCGAGGGCAGCCACCCGCAGCTCGGGTCTGTGCGAGGGTACCGGGGCGGCCGCGTTGACACCCTCCGGACCGAGGGCTACAACCTTCCGCCCCACGCACCCTTAGCTCAATTGGATAGAGCATCTGACTACGGATCAGAAGGTTAGTGGTTCAAGTCCACTAGGGTGTACCAGCACACGCTCCCGTCGGCCGGCCCTGGTGGCTGGCGGGCTCGAGCGCCAACGACCGAACCCACAGCGAACGCCCCCGAGAGGACCGAGCCCCGATGTCGCCCGCCGATGCCCTGACGAGCATGGCGCGCGACGACGAGGCCGGCATGCGGTTGGCGCTCGACCTCGCTCGCCGGGCCGCAAGCCTGGACGAAGTGCCGGTCGGCGCCGTCGTCCTCCTGGACGGAGTCGTGGTGGGGGAGGCTCACAACGAGACCCATGCGCGGCGCGATCCGACCGCGCACGCCGAGCTGCTCGCCGTGCAGCGCGCGTGCGTGCGTCTGGGCGCGTTGCGCCTGCCCGGTGCGGTCGTCTACTCGACGGTCGAGCCCTGCTTCCTGTGCGCCGGCGCGCTCTCCCACGCGCGCGTCGCGCGGGTCGTGTGGGCCGTGCGTGATCCCAAGTTCGGCGGCGCCGTCTCGCTCGGTTCGGTGTTGACCGACCCGCGCTTGAACCACCGGGCCGAGATCGCGGAGGGTGTGCTGGCCGACGAGGCCCGCGCGCTGCTCCAGGAGTTCTTTCGCAGCAAGCGCGGACGCGCGGAGTGACGCGGCCGGGGGTGACCCCGGCCGTGATGCCTCGCTCGTCCTCCTCGAACGATGGAGAGGTGGCTGAGCGGCTGAAGGCACTGGTTTCGAAAACCAGCATGCGCGCAAGTGCATCGGGGGTTCAAATCCCCCCCTCTCCGCCATCTTCGAGGACCCTGGCTGCGCTTCGACAAAGCGCGGAGAGGTGGCAGAGTGGCCGATTGCATACGCTTGGAAAGCGTAGGTGTCAGCAATGGCACCGAGGGTTCGAATCCCTCCCTCTCCGCCACCTTGCCGCGCCGATCGAGCGAGGGGGGAGTTGGGCCCGGTCCCGGGCGATGGGACGGGCGCGAATCGGGTCAGGCCGGGAACGGAGCAGCCCTAAGGGCTTCAGTTCCAGGCGCAAGGTGCCCGGGCCCAACTTTCCCCTCGCACCTTCTCGCGAGGGCGCGACGGGGATGCTCCGTACTTGCGCTCGCGCCGCGGCTTGCGACGCCCGCGCGGCTGTCCGCATTCGCGCCGGGCTCTCCACGCGTAAGATCCGCTCGTGTCCTACGTCGTCCTTGCGCGCCGCTACCGCCCCAAGGTCTTCGCCGATCTGGTCGGGCAGGAAGTCGTCGCACGCACGCTGCAAGGCGCGATCGAGGAGCAGCGCGTCGGCCACGCGTACCTCTTCACCGGCCCGCGCGGCACGGGCAAGACCACGACCGCGCGCATCTTCGCCAAGGCCTTGAACTGCGAGACCGGCCCGGCGTCCGAGCCGTGCGGCGTCTGCGAGCACTGCCTCGCGATCGACTCGGGCTCGCACCCTGACCTGATCGAGATGGACGCGGCCAGCAACCGCCGCATCGAGGACGTGCGCGAGCTGCGCGAGAACGTGGCCTATGCGCCGATGCGGGCGCGCTTCAAGGTCTACATCGTGGACGAGGTCCACATGATGACCAAGGAGGCGTTCAACGCGCTCCTGAAGACGCTCGAGGAGCCGCCGCGGCACGTCAAGTTCCTGCTGGCGACCACGGATCCGCAGAAGGTTCCGGCCACGATCCTGTCGCGCTGCCAGGTCCTGCGCCTCTCGACCATGTCGGAGGCGGTGATCGCGGCGCGGCTCGACTACGTGTTCGCGGACCAGAAGGTCGCCGCCGAGCCGGGCGTCACGTCCGAGATCGCGCGCCGCGCGCGCGGCGGGATGCGCGACGCGCTGTCACTCGCGGACCAGCTCCTGTCGCTCGTCGGCGCCGAGCCGCAGCTCTCCGACCTGGCGCGGCTGGCCGCGGAGGGCGGCGCCGATCTGGCCGACCGCATCTTCGACCAGATGGCCGCCTGCGACCGCGCCGGCGTGCTGGCGGCGCTGCCCGAGGTGCACGGCGGCGAGGGCGAGCTGGCCGGCGCGCTGCTCGATCGCGCGCGCACGCTGCTGCTTGTCGCGCTGCTGGGCCGCGACACGCAGCTCGTGCAGCTCGAGGCGGGCGAACGCACGCAGCTGTTCGAGCGCGCGGAACGCATCGGCGTGCCGCGCCTCGAAGCCTGGATCGATGAGCTGCTCGTCGCCCGCGAGCGCATGACGCGCCTGCCGTCGCATGGGCGCGTCGTGCTCGAGCTGTCGCTGCTCGACGCCTGCCGGCCGGAATCGGGTGTGCCGCTGGCGGAGCTCGAGCGGCGCCTGGCCGCGCTCGAGGCGCGCCTCACCGGCGGCCTGCGGCCGACGACCGCGCCACCCGCGGCCCCACAGCCTGCGCCGGCCCGACCCGTGTCCGAGGGCGTGCTGCGTCCCGTTGCACCGTCCGCTGCGCCTGCGCCTCAAGTGCGCCGCGCGGCGGAACCGGCGCTCGTCACGCGCGCCCCGGTCGCGCCTGCGCAGACGCCGAACGCGGCCGACGCGCCGCGCGTGCGGATCGCGGGGAACGCCGACGCGTGGGAGCGTTTCCTCGAGGCCCTGGCGAAGACGTCGAGCTCGCTGTCGGACACGCTGCGCGCGCGCGGGAAGCTGACCGACTTGTCGAACGGCCGCGCGCTGGTCCAGCTCTCGAACCTGCGCGAGACCGAGCGCGCCGCGATCTCGGACCCGCACAACCAGCGCCAATGCCACACGGCGTTCGGCGCGGTCCTGGGCACGCCGGTGCAGGTCGTCCTCGAGGACCAGTCGATCGCGCGCAAGGCGCGCGACGCGTACACGGGCAAGGTGGCGGAGCTCTTCCAGGGCCGGGTCGAGGACGACGCATGAGCGGCACGTTCGGCGAGATGGGCAACCTGCTCAAGCAGGCCCAGCAGATGCAGCGCGAGATCGACCGTGCGCGCGAGGAGCTCAAGAAGGCGCGCATCGAGGGCAGCGCCGGCGGCGCCGTGCGCGTCGAGGTCGACGGCGAAGGCAGCATCGCGCGCGTCTCGATCCAGCCCGAGGCGACCGCCGACGTGCGGCTCCTCGAGGAAATGGTGATGTACGCGCTGCGCGACGCGCAGGCGCGCGCCGCGAAGATGCGCGACGAGCGCCTGGGCAAGGTGATGGGCGGACTGCCGCTCCCCGGCCTGTGATCCGCTCGTACCGAACCAGGCTCCCACCCACCGGATGCGCATGAGCCGGAACGCGTCCTGACGATCCCGTGGCCTACCCCGAACCCCTCGAAGCGCTCGTGCTCGCCTTCGAGCGCTACCCCGGCATCGGCCGGCGCAGCGCGGAGCGGCTGGCGTTCCACGTCCTGCGTGATCCCGAGGCGCGCCAGCTGGCGGGCGCGATCGTGCGCGCGCTCGAGGAGACGCGCCGCTGCTCGACCTGCGCCAACATCAGCGCGACGGACCCGTGCTCGATCTGCGCCGATCCGCAGCGCGACGCCGGGCTCGTGTGCGTCGTGGAGGAGCCGCGCCACGTCGAGGCCTTCGAGCGCTCGGGCGCGTTTCGCGGCCGCTACCACGTGCTGTTCGGCGCCTACAACCCGGCCGACGGCACGGAAGAGCGCCATTTGACGCTGAAAAAGCTCGTGTCTCGCGTGAAGGCCGGCGGGATCCGCGAGGTCGTGCTGGCCACGGACCCGGACGCCGAGGGCGAGGCCACGGCGCTGCTCGCGCTCGACGCGATCGAGGCGCTGGCCGAGCCGCGGCCGATCGTCACGCGCATCGCGCGCGGCGTGCCGTCGGGCGCGGCGCTCGAGTACATGCACCGCGGCGTTCTGGAGGACGCGCTGACGGGGCGGAGGCCCATCCGGCGCAGGCCGGTGTAGGCGCGTGCGCAACATCCGACTGCGGATTGCCTACGACGGGTCGCGCTTCTTCGGCTGGCAGCGCCAGGACGGCTTCGATTCCGTCCAGCAGTCGTTGGAGGAGGCCGTGCTGGCGGCGACCGGCCGGCGCACGACCGTCCACGGCGCGGGCCGCACCGACACGGGCGTGCACGCGCTGGGCCAGGTCGCGAGCCTGCACCTCGACACGCGCCTCGATGACGACCGGCTGCGCCACGCGCTGAACGCCTACCTGCCCGAAGGCGTCGTCGTGCGCGAGGCCGAGACTACCGACGACGCGTTCCACGCACGCTTCCAGGCCACGTCGAAGCGCTACGCCTATCAGGTGGTCACGTCGCGTTTCGCGCCGCCGTTCGGGCGCGCGCACTGCGCCTGGACTCCGTGGCCGCTCGACGCGGAGCGCATGCGCCGCGCCGGGCAGGCGCTGGTCGGCCGTCACGATTTCGCGGCCTTTGGCAACACAGGCTCGCCGCGCTCGACGAGCGTGCGCACCATCCAGCACTTGCGCTGCGTGGCGCGTCGCGAGCGCTTCTGGTTCGTCGTCCAGGGCGACGGGTTCCTCTACAACATGGTGCGCACGATCGCGGGCACGCTGATCGACGTCGGCCGCGGCAAGCTGGACGAGGGCGCGATCGCGCGCGCGCTTGCGAGCGGACGGCGCGACGACGCCGGTCCGACGGCGCCCGCCGGCGGGCTGTACCTGCTCTCCGTGCAGTATCCCGAACGCCCGTTCCTCGGCCGCGCCACCCGGGCTTGACAGTGCCGGGTTTCGGCCCGGACGCTCGCAGAACCGCCTTGTTGCGGCACTTCGGAGAGTGGGGAAAATCGACTCGGGTCGTGTCGGGGCGCGGGCCGAGAGCAAAGGTGTGTGGGGGACACTTGACCGATTCGCCCGCGCGTCCCAGTCTGGACGCGTGGCCTGGACGTCGGGATCCGTCTCCTGCCTCGCGCATGGCGAGTTTCGCCGCGCGATGGGACGTCCCGGGCCGACGCGGTGCTCGATCAGGACGGCCCAGGATCCGGCCGTGGTCCGCGTGCGTCGAGGCGGCGCCGTCCGCCGAGGAACCTCTCATGCAGACGTTGGTTTCCATCCTTCACCATGATTACCCGGCGGTCATTCGAGACACGGTCGACGCCAAGCTGCAGCAGCTCGGGCGGTTCCACCACCACATCGTCTCCTTGCGCGCCATGCTCGAGCGCCAGCGCGAAGACCACCGCGTCGAGCTCGTCGCGAACATCGGCCACGGTGCGGTCCTCGTCGTTGACGCCCGCCGTGACGATTTCGGACAGGCCCTGGACGAAGCCACCGAGCGCATGGAGCGCTTGCTGAAGCGCGACCACGATCGCCGCATCGATCGTCGGCACGAGCGGCAGTGAGGCGCCGTAAGGCGCCGAACCACTGGTACGGTTCGGTCTGCCCGCGCGAGAGCGTGGGGTCCAGTTCGGTCTGCCCGCGCGAGAGCGCGGGGTCCAGTTCGGTCTGATCCACGCGAAAGCGCGAGGATCGGCTCCGTTCGGATCCCAGATCGGACCTCACCGCCCGAGAGCTGCGGTTGCGCCACGCCGCCCGCACCGCTTTCCTGCTATCCTCTTCCCGCTCGTACACGGGACACCCATGGAATTCTGGAAGCAGTTCAAGACGAAGCACTGCACGACCAGGCTGACGGCCCTGACCAAGGAAGCCGCGCTGGCCGAGGTCACCGATCTCCTGGTCGAGGCCGGCGCATTCGATGCCGCCGTTCGGACCGAGACGCTCAAGGCCCTGACCGAGCGCGAAAAGCTCGGCTCGACGGGGGTAGGCTCGAACGTCGCCGTGCCGCACGTCAAGGTCAAGGGCCTGGAGCGCGCCGTCTGCAGCCTGGCGATCCACCCCATCGGCCTCGCATGGGCCGCCGTCGACTCGCAGCCCGTGCACGTCGTGTTCACCGTCCTGCGCCCCGAGAAGGGCGGTGATGCCCACGATCCGGAGCAGCACCTCGAGATGATGCGCTGGATCGCGCGTCTCTCGCGCGACGCGGATTTCCGGCGCTTCGCCATGCGCGTGCGGACGAAGACCGAGCTGCTCGACCTCCTCAAGGAGAAGTCCGCGGTCTGAGGGCGCCCGTCCGCGGCGCGCAGCCCGGCACCACGCGCTGCGAGCCGCGACGCCATTCTCCGGCCCGACGTTCCGATCCGCTTCCCGAGGACGACAGGACTTGCCCCCGATCGTGCGCGCCGTGCGGCTGCCCAACCCGGCCGGGCTCCACGCCCGCCCGTGTCACGCCATCGCCACGCTGGCGCAGCGCTTCCAGAGCCCGTTGCGCGTCGCTTGCGGCGACATCGAGGTCGACGGGCGCAGCATCCTCGAGTTGATGACCCTGTGCGCTCCGTGCGAGTCGACCCTGACGTTCCGGGCCGAGGGCGCGGATGCCGAGGAGCTCGTCCGGCGCGTGACCGTGCTGGTCGAGGACGGCTTCGGCGAGATGACCTGAGGGACCGAGCAGCAATCGATCGTACGGTCTCTCAAACCCTTTTGGCGCCGCGCGGGACCGCGCGCGGCGCGCTGAGACTTCGAATTCTTCTCAGTCTCTGAGACCGGCCCGCCGCGCCGGAAAGCCCTTCGCACCCACCTTCCCAGGAGGCGGACGGCAGGCCTCGCCCGACGTTTTCTTCACTCGGACCTAAACCCGACGGGTGGGGCGGGTCGATCCGGGTGGTCGGCCAGGGTGGCGCTTCCCCGACGTCCAAGTGGACCGGGCGCCCCTCCGGTCACCTCGGTGGTCGGGGGAAGAACGCGTGTCCGTGTTCCGCAGACAGAAGAGCCTCGTCGGGTTGGACCTGGGCAGCTCCGTCGTGAAAGCGATCGAGCTGACCCTCGAAGGTCCCGAACCCGTCGTGACCGGCTTCGCCCGTCACGAGATCCCGCCCGGCGGCAGCATCGCCGACGCGGTGGCCGCCTGCTTCCAGGGTGGTCGCTTCAAGTCGAAGAAGGTCGTCACGGCCGTCTCCGGCCAATCGGTCGTCGTGCGCTACGTCTCGATGCCGAAGATGTCGGAGAACGAGCTGCGCCAGGCCATCCGCTTCGAGACGGACAAGTACCTGCCGTTCGAGCTGGACGAAGTGCAGCTCGACCTGCAACCGCTCAAGCGCGCGCCCGCCTCGGGTGAATCGTCGAAGGGCAAGGACGGCGAGCAGCAGAACGTGCTCCTGGCCGCCTGCAAGACGCACGCGATCCAGGAGCGCATGCAGTTGATCTCCGGGCAGGGTCTCACGGCCGTCGCGATCGACGTCGACCTGTTCGCGCTGGCCAACGCCTGGGAGCTGTGCGGTCTGCCGGTCGAGGAGGTCGAGCCGGGTGCTCCGCGCACCGCGATCGCGCTGGTCGACGTGGGTGCGACGCGCACCTCGATCAACGTCATCTGCGGCGGCGAGACCTGCTTCAGCCGCGAGATCAACATCGGCGGCGCGGACATGACGCAGGCCGTCGCCCGCGCCATGTCGATCGAGAACTTCGAGGCCGAGGCCATCAAGCGCGCCAGCGAGGCGCACGAGCTCGAGGTCAACACGGCGATCCAGCCGGTGCTCGAGGACCTGGTCGGCGAGCTGTCGCTCAGCCTCGACTACGTCGAACACCACGAGGGCGTGCAGGTCGAGGAGATCCTGCTCTCGGGCGGTGGCGTTCTGGCGCCCGGCGCCGCGCAACACATCGAACAGGCGACGGGTCGCAAGGCCCGCACCTGGAACCCCTTGGAAGGCCTGCGCGTCGATGCCAGCCGCGTGGACGTCGAGGAACTCGAGGCCTGGGCCCCGACCCTCGTGGTCGCGGTGGGACTCGCTTCACGGGTGCGCAACTCATGATCCGCATCAACCTTCTCCCCGTCGAGCACCGCAAGAAGGCGCGCACGCCTCTCAAGCTGGTGTTCGCTCTGGCGGCCGCCGTCACGCTCAACTCCGGACTCATCACCTGGTGGGCCTGGCAGCGCATGGGCATCCAGGCCGAGATCGAGAGCGAGGCCGCCTCGCTCCAGACCGACATGGACGGGCTCACGCCGCAGGTGAACTACCACCGGTCGCTCGAGTCCGAGTCCAAGCAGTACAAGACGCGCGAGGACACGCTGGCCTCGATCACCACGAGCCGCGTCTCGTGGACCAAGAAGCTCGACGAGCTGATCGACGTCGTGAACCGCGGCCAGAACGGCCAGCGTCACCTGGTGTGGCTCGACGACCTGCAGGTCAGCCAGAGCATGGATCCCAAGGCCAAGATCCCCGGATCGGTGCGCGCCAACGGCCACTCGGGCTCGGACAAGTTCGCGCAGGTCGCGAACTTCCTCGAGGACCTCGAGATGTCGCAGTTCATTGGCGACTTCCAGCCGCCGGCGCCGCCCGAAGGCTCGCAGACGAACGTCGACGAGACGCTCATGCCGCCGGTCGCCTGGTCCTTCCCGCTGTCCCTGACGCTGAAGAGCACGGAGGAACGCCTGGGCAAGGACAAGAAGAACGCGAAGGACGCGAAGCCCAAGGATGCCAAGGACGCGGCCGGCGCGAAGAAGACGCCGGCTGATGCCAAGGCCACGACCGAGACCGGCGCCAAGACGGAGGCGAAGCAGTGAAGCACGAACGTCGTCTCTGGATCAGCGTTCTTGGCGGGGGCACGTTGGCTGCCCTCGGCCTGGGTGCGCTCCTGTACTGGCAACACGGCACGATCGTGGAGTCGCGCGAGAAGGTCGCGACCCTGCGCGGCGGGATCGAGCAGTCCCGCAAGCTGATCGAGGGCACGAGCGCGCTCGAGCGCGAGGTCATCGTGCTGCGCGAGCTGACCGAGGTCATGAAGGGGATCCTCCCCGACACGAACGACGTCAACAACCTGGTGCGCACGCTGCAACGCTTCTCCGACGAGTCCGGCGTCCGCATCGCCGGCTTGAAGAAGAAGTCCGACGCGACCAGCAAGCGCGACAAGACGGACTTCGACAAGGTCGCGTACACGCTCTCGCTCGAAGGCGACGCGTTCCAGTTCCTGGACTTCCTCGACCTGCTCGAGAGCCACTCGCGCTTCATGCGCGTGCCCAACTTCCGGCTGACGGCGGCGAACCGCACCGACCTGGAGAAGGAAGGCGTGCCCTCGCACAAGGTCTCGATCGACGTCGAGACGTTCGTGTACGAGCCGCAGAAGGACCAGAAGTCGGTCGTCGTCGACGGCTACGATAGGAAGCGCGATCTCTTGCTGGGCGAGATCGACCGGCGCAAGAACTCGCTCCAGTTCTCGACGTATGCCTACCGCGGAGCGCGCGGTCGTCGTGACCCCTGGATCGACCCGCGCGTGCCCGTCCGCGCCGACGCGCCCAGCATGCTGTCCGTCCAGGAGCAGATGGACCTGGTCCAGTCGCTGGCGGAACGCACGCAGGCCGTGCTGGCCAAGTGGGAAGAGGTCAAGACCGCCGAGAACGTCATCGTCGAGATGATGACGCGCGCGGACATGGAGGAGCAGCTCGGACGCCTCGACGAGGAAGTCCGGCGCGTGCTGGCCGACCAGGCGATCGCCTACGTGCCCTCGCAGACGCGCCTCCAGGCCGAGATCGTCGAGCCGCTCGACGGGCTGCACCAGCAGCTCGCCGCGTCCGATCAGGGCCGCGGCCCGAGCGAGACGCAGCTCAAGGAGCTCGAGCGCACGATGGTCGTCCACCGCGAGGCGGGCGAGTACAAGCTCATGCTCGAGGCGTTCTCGATGATCGACAACCGACTGGTGTCGATCGAGAACGACCAGCTGCGCAAGCCGCTCATCGAGCGTCTGCGCGACCTCGCCTACGAGGCGCGCACCGTCCTGGACTTCGAGAAGATCAAGCTCGAGGTCGGAGGCGTGATCCTGATCGAGGGCGGAGCCCCGGTCGTGATGATCAACGGCAGGCCCGTCTCGGAAGGCGACCTGCTGGACCGTGATCTGGTCGTTCTCGCCATCCGTCGCGAGGAGATCGAATTCATCTTCCGTGGCATCGTGTTCGCTCGGCGGTTCTGACACCGCAGGGGAGAAGGCAATTGAAGAAGAGCATGAAGTTCCTGGCCGCGGTTCTCGCCGTGCCCCTGGCTGCGGCTGGGGCGTTCGCTCAGGCCCCCAGCCTGGACGCGCGCGTCAACCTCAACATCGCCGACCGCAGCCTCGAGGACGTGGTCAGCGAGTTGCGCGCTCGATCCGGCGCCAACATCGTCGTGATCGACCCCGCGAATCCGGATCACAAGATCTCGGACAAGCGGGTGACGATCGAGCTGACCAACGTCCCGTGGCGTGACGCGCTGGACCTCGTTGCCGAGAAGGTCGGCGGCGTGGTCGAGCGACGTCCGGCCGAAGTGCTGGCGGTCATCCGCCCGCACAAGGTCGACATCGTCACCGACATTCCGCAGGACGTGCGCGAGGTGATCAAGGCGATCGCCAAGGGCGCCGGCGCGAACGTCGTGGTCGGCCCCGAGGTCGTGGGTACCGTCGACGTGCGCTTCAAGGACGTCCCTTGGCGCGAAGCGCTCAACGTAACGGCCAAGAGCCTGGGCTTCGTCGTGGTCGAGGAAGGCCACGGCGTGCTGCGCGTCGTCGCTCCGCAGAAGCTCGAGGACCAGCTCGAGACGCAGTCGTACCAGCTGCGCTACCTGCGCCCGAAGAGCACGTACAAGCCGGTCATCAAGTCGGAGTTCCTGTCGAACACGGCCGCCGGGGCCAAGGCCGGAGGTGCCGGCACCGATGCGGCCAAGGGCTTCAGCACGCTGCAGGCCTTGTCCAAGGCGCTCAGCAACAAGGGCCAGCTCGACTACATCGACACGGCCAACGTCGTGATCGTGCGCGACACGCAGCAGGTCCACCAGTCGATCCGGTCCATGCTGTTGCAGCTGGACGTCGAGCCGGCGCAAGTCTTCTGCGACGTGAAGTTCGTCTCCACGCTGAACGGCGACGTCCTCAACCTCGGTGTCGACTACGGCCAGGACGGCGCGCAGGTCACGGCCGTGGGCGGGTCGATCCCGATCACGCTGCCGTTCAACGAAGGCGCGGGCGGCTGGGATGACCTGTTCATCGCCAGCCCGAATGGTCAAGGACCCTTCGTCGACCCGACCCGCAACGGCGGCGCGACCTTCGTGCCCGACACGATCTTCGGCTCGCTGTCGTTCGCGAAGTTCCAGGGCACGCTGCGGCTCCTGCAGCGCGACCAGACCGCCGAGGTCATCCAGGCGCCCAAGCTGATCGCCCTCAACGGGCAGGAAGCGACGATCTTCGTCGGCGAAACGATCCGCTACGCCGAGGCCAAGTCCGAGCAGGGCCAGGCCGGCGGCTTGCAGCTGACGATCGCCGAAGCGGCCGGTTCCCCGGTCGAGATCGGCTTCCAGCTCCTGGTGCGCCCCAACGTGATCCCGGGCACGGACCGGATCATGATGGAGGTCATCCCCAAGGAGACGAGCCTCTCGGGCACGTCGTCCGACTCGGCCATCGCGCCGCAGGGCTTCGACATCTTCACGATCGGCGCCTCGGGCCTCGAAGGCTCGATCGCGCTGCCCCGCACGCGCTCCTCGACGATCGTCACGAGCATGATGCTCGACGCCGGCCAGACAGCGGTGATCGGCGGGCTGACGAGCGACCAGGACGTCAAGGTGCACAGCAAGATCCCGTTCCTGGGCGACATCCCGGTGCTGGGCTTCCTGTTCAGCCACGACGCGAACACGCGCGAGCGGCGCAGCCTGATCGTGTTCATCACGCCGACGATCGTGCACACGCGCGAGGACCAGGAGGCGCTGCTGCAGCAGGAGCTGCAGATCCGCCGCATCGCCCTGAAGGATCAGATCGAGGCGCTGCTGACGCCCACGTCGGAGATCGCTCCGCCGGCCGGCGAGTAGACGCCGCGAGAATCCGTGCGGGCCGCCCCGGCTTCCAGCCGGTGCGGCCCGCGCCTTGTTTCCGGGTCGAGCCCCTGGAACGGGCTCTCCCCGGGAGCAGGGCCTCGTCGGCGCGGCGGCCCCCTTGAACGGGGCCGCCATTCCGTTGGCCTCGCTCGCAAGCCCGCGTGGCGTGGCGCGCGCCCGCACGCCCCGCGAGCTTGCGAGCGGGACCACCAGCATTCCGGCCGTGCTCTCAAGAAAGCGTGGCTGCCGTCTCGAAATCAGGAGCACACGGTGGACCCCCTGTCCGCCCACGAGTCCCAGGACACCCGATGACGTCGGTACCGAACGGAACCACCGAGAGGCAGGCCCCGCGCCTCTCGATCGCCCAGATGCTGGGCGTGATCCGCGTGGAGTTCCACCGGGCTCGGACGCAGCGCTACCCGCTCTGCTGCCTCATGATCGCGGTCGACGGGCTCGAGACCCTCGCGGCGCGCGACGGCTGGCAGGCGAAGGCCGCGTCGATGGGCGCGACGTACGACCTGCTCAAGCGCGTGGCGCGCGAGCACGGGTTCATCGGGATGGCCGTGCAGTCGGGCGACCGCATCATGGCGGTGTTCCCCAACACGACGACCGAGCGCATGGGCCAGCTGGGCGCGCTCCTCCTGGGCGCCGCGTCGACGTTGCCGGCCCCGGCCGGCGAGACGGTGCCGCTGACGCTCTCGCTGGGCGCGGCGCACAACCTGCTGGCCGAGACGAACTCCTCCTTCGAGGGCCTCGTCGAGAGCTCCGGCCGGGCTCTCCACATGGCCACCCAGGGCGGCGGCGCCAAGTACGTCATGTACCGCGAGGCCGAGAGCGAGATCGATGCTCTGCGCTCCGATCTGGCGGCCGCGACGCGCACGTTCCGCGCGGAGCAGCAGGCGCTCTCCGACGAGGTCGACGACTGCGGCGGGCTCCAGCGCGCCGAGCTGGTCGACAAGATCCAGCGCATCTTCGCTACGGTGACGCGCACGCCCGAGATCGAGAGCCTCGAGAAGCAGGTCGTCGAGCTGGCCGTGGCCGAGCTCTACGAGGAGCGCCGCAAGGCCGTGACGGCCCAGATGCAGGAGCACGGCCGTCAGGTCGACATGCTCGAGCGGCGCATCGCGAAGCTGACCAGCCTGCTCGGCGTGACCGAGGAGGAGCTGGCGCGCGTCATGTCGATGAAGCAGATCGACGCCGGAGTCGCGTCGATCTTCAAGACGGTGCAGGGTCTGCGCGGAGACGACGCGAGCGGCGTGGCCAAGAAGGCCATGATGGCGACGATCTTCGAGCAGAACCTCGCCTTCCAGAAGAAGAACACGGAGTCCCACGCCGCTGCGGCGTGAGTCCAGAGAGAGTCCCCGGTTGGCGCGTGTGCGTCGTCCTGGGAGAGAGCCTAGGCCTAGAAACGAGAACGATCCGGAGACCCACATGACCAAGAACACCACGGCCGACAGCGGCCAACAGACGACGGGGGGCACGAAGGCCACCACGAAGACGTCCACGACCCAGGAGACGAGCGGCGCGAAGGACCACGGGGTCCTCTACCTGGGCGTCGACCTGGGCACGTCGCGCACGTCGATCGCGGCCAGCAACGGCCAGCGCGTCACGATCAGCTCGCACGTCGGCTATCCCAAGGACGTCGTCGCGAGGAAGCTGCTCGGCAAGGACGTGCTCTTCGGCGACGAAGCCGTCAAGCACCGCCTTTCGTGCCGCTTCTACCGCCCGCTCGCCTCGGGCGTGCTCAAGGCGACGACGAACGCCGCCACGAACGACGTCGAAGGCAACATGAAGGCGGCCGCGGACCTGATCCGCGAGATCATCCGCATGTCGAAGCCGCGCGGTGACGAGCTCGTCTACGCCGTGATCGGCGTGCCGGCCGAAGCCGCGATTCACCACAAGGACGCGATCATCAAGGCCGCGCGCGAGTCGGTGGACAGCGTGATGCTGTGCTCCGAGCCGTTCTCGGTGGCCTACGGCCTCGACATGCTCGACGACGTGCTCGTGATCGACATCGGCGCCGGCACGACGGACCTGTGCCGGATGCACGGCACGATGCCCGAGGAGTCGGACCAGACCACGACGACCTACGCCGGCGACTTCGTCGACAACCGCCTGTCGGAGCTGATCGGCAAGCGCTACCCGCAGGCGCAGTTCACGACGCAGATGATCAAGGAGATCAAGGAGAAGCACTCCAACATCTCCGACACGATGCCGAACGTCACGGTCGAGCTGCCGGTCAACGGCAAGCCGACGCCGTTCGACGTGACCGAGGAGATCCGTACGGCCTGCCGCTCGATCGTGCCGCACATGGTCGACGGGCTGGCGAAGCTGATCGCCACGTTCGACCCCGAGTTCCAGTCGCGCCTGAAGAACCGCGTCCTGCTCGCCGGCGGCGGCAGCATGATCAAGGGCCTCGACCTGGCGATCGAAACCGAGATGCACCAACGGCTCGGCGAAGGCAAGGTCCTGCGCATCGAGGAGCCGGTCTACGGCGGCGCCAACGGCGCCCTGAAGATCGCGCACGACATGCCGGGCGAGTACTGGGAGAAGCTCAAGTAGGCGCCTCCCGGCCCCTGGTCGGAACCCACGGAGTCAGGCCCTCTCGCCGGGGGCCTGACTCCGGCCGTTTCGATTCGGGCCCCTTGAACGGGCCCGAACCATCCTGGTGGCTACGCTCGCGAGCTCGCTCCGCGCTTCGGGCCCCTTGAACGGGCCCGAACCATCCCGGTGCCTACGCTCGCGAGCTCGCTCCGCGCTTCAGGCCCCTTGAACGGGCCCGAACCATCCAGTTGGCTGCGCTCGCGAGCTCGCTCCGGAAGGCCTACGGCCGGTGGGGGGTCCCGGCCGATAAGCCCGCTGCGCGCACGACCCACTCTCGGGTCCGTCCCCGCGCGCTGAGCGATCTCGAGATGGCGGAGACCCGACGCACCCACGCCCACGATCCCTCCGGCGAGCCCCTGGGGGGCGATCCGGAGGCGACCCCTGCACCGGCGGGCAACCGCCCGGCGACGGGGGCGCGCGAGATGTCCGCGGTCGTCGTCGACCCGGCCTGGCAGGGCGGCCAGGGCGCCACGGACTTCCTGGGTCTCGAGCCCGACCTGCGTCCGACCGGAGCACCCGCCGGCGGGTCGCAGACGGGCCCGACCGACTCCTGGCTCTTCGAGATCGAGCAGAACGACGCCGGCTCGCCCGCGAGCGCAGCGGTCGGCGCCACGGCGTCCCGCACGCCGGCTCCCGCCACGGACGACGGCCTGGAGCCCTCGCCGGAGCTGGACTCGGGCGAGCTCGAAACGTCCACGCTGCCGCGCGCCACGCCGCGCCGCAGCGCCACGCGCCGCCTGCTCACGGCCGCCTTCTGCCTGGCGCTGATCGGGGTCCCTGTCTGGTTCGGCTGGCAGCGCTACGGCGCGCGGATCACGCGCAAGATCGAGATGGCCATGAAGTCGGCCGAGCCCGCGCCGGCGCCGGCACCGACGCCTGCGCCGAAGCCGGCCGCCAAGCCGAAGCTCAAGCCCCCGATGGTCGCGGCGACGACGCCGCCGGCCGCCGCGACGAGCCCGACGGTGACGCCGACCTCCGGCGACCCGCTCGCGCCGGGTGCGACGAACACGAACGTGCCGGAGATCACGGGCGGTCAGCCGGATGCCCCTGCGGGCTCCAGCCTCACCGCGCTCGATCCCGTGCCGACGACTCCGACGCCGGCGGCGAATCCGACGGCGACGGCGACCGAGCCGGCGCTCGTCCGCAGCGCCGACCCGGCGCGCGCGCCCGAGCTCCCGACGGCCGGACAACCCGGCCCGGGCGGCGGACGCCACGCGAACGAGAAGGACTGGGCCGGCATGTGGCTCGAGCCGACGATCCCGACCGAAGCGATCCGCGGGCCGACGCGCCTGCGCACGCTGTACGTCGGCGCCGTGCGCCTCCAGCTCACGAATGGCGAGTACATCGAGGGCACGCTGAACGCCGTCGGTGAATCGCGCGTGTGGCTCGACCTCCCGCTGGGACGCATGTCCTTCGCCGCCGGTGACATCCGCGAGCTGACGCAGATCGTCGGCTCGCAAGGCCAACCCTTGCCCGCAGGCGCACACGCGCTCGCCGGCCTGAAGCGCGTCGAGGTGCTGATGCCCGGCGGCTCGCTCACGGGTCGCATCCTGGATCGCCAGGGCGACAACGTGACCTTTGTCACCGAGGCCGGCATGCGCTTGAGCGTGGAGGCCCTCGACGTGCGACCCGTGTCCACCGGGGGCAGCCGCCTGGTGGGCCCCGTGGCGGGCCGCAAGCCCTGACCGATCCGGGAGTCGAGAAGATTCCCGGCTTCCCGGTCGATTCGCGGACCCCCATTCGCGATGATGTCCTGCGCTCAGGCGGTCTCCGCCTGCGCCCGCGGCTCTGTCCTGAGCCGCTGGAACGAGATCAACCGTCCGAGCGCGCCTGCGTTCGGGCGACGGGCCGCAGGGCATCTCTTGCCCCAAGGCCCCTCTTTACGAACCCATCGACGCGACCGCCTGCGCTCTGCGCGGGCCCATCCCCGCGCCGCAGACCTCGGCCCTTCGGCTCGCTTCGTGCGCGCCGGATCGCGCGCCGCGCCCCCGCTCCGGCGGATGGCGCTCGTGCGCGCGAAGGACGGAGCGTGGTCCTCCCGGCGCGAACTCCTTCCCAGTATGGCTCAGACCAACTCTGGTGCGCACGGCGCGCCGGAATCCTTCGATCCTTCCTTTTCCGACACCCACCACCCGGGTCTTCCTCCGTCCGACGACCGACGCGCCTTCGATGGCGACGACGAGTTCGCGGACGCTGTTTCCGACGCTGCGCCCGGTGAGGGCGCAGAACCTCTCGCTGGTGCGGGGGAACCCCTCGCTGGTGCGGGGGACGACGAGGCCGGCGCCGAAAGCCCCGAAGCCGCCGAGGCCGCCCGCAAACGGCGGCGCCGCGGTACGCGCGGTGGACGCCGTCGCCGCGGACGTCGCCCGGGCGAGAGCCCGGTGACCGACGACGGGTCCGCCAGCACCGCTCTGGCCGCCGCGGTCGAGCCGCCGCTGCCGGGCGAGGACGAATCGTTCGACCGCGACGGCTTCGAGCCTGCGTTCCCGATCGATCCCGACGCGCAGCCGTTCGAGGGCGCGGCGGACGGCCCCGACGGCGAGGCCTCCGGCGCAGTGCGCAAGAAGCGTCGCTCGCGCCGCGGTCGCGGCCGAAAGGCCGGCGCGGCGGACGAAGCTCTGCCCGTGAAGACGGCCCCGCCCGCGGCGCGTCGAGCCGCACCGGCGGCAGCGCGTGCCGCACCGGACGACGCGCGCCGTGGGGCCGCACCCCGGCGCCGAGCGGGCGCAGGCCGTGGCCTGGAACCTCGCGCGGGTGAGCCGCGCCGAGCCCCGGGCTCGGCTGCTGCAGCCCCGACGCGGCGCACCTCGGCCGCCGTGCCGCGCGAGATCGACGCGTTCGACGAGGACGGGCCGGAGGGCGGCGCACCGGTCGTGGAGCGCGACGAGCAGGATCTGGGGGTCGAGCTCGGTGACGGCAAGAAGACGCGTCGCCGCGGGAACCGCGGCGGACGCCGGCGCAAGAAGCGCGGGACGTCCGAGCCGGCGGTGCGCGGCGCACCGCCCGAGCCGGTCGAGTTGGAGGCGATTCCCGGCGAGGAGGACGACCTGCCGCTCGTCGAGCAGCAGGACGAACGCCAGGCGGTCCGCGCGCGAGTGCGTCCCGCGGCGCGCCCAGGCGAGAGCGACGTCGAGGTGGCCGACGAGCCGCGCGGCGGCGCGCGTCGCCGCCGCGGACGCGGTCGTGGACGGACACGCGACGCCGTCGAGGGCGACGCTGCCTCCGATCCGGATGCACCGCGCGTCGTGCCCGAGGCCGAGCGCACCGCGCTGATCCTGGTGAACGCGACCGACCCCGAGGAGCAGCGCGTGGCCGTGCTCGAGGACGGCAAGATCACCGACTTCCTCATGACGGTGAAGGACCAGGACACCCTGGTCAACGACATCTACCGCGGCCGCGTGGTGAACCTCGAGCCGGCGATCGGCGCGGCGTTCATCGACTTCGGTCAGGGACGCAACGGGTTCCTGCACACGTCCGACGTGCTGACGGCCTACGGCGACAAGGACTTCGACCTCGACAAGCTCTTGTCGACGCAGATCGATCCCGAGGAGTGGGACGAGAACTCGGGCCAGCCCTCCGTGTCGGAGGAGCTCCTCGACGCGGACGAGGACGGCGACGAGGAGAAGCCGGGCGGCAAAGGTCGCGGCCAGAAGGGCGCGCGCGGCAAGCGCCGGTTCCAGGCGCGTCCGCGCCTGCCGATCACGGACCTGCTCAAGAAGGGCGGGACCGTCGTCGTGCAGGTCACGAAGGACGCGATCGGCGACAAGGGCCCGACGCTCACGACGTACATCTCGATCCCCGGCCGCTACCTCGTGCTGATGCCCTCGATGTCGCGCACGGGCGTGTCGCGCAAGATCGAGGACGAGAAGGAACGCCGGCGTCTGAAGCGCATCCTGGAGTCGCTCGACGTCCCCAAGGGGATGGGCGTCATCGTGCGCACGGCCGGCGTCGGCCACAGCAAGGCCGAGATCCGGCGCGACCTCGACTACCTGGTCAGCCTGTGGACCGCGTTCGGCAAGAAGCTGCACCAGGGCCACGGCCCGGCGCCGCTCTACCGCGAGTCGGACGTCGCGATCAAGACGATGCGCGACCTGTACACGACGACCACGAAGGCCGTGATCGTCGACGACCCCGAAGTCCAGCGGCAGATCGTCGAGTTCGCCGAGAAGCTGATGCCGGAGGAAGTCGGGCGCGTGCAGCTGCACGACAGCCAGAAGCCGCTCTTCCAGCACTACGCGGTCGAGCCCGACTTCGAGCGCATCTTCCAGCGCCGCATCGAGCTGCCCTCGGGCGGCTCGATCGTGTTCGATCAGGCCGAAGCGCTCGTCGCCATCGACGTGAACTCGGGCCGCACGCGCTCGGAGGGCTTCGACTTCGAGGACATCGCGCTCAAGACCAACCTCGAGGCGGCGCCCGAGATCGCGCGCCAGATGCGCCTGCGCGACCTGGGCGGCATCATCGTGCTCGACTTCATCGACATGATGAAGATGGGCAACATCCGCCTGGTCGAGAAGGCCTTCAAGGACGCGTTGAGCGTCGACCGCGCGCGCAGCAAGGTCGGGCGCATCAGCCAGTTCGGCCTGCTCGAGATGACGCGCCAGCGCCTCGGCCCGGGCATGGACAAGAAGGTGTTCCACACCTGTCCGCGCTGCCGCGGCACCGGCCGCATCCGCACCGTGAACTCGCGCGCCGCGGCGATCCTGCGGCGGCTGTCGTCGGCGCTGACCCACAAGGGCTTCCAGACCGTCGAGGTGCGCGCGCACCCCGAAGTCGTCGCCTACCTGAAGAGCGACTGCTCCGACCACCTGCGCGCGCTCGAGTACCGCTTCCAGAAGGACGTGCGGCTCGTCGAGGCCGGCGATCAGCAGGAGGACAGCGTGCTGCGCTATCTGCGGGTCGACGGCCGCGAGGTGCGTCCGGGCGGACGGCGCAAGCGCTAGTCAGTGTCGCGCCGCGCGGACACCGCGCGGCGTGACATTTCGATCTACGCGGCTTTCTCTGCCGCGCCGGCTCCGCCGGTGGCGGGGCGGAACTGCGCCGCCTCGGTCGAGCCGGCCAGCGCGGTCGTCGAGCTCTGGCCCTGGCTGATCGCCTGCGTCACGGCGTCGAAGTAGCCCGTGCCGACCTCGCGCTGGTGGCGCGTCGCGGTGTAGCCCTTCGGCTCCGACGCGAACTCGCGCTGCTGCAGCTCGGAGTACGCGGCCATGCCGCGCGCGGCGTAGTCGTGCGCCAGCTCGAACATGCCGTGGTTCAGGCTGTGGAATCCGGCCAGCGTCACGAACTGGAACTTGTATCCCATCGCGCCCAGCTCGCGCTGGAACTTCGCGATCGTCGCGTCGTCGAGCTTCTTCTTCCAGTTGAAGGACGGCGAGCAGTTGTAGGCCAGCAGCTTGCCGGGGAAGCGCGCGTGCACGCCCTCGGCGAACTCGCGCGCCTCCTCCAGGTCGGGGTGCGACGTCTCGCACCACACGAGGTCGGCGTACGGCGCGTAGGAGAGGCCGCGCGCGATCGCGCTCTCGATCCCCGAGCGCACGCGGAAGAACCCTTCGCTCGTGCGCTCGCCGGTCAGGAACGGCCGGTCGCGCTCGTCGACGTCGCTCGTCAGCAAGTTGGCCGAGTCGGCGTCGGTGCGCGCCACGACGAGCGTCGGCACGTCGCACACGTCGGCCGCGAGGCGCGCGGCGTTCAGCGTGCGCACGAACGAGGACGTGGGCACGAGCACCTTGCCGCCCAGGTGGCCGCACTTCTTCTCGGACGCGAGCTGGTCCTCGAAGTGCACGCCCGCGGCGCCGGCTTCGATCATGGCCTTCATCAGCTCGAAGGCGTTCAGCGGCCCGCCGAACCCGGCCTCGGCGTCGGCGATGATCGGCGCGAACCAGTAGGTCGAATGGTCGCCTTCCATGTGCGCGATCTGGTCCGCGCGCTGCAGTGTCTGGTTGATGCGCTTGACGACGGCCGGGACGCTGTTCGCCGGGTAGAGGCTCTGGTCCGGGTACATCTGGCCGGCGACGTTCGCGTCGGCCGCGACCTGCCAGCCCGAGAGGTAGATCGCCTTCAGGCCGGCCTTGACCTGCTGCATCGCCTGGTTGCCGGTCAGCGCACCCAGCGCGTGCACGTAGTCCTCCTCGTGCAGGAGCTTCCACAGCCGCTCCGCGCCGAGGCGAGCCAGCGTGTGCTCGACGCGCACGCTGCCGCGCAGGCGCTCGACTTCGGCCTGGGTGTAGTCGCGCTGGATGCCGTCGAAGCGGCGGTTGGCAGCATCAGGCTTGGGTTGGAAGCGGTGCGTCATGGTGTCGGTCTCGGGCAGGGTCAAGGCTGGGACCGCGGCGAAGGATCGCGGTCGGTGTGCGAAATCGGATGGATCAGAGGTGTTCGTAAGCGCGCAGGGTCAGGAAATCGGCCAGATCGCGCTGCGTGCACAGCTCGAGCAGGAGTGACAGTGCAAGCTGGTAGCGTCCGGCCGCGAAGCGCGCCTCGCCGACTTCGGCGCGCACGCGCGCCGCGACGTCGTCCAGAAGCGTGCGCACGAGCTCTTCGTCGACGGTGCGACCGTCCTCGAGGCGCGCGCGGTGGCGGATCCACTGCCACACCTGCGTGCGCGAGATCTCGGCCGTCGCCGCGTCCTCCATCAGCCCGTGAATCGGCACGCAACCCTGACCGCCGAGCCACGCCTCGAGGTAGCGCAACGACACGTCGAGGTCGACGCGCAAGCCGGTCTCCGTGATGCGCCCCGTCGGCGCCGCCAGGAGGTCGGCGGCTGCGACGCGCACGTCTTCGCGCAGGCGCTGCATCTGGTGTGGTCCGGGCATCGCGCGCTCGAACTCCTCGCGCGCCAGCGCGATCAAGCCCGGGTGCGCGACCCACGTGCCGTCATGCCCGTCGTGCGCCTCGCGACGCTTGTCCGCGCGCACGCGGTCGAGCGCGACGCGGTTGCGCTCGGCGTCTTCCTTGATCGGGATCTGGGCCGCCATCCCGCCCATCGCGTGCGCGCCGCGGCGGTGGCACGTGCGCACGAGGGATTGGCTGTACGCGCGCAGGAACGGCTGTTCCATCGTCACGCCGCCGCGGTCGGGCAGCACGCACGCCGGGTGGGCGCGCAGCTTCTTGCTGTACGAGAAGATGTAGTCCCAGCGGCCGCAGTTGAGCCCGGACGAGTGCTCGCGCAGCTCGAACAGGATCTCGTCCATCTCGAACGCCGCCAGGATCGTCTCGATCAGCACGGTCGCGCGGATCGTGCCGCGCGGCAGGCCCAGGTGCGCCTGCGCGGCCACGAACACGTCGTTCCACAGGCGCGCCTCGAGGTGGCTTTCGAGCTTGGGCAGGTACAGGTAGGGACCGCTGCCCCGCCGCACGAGCTCCTCCGCGTTGTGGAAGAAGAAGAGGCCGAAGTCGAACAGGGAGGCCGACACCGGCTGGCCGTCGACGAGCATGTGCTTCTCGCAGAGGTGCCAGCCGCGCGGTCGCACCACCAGCGTCGCTGCAGGGCCGGAGCCCAGCGCGTAGACCTTGCCGCTATCCGGCGCGACGAAGCGCAACGTGCGGCGCACGGCGTCGTGCACGTTGGCCTGGCCCTCGACCACGTTGCGCCACGTAGGCGCCGTGGCGTCCTCGAAGTCGGCCATGAACACGTTCGCGCCCGACGACAGCGCGTTGATGATCATCTTGCGGTCGACGGGACCCGTGATCTCGACGCGTCGGTCGAGCAGGTCGGGCCGCGGCTCGGCCACGCGCCAGGCCTGCGCGCGCACGCTGCTCGTCTCGGCCAGGAAATCCGGCCTCCAGCCGCCGTCGAGTTCGAGCTTCAACCGCTCGCGGCGCGCGAGCAGCTCGCCGCGGCGACCGCGGAACGCGCGCTCGAGGCGCACGACGAATTCCAGCGCGGCTGGCGTCAGGATCGTCGCCGCACGCGCATCGACGGGCGCGAGGATCTCGACCGGAGTGGCCGGCGCGATGGAATCGGGTCGCTGGTCGAGAGGCGGCATCGGACGGCAGTGAGCCCACTTCGCACGAGAACCGTATCGCGCAAATGGGGTGACTGCCGGCCCTCGTCCGCGAGCTATCCGCCCTCTCGGACGAGGGTGGAATCCATTGCCGGAACAACGCGCCGGATCGCCCTTCGGCCGGAAAAAAAGGTCCGGCTCATGGCCGACCTCCGATGGCAGCTCGATCCTCGCGACGAGCCGTCAGAACACTTCGACCGCCAGCCCGTTCTCGACGCTGCGCGCGAGGCGTGAATCGCAGGTCCACAGGGTTGCCTCGAGGGCTTCGGCCAATGCCACGTACATGGAGTCGTAGGCCGTGACCCGGTCACGCATCTCGAAGCCGCGCAACACGAGCGGCGCATGTGCGCAGCGCGTGACCGGCAACGCGGCCAGGTCTTCCAGGGCTTCGAAGCCTCGCTCGGCGTCTATTGCCCCTTGGAGCGCCAGACGCCGGATGACCTGCGCGACCTCCACGTCCAGGAGATGGGGCGCGAACACGGGCCACGGCGCTGCGAACAGGCGGTCGCGGAGTCCGAACCGGGTCCGATCGGCCGCGAGCACGTCGACGACGAACGAGGCATCGACGACGATCATCGTGAATCGCGCTCCTCGCGAATCAGCTCCCACGCCGGCTTTCGGAGTCGGATCGGGGAGCGGCTCGCGATGCGCTTCTCGAGTTCGTGGACCGTGGGCCTGTGAGCCAGCGGTCGTAGCTCCTGCAGGAGGAACTCGGACAACGACAACCCGGCTGTCGCGGCTTTCGCCTTGAGGAGGCGGTGCAGCTCGTCCGGGACGTTGCGGATCTGGATCATCTTGCCCATGGCCTCAGCATGCAACCATGTGCTGCACATGTCCAAGGCGTCCCTTCGGCCGCCCCAGTGAGCCTGGCGCTCGGCGACCCGCCAGCGTCGGCGTCTGCCCATTGCCTCCTCTCGGAGGATGTTGGGCAGGCCAATCGGTTGCAGGCTCGCGCCCAAGGGCTCGTGGAGTCTCGGCCCGACCCCGTCCTTTCCTCCCGGAGGGTGCCCCGATAGACTCCTCGGCCCGATTCCGACCGCCTCCCCGGCGGCCGGGACCAACCCGAGCCCGACTCCGAGGGCTCCCCGTGGGAGGGTTTCCACCACGGCCAGCAGGAGAGATCCCCGTGTACGCGATCGTCCGAGACCGGAATCAACAGACCCGGGTCGAGAAGGGTGACGTCATCCTCTGCGACCTGAACTCGAAGCTCACGGCGGGTGACAAGATCACCTTCTCCGAGGTCCTGCTCGTCGGTAACGAGGGCCACGTGACGCTCGGCAAGCCGACCGTCGCGGGCGCGTCGGTGACCGGCGAGGTCATCGGCCACGAGAAGGGCGTGAAGGTCATCGCCTTCCGCTTCAAGCGCCGCAAGAACGTGCGCAAGAAGCGCGGCTTCCGCGCCCAGTACACCCGCGTCCGCATCACGGACATCGTCGCCTAGGAGATTCGGACATGGCTCACAAAAAGGGCGGCGGCTCTACACGCAACGGCCGCGACAGCAACCCGCAGTTCCGCGGCATCAAGCGCTACGGCGGCGAGAACGTCCTGGCCGGCACGATCCTCGTGCGTCAGTGCGGGACGGTGTTCCATCCGGGCAAGAACGTCGGCGTCGGCAGCGATTTCACGCTGTTCGCGTTGACCACCGGCACCGTGCGCTACCAGGCCAACCGCAAGGTCAACATCGACCCGGTGGCCGCGGGCTGATCCTGCGCGCTCCGTCCACAGCACGGCCTGCGGACAAGCTAATGAACGTCTAACGAGCGGCCCACGGTTCCGTGGGCCGCGTGCACAGGCCGGCGAGCATCGAGCGAGCGGCCCACGTTACTGCCGGACATGTTCAAGGACGAAGTCGAGATCGAGGTGCGCGCCGGCAAGGGCGGCAACGGCTCCGTGTCGTTCCGGCGCGAGAAGTCCGTTCCCCTGGGCGGACCCGACGGCGGCGACGGCGGCGCGGGCGGCAGCGTGATCCTGGTCGCGTCAACGCAGCTGAACTCTCTGCTGCCGCTGTCCGGCCACTACCACTACGTCGCGCCCGACGGGCGTCCCGGCGCGGGACAGATGTGCTCGGGCAAGAGCGGCGAGGATCTGATCGTCGAGGTCCCGCTGGGCACGCAGGTCTTCGACCGCGCGCGCGGGAACCTCCTGCGCGACCTGGCCGTCGCAGGCCAGCGGCTGGAGATCGCGCGCGGCGGTCGCGGCGGGATGGGCAACGCGCGCTTCAAGACGTCCGTGCGCCAGACGCCGCGCTTCGCGTCGAACGGCACGCTGGGGGAGACGCGTGCGCTGCGGCTCGAGCTCAAGCTCTTCGCCGAGGCCGGCTTGGTGGGCCTGCCCAACGCGGGCAAGTCGACGTACCTCGCGGCGGTCACGGCGGCGACGCCCAAGATCGCCGACTACCCGTTCACGACGCTCTCGCCGCAGGTCGGGATCGCGCGCCTGTCCGACAACGACACGCTCGTGCTGGCGGACCTGCCCGGCCTGATCGAGGGCGCGGCCGAAGGCCACGGTCTGGGCCACAAGTTCCTGCGGCACGTCGAGCGCTGCCAAGTGCTGCTGCACCTCGTGGACGTGTCCGAGGACGCCCTGACCGATCCCGACGCCGCGCGCGTCGTGATCGAGTCGGAGCTCGAGCGCTACTCGAGCGAGCTCTTCGCGCGGCCGCGCATCCTGGTGGCCACGAAGTGCGAGACGCCCGGCGCCGAGGAGCGCGCAACATCGCTCGAGAAGGCGGCCGGAACGCGCGTCTGGCGCATCTCGGCGCTGCAGCGGCGCGGGCTGGCGGAGCTGAACCGCGAGGCCTGGCGGGTCGTACACGGCCTGACCGTGACGGCCTGAGCACCGGTCTCGAGGTGCAGACGCGCGGGGTCCGCAGCTTTGTGCGGATGGTGCGCCGCAGCCGTTCCCTCGAGCCGTGGTCGGGGGGGGAAGCGCGGCGCTCCTCAAGCTCACCCTCTCCGCAGGTCGATCCTGCTGCCGGACCCCTCTGCCGTGCACCCCCAATCCCGCTCCGACGACGAGTTCAACTTCCGCGATCTCGCCTCGAGCTTCGGCGCGCAGCCGCCGCTGAACGAGTCGACGCACGGAGCCGGCGCGCCGCGCGGTCCGACGCCGGCTGCGCCGCCGCCGGCCCCGCCCAGCGCGCCGCGCCACGCTTCGGCCGAAAAGCGACAGCAGCGCATCTCGATCGAGGAGGCCGTCAGGGACCTGATGGCGGCGTCCAGCTACGCCTCGCCGCGCCACCAGCTCGAGGCCTGGCTGGCGGTCATGTGCAAGATCGGCGCGTCCGACCTGATCCTGCGCGCCGGCGGCCGGCCCTCGCACCGCACCGACGGCAAGATCGGCTTCCTGCCCGGGCGCGTGCCCGAGGCCGGACCGCTGATCGACGTGCTCGAGGGCATCCTCGGTCCCTTGCGCATGGACGACTGGCGCACGCGCGGCTCGGCCGACGCGTCGCTGCACCTCGACGGCCTGGGCCGCTTCCGCCTGAACGCCTACCGCCAGATGGGCGAGCCGGCGGTCGTGATCCGGCGCATCAACGAGACGGCGCCGAACCTCGACGACCTGGAGCTGCCGACCGAGGCGCTGCGCAAGCTCGCGCTGCGCAAGCGCGGACTGATGCTCGTGACCGGCATCGCCGGCTCGGGCAAGTCGACCACGCTGGCCGGCATGATCCAGTCGATGAACGAGACCATGGAGCGCCACGTCGTGACGCTCGAGGATCCCGTCGAGCTGCTCTTCAAGGAGCAGTGCTGCGTGATCAGCCAGCGCGAGGTCGGCACCGACTGCACGTCGTTCCAGGATGGCCTGCGTCACGCGCTGCGCCAGAGCCCGGACGTGATCCTGATCGGCGAGATGCGCGACGCCGAGACCGTGATCGCCGCGCTCGACGCGACCGAGACCGGCCACCTGGTCATGTCGACGCTGCACACCGTCAACGCGCCGCAGACGGTCGAGCGCATCCTCTCGTTCTTCCGCTCCGAGCAGCACCAGCAGATCCGCCTGCGCATCGCCGAGAACCTGGCCGCCGTGCTGAGCCAGCGCCTGATCCCGCGCGCCGGCGGGAAGGGCATGATCCCGGGCTTCGAGCTGATGCAGTCGACGCCGCACGTGCGCGAGCTTCTGCAGGAGGGCAAAACGAGCGAGCTGTCGCGCGTGATCGAGCAGGGCACCGAGCGCGGCCTGATCTCGTTCAACATGTGCCTGCGCAAGCTCGTCCAGGAGCGCAAGGTCGACTTGAACGACGCGCTGGCCGCCAGCGACCGCCCCGAGGAGCTGATCTTGGCCCTGCGCGGGATCACGGGCAGTTCCGCCCGGGTCGGCAACGAGGCCGCGCACCACAAGCCTGCGCCGGGGCAGGACGGCCTGCGCATCAACCGTTCCTGACCGCCGGGAAGATCCGCCCCCGGTCCGCGTCAGAGCAGCCGGGTTCGCCAGGCCACTTGGTGGGGTCGGATCCCCGGGGCTATCCTCCCCGGAGGGCCGGCGCAGGCGTAGGCTGGGGACACGCGGATGAACATCGGTCAGATCAAGATCATCTCCTGGGCCGTCGCGGCCATCCTGACGTTGGGGCTCTCCGCGTACGTCTGGTCCTTCGTCAGCACGCTGGAGCAGCGCCGGGCGCTGCCCGAGGCCGAGGTGGTCCGCAAGCACCTCTCGGGGGTCGAGCAGGTCGTCGTCAAGAACGACGGGCAGGTCAAGTACGAGGACGTCCGCCGGCTCTTCCACGACCTGAACTGGACCGGCGCCATCAAGGTCGTCGCCAGGCCGGTCGACGCCACCCCGACGCAGCTCGTGCCCGAGGTCGTGCCCGTGCGCGACCTCGTCCGGATCCTGTGGGTCCAGGTCGACCTGGCCGATGCCAAGGGCAGCTCGATCTTCATGAAGTACAAGCCCAAGGCACAGATCGACAACAAGGGTGTCGGCGGCTACCTGCTGCACCCGGGCGACGCGCTCCAGCAGCCGCACGGCAGCATCACGGTCGACTCGATCACCACGGACGGCGTGACCTTCGCGTTCGCCGATGCGGCGCGCGAGAAGGAGACCTTGCTGCCGACCGAGTTCGACGCCAACGCGCAGATCGTGCAGGTCGGTCCGGACGGCATCCTGATCCCGCCCAAGACCGGTCTCCCGCGCCGCGAGGGCGCGGTCTTCGTGCCCGGCAAGACGACGCCGCTCGGCCGCAACCGCTTCCAGCTCGGCACCGAGGACCTGAAGATCGCCTCGGACAACTACCTCGACATCCTTTCGAACGACGTGCGCCTGGGTCAGCACCGCGATCCCAAGACGGGCCGCTACGACGGCGTCGAGATCAGCGACGTCAAGCCGGGCTCGTTCGCCGAGCGCCACGGCGCGCAGTCGGGCGACGTGGTCAAGAGCATCAACGGCCACCCGGTGAACAGCACCCAGGAAGCGATCAACTTCGTCAAGATGAACAAGGACAAGTACTCGACCTGGGAAGTCGTGATCGAGAACAAGGGCAAGACGAAGACGGTCACGTACCAGTCGCCGAACAACTAGCTCACGCAACTCGGCGGCCGGGCCGAGGAAGAGACAGCGCGCGGAACAGGGCGAGCCACCACTCGCTCGCGTGCAACGCGAATCGGGTAGAAAGAGCCCCGGTTTCGCATGAAGAGAAGTACTGCTGGCTCGCTCGCTGACGCTCGCTCGCTGGCCCTGACCGCCGACCTCGGCAATTCGCGCCTCAAACTGCGCGTCTGGCGTCTGAGTGACGAGCCTCGCACCGCGCGCGCACATTTCGGCAGCGTGCTCGCGGTCGTCGACGGCTTCGCCGAAGCCGCGTGCGACTTCGCGCGGGCTCACGCCGGCCTGCGCGCCGCGGCGCTGAGCTCGGTCGCGGCTCCCGAGCACGAGCGCGCGCTGGCGGCCGTGCTGGCCGCCGCACTGAACGTACCGCTGCTGACCGCGCCCGACTGTGGCCTCGCGCTCGACGTGCTCGAGCCCGACCGCGTCGGTCGCGATCGCCTCTACGCCGCGCGTGGTGCGCTCGAGCTCGGCGCAGCGGACGCGATCGTTCTCGACGCCGGTACTGCGCTCACCGTCGACGCCGTGCGCGCCGGACACGGCGGTTCCCCGGGCACCTTCCTGGGCGGAGCGATCGCGCCGGGCCCCGGCCTCCTGGCGCGCGCGCTGGCCGAGCACACGGCGCGCCTGCCGCTCGTCGATCCGACTCCGGGTGCGGCGGCTCTCGGCCGCGACACCCCCTCCGCCGTCCGTGCCGGCGTCGTCGTCGGCTTCCGCGGCGCCGCGCGCGAGCTGGCGCTGCGCGTCGCGGCCGAGGCCGGGCTGCGCGCGCCGCTCGTCGTCGTCACCGGCGGAGCGGCCGGGCTGTTGCTCGAGCCGCCCCTGTTCGACGAGGACGCGCCGCCGGGCAGGGCTGCGCGCTTGGGCCGCGTGCTGCACGATCCCGAGCTGGTCCACCGCGGCCTCCTGGCGGCGTTGCGCGCCGCGCTCCCGTGAGCGTCGTCGCGCGCGAGCGCACGCCGCGCGGCGCCGGAGCGGTGTCGGTCGTCGCCTTCGAGGGCCCGGGCGCGCTCGAGCGCGTGCGGGCACTGACCGTCGGGGGGACGCTGACCGTCGGGGGGACGCTGTCCGGCGGGGGGACGCTGTCCGTCGGGGGGACGCTGTCCGGCGGAGCGCCGCTCGCCCCGGGTGAAGCCCGCCTGGTGCGCGTCGTCCTCGACGGCCAGGTCCTCGACGAGGCCCTGGCCGTGTGCCTCGCGCCGCACCACGTCGAGCTGCACCTGCACGGCAGCCCGCCGCTCGTGCGCGAGCTCCTGGCGACCGCTCCGCCGGCGCACGCGGGCCCGGACACGCTCGAAGCGCGCGCCGCACGCGCGCTCGAGAGCGCCGCCTGCGAGTCGGCCGCGCGCATCCTCCTGGACCAGTCCGAAGGCGCGCTGCGCGCCGCATTCGAGCAGCTTGCGCGATCCGACCAGACCGAAGCGCGCACGCTGGCCGGTGAGCTCGCGCGCCGGGGCCGTGTCGCACGCTACGCGCTGGAGCCGGCGCTCGTCGTGCTGGCCGGCCCCGTGAACGCCGGAAAGTCGACGCTGTTCAATCTGCTCGCCGGTGAAGAGCGCGCGCTGGTCGCGGACGCGCCGGGCACGACGCGCGACGTCGTCGCGGCCGACGCGCTGCTGGGCGCCTGGCCCGTGCGGCTGCTCGACACGGCCGGCGACCGCGCGCTCGCGGGCCGCGGCCGGCAGGCGACGATCGAGGCCGAGGGCCAGCGCCGTGCGCAGCGCGCGCGCGCTGCGGCCGACCTCGTGCTGTGGCTCGCGCCGGTCGAGACGCCGGCCGCCGCGCCCGCGGGCGCGGTGACGCTGATCACGCAAGCCGACCGCGTGCACCGGCCGCCGGCGGGCGCGATCTCGGCGCTCGCGGACCCGGCCGCAGCCCGCGCGCGCGTGGGGGAGATCCTGCGCGAGCGCTTCGCGCTGCCGCTCGAGCCCTGGACGCCCGGGCAGGCCGTGCCCTTCGAAAGCGCCCAGTGCGCTGTGCTCGAGCGGCTTGCGCGCGGGGCGCTCGGCGCGGCCGCCGTATCGCGCGATCTGCTGGCTCCGACCGATCGCCAGCCAGCCGGACCTGCTTCCTGATTTGCTTCCTGGCCGGCGTCCGCATACGGTCATCCTCCGCACATGACAGAGGTCCGTCACCTCGTTTCGATCGACGACCTGTCCTTGCCGGAGATCCGCGCGCTGTTCCAGCACGCCGTGGAGTTCGCGCGGGACCTGCGCGCGCATTCCGCGTTGTGCCGCGGACGCATCGCGGCCAGCCTCTTCTACGAGCCCAGCACGCGCACGCGACTCTCGTTCGAGTCGGCCATGCTGCGTCTCGGTGGCGGGATCCTGACCGCGGCCGACATGCGCACGACCAGCGCCAGCAAGGGCGAGTCGCTGGCCGACACGGTGCGCGTCGTCAGCGGCGGCTACGCCGACGTGATCGTCCTGCGCCACCCCAGCGAGGGCGCGGCGCGGCTGGCGGCGCAGTACTCGAGCGTCTCGGTCGTGAACGCCGGGGACGGCAGCCACGAGCACCCGACGCAGACCTTGTGCGACCTCTACAACCTGTGGGTCGAGCGCGGGCGCATCGAGGGCCTCGACGTCGTGCTGGCCGGCGACCTGCGCTACAGCCGCACGATCCACAGCTTCGCCTACGCGCTGGCGCGCTTCGGCGCGAACGTCGTGTGCGTGCCGCAGCCCGGCTTCGAGCTGCCGGACTACGTCGTGCAGCGCCTGCGCGAGGAGTTCGGCGTCGAGCCGCAGCGCGCCGACGCGTCGCGCCTCGGCGACCTGGCCGCGCGCAGCGACGCGGTCTACCTGACCCCTCAGAAACCGCACCAATTGTCGCTGTTCACGGACGCTCGCGGCTTCTCGATCGAGCGCGTCGACGCGGTCTACATGACACGACCGCAGACCGAGCGCCACCCCGAGGGCGAGCGCTCGCTCGACAACTACCTGCAGCTCGGCAAGCGCACGCTCTCGGCCGATTCGCTGCGGGACGCGGTGCTCATGCACCCGCTGCCGCGCCGCGACGAGATCACGGCCGACCTCGACTCGGACCCGCGCAGCATCTACTTCAAGCAGGCCTCGCGCGGCGTGCCGATCCGCATGGCGATCCTGGGCTGGCTGACCGGCGCGCTGGACCTGGCGACGACGCAACGCGCGCCGGAGCACCGTGCGCACCCGGTCACGACGGGCGTGAACCCCTGCCCGAATCCGACCTGCATCTCGCGCACGGAAGAGCGGCACGTGACGCCCATGTTCCGCCTGGCCTCGCGCAGCCCGCTGCGCGCGCACTGCGCGTACTGCTCGCACGAGCTCGTGTTCAGCTACGTGGGCTGCTCCACGACCCGCCACTTCCACGACCGCGACTCGGCCGAGCTGCGCAAGGTGCGCACCGACCACCTGGTCTTCCTGCGCGACGCGGCCGAGGCGATCCGACTCGGGTTCGAATCCAGCCAGCGCCTGGCCTCGCCGGCAGGGCAGAGTTTGGCCTCGCCGGCAGGGCAGAGTTTGGCCTCGCCGGCAGGGCAGGGTTCGGCCTCGCCGGCAGGGCAGGGTTCGGCCTCGCCGGCAGGGCAGGGTTCGGCCGCACCCGCCGGCTAGGGCGCCGTCCGGTCGTGGGGGTCTCGCGGTCGTGACGCGGGCTGTCCGTGCGGTTCCGCACAGGCGGCCCCGCAGCGCCGAGCTGACCCGCGTGCGAGGGGCCCCGCTGGTGCCGCCCGACCCCGCCTGGGGACCTGCACCGGGCCGGACCCCCGGAAACGGCTTCGGCACGCGGTTTGATCCTGTGGCGCCGTGGTCGTCCCCAACCGTCCCCAGCCTGCATCGACTGCCTCCCGATCCGCGATCCGCGCGGGGGGCTCTCGGGCCCCGTCGGAGGGCGGGGAAATCGTGGGCTGGAACGAAGACCGGACGGCCGCGCCTGCTACTCTTCGCTTCCCCTTTCGTCGCGCGCGCCGCGCGGTCCGGTCGCCGTCTCCGACGGCGTTTCCGACCGTCGATCCTCGGCGTGCCGCGACGTACGTGACCGCCGCCGAGAACCCGATGAGTCCGATGAACACGCTCCTGTCCGCCAACCGGCGCAACCCGTTCTTCGTCTCCGCAGGCCTCGTCCTGGGTCTCGCCGCGCTCGGTGCGTGCGGGGGCAGTGGCAACCTGAACCGTGAATCCGTCACCGGGTTCCCGCCGGGGTCCATCCACAACAACCCCGACCCGAACGCGCCCTCGGCGCAATTCGTGGTCGATTCGAACTACGGCGGCCAGGCGACGAGCGTTTCGCTGGCGAACGTCTACTGGGGTCGCCTCGTCGACGTCGAGGACAACCAGGGCATCCCGCAGGCGACGGACCTCGTCGTGGGTGAGGCGCTGACGGACGGCCAGGCCTACGAGTTCTCGACGAACCCGGTCACGGAGAAGACGACGGTCCGGATCCGCTACAACGCCGGCACGTCGCAGTACGACGAGGCCTTTGCGTTCCTGTCCTCGGACTCGAACCTGACGCTGGTCGCCGACGTCGGCCTGAACCCGGTCGTCACGATCCCGTTCATCCCGCGCAACGCGGCGATCCTGCTCAAGTTCGACGACCTGATCTCGCGCGAGACGATCGACGGTCTCACCATCCGCACTGTGGTGGGCAACCCGCCCAACACGCCGTTCCTGGCGCGCGTCGTCCCGGACTGGAACCACGGTGACCTGGCCGAGTTCGACGGCCAGCAGGGCCTCGAGTTCTACACGACCCGCGTCGTCATCGACTCGACGGTCTCCGGCGCCGAGGCGCAGGGCACCAACCTGCCGGTCAACTCGCTCGGTTTCCCGGGCAGCCTGACGCTGGGCCAGGCCAACCTGCAGGTGCGCGTCCCGACCGAGATCGATCCCGAGGCCAACCAGAACGAGGTCCTCACGAACCCGACGCACCACCCGCTCTCGGCCTCCGACAGCGGCACGTCGGACCCGGCCTCGCTCACGAACGACGTCGTGCGCGCACTGCGCACGGGCGGCACGGGCGACGCCACGGGCGATCCGAACAACGGCTTCCTGGCTGACGACGAGGCGCCCAGCATCCTGGGCAGCCAGCCGGTCGTGGTCGGGTCGAACATCACGCCCGTGCCGGGCTTCGACGGCCTCTTCGTGACCGACCTCCAGTACGCCTTCACGCCCTGCGCCCTGAAGCTGCGCGAGGGCGACGTGATCCAGCAGACCGTGTCCGGCTGCGCGGTGTACGGCGTCGTGGCCTGCCCGCCGGGTCAGACCTGCGGTGCCGACCAGGCCGCCGCGGGCGACATCCAGAACGGCACGCTCGCAGGCGTCTTCTTCCGCTACGTGAGCTCGGGCACCGGCAGCTGCGTCGGCCAGAGCTTCCAGTCGGGCTCGCTGGCCCAGGTCGGCGTCAAGTACATCCCCGGCCTGCACCAGGGCACGGAAGCCTGCTTCCTGACGTTCTCGACGATCGGCAACCCGCCGAACCACAACGTCGCGCCCGATGCGACCGTGTCCGTGCGCTTCTCCGAGGCGATGGACCCGACCTCGATCACGGCCTTCGACACGTTCACCCTGACGCGCTACGACCGCGCCTACACCGACAACGCGTCCGACCCGATCAACACGGATCCGCAGACGCTGCCGACGTCCCAGCCGACCTACCGCAACTTCGTGGTGGGGCGCGTGTCGGCCGGCTCCGACCTGCGCACGTTCACGTTCCGTCCGTCGCTCCCGCTCACGCACGTGGTCGGGAACACGGAGGCCGTCTACATGACCCTGAAGGTGCCGACGCCCAGCGATCCGGGTGCCAACGACCTGGCCGGCAACGCGCTCGAGGTGACGTTCGACACGCCCGACACGTCGATCTCCGAGGGCATCGTCGGCTTCGAGCTCGATCCGACCGCGCCCGATCAGGACACGGACGGTTTCGCCTTCCGCTTCAACCGACAGGACATGATCCCCGGCACGGAGACGGCTCCGGGCGGCGGCGATCCGGACAACGCCAGCTTCGGCAAGCCCGAGTTCCGCGGTCAGTTCCTGATCGACGGCGGCGCGGAGCTCCTGCGTCCGCGGCCCGTCACGCGCTTCCAGGCCGCGGCCGACCGCACGCAGGCCGTGCCCTCGATCATGGCGCCGTTCCCGCAGGGCGTGCAGACGCCGATCTCGCGCTACGGCAGCAAGCTGCAGACGTTGTGGCGCTACTGCGACGTGGGCTTCGCGCTCCAGGACGAGCAGTTCTTCAACGTCGACATCGAGCACCTGTACTGGGGCCCGGCCGGCGGTGCGGTCATCGCCGACACGCTCCCGCGCCTGGAGATCGGCCTCTCGCACGCGCTCAAGCTGCCGGACGAGTCGCTCGACCCGAACCTGCTGCCGAACTACCCGAACTCCGGGATCATCACGACGTTCGCGCAGAACGTGCTCGACGGGGCCAACGATCCGCTGCGGACCGTCCACCCCGGCACGAGCGGTGTGCCCGGCTACGTGCTCCAGCCGATCAACGCGGTCGTCACGACGACGGGCACGACCGTCATGCCGTGGCCGCTGAACTTCGGCATCACGCCCGACCGCTTCACGTACTTCACGTGGCGCAACACCGCCGTGCTGGCCACGGGCGGCCTGCAGGGCCCGGGCGCGGAGCTGGAGATCGTGCGCGTGGTCACCGGCCAGGGCACGCCCGGCGTGCCCTACCCTCCGGGCCTCGTCCCGTCGGTCGGCATGCCGCTGCTCATGGAGTTCCGCTGCTACCCGAACGACGCGATCTCGGGCCAGAACTCGTTCGACATCTCGCTCGCGACCGCCAGCTCCCCGCGCCCCAACTTCCGCGCGTTCTCGACCGGCGGCTTCCCGACGAGCGGTCCGCCGGCGCACACCGTCAACCCGGACCTCGAGCCCATCGCCCAGGGCGGCTTCAACCCGAACTCGATGCCCACGCCCGGCGCGATCACGCCGGGGGTCGACAACTCGTTCTACATCGGCGCGACGGACCTCGTCATCCGCATCAGCCGGGTCCACTCGATCTGGTTCGATTCGGGCAGCGCGGGCGTGCGCTACGAGGAACCGATCCAGGAACCCTCTCCTTCGCAACAGCCGACCGGCACCGAGATCCAGGTCAACTTCCGCGGCGGCTCGCTCGTCACGAACCCGGCCGCGATCACGGACGCCGATCAGATCGACGTGTACGGAGAGGTCAGCAGCTCGCCCCAACCGACGTTCTTCCAGAACGATCGCACGTGGCGTACGTCGATGGCCGCCATCAGCAGCCCCGACGGCATCCAGAGCGGCGCCAAGTTCTTCCAGCTCCGTCTGACGTTCGTCTCGAACGCCGCGACGAACCTGTCCCCGACGCTGTCGGCGCTCGGCTTCGCCTGGCGCGAGTGATGGTCACCCATTCGCATCGAGCCCTCCCCCTCTCCGAACCCGACCGAACCATGACCACGACTTCGATCTCCTTCGGCTCGCGGCAGCGCCTGTTCCTGGCCTCCGGTCCGCGCTACTGGCTCGCCGCCGGGCTGGTCGCCTTGGTCGCCGCATGCAGCGGTGGGGGCGGCGGCGGCAGCGCGACGAACCTCAACCTCGTCGAATCGAACCTGAACAATCTCCAGCAGTGGCAGCTCAACCGGGTGATGACGTTCCGGTTCGACCGGCCCGTGAACCTGGACTCGGTCAACCTGAACACGATCAGCATCCTGCGCGAGGGGGTCGCGCCGGCATCCGGCACCTTCTTCCTGATCGACGCGTACACCGTCGGGTTCCAGCCGACGTGTCCGTCGCAGCCGGGCTTCGTGGACGCGGGCCTGACGCCGGGCGGGTACACCTACATCGTCCACGTCGTCGGCTCCACGGACGGCGGCGCGACGGTGCAGTCGCTCGACGGCGAGTCGCTCGGGCTCGGGCTGACGACGCAGATCATCACGCCGAACTCGGACGACCTGGCGGTGCTCTTCGACGACATCCAACCCGGTCCGCCGTCGCCGTTGATCTGGGACGGCACGGGTCCGACCACGGGCTTCTCCTACCTCGAGGAGGGCGGGGACCCCGATGCGCGCGTCTTCTTCCAGCCGCGCACCGTGCCCAGCATCGCGCTCGGGGCCGACGTCCCGGCCGGCTACCTGGCTCCGCTGAACCTCTACAGTGTCGACGAGTCGCGCCTGGGGATCTACGTGCTGATCGACCAGCCGGTCGACCCGTCGGCGTCCAACATCAGCCCCTCCGCGGTCAAGCTCCAGTACTGCTCCGACCCCAGCGGCGCCTGCGGCACGAACCCGGCCCAATGGGTCGACGTGGCGCACGAGGTCCGGCTGCTCGCCAACTGCATCGACGGCGGCGCGACGATCCTCGTCATCCCGGTCGGCATCCTGCCCCAGGGTCGCATCGTGCGCGTCGTGCTGGCCTCGAGCTTCCGCGACCTGGTCGGCAACGGCAACCTGCTCGACTTCACGGTCGCCTCGTTCGAGGTCGACACGGCGCTCGATCCCGGTACGATGCTGCCGACCCTGGTCGAGGATGAGTTCCTCGAGACGTTCACGATCCCGGGCGGCACGCCCGGCTCCTCGCAGGATTTCGGCGCGCTGCTCGACGCCCCGGCCGCCCACTGGGGTCAGGCCGGGGATCCGGGCGATCTCGTGGCCGGCTTCGATTTCGGCGGCACCGGTGGTCCGGGCGGCGACTTCGACTGGGTCATCGAGCAGCTGCCCGGCAACGGCAGCGTGATCCTGAACACCTCGTTCTCGGTGATCACGAACTCGGACCAGACCGCTACGCAGACCGTCGTGAACGGGCAGGTCGACGTGCGCAACCTGACCATCCAGTCGGGCGGCGTGCTCGAGATCAAGGGCCCCAACTCGTGCACGATCCGCGCCTCGGGCACGGTGACGATCAACGGCAAGATGCTCATCAAGGGCTCGAACAACCGCGGCGCGGTCACGTTCAACACGACGAGCATCCCCGAGCCCGGCGCGTCCGGGAACGGCGGCGGCGGTCGCGGCGGCACGGGCAACATCCTGACGACCCAATCGACGCCCGCGGGCGAGAACGGCTACGGCGCCTTCGCCGCGGCCAATGGCGGCGGCGGCGGCGGCGAGACGGGCTTCAACCCAGACGGCAACCTGATCAACCGTCGTGGTGCCGGCGGCGGCGGTGGAGCCCTGGGTCCGCCCATGACGCTCTTCACGCCCGTTGCCCCGTTCAACCTGAACGGCTGCCCGGACCAGCGCGTCCTGGGCCTGGACGCGGAAGACGGGAACCCGGGTGCCTACTACGCGAGCGGCGCGATCGGTGGCTCCGGTCAGCGGCCGCGCGGCGGCCTGAAGGGCCCGCGCCCTTTCTCCGACTCGAACATCTTCAACGACTTCTTCGGCATCCTGCGCTCGGGCAGCTCGATCGTGCGCGGCGAGCTGGTCCAGGCCTGGGCCGGCGCCGGGGGCGGTGGTGGCGGCAACGCCGTCACGTGGTCGTCCTTCCCCAACCCGAACTGGACCCCGGCCGGTGACGAGAAGGGCGCCGGCGGCGGCGGCGGCGGCGGATCGCTGACGCTCCTCGTGCTGGGCGACGTGATCTTCGGCGTCGACGGCCGGATCGACTCCGGCGGCGGCACGGGCGGCGGCGGCGAGAACTCGAACGGCAACAACCGCATCGGTGGCGGTTCGGGCGGCGGCTCCGCCGGCCACGTCATCGTCCAGGTTGGTCGCACGATCGACTTCCGCCTGGTGCGCACGAACCAGCCGCTCGAACGCAACCGCGGCGGAATCTGGGCTCGCGGCGGTCAGGGCGGGGCCGGTCGCGAAGACCGGGGCGGCGCCCAGGCGGACGCGGTCGAGACCTCGCCGTCGTTGGACCGGCTGCCGCGCGACCACTACCCGCTGAGCGCGGGCGGCCTGGTCGATCCGGCTCCCTGCGCGGTGGCGGCAACGAACCCGACCAACACGGCGACGGGCTTCAATGTCTCCCCGGGCAACATCCCCGAGGGGATCGCGGGCTGCGGCGGAGACGGCGGTCCGGGCATCATCCAGCTGCACGCTCCGACGCTGGGGAGCATCCTCCCGCCGAACACCGGTGGCGACAACCTCTTCAACTGCCTGAAGCCCAACCCCGTCGGCTCGACGATCACCTTCGGACCGGCGGCGGGCAACAACACGAGCAACGTGAACACGCCGGCCAGCTGGAACCAGCTCCTGCCGTCCTTCGGCCGGGTGTCCAAGGCCCAGTCGCGCTGGATCGCCCTGGGGGCGACGAGCGTGTCGCCGACCTCGACGCTGCCCGAGCCGACGGAGTTCATCTTCGACGGTCTGACGGCCGGCGGACTGGTCGAGACGACGGGCGGCCCCGGAGCGACCCAGATCGAGCTGCCGTCGATCTTCACGGGGACCGGCGCGCAGACGGTCGTCGCGGAGCCCAACACGCCGTACGTCACGGCCGACGACCGCACGGTCGTCTTCGACGGCACGACGGTGATCGATCAGGTCTACCTGGAGAACCCGTCGCTCCTGCGCTTCTTCGACCTGAAGTTCGTCGTCGGGGCCGTGTCGGCCCACTTCAACGTGGGCTCGGCGACCTACGACACGACGAGCGGCCTCCTGCGCGTGACGGTCACGGGCAGCGGTACGCCGCTCAGCAGCGTGCCGAGCAACGGCACCGCTTCGGTCTCGCTGCACCCGCGCTTCTACCGGGTGAAGACGGACGGCGTCCTGGATTCGCTGCCGGATCCGGCCAGCATCCAGATCGAGTTCCAGGCCACGACGGCCAATTCGGTCGGTGCGCCGGACGAGTCGGCGGGAGCGTTGACCCCGTGGACGTCGGACGTCGCCGTGCTGAACAGCGATCCTGAGAACCCGCTGTTCCGGTTCTTCCGGTTCCGCGTGACGTTCGACCTGGGGCTCACGAACCTGTCGGCGGACACGCCGGTGCCGGCGCTCGATTACCTGCGAGTGCCGTTCCGATTCTGATCCCGAGAGTCCGGGGGGGACTTCCCGGAATCGAGCACGGCGTCGCGAACGAGGTTCGCGGCGCCGTGCGCATTTCCGGTCGAGCGGCTAGGCACGCCGTGACGGTTCGGATCCTGGTGGCACCCGGGTAGGCGTCGTGCGAGGCTTCGCGCTCGATGACGGGACCTGGTCGGGTGACGCGGCAGGACGTGGCGCGTGGAGATGCGTCGCGTGAAGGCTCGCACGAGGCTGGGCCTCGGGGGACCGAACCGAACCTGGTGGCGCCGCGCGACGTGGCACGTGGGCTCGCTCCGCTCGCGCGGCGGGATGCGGCGCGCGCGCTCGCTCCACTCGTACGGCGCACCGCGGCCCGAGCGCTGGCTGCGCCCGCGCTACTGCTCGCTCTGGCCGGCTGCCAGCGCGCGGCCGACGAACCCGCCCGCGTGCTCGTGCACCTCTTGACGCGACCGGCGAACCCCGATGGCGTCTACCTGAACGAGGACCTGGTCTTCCACTTCTCGGCCGAGGTCGACCGCACGTCGGTCACGCGCGACAGCGTGCGCATCGCAACGCGCGACGGACGGCCCGCGCGCGGTCGCCTCGTCGTCGACGGGACGAAGGTGCGTTTCGTGCCGGCGCCCGTGCTCGCGCCCGACCTGTCCGACGGCGGTTACGTGCCGGGCGCCGAGTACGAGGTCGAGATCGCCGGCTTCCCGCGGCCCGACGGCCTGCGCGGCGTAGCGGGCGAGCCGCTGCGGTCGACCTACCGCTGGGCGTTCAAGACCGTGGCGACGCCGGCCGAGGAGGGCGCGACGCTCTTCGAGGACCGGGATCCGGGTCGCACGCGCAGGCTGCGGCTCTTCCCGCCGCTGACCGGCCGCCGCTACGAGCTGGGACCGAGCGACGCGATCTACTTGTCCTCGGAGGAACCGCTCGACCCGTCCTCGCTGGTCGAGGGCGCGTTCAGCCTTCTGAAGCGCTCCGGTGTGCCGAAGCGGCCCGGGCAGCCCGCCGGCGCGTCCGAACCGCCCGTGGAGGTGCGGTTGCGACCTCGGCTGCTCGAGAACGAGCCCGAGCCGGCCGCGCGCCCGCGCCCCGCGCGTGCACGCTCGAGCGTGCCGGACGAGGCCTGGCTCAAGGAGCCGCGCGCCTCCCTGGTCGAGCTGGCGCCCGAGGTCGAGCTCGAGCGCGGCGGCGACTACGACCTGGTCTTCCGGCCCGAGATCCGCACGGCGGACACGCTGCTCGTGCGCTGGCTGCCGGGATGGCCGCGGATGCCGGTGGTCGTGCCGCGCGTTCTCCCCGGCGCACCGCGCGACCTGGGCGGTCGCCCGGTGTGGGAGCCGCTGGTCGGGGTCGAGTTCCGGGTCGTCGACCGCGGTCGCGATGCGGGCCGCGGCGCGTGGCTGGAGGAGTTCCTCGACAAGAACCTGCGCTCGACCGTCGCCGTTCCGGGTGCCGACGGCACGGCCTTCTGGGGCGAGAGCGGGCGCGTCGAGGTGCGCTTCCCGCGTGCGGCCGGCACGGGCGGCGACGGCGACGTCGCGCTGGCCGTCCGCGAGGATCGCCGCGACGTCCAGGCCGTGCGTGTCCACCTGCCCGCGTCGACGACCTGTACTTTGACGGATCGGCCCGGACCGGTCGTCGTGCGCGCGCAGGGCACGCTGCGCATCGCCGGAAAGCTCGAGCGCGCGACCGGCGCTCTGGTGCCGATGCGCTTCACGCCCGGCAAGCTCTCGGCCTGGATCGACGCGGGCCTGGCCCTCGACGCCGCGACTGCCGCGCGCGAGGCCGATTGGACCGTGCTCGTCGCCGGCGGCGACCTGGTCGTCGAGGGCGAGATCGACGTCTCGACGCCGCTCCTGCTCGTGGCCGGCGGACGGATCCGCGTCACGGGCAAAGTGAAAGGCGGCGATCCCACGCAGGTCTTCCGTCTCGGAGAAGGCGGCGGCGAAGGCCTGTGGGCCTCGGTCGTCGACGAGCTCGAGATGGACGCGTCCGACGTGAACCTGCTGCGGGAGCCGCTGCGCTTCGCGGTGCTGTCGGGACCGCTGCCGCCGCGCGGCACCGTGCTCGAGTGGCTGGAGGCCGAGGCACGCGGCTCGAAAGGGCCGACTGACGGCGTCGCGCACGGCGCGGAGAAGCCCCGCGCCGGGTTCAGCGGCACCTGGACCGTGCGCTACCTGCCCGAGCTGGTCGGCACGCCCACGACGCCCGAGGACCTGCGCGCGGTCGATGCGCCAGCGCTCCTGACGCCCGTCGGCTCGATCCAGTTCCTGGTCGAGCTGGTCGTCGAGCCCGGGCCGCACTGGCGACCGCCGTTCGTCGACGCGGTCCGCCTCGCCTGGCAGGAGACGGAAGGGGAACCGCGCTGATGTTCGCCGACTGGCCGCGCGAGTCGTGGGTGATCGTGTTCGGCGTCTTCGGGCTCTTCGTGGGCTCGTTCCTGAACGTCGCGATCCACCGCCTGCCGCTCGAGGACGAGACCGTCTCCAAGCCGGCGCGCTCGCGCTGCCCGCAGTGCAAGACGACCCTCACCTGGCAGGAGAACATCCCGCTCGTCTCGTGGATCGCGCTGCGCGGTCGCTGTCGCACGTGCGGCTGGCGGATCCCCTGGCGTTATCCGCTCGTCGAGCTCCTCAACGCGGGGCTGTGGGCGCTGGTCGCCTGGCTGGCGCCGATGCCCGACCACGTGGGGCTGGCGATCGTGTGGGCGATCGTCCTGTCGGGCCTGCTGGTGGCCACGTTCGTCG
>JANNQS010000114.1:0-34486 GCA_031400875.1 Planctomycetota bacterium | reverse complement strand
CCCCCCCCTCTCGGCGGCCCCCCCGCCGCCGGGGGGGCGGCCGGCGGTGGGGGGGCGGGGGGGGCGGGTCCCCCCGTCTCCGCCCCCCGCGCCCCCCCCCCCCCGGCCGCCCCTCCCGGCGCCCCCCCACCGCTGTAGGTGTCTGACACCGCTGTCTCAGCGGAAGCGGAGGATGTTCCGCATCACGTGCCGCACGATCTGCGGGTTCTTCTTCATGCGGCGCAGGCTGTACGCGCGCCATTGCGAGCCGTAGGGGACGTAGACGCGCACGCGGTGGCCGGCCTTCGACCAGCGCTCCCACAGCTCCTCGCGCACGCCCAGCAGGACCTGGAATTCGTACGTGTCCGGCCCGCGCCCGGCGGCGCGCAGGCGGCCGATGCAGGTGTCCGCCAGGTGCTCGTCGTGCGTGGCCAGCCCGATCCGCGCCTTGCGCGCGATCAGCTTCTCCACGCACTGCACGTAGGCCTCGCGGATGCGGATCGGATCGGTGTGCGCGATCTCGGGCGGCTCGAGGTAGATGCCCTTGACCACGCGCACGTCGAGCGGACCGGGCGCGAGGCGGTCGATGTCGTCGATCGTGCGGAACAGCCGCGCCTGGAGCACGATGCCCACGTTCGAATGCACGCGCCGCAGGCGCTCGAACACGCGCAGGGTTCCGTCCGTCGTCGGATGGTCCTCCATCTCCACGCGCATGAAGAGCCCGAGCCCGGCGCAGGCGCGCGCAATCCGGTCGTAGAGCTCGTACGCCAGGTCCTCGGAGATCACGAGGCCCACATGCGTCGGCTTGACCGACATGTAGCAGTCGAGCTTGCGCTGCGCGACCGCCGTCGCCGCCTCCGCGTACGCGTCGGCCACCGCACGCGCCTCGCGCTCCTGCGAGATCCCTTCGCCCAGGACGTCGAGGATCCCGGCGTACCCGCGCCGCGACAGCTCCTCGAGCCGCGCCAGAGCTTCGGGCAGCGTCTCGCCGGCGATGTAGCGCGCCGCGATATGGCGCATGATCGGGGTGGGGACGTAGGGGAGCGTCGCCAGGACGAGCCGGGTCAGCACGCGAAGGATCTCCGGGGGAAAAAGGCGCGGCAGTGTACGGACGGCGCGCTCGCACGGGGATCCACGATCCGGGCGCTCTTCGCCGCACCCTTCCGCGGCGGTACTCTCCCAGTCCATGGCGCCCGCCCCCGCTGCCGTCGACACCGTCTGCGTGGTCTTCTCCACCGCACCGGATGCCGACGTCGGCCGCCGGATCGCTCGTGCCCTGGTCGAGCGGCGGATCGCCGCCTGCGTCCAGGTCCTGCCCGGTGTGACCAGCGTCTACCGCTGGAAGGGCGTCCAGGAGGAGTCGACGGAGGTCCTGCTCCTGGTCAAGACGGTCCGCGGGCGCATGGACGACCTCGAGCTCGCGCTGCGCGAGCTGCACCCGTACGAAGTGCCCGAGTGCGTGGCCGTGGACGCCGCCCACGTCGCCGCTCCCTACCGCGCATGGGTCCTGTCGGAAACGCGCTGATCGCCGTCGCGGCCCTGGCCGGGCTCGCCGCCTGCACGCGCGAGCGGCCCGGGTTGCCGCCGCAGCACGTGCTGCTCGTCACGGTCGAGAACCTGCGCGCCGACCGCTGCTCGTTCCTGATGCACGACCGTCCGACGACGTTCGTCCCGGGCGTGCCTCAGGAACGACACGAGAACCGCGCGTTCGGTCTCGACGACCTGGCCGCCACGGGCGTCTCGTTCGCGAGCTGCTACGCGCCCTCGCCGATCTCGGAGGTGTCGCTGGCCTCCCTCATGACCGGCCGCCCGCCGCTCGAGCACGGTCTCGTCGCGATCGACGAGCGCTTGCCGGGACAGCTCGTGACGCTGGGCGAGGTCTTTTGCGCGAACGGGTTCGCGACCGCGGCGTTCCTCTCGGGCTCGCCCGCACCCGACGCGTCGCTGGCGCAAGGCTTCCAGGTCGTGGAGACGCACGCGGCCGACCTGGCCGCGCTGCGCGCCGCGTCGCGCTGGCTCTCGCGCGATCCCGGCGCGGGCGAGCGCACGTTCGTGTGGATCCACCTCTCCGGCATCGCGCTGCCCTGGGCGCCGCGCCGGCCGGTGCGCGAGGCCGAGGAGATGCTCGCGGACCGCGTCTTCGTCGACCCCGAGTACGTCGGGCCGGCGGACGGATCGCAGGTGTTCGTCGACGCGGTGAACGCCGGCACTGCGCAGCTGGACGAGCTCGATCGCACTGCCGTCGGCGCGCTCTACGACCGCGAGGTCGCGGCGATGACGTCGCTCCTGTGGACCGGGTTGCAGGAGACCTACGACTTCCACACGGCCGCGGGCGAGGCCAGCGAGACGTGGCCGCGCACCGTGTTCGTGCTCGCCGGCGTGCAGGGCATGGAGCTGTGCGAGCACGGCGGCATCGGCACGGCCGGCATGCTCTCCGAGCAGGTGCTGCACGTGCCCCTCGTGGTGCGCCACCCCGACTCGCTGACGGGCGAGCGCATCTTCGACGAGGTCGTGGAGCTCTCCGACGTGATGCCGACGCTGCTCGACTGGTTCCGCTTGCCGACGCCGGCCGGCGTCCGCGGACGGTCGCTCCTGCCGCGCACGGATTCGTACGTGAAGCGCCCGTTCGAGCGCCGTCCCGTGTTCGCGCAGCTTCCCGAGCGCGGGGTCTTTTCGGCGCGCACGCCGCGCTGGCACCTCGTGTGGAACGCGCTGCGCGCCCAACCCGCCGGTCGCCCGTCGTCCACTCCGCCGCTGCCCGTGGTGGCCCTCTACGAGCCCGCCCTGGACCCGGACGAGGTCGAGGACGTCTCCGCGCGGCACCCCGAGGTCGTCGCCAGCCTGACCGCCGCGATCCGCGCCTGGCGCGAGGCCCAGGTGCTGTTCCCGCTGGAGCTCCGGCCGCAGCCGCGTTGAGGTTTCTCGGCCGCGGGAGAGCGGTCGCGGCGTGCTCAAGCCCCCGTCCGCGTCCGTCGATCCACACTGGATGCGTCTCGTTCTCCTGTGCGCTGCGGCAGCCTTCTGCCTGCCCGCGTCGCGCGCCGTCACCGCCGGCGGGCCCGACGTCGCGTCGCGCGAAGTGCGCGTCGAGCAGTTCGTCCTCGAGGAGGCCGACGGCTCGCTGGCCGGCTTCGCGCTGTGGCGCCGGCGCGAAGGTTCGCGCGGCATCCAGCTCGAGCGCGAGCTGCGCTTCCGCTCGCCCGACGAGCCGGGCGTCGAGCCCGGGCTCTTCCTCGTGGAGTGCCTCGAGCGCACGGGATCGCGGCTCGTGCAGCGCGAAGTGGGCACGGGCGGTCGCGCGGTCATGGCCGAGTGGGCCCAGGTTGGCGGCGCGCTGCGCGCGTTCGAATGGGGGCCGTGCGGCACGCGACAAGAGGTGCTGGCGGTCGACGAGAGCGCCGCGCTGCCGCTCTACCTGACCGAGCTTGCGCGCACGGGACAGTTCGCCGCCGGTCGCATCGGCTGCTTCGACCCGCAGTCGCGCGCGGTCGTGGAGCTCGACGTGCAGACGCGCTATGTCACCGACTCGGCGATCCCGAACGGCACGCGCCGGGTCGAGCTGCGACGCGCGGACGGGACGCTCTACCTCGAGATGCTGTTCACCGGCGTCGAGCTGTCGGGCTTCCGGCTCCAGGACGGCGGGCCGTGGGGGCGGCGTGTCTCGGACGAGGAAGCGCGCGGACTCCAGGTGAGTGAAGCCGGGCCGAGCACGGCCGCGCGCTGAGGTTCACGGCGCGACTCCGCCGTGCGTTCGACACCATCGAGGCCTCGCCCGAGGACCGGGCCCGTGCACGGAACCCGTACGAAACCTCGCTGCCAGCACGCGATTCCGGTGGCGACGGGCTCGCTTCCAGGGGATCGAGAGCCGCGACACCCGCCGCCCCCGGAGCGCAAGGCACCACTTCGGGCGTCGTCGGTTCGAGCTGTGCAAGCGCGGACCCGTGCCAGCGCGCCGCGCTGGCCGCCTCCACGCCGCGAGGCTACCTTGCTTTGCCCGTCTGCCGTCTCCCTCGTGTCCCAACGTCCCGTCCTGACCCGCAACCGACCTGTCTCCGCGGGCCTCGTCGCCGGCCTCCTCGCGATCGTCGCGGGCGGCTGCAAGAGCCCGGCGCAGCACCGCGAGGACGCCGACCGCGAGGCCTACGAGCTCGTGCTCTCGCGCCGCGATCGCCTGGCGCTGGGCGAGGCCGATTTCACGATCGAGCCCGACCCGGATCGCCTCGACCAGCAGGTGCGACGCGGTGAGGTGAACGACCTCGGCACGCTCGGGCTGGTCGACTTCCTGCAGATCGCGTCCGCGAACAGCCGCGAGTACCAGACGCAGAAGGAGAGCCTGTACCTGAGCGCGCTCGACCTGACGCTCGAGCGCTGGCGGTTCGCGCTGCAGAAGGGCGGGGCGTTGGGCGCGGCGCTGGACGGCAGCGGGTGGGAGGCCGAGAGCGCCAGCGGCTCCGGGATCTTCAGCTTGAGCAAGCTGCTCGGCACGGGCGCGCGGATCGTGGGGGACATCGGTCTCTCCGTCGGCCGCTCGCTGCTCAGCTCGGACGGTTGGCACGCGACGAGCGACATCGGCCTCGCCGTCACGCAGCCGCTGCTGGCCGGCGCGGGCGAGAGCATCGTCGAGGAGCCGCTCACGCAGGCGGAGCGTGATCTGGTGTACTCCGTGCGCGCGTTCGAGCGCTTCCGGCGCACGTTCGCGTACGACGTGACGACGCGCTTCTACCGGCTGCTGCAGACGGCCGACCAGGTGCGCAACCAGGAGGAGAACGTGCGCAACCTGGAGCAGCTCACCGCGCGCAACCGCGCGCTGGCCGAGGCCGGGCGCCTGTCCGACCTCGATCTGGGCCAGGCCCTGCAGAACCAACTGAGGTCGCAGAACGACCTGCTCGACATCCAGGCGCAGTTCGAGGTGCAGCTCGACGAGTTCAAGATCTTCCTGGGGCTGCCCGTCACCGTGACGGTGCAGCTCGATCCGCGCGACCTGCAGGATCTGATCGCAACGACGCCGCCCGAGACCGAGCTGGACGAGGCCGTCGCCTCGCGCGTGGCGCTGACGAGCCGCCTCGATTTCATCACGACGGTGGAACGCGAGGAGGACGCGGTGCGCCAGGTGGCGGTCGCGGAGGACGCGCTGCAGGGGCTCCTGGCCGTGAATGCCGAACTGGGCTGGACCAGCGTCGACGGCCAGCCGCTGAAGTTCGACGAGTCGAGCTGGCGCGTGGGTCTCGACTACGCGTTCCCCTTCGAGCGCCTGCCGCAGCGCAACAACTGGCGCGAGGCGATCATCCGGCGCGAGGCGGCGGCGCGCACGACCGAGCTGGCCGAAGACCGCATCCGCGCGAGCCTGCGCGACGACCTGCGGCAGACCACGACCCAGCTCGAGGGCTTGCGCATCCAGCAGATCTCGGTGCAGCTGGCCGACCGGCGGATCGAGAGCACGCGACTCCAGCTCGACGCCGGCCTGGCCGACACCCGCCAGCTGCTCGAGGCCCAGGAGTCGCTGCTGTCGGCGCAGAACGCGGCCACGCGCGCGCTGATCGACTACACTCTGGCTCGGATGGGTCTATATCTCGACATGGAGCTCCTGCGCGTCGACGAGTCCGGGATCGAGCTCCTCGAGCCGCCGGTGGAGGCCGGAGCATGAGCACGAAAAAGGGCGGAAACACCTGGGTCTGGCTGGCGCTGCTGGCGCTGGGCGCCAGCGCGTTCGGAGCCTGGAAAGCGGGCTGGATCGGCGCGTCGGAGGAGAAGGTCCTGCTGGGCGCCCCGGTCGAGCGCAAGACGCTCGTGATCAGCGTCGTGCAGGCCGGGAACCTGGCCGCCAAGGACTCGGTCAGCGTCAAGAGCGAGGTCGAGGGCCAGACCACGATCCTTTCGCTGATCGCCGAGGGCACGTTCGTGAAACCGGGCGACCTGCTGGCCGAGCTCGACGTGAGCGAGATGCGCGAGCGCAAGGTCGCGCAGGAGATCTCGGTCCAGAACGCCGAGGCCTCGTACGTCAAGGCGCGCGCACAGTTCGAGATCCAGGAGAGCCAGAACAAGAGCGACATCGAGTCGGCCGAGCGCAAGCTGCTCTTCGCGCAGAAGGACAACGAGAAGTACCTGGAGGGCGACCTGGCGCAGTTGCGCGCGCAGGCCCTCGAGAAGATCAAGCTGGCCGAGGCCGAGATCGCCAACTCGCGCAACACGTACGAGTGGTCGGAGAAGCTGGCCGAGAAGGGCTTCCTGACCAAGAGCGAGCTCGACCGCGACCGGCTCGACTTCCAGCGCACCGAGGTGCAGCTGCTGCAGGCCCAGCGCGCGAACGAGCTGCTCCTCAAGTACGACGACCCGCGCCAGCAGATCGAGCTCTCGGCGAACGTCCAGGAGGCAGAACGCGGGCGCGAGCGCGCCACGCTGTTCGCCGAGTCTCGTCTGGCCGACTACAAGTCGTCGCTGGTCACGAGCAAGTCGAAGCTCGACCTCGAGCGCGAGAAGCTGCAGAAGTACGAGGATCAGATCCAGAAGGCGCGCATCCTCGCCACTCAGCCCGGCATGGTCGTGTACGCGCGCTCGGAAGGCGGGCGCATGGGCGGCAGCGAACCGATCCAAGTGGGCACGCAGGTGCGCGAGCGCCAGGAGATCCTGTCGATCCCGCGCACGTCGGGCCTGATCGTCGAGGCCAGCGTGCACGAGTCCGTGCTCAAGCAGGTCGCGATCGGCAAGCCCTGCAAGATCGTCGTCGACGCGATCCCCGGGATGGAGTTCGAGGGCCGCGTCCAGTTCGTCGCGCTCCTGGCGGACAAGGCCAGCTGGTGGGCGAACCCCAACCAGCGCCTGTACCGCACGGAGATCGCGGTCACGAACCCGCACGTCGACATGCGTCCGGGCATGTCATGCGGCATCGAGATCCTCTCGGACATCGTGCCCGAGGCGCTGGTCGTGCCGCTGCAGGCGATCTTCGTCGACGAGGGCAAGACGATCGCCTTCGTGGTGAAGGGAGAGTCCTGGGAACGGCGCGACGTGAAGACCGGTCGCAGCAGCCAGACGCTGGTCGAGATCCTCGACGGCTTGAAGGAATCCGAGAGCGTGTTGCTGGCCTCGCCGCCGGGGTTCACGCCCAAGGCCGCGGAGAATACCGAGGACAAGAGCTCCTTCACGCCCACGACGGCCGCCGAAGCCGCCGCTGCGGCGGCCGCCGCAGCTGCAGGGGGCTCGCCCGCGGCGCCAGCCGCGATGCCGAACGCGAACCCGGCGCGCGATGCGGAAGCCGCCGCGCCCGGTGGCGACGCGTCGCAGCGTCCGCGCGGTAGCCGCGGTGCTCGTCCGGACGGTGCGCCGCGCGGCGGCAACCGACCGCGTGAGGGCGGCGCCGGTCAGGGGGCGGGCGGCGAGCGCGGGGTCGGCTCGGCGACCGCGCCGCCCGCCGAAGCACCGAAGGGGGATGCGACGCCCGGTGACGCAGCCAAGGGCGAAGCGGCCAAGGGCGACACGACGGCACCCGCCGCGACTCCGGCCACGGATCGCCGCGCCGCTCCCGGAGGCGGGGGCCGTTGATGTCCGCGGGCGAGCCGGTCGCCGACCTGCAGGACATCACACGCGTCTACCGCATGGGTGCGCACGAGGTGCGCGCGCTGGACGGCTTCTCCTTCACGTTCCGCAAGGGCGAGTACTGGTCGATCATGGGCAGCTCGGGCTCGGGCAAGTCGACCCTGCTCAACATCCTGGGTTGCATCGACCGCGCTTCGTCGGGCTCCTACAAAGTGCGCGGCGAGGAGGTCGAGGGCCTCGACGACGACCAGCTCTCGGGCCTGCGCAGCCGCGAGATCGGTTTCGTCTTCCAGTCGTACAACCTGATCCCGCAGCTCAACGTGCTCGAGAACATCCTGGTGCCGCTCTTCTACCAGGACGATCCGCCCGACGACGGCGAGGAGCGTGCGCGCCGGCTGGCGCAGCGCGTCGGGCTCGGTGACCGCCTCGACCACAAGCCCATGGAGCTTTCGGGCGGCCAGCAGCAGCGCGTGGCGATCGCGCGCGCGCTCGTCAACGACCCGGCGATCGTGCTGGCCGACGAGGCCACCGGCAACCTGGACAGCAAGACGGCGCTCGAGATCCTGGACCTGTTCGACGAGCTGCACGCCGAGGGCAAGACGATTCTGCTGGTGACCCACGAAGCCAGGGTCGGCGAGCGCTCCGAGCGCACGCTGCGCCTGCGCGACGGCCGCATCGACTCGGTGAGCGAGAACCGCGCCGGCCTGGCGCGCGCCGGCGAGCCCGCTCGATGAGGCGCGCTTCGCTGCTCGGCACGGTCCGGCTGGGCGTCAACAGCCTGATGCTGCACAAGCTGCGCAGCATCCTGACGACGCTGGGCGTCCTGTTCGGCGTGTCGAGCGTGATCGCGATGCTGGCGATCGGCGAAGGCGCCAGCGAGGAGGCGCAGCAGCAGATCCGCAAGCTCGGCAGCCGCAACGTGATCCTGCGCAGCGTCAAGCCGGCCGAGGATATCGTGCGCGGCAGCGAGGCGACTCGCGTGTCGAACTACGGCCTGACCGAGTTCGACTTCCAGCGCGTCACACAGACGTTCCCGGGCGTGGTGCGCGCGGTGCCCGTGCGCCAGCTCCAGCAGGAGGTGCGCGTCAACGAGCGCGCGCTCAACCCGCGCGTCCTGGCGACCGTGCCCGAGTACGTCGACGTCACCGGCCGGCCCGTCTCCGAGGGGCGCTTCCTGTCGGCCGAGGACCAGAGCAGCACGTCGAACGTGTGCGTGCTGGGCTACGAGGTGGCGCGCTACCTCACGCCGTTCGAGTCTCCGCTGGGCAAGCGCATCAAGATCGGTGCGGACTACTTCACCTGCGTGGGCGTGCTCCTGCCGCGCGTGCCGATCGGTTCCGACAACCAGCCGGCGCCGGGCGCCGACGTCACGGGCGAGGTGTTCGTCCCGCTGACGACGGCGAACAAGTGGTTCGGCGACATGCAGGTCAAGATCCGCTCGGGCTCGCGGGAGATGGAATCCGTGCAGCTCCACGAGATCATCGTCGAGTCGAGCAGCGACGAGGCCGTCGTCGTCGTGGCGGCGGCCGCGCGCGAGATGCTGAAGCGCCAGCACAAGCAGACCGACTACGAGGTCGTCGTCCCGCTGGAGCAGCTCCTGCGCGCGCAGAAGGTGAAGGAGATCTTCACGATCGTGCTCAGCTCGATCGCGGCGATCTCGCTGCTCGTCGGCGGCATCGGGATCATGAACGTCATGCTCGCGACCGTGACGGAACGCACGCGCGAGATCGGCATCCGCCGCGCGCTGGGCGCGAAGAAGCGCCACATCGTGACGCAGTTCCTGGTCGAGACCGTCGTGCTGTCGATCGGCGGCGGGCTGCTCGGGATCGCGCTGGGTCTCCTGATCCCGATCCTCGTGACGCACTTCGCGAAAATGCCCACGATCGTGACGCCCACGGCGCCGCTCCTGGCGTTCGTGATCTCGGCCGTCATCGGCATCGTGTTCGGGCTCTACCCGGCCTGGCGCGCGGCCAACATGGACCCGGTCGAGGCGCTGCGGCACGAGTAGGAGCGCGCCGGGCGCGCGCTTGAACCGCGCGCCCACCCTGTTGGGCGCGCGGGGCGCGCGCCGAGCGCGCGCTCCGCGCGCGCGGGGGCCGCCGGTGCATGGACAACTGCAACGGTCCCGGAGGTGGGGCGCTAGGATGGGGGTGTCCTCTCACAGCCTGCGACGACTTCGCCCCGGAGGTTTTCATGGCCATCCGACCGCTCGACCTGGCTCTCGTCCTCCTCACCTCGCTCAGCGCGTACGCGGGCGACGTCGGCGAACCAAACCAGACGTGCCCGACCGCCTGGGTGACGGCTTCGGGCACCTACTTCATGGATTCGGCGGACTACTGGTCCACGACCCCACCTGTCGAATCGACGGATTGGGACTACTACCGGGTCACGCTGCAGCCGGGTGAAAGGCTCGACTTCACCTGCACCCGCACCGGGGACATGGGGAACCCCGCGGACTTGTTGGTCTCGCCCCACGACGCGACTTCGGGTTGTCCCGGAGGGTGGCTCCCGGGCGGCTTCCAGGACAATGGGACCTTCACGGTGCAGAACACCACCAGCGTCCCGCGCGTGATCGTCGTCCTGATGTACGCGTGGCTCCACAACGAAGGCTGGGCCGAGATCAGCTACCGGCTGGACGTCTTGATCTCGGGCTACGGTTGCACGGGTCCCGGAGACTCGCTCGAGCCGAACTCGAGCGAGATGCCGCGGCGGCTGACCCCCAACGTGCGCACCGGCCTGACCGTGGGCTCGACGCCTTACCCCAGCGGGCCGGCGCAATGGGACGACGTCTACGCCGTGCGCGTGCCACCCGGCGCGACGATCGACGCGCGCATCACGTTCGTTCACACGAACGGTGATCTCGATCTCCTGCTCTACACGTCGGGCGGCGGGATCGTGGCGACCTCCGCCACGACCGCGGACGTCGAGCAGGCCAGCCACACGAACCTGGGCGGGTCGGTCGAGGAGTACTGGGTCGCCGTGCGCTCGCGGCCGGGCGTCCCCAACATCTGCAACACGTACCAGCTCGAGGTCGCCGTCAACGACCCCGCCATCGGCGCGAACTACTGCGTCTCTGCGCCGAACTCGACGCAGAACGGCGCGAGCTTGCGCGCGTTCGGCTCGATCAGTCTGGGCAACCCCCTGAACACGCTGGACTTCGTGGTCGAGGGCCTGCCGCCCAACGTGCCCTGCCTCCTCTACTACGGCAGCGCGACGACGCAGGTGCCGTTCGGGGACGGGTTCCGCTGCGTGGCGGGCACGACGTTCCGCGAGGCGCTGGTCTTCGCCGACGCGATCGGCGAGGCCATCGTCCCGTTCGACCCCGCCAGCAACCAGCCCGCCGGTGTCGTCACGCCCGGATCGACGTGGCACTTCCAGGCCTACTACCGCAACGTGAACGGCCCGCTCGGCAGCGGCTTCAACCTGAGCGACGGCTACACGATCACGTTCCTGCCGTAGGCGCCGGGCGCGCGCTTGAACCGCGCGCCCATCCTGCTGGGCGCGCCGGGCGCGCGCTCCGCGCGCACAGGGGCTGCGGACGTTTCTGACGGCTTCAGCTCAGGTTTGCTCGCAGGCTCAGGGCCTGCGCGACGTGGTGGGACTGCACGGACTCGGCGCCATCGAGGTCGGCGCACGTGCGCGCCACGCGGCGCAGCGACTGCACGGCGCGTGCGGAGAGCGCTCGCCGTCCGGCTGCGCTCGCCAGGAGGCGCGCGGACTCCGCATCGAGCGCGGCCGCGCGATCCAGCTCGTCCGCGGACAGCGCGGCGTTGCGACGCCCGCCCTGCCGTGCCTGCGCGCGCGCGACGGCCGCGTGCACGCGCCGCGCCAGCTCCGATTCGCGCGTCGTGGGGTCCGGCGGTCGCGCGGGGCCGACGGCGAGCAGCTCCTCCGCGCCGGTCGCCACGACTTCGACCACCAGGTCGATGCGGTCGAGCAGCGGACCCGAGATGCGCCGCCGGTAGCGCTCGACGAACGTCGGCGGACACTTGCACGGCACGCGCGGGTGGCCGCGGTACCCGCACGGGCAGGGGTTCATCGCCGCGACGAGCTGGAACCGCGCCGGCAGGTCGACGCGTTGCGTCGCGCGCGAGATCGTCACGCAGCCGCTCTCGATCGGCTCGCGCAGCGCTTCGAGCACGTCGCGGCGGAACTCGGGCAGCTCATCGAGGAACAGGACGCCGCCGTGCGCCAGCGTGACCTCGCCGGGCGTCGCGTTCGGGCCGCCGCCGACGAGCCCGGCGTAGCTCGTCGTGTGGTGCGGCGCGCGGAACGGTCGCTCGCGCGCCAGCCCGCCCGGCCAGCGTCCTGCGGCCGACAGCACGCGCGTGATCGCCAGCCGTTCCTCGAGATCGGGCGCGGGCAACAGGCGCGGGAGACGGCGCGCGAGCATGCTCTTGCCCGCGCCGGGAGGCCCGACGAAGAGCAATGCGTGTCCCCCGGCGGCCGCCGCCGCCAGCGCGAGCTTCGCGTCGACCAGGCCGCGCACGTCGTCGAGCGAGGGCGCGCTCGAGACGACGACCTGCGCGTCGGGTTGCGGCTGCGCACGCTCGAGCGCGCGCGCGCCGGCCAGGTGCGCGACGACCTGCGCCAGGCTGCGCGCGCCGTAGGCTTCGACGTCGGTGAGCGCCGCCGCTTCGACCGCCGTCGCCGGCGGCGCGAGCAGGCGCGTGATGCCGCGCTCGCGCGCCGCCAGCGCCGCGGCGAGTCCGCCCGGCACGGCGTGCAGGCGGCCGTCGATCCCGAGCTCGCCCAGGAAGATCGCGCCGCGCAGGAGCACGGCGTCAAAATGTCCGGTGGCGGCCGCCGCGGCCAGCGCCAGCGGCAGGTCGAGGATCTCGCCCGACTTGCGCCGCGCAGCCGGCACGAGGTTCAGGTACAGGCGTCCGGATTCCAGGTGCAGGCCGTTCTCGGCCAGCGCGCACTCGATCCGGCCCTTGCTCTCGCGCAGCACGGAATCGGGCAGCCCGGTCAGCACGACCTCGACCCCGCCCTTGTCCTTGGGCTCGAAGCGGGCTTCCACGGTCACGAGCTCGGCGCCCGCCCCGTAGAGCGAGGCGCCCAGGCAGCGCACGGTCCTCATGTCCTCTGGACGAGCGGGAGCGCGAACGGTTACAGCCTGATTCCGCGTCCGAAGGACGGCCGTCACGCGTAGGTCCTACGCCCACCTTGCCCGCCGAGCGGAGTCAACCGATGCTCCTGCGACCCCAGGAGGACCCCATGAGCGGCTACTACGAAACCGGCGACCTGCCCGACTTCCCGTCGATCGGCGAGAACGCTCCCGAGCTGGCGCAGAAATTCTTCGCCTGGTACGGCGCGACGTTCGCCGACGGCGCGCTGTCGGCGCGCGAGAAGTCGCTGATGGCGCTGGCCGTTGCACACGCGGTGAAGTGTCCGTACTGCATCGACGCCTACACGCAGGACTCGCTGGCCAAGGGCTACGACCTCGACCAGATGACGGAGGCCGTGCACGTCGCAGCCGCGATCACCGGCGGCGCGGCGCTCGTGCACGGCGTGCAGATGCGAAAACACGCCGCGCAGCTCTCGATGTGAGGCCCAGCGCGTGATCGTCACCGTCCCGACCCTGCAGGCGCGCAACGCGCCGCTCGCCAGCGCGACCGAGCAGCTGCGCGTGCTCGACGCGCTGCCGCTCCCACGCGGCGACTTCGACGCGCGCCTGGCGGGCGCGGAGCTCGGGCCCCTGACCGCCCAGGGCATCGACGTCTTCCAGGTCAACGTCGGGAAGCTCTGCAACCAGACTTGCAACCACTGCCACGTCGACGCCGGACCGACGCGCACGGAGCAGATGAGCGCCGCCACGGCCGAGCTCGCGCTCTCGGTGCTGGCCGCGACGTCGATCCCGACCGTCGACATCACCGGCGGTGCGCCCGAGCTGTCGCCGGTCTTCCGGCGCCTCGTCGAGGGTGCGCGCGCGCTCGACCGGCACGTGATCGACCGCTGCAACCTGACCGTGCTGGCGTTGCCGCGCTGCGACGACCTGCCGGAGTTCCTGGCCAGGAACCGGGTCGAGGTCGTGGCCTCGCTGCCGCACTACCGCCAGGCGGCGACGGACCGCCAGCGCGGCGACGGCGTGTTCGAGCGCTCGCTCGAAGGCTTGCGGCGACTGAACCAAGTGGGCTACGGCCGCGGCGACCTGCGCCTCGTGCTCGTGACGAACCCGGTCGGCGCGTTCTTGCCCAGCGCGTCGCAGGCGACGCTCGAAGCCGAGTGGAAGCGCGAGATGCGGCGCTTGCACGGGATCGAGTTCGACGCGCTCTACACGATCACGAACCTGCCGATCGCGCGCTACCTCGAGTGGCTCGAACGCAGCGGCAACCTGGCCGGCTACATGGAGCGGCTGACGGCGGCCTTCAACCCGACCGCGGCGGCGGGGGTCATGTGCCGCACGACGATCAGCGTGGGTTGGGACGGCCGCCTGCACGACTGCGATTTCAACCAGATGCTCGACCTCGAGACCGCGCCGGGGTTGCCGCGGCACCTGGCCGATTTCGACCTGGCCGCGCTGTCCACGCGGCGGATCGTGACCCGGCGGCACTGTTTCGGCTGCACGGCCGGCGCGGGCAGCTCGTGCGGCGGACAGACGACGGGTTAAGGGGACGGGGACCGCCCAGGAACCCGATCGTACGGTCCCTCGATTCTGGTGGCGCTGAGCGCCGGGACCGTCAAGAGACCGATCCTACGGTCCCTCGATCCTTGTGGCGCTCCGCGCTGCCGAACAGGCTCTTGGCAGAGCCGGATCCGCAGGCGTAGGGTCGGGCGCGTCATGCGACGTGCTGCCCATCTCCTCTGCGCGGCCCTGCCCCTCGCGGTCCTAGCGACCGCGTGCCGGATACCCGGGCCCGTCCACCACGTGCCGCCCGACCGATCGACCTTCAACCCGCTCGAGAACGACGCGATCCTCGTGGCCGGACGGCCCTATCACGTGGGCGTGCCCGTCGTGCTCTGGACCCAGCCGCCGAAATACGACGCCTATGCTACGCAGCCGCGCTTCGCTCCAGCGGGCGCGGAGACAGCCAGCGGCCTGCGCTACGAGCCGGGTCGCACGCGACGGGAGTACGAGCCGAACCCCGAGCACGTGCCCGCCCCGCCCGCAGGCGAATCCGATGAACGCACGGAGCTGCAGAAGCAGAAGACGATCCTCGCGCGCGAGGAGGTGCTCGTCGCGTCTTCGAGCCCGGATCTGGCCGCGCTGCAGGACGTCGTCGACCAGTTCGTCCTGCACTACGACGTGTGCGGCGTCTCGCAGACGTGCTTCAAGGTGCTGCAGGACCAGCGCGGTCTGTCCGTGCACTTCCTGCTCGACCTCGACGGCACGATCTACCAGACGCTCGACGCGCGCGAGACCGCCTGGCACGCGACGAAGTCGAACCCGCGCTCGATCGGGATCGAGATCGCGAACATGGGCGCCTATCCGCCCGGAGCGAAGTCGGCGCTCGACACGTGGTACGCGCACGACGCCGGCGGCGCGCTCGTGAAGATCCCCGAGCGCCTGGGCGACGGCGGCTTGCGCACGCCGGGCTTCGTGGCGCGACCGGCTCGTTCCGAGCGCGTCTCCGGGACGATCCACGGCGAGACGCTCGAGCAGTACGACCTGACGCCCGAGCAGTACGCGAGCCTCGTCAAGCTGACCGCGGCGCTGTGCCGCGCGTTCCCGAAGATCGAGCCGGATGCGCCGCGCGACGCGGACGGGAAAGTGCTCGACCGCGCCTTGAGCGACGAAGAATGGCGCGCGTTCCAGGGGGTCCTGGGGCACTACCACGTGCAGCGAAACAAGAGCGATCCGGGTCCTGCGTTCGACTGGGAACGATTCCTCGGCGCAGTGCGCGAGCGGCTCGCCGCGCAGCCTGTTGCGCCGTAGTGAGGAACCCGGCGGCGCTCTGCAGCGCGGGGACGTTCAACTTCACGAACGGCTTGCCGGTGACCTGGACGAACTGACGCGCGAACTCAGCCGCGCGGTGATCCCGTCGCGGGTCGCCGGCGCTCTCACTTCGCGGCCGGACCTGCGGTTTCCTGCACGGAGCGGTGAGCTCGGGATCGCTCGTCCGGGCTCGCGCCCGGGCTCGCGTCGAGCAGGCGCGCGGCCTCCAGCAGATGCTCCCGGGCGGCTTCCCTGCTGCCTGCGCGCCAGAGGCATCGGCCCAGCACGAGCTGCGCCCGTCCCAGGGCCAGGGGATCCGCCGCCTCCTGCGCACGCTGCAGACCGATCGCCTCCTCGAGGAGCGGCACCGCCGGCTCGCACTCGTCGACGTCCGACAGGAACACGCCGAAGCCGTACAGCGCGTCGGCCAGCTCCCGCCCGGACGATCGCGCGGCGCGCCGGATGCGCACGACCTCCTGCCAGTACTCGCGCGCGGCGTCGTCGTCACGGCGCGCGTGGCTCGAGACCGCGAGCTTGGCCAGCGTCGTGGCGACGAGCGGGTGATCGCCGCCCAGCCTCTTGGTCTGCAGCGCGAGCGCCTCCTCGAGGCTGGCCGCTGCGCCGTCCTGGTCGTTCTCGGCGAGCTGCATCGCCGCCAGGTTCGCGAGCACGAGGCCGAGCCCGTCCTCGCCGTCGCCGCGCAGCGCCCGATAGCCGGACTCGGCGCGTCGCATCCAGTCGCGGGCCGCGGCGCGCTCGTCGTGACGCCACAGCGCCGCGGCGAGGTTCGACATCGTCTGCAGCGTCAACAGGTGTTCGCCACCCAGGATCGAATCGCGGATCGTCAACGCCTCCCGCAGCTCTGCGACGGCCAGCGCGTACTCTCCGCTGCCCATGTGCACGGCGGAGAGGTTGTTGAGGCTCTCGGCGACCGGCAGCGTGCCGTCGCCCGCCGCGCGACGCAGCGCGAGCGCCTCCCGGTGCAGCGCCCCGGCCTCCGCATCGCGACCGATGTTGCGCAGGCACGCAGCCAGGTCGTTGGCCAGCGCGTCGACGTCGGCGTGCGTGCTCGAGCCGGCCGCGCGGTGGATCAGGAGGGCTTCCTCGAGCCGTCGCGCGGCCTCGACGTAGTCTCCGGCCTGGTACTCGAGCTGGCCCAGGCTGCGCAGCGAGAGCGCGTACTCCAGCGATCGCGGGCCGAAGGCCTGCTCGCGGATCGCCAGGGCCTCGCCCATCAGGCTCTCCGCGTCGTCGAGGAGGTCCAGCCGCCGGCTCACGTGCCCCAGCGTGTCGAGCAGGTTCGCGCGCTGGTGATCCTGGTCCGCGTACTGCCGATGGACGCGCTCGGCTTGCGCCAGGATCAGACCGCGCGCCCGCTGCTGCCAGGCCGCGTCCTGCGACGGCTGCGCGGGCAGGAACGCGTCCATGAGGAAGTTCGCGACGCTGTGGAACGAGTCGGCCTCGATGCGCGCGTGCTGTGCCTCCGCCTCGGCCGCCTTCTCGCCGCTGCGCGCCGCGACGATCCCGAACACGAGGGCCGCGAGCACGGCCGCGCTGGCTGCGACGGCCACGCCGTTCCGGCGCACGAACTTCGTGGCCCGGTACGCCACGGAATCGGGGCGCGCGCGCACCGGCTGGCCGGCCAGGTGACGCTCGAGGTCGTCGGCCAGGTCCTGCACCGAGGCGTAGCGGCGCTCGGTCTCCTTGCGCAACGCCATCAGCACGATGCGGTCGAGATCGCCGCGCAGCGCCCGCCGCAGACCGGCGGGCGTGCTGTGGAAGCCGGCTGCGATCGTGCTCGCGTCGCGTGCCGGCACCGCGCGGCTGACGCGCGTGCTGGGGCGCTCGGGCATCTGCTCGCGGACCAGGCGCTCCCAGTCGGCCGGACTGCGGTTCTCGCTCGGAAACGGTCGCAGGCCGGTCGCGAGCTCGTAGAGGACCACGCCCAGCGCGTAGACGTCGAACGAGGTGGTCACCGCGTCGCCCGCGAGCTGCTCCGGGCTGGCGTATTCCGGCGTGAAGACGCGCGCGACCGTGCGCGTCGCGGCCGGCGCCGCGCCTTCGGACCCGTCCTCCAGCAGGCGCGCGATCCCGAAGTCGAGCAGCCGCGAGACGCCGCGTTCGTCGACCAGGATGTTCGAGGGCTTGATGTCGCAGTGCACCACCAGCTTCTGGTGCGCGAACTGCACGGCGCGGCACACCTGCACGAACAGGCGCAGGCGCGCGGCCAGCGGCAGGCGCTCGCGCTGGCAGTAGCGGTCGATCGATTCGCCGCGCACGAGCACCATGACGAAGTACGGGCAGCCGTCCTCGGTCGTGCCGCCGTCGTAGAGGCGCGCGATGCCGGGGTGCTCCAGCGCAGCCAGAGTGCGGCGCTCGAACTCGAACCGTCGCAGCATCCACTCCGTCGCGCGCTCGGCGCGGATCAGCTTGATCGCCACCTCCTGCTGGAACAGCCCGTCCGTGCGATCGGCGCGGTAGACGACGCCCATGCCGCCGGCCGCGAGGCGCGCGGTCAACTTGTAGACACCCAGGGTGCGGCCGAGCATCGGGTCCTCGATGTCGGGCCGCGCGCGGGATTCCGTCCGGCTGAACAGGTCGCCGTCCGCGTCGTCGCGCTGCAGGAGGCGCTCGATCTCGGCGCGCAGCCCGGCGTCCGATCCGCACTCGGCGTCCAGCAGCGCGTCGCGCTCCGCCGAGCCCAGGTCCACGGCGCGGTGGAAGAGCTCCTCGAGCTGCCGCCAGCGATCAGCCTCCACCGGAACCTTCCATCTGATCGCGCAACCACGCGCGTGCCATGCGCCACTCGCGCTGGATCGTCGATTCGGACGCGCCCAGGACCGTGCCGATCTCCGGGACCGTCAGGCCCGCGAAAAAGCGCAGCTCCACGATCCGCGCCTTGGTCGGATCGATCCGCGCGAGGCTCACCAGCGCCTCGTCGAGCTCGAGCAGCTCCCCGTCGGCGAGCGGCTCGGCGACGTCGAGTCCGTCGAGCGGCACGCGCGCGCGCCCGCCGCCGCGCTTCTCGCGCGCCCGCTTGCGCGCGTGGTCGACCAGCACGCGACGGATCGCGTTCGCCGCGGCGGCGAAGAAGCTGTCGCGATCCGCGAAGGTCCCGTCCTTGTCGGCGACCAGGCGCAGGTAGGCCTCGTTCACCAGCGCCGTCGCCTGCAGGGTGTGGCCGGATCGCTCCGCGGCCATCTGGCGGCGCGCGAGCTCGCGCAGCTCCTCGTAGAGCAAGGCGGAGAGCTCCTGGGCGGCCTTGGGATCGCCCTCCTGGGCCGAGCGGAGCATGCGGTCGAGATCGGCCATCGGAGGGCCGCCGGACGCACACCACGCCCACCGGAAGGTCCATTCCGGGCGCACGGCTGTCACCACGGCAGCGCTCCTGATCCTACGCAACGCCGCTGCCGCTGGGCGAAGTCGCTTCTATCCGGTTTTCTGACCGGATCGAGGCCCGGATGGCGCAAGGGTATGCGTGGGGCCGTGTCGCCTGGGCGCTGCGACCCCGCGAACAGTCACCGGAAGCCGAAGCCACAAGGGCCGGGCCTCCGACAGCACGCCGCCATGACCTCAAGGATCCCGATGAACCAGGCCATTCGACTCGGAAGCCGCGCCGCGCTGGCGCTGCTCGTCTTCTCCTCCGGCGCGCTGCAGGCGCAGACGCCTCCGCGCTATCGCGTTGAGCTCCTCGCGACGGCGACCTCGGCCTCGGACATGAACCAGACGGGAGTGGCCGTTGGCAGCACGACGATCGCCGGCAACCTGCGCGGCTGGATCGCCTCGCACGGCCAGCCGCTGACTCCGCTGCCCCTGCCGGCGGGGCGCGTCAGCAGCGTGGCCAACGAGATCAACGACCAGGGCGTGATCGTGGGGCAGGTGGGCTCCTCCTCCTCGCCCGAGTTCTCCGGCAGGGCGGCGCTGTGGACGCCCAACGTCGGCGGCGGCTACACGGTCCAGGAGCTGGGGCTCCTGCCGGGTCACGTGTCGAGCAACGCCACGGCGCTCAACAACGTGGGGGACTTCGTGGGCTGGTCGTCGGACGGGACGTACCGCATCCCGGCGCTCTTCTTCGCCGGCGGCGCCCCGCTGAGCCTGGCGTCCACGGGCGTCTTCGATCCGCAGGCGATCAACGACTCGCGCGTGCTCATCGACCGCTCGTGGGACGGCAAGCTGCTCGACCTGAACACGATGCAGGTGCAGAGCCTGGGCGTCCCGCAGGGCTTTCCCAACAACTACAGCTCGGTGATGGGCTACTCGATCAACGCTCCGGGCCAGGTGTCCGGCGTGGCGTACCTGACCACGAGCACGTGCATCCAGCAGTCCGCTCGCCACACGCCGGGCCTGGGCTGGGAGATCTTCGGCCCGTGCGGCTCCTGGAGCGGCGTCGCGGACCTGAACGACCAGGGTGACATGACGATGGTCTGGGGCCTGACTCCCATCGTGCAGCTGAACGGCGTCGGGACGTTCGTGATCGAGGACCTGATCGACGTGCCCGTCGGGCACTGGTTCGTCTCCAACTTCTCGGGCTTCGCCATCAACAACGCGCAGCAGCTGCTCGGACCGGCCACGAATCCGACCACGGGCGAGAGCGGGCTCCTGCTCCTCACGCCCGAGACGCCGGCGGGCACGGCGTTCTGCTTCGGAGACGGATCGGGAGCCAGCTGCCCGTGCGGCAACCAGGGCGCGGCGGGCAACGGCTGCGCCCACTCGCTGAACCCGGGCGGCGCGAACCTGTCGGGCTTTGGGCTCGCGAGCATCGCGGGCGACACGCTCGTCCTCCAGGGCGCGGGCATGCCGGACAGCTCGGCGCTCTACTTCCAGGGCACGGCGCCGCAGAACGGAGGGCTGGGCGTCGTCTTCGGCGACGGCCTGCGTTGCGCGGGCGGCAGCGTGCTGCGCCTGGGGACGAAGTCGAATGCCGGCGGCGCGTCGCAATACCCCGGTGCTGGAGATGCGACGGTCTCCGCCCGAGGGCTCGTGACCTCGCCCGGAACGCGCATCTACCAGGTTTGGTACCGCAACGCCGCGAGCTTCTGCACTGCGGACACGTTCAACCTGTCGAACGGCGTGCTGGTGAGCTGGACGATCTGAACGAGCGAGAAGCAAGCGGTCCTACGCTCTCCCGAACCCTGGTGGCGCCGCGCGGACCGCGCGCGGCACGCAGAGACTTCGAATGCTCCTCGGTCTCCGAGGCGTAGCATGGCCGACCGTCAACCGCCGGCTCCCGTTCGCCGGCCAGGAGAGGTCGTCATGTGGGATCGAGGTCAGCCCGTCTTCCCCGTCACGCGCGCCACGCCGATCCGACGTCGCGGCCGGCCCGGGCGCGTCCTCGTCTGCAGCGCGAGCGCGCTCTTCGCGGTCGTCGTCTCCGCTTGCGGCAGCCGCTCCTCCGGTGCCGCGTCGTCCTCGAACCCGGCGCTTGTCCACCTCGACGTCGAGCTCGAGCACGCGCGTGTCGCGAGCGCGCCGGCGCCGGCGGCGGCGCGCGAGCAGCGCACGTGGAGCTTCGCCGAGCCGCGGCCCGAGTGGCGCGCGCTCTCCGCGGCGACGATGCCCGGCCTGGCGACCGTCGAGCTGGAAGCGCGCCCGGATTGCCTGCGCGTCGCGCTGCGCGTGCCGGACTGCGGGCGCGGCGGGATGATGGTGGGCGGCATCGCCGTCGACGTGCCCGAGAGCCCGATCGACGCCTGGGCCGGCGTGCGCGTGCGCGCGCGGTCGCACGCGCGCATGTCCGGCATCGCCGCGGCGTGCAACGTCGAGACGCGCGCCGCCCTCCCGGGCGCGTTCGCGTTCTTCGGCGGCCACGGCGGCACGTCGCCGGTGTTCAACGACGGGTCGGTGCAGGACTACATGCTGCCGCTCGTCGCGCGCGGTCGCGACGAGCCGGGTCGGCCGCGCACGGTGCACAGCATCGGCCTGCTCGCCAGCGCGCCGCAGGCGGCCGAGATCGAGATCCTCTCGATCTCGCTCGTGCCGCGCGGTGCGCCCTTCCTCGAGCCGTCCGGCGTGAGATCGCTGACGCGCGACTCGTTCACGCGGCGCACGATCTTCGCGCACGCGCCGGCGAGCCTCGCGTTCCGCGTGCGCGTGCCCGAGGCCGGAAGGCTCGACGTCGGGCTCAGCGCGCTCGCGGGCGAGGTCGTCACGTACACCGTCGCGGTGAAGTCGGGGTCGGCCGCGCCGCAGGAGCTCGCGCGCGAGGTCGTCACCGACGCCGCGCAGTGGCATCAGAGGTCGTTCGACCTCGCGCGCTGGTCGGGCACGGAGGTCGAGCTGGTGCTCGCGGCCGAGAGCGAGACGCCCGGCGCCGTCGCGCTGTGGGGCGCGCCGATCGTGTCGAGCAAGCCGGCCGCCGCACATGTTTCCGAGCGCGCGCGAGGAGGCGCGCCGCGAGGCGCCACGCGGCCGAACGTCATCTTCTACGTGATCGACGGCGGCGGCGCCGACCTGATGAGCGTGTACGGCTACAACCGCCGCACGACGCCGTTCCTCGAGCGCCTCGCCAAGGAGGGCGTCGTGTTCGAGCAGGCGCACTCGAACTCGACCTGGACGCAGCCTTCGACGGCGTCGTTCATGACGTCCTTGCAGCACAGCGTGCTGGGCGGCCTGCGGCGCGGCATCCATTCGACGCCCGTGCCGGCGAAGGCCACGACGATGGCCGAGCACATGCACCGCGCCGGCTACCAGACGGCGGTGTTCACCTCGAACCCGAATTGCGCGCGCATGATCGGGCTCGAGCGCGGCGTCGACGTCATGCGCGACGCGGACACGGAGGACAGCTCGCGTTCGTCGCCCGAGCTGCACGAGTGGTACTGGCGCTTCCGCCGCGACTACCCGGGTCGGCCGTACTGGGTCCACTTCCAGACGACCGATGTGCACGAGCCCAACCATCCGCCGTCGCCCTTCGCCGGGTTGTTCGTCGGCGCCGCGGACCGGGAGCGTCTGGAGGAGTGGGACAACAGCCTCTTCCAGAAGTCCGGCGACCTGTTCGGCACGACCAGCATGGTCGCTTTCTACGACGAGGCGCTGAAGCGCGCGAAGATCGACCGCCACGGCTACTTCAACGCGCGGCGCGGGCTGTACGACGAGACGATGGCGCACCAGGACAAGGAGCTCGAGCGCCTGGTCGATCGACTGAAGGCCGCGGGCGAGTGGGAGGACACGCTGCTCGTGATCGGCTCCGACCACGGGCATCCGGCCGGCACGTTCGCGCGCTGGGGCCGCGGGCTGATCGAGCCGCAGCCGGAGGGTTGGCAGGGCGCGCTGTTCGATTCCTACAGCACGCGAGTGCCGCTGATCTTCGTGTGGCCGGGGAAGATCGCCGGCGACCGCCGCATCGCGCAGCCCGTGTCGATGATCGACGTGCTGCCGACGATCCTCGAGCTGACTGGTCTGCCGATGCCTGAGGTCATGCAAGGCCGCTCGCTCGCGCCGCTGCTGCTCGGACGCGAGCTCGAGCCGCGGCCCGTGATCCTGGACGAGTTCCGCGTCGACGAGGCGACCGGCGCGATGGTCGGCAACATCGAGATGATCGACATGCGCTGGGGCGCGTCGCTCGAGATCGCGCCCGTCGCGCAGGGCGCCGACGGATCGCGCGGCCGTCACGCGTACCCGGCCGGCGGACGGTGGGGGGCCGTGCACCCGTTCTTCGCCGACACGTCGCGGCTGCTCCTCTACGACCTGTGGAACGACCCGTTCGCGACGCGTGCGGTGAACGACGAGCACCCCGAGCTCGTCGCGCACTACACGCAGACGCTGACCGAGCACTGGCTCGTCCACCAGGCGCTCGCGCAGAGCTTCGGCGAAGCCGCCGACCGGCCGCTCGATCCCGAGATGCTGCGGCAGCTCCAGACGCTCGGCTACACGCGCTGAATCGGCTTGCGCGCGGCAGGCTTCTTCGGCTGGACCGTCTTGGCCTTCGCCTGGACCGTCTTCGCCCCGTTCGGCACGACCTTCTTGCCCGTGGCCGCTTCGTACGCCTGCCGGTAGCCGCGCGCGATCGCGCGCACGGCCCGACCGATGTCGTCGTAGACGTGGTCGTCCAGGTTGGCGAACGAGATGCGCACCGACCAGTCGGGGGCGGCGAACCCGCTGCCGTTGAGCAGCACGATGCCGTGGTCCTCGGCCAGGCGGAACACGATGTCGAGCGGGTGCACGTTGGCCTTCATCCACTTGACCACGTCCTCGCCGACGTACTTCCGGGCCCAGAACTCGAAGTCGATCAGGCCGTAGTAGTAGTCGAACTGGTCGTTGCTCCCGACTTCGATCCTTAGGCCCTCGATCGTGGCCTCCACGCGCTTCTTCACGATGCCGATGCAGGCCTTCTGGTAGTCCTTCTTCGCGTCCATCAGCTCGCTCAGCGAGAACAGGGTCATCATGACCTGCTGCGGGAGCGACAGTCCCGCCGTGTGGTTCAGCGCGACGTCGCGGCTGTCGGCCACGATGCGGTCGATGAAGGCCATCTTGCGCGGCTCGAGCGTGAGACCGCCGTAGCGCTTGTCCAGCAGCTTCCGCGTGGGCTCGGGATGCTTCGCGATCTTCTCGTCGAGGATGTTGTCCTCGTGGAGCACGATCGTTCCCAGGCGGCGACGAGTTTCACACAGGGGCCGAAGTGCGTAGGGAGCCGCGGCTGTCGACCCGCGCGCAGGCTGGTCAGCCGGCGACGAAGTACACCCACGGCGTGCCGATCACGAGGTACACGGCCAGAAAGGCCAATGTGACGAGGAGACCCAACCTGTAGAGCTCGCGTTGCGTCAGGTACCCGCTGGCCACGAAGATGATGTTCTGGCTGCCGCCCTGCGGGGTGATCACCGAGAAGTAGCTGCTCGCGAAGAGCAGGCCGTACGCCATCAGCTGCACGGGCACCCCGCCGCGCATGCCGACGTCGAGGAAGACGCCGAACAGCGCCAGCACTTGCGAGGTCTGGCTCACGAACAGGTAGTGGATGCCGACGTAGAGGACGATCAGCGTCACGTACAGCAGCGGCCAGGAGAGGCCGCCCAGGCTCGAGGCCAGGCGCTCGCCCACGTAGCCCATGAAGCCGAGCTCGTTCAGCTGCGCGCTCATCGCGAACAGGACCGCGAGCCAGAGGAAGGTCGCCAGCGTGTCGCCCTGCCGGGAGATGTCCTCGAGGGTGAGCACTCCGGCCAGGAGCAGCACGCCCAGGCCCAGGAAAGCCACGCTGGTCCCGTTCAGGTTCAGCGCGTTGCCGAACACCCATCCGGCGACCATCAGCGCGAACGTCACGGCCGTGATCCATTCGTTGCGCGACATCGGCCCCATGCCGGCCAGGTCCTTGCGCGCCGCCGCGGGGGCCTCGGGCGTCTTCCCGACGCCGGGGGAGAAGAGCTTCGCCACGAGCAGCGGCAACATCACGATCGCGACGAGCGACGGCACCGACGAGGCCAGGAGCCACGTCCCGAACCCGATCTCGAGCCCGGCTTTCTCCGCGATCTCCACACCGATCGGGTTGCAGGACGTGGCCGTCATCCACAGGGCGGAGGAGACGGCCAGGCCCGCCATCGAGCAGAACATGAGGTAGGCGCCGAGCCGGCGTTTCTCGGGATCGTCGGGCGTCGAGCCGGCCCCCTTGGCCACGGACAGCACGATCGGGAAGAGCACGCCGCCGCGCGCCGTGTTGCTCGGGAACGCCGGCGCGATGGCCGCATCGGTCAGCACGATGCTGTAGGCGAGACCGAGCGAGGAGCCCCCGAAGCGGCTCACCATGAGCAGGCTGATGCGCCGGCCGAGTCCGGACTTCACCACGGCCTGCGCGACGATGAACGCGATCACCACGAGCAACACGCTCGAGTTGGCGAAGCCCGAGTACGCCTGCGCCGGCGTGATCGTCCGGGTGAGGACGATCGCCCCCACAGCCAGCATCGAGGCCGTCAGGAGAGGAAACGCGCCGAGGAGCACCGAAGCGATGGCCGCGGCGAAGACCGCGAACAGGTGCCACGCCGGGGCGGTGAGTCCGGCCGGGATCGGGAAGAACCAGATGCCGAGCGCGATCGCGAACGGCGCTGCGCGTTTCAGGAGCATTCCAATCGTCATTTGGGCAATCCTCCCTCTGCGGTACCGAGCCGGACGCGACCTTTCAGTTCGACGGCGCGTCCCTGGATCGAGCCGTCCTCGGCCTCCATGACCAACTTCCAGGAGAACTCGTAGGAGCCCGTCGCGCCGGCAAAGCGCCCGGTGCCGCCCAGGATCGTCCCCGTGATTCGGTTGCGCGCCGCGGTGCCTTCGCCCACGAGTTCGCTGAACACCTGTTCGCCGCGTTCGTCGGTCCAGACGCTGCGGCCCACCAAGCCGGTGGCGCTGTCGACGAGCGCGAGCACCTCGGAGCGGAATCCCACGCCGGCGTGACGCGCGCCTCCGAGCAGCATCGTGCCTCTCAGGTCGATGATCGCGCCGCGGCGATCCTCGCCGAGCGGAATGGTCCGGCGGCTGCCGGATGCGTTCCAGGACCCCTCGAACTCCAGCCACTCGCCGGGCGTTCCGGACTGGGGCGGTTCGGCTGCCGGTCCGCACGCGGCAGCCGCGTGGACCAGGCCGAGGAACACGTGGCATGCCCTGAGGCCGCGAAGTGACGCGCGCTCGCGTCGTCGTATCCGTGTGAAGAGGTCCATGTGTCTGTTCCCGTCGGCGATTGCCGGCTCGGTCACTGCGAGAGCTTCCCGGGGGGAGGTTCCTGTCGGCCACCGGGTGTTCGCGCTGACGAAGGCGAAGTCGACACGATCGCGGCCACGGGCTCGTTCGCGACCACGGGGCCGCACTCCTCCTCGCAGCCGGCCTTGACCAGGCTCTTGCGCACGCTGCTCGACCTGGCGATGAGCAGCGAGATCGCCGATGCGACGGTGATCGCCGTGTGGCGCGAGCTGCAGAAGAACCAGAAGACGAGGCCGGAGAAGAGACAGGCGTAGAGCCCGGCCTCCGACGGGAGCCCGCCCAGCGAGGGGATCGCGCTGCCGTCGGGCAGGAGAAGAGCCGCCAGCGTGATGCCCGCCACGAGGTCGGGCCGTAGCCACGCGAGCTGGTACTCGCGCGACCGGGCGATCCCGGGGAACCAGCGCGCCCGCCGGCCGGGCCAGGCGAGGGCGGCTGCGAGATCGCTGTTCATGAGGCTTCGATTTCCCTACGGCTCGAGAGCGCGCGCAGAGCGTGCGAGGACATCGAAACCTCTGGCGCCGGCATGCGGCGCCACCAGGGACGGACGGACGGCAGGCTCGAGTCCTTCACGGACTCTCCGAGCGTGAGAAGAATTCGAACGCTCTCGCGCCGCGAAGCGGTGCCAACAGGGTTTGAGAGAGCGTAGGATCGATTCTCACTCGCTCTCTCAGAGCGTGAGAAGAATTCGAGCGCTCTCGCGCCGCGGAGCGGCGCCACTTGGTTTGAGAGAGCGTACGATCGATTGTTTCTCGCTCTCTCAGAGCGTGAGAAGAATTCGAACGCTCTCGCGCCGCGGAGCGGCGCCAAAAAGGTTTGAGAGAGCGTAGGATCGATTTTCCCTCGCTCTCTCAGTACTTCTCGCGGATGAACTTGCGGCCCTCGATGCTCTTCTGGTCGTCGTAGGCGCCCTTCATCGAGCGCTTGGGCAGCTTCACCTTCTCGCGCGGCAACACCTCGTACGGAATGAGCTTCAGCAGGTGCGAGATGATGTTCAGGCGCGCGCGCCGCTTGTCGTCCGAGCGGACGAGGTACCAGGGGGCATGCTTCGTGTCCGTGGCGTCGAGCATCGCGTCGCGCGCGCGCGAGTAGTCGTACCAGCGCTCGCGCGAGGGCAGGTCCATCGGACTGAGCTTCCACTGCTTGCGCGGATCGTCGATGCGCGACTCGAAGCGGATTTTTTGCTCCTCGTCGCCGACCTCCAGCCAGAACTTGACGAGGATGATGCCGGCCCTGACGAAATCCTTCTCGTACTCGGGAATGCGCTCGAGGAAACCCTCGACCTGCGCATCGGTGCAGAAGCCCATCACGCGCTCGACACCGGCGCGGTTGTACCAGGAGCGGTCGAAGATCACGACCTCAGCCGCGGCCGGGAAGTGCGGGACGTAGCGCTGCATGTAGATCTGCGATTTCTCGCGGTCGGAAGGCGCCGGCAACGCCACCAGGCGGAATACGCGCGGGCTGACGCACTCGGTGATGGCCTTGATCGTGCCGCCCTTCCCGGCCGCGTCGCGCCCTTCGAAGATGACGATCACGCGCAGGCCCTCGTGCTTCACCCACTCCTGGAGCGTGCAGAGTTCCGCCTGGAGCTTCTCGAGCTCCCGCTCGTACTCCTTGCGCTTCATCTTCTTCTCGCCCTTGTCCTCCTCGTCGTCCTTCGTCATTGCGCGGCTCCTTCCTCTGGTTGTGCGTCTTCGGTGCTTTCTTCCTCGGGCTCCTGCGGCCAGCCGCCGCCCAGCGCCTTGTAGATCTGAATCAGGCTGACGACCTCGTCGCGCAACGAACTCGTCTCGTCGAGTTCGGCTTCGAACAGCGAACGCTGCGCGTCGAGCACCTCGAGGTACGCCGCGACGCCGCCGCGGTAACGCAGCTCGGCCAACTCGACGACCTTGCGCTCGGCCGTGACGCGCTGGCCCTCGGAGTCGCGCCGCAACCCGGCTTGGCGGAATCCGACCAGGGAGTCCTCGACCTCGCGGAACGCCTGCAGAACCGAGCGCTCGTAGGCGTACAGCGCCTGACGCTGTTGCGACTCGGTCGCCTCGACGCGCCGCTGGTTCTGCCCGGCGTTGAAGATCGGCTGCAGCAGGTTCGCGCCGATCGACCAGGATTGCGCCGACGATTCGAACAGGTCGTCGAGCTCCGTGCTCTCCCAGCCGAACGCGCCGGTCAGTGCGATGCTCGGGAACAGGAGCGCCTTGGCGGATCCGATGCGCGCGTTGGCGGAGACCAGCAGCTCCTCGGCCTGGCGCACGTCGGGCCTGCGGTCCAGGAGCTCCGACGGCAGGCCCGGCGGCACCGACTCGGGCAGCTCGAGCTCTTCCAGCGCGCGCCCGCGCGGGATCACGTCCGGGTTCCGGCCGAGCAGCGTGGAGAGCTCGTTCTCCTTCTGGCGCACGAGACGTTCGAATTCGAAGACGAGCGACGCGGTGCGGTGCATCTCGGCCTCCGCCTGGCGCCAGTCGAGTTCGGAGGTGAGCGCGCCTTCGAAGCGGTCGCGCGCCAGCGATACGTACTGCACGCGCGATTCGAGCGTGCGCCGCGAGATCGCGAGGCGCCGGTCGAAGTCGCGCAGCTCGACGTAGGCGCGCGCCACGTCGGAGACGAGCGCCAGCACGACGGCGCGGCGCGCCTGCTCGGTGGCGTAGAGCTGGGCCAGTTCGGCCTCGGTCGCGCGCCGGATGCGGCCGAAGAAGTCGAGCTCCCAGAACATGGAGGCGCCGACGGTGTACAGCTCGTTCTGGTTGTCGATTCCCGAAGGGAGAGGCGGGATCCCCTGCCGGCTCACCTCGGTGCTGCCCGCCGACGCGAAGGCGTCGATCTTCGGATAGAGGTCCGCCTTCGTGAACCCGTAGATGGCACGCGCTTCCTCGATGCGCTCGACGGCGATCTTGAGGTCCTTGTTCTCGTACAGCGCGATCTGGATCAGGTTGACGAGCTCCGGGTCGCGGAAGACCTCCCACCAGGGCGTGTTGGCGAGCGACTCCTGTTCGCCGGCGCTGACGTCGCGCCAGCCTTCGGGCAATGGCAGCTCGGGACGCTTGTAGTCCGGACCGAGCGTGCACCCCGCCAAGAGCAGGATCAACGCGAATGCGGGACGTGCGTCCATGTCAGTGCGCCCCCGCCCCGCTCGCGGCCGCCTTCGGTTCGTGCGTTCCTGGACCGTGCTTGTCCTTGCCCGCAGGACCGGACTCGGCCTCCCTCGCCGCCTGGGCGGCCGCCATCTTCTTCTTGCGGCCGAGCAGCTCGACGAACGCGAAGTTGCCCGGGATCAGGAACACGCCCAACGCGGTCGCGATCAGCATGCCCCAGAACACCGCGGTTCCCATCACGTTCTGCGCGCCTGCGCCGGCGCCGCTCGCGCGCATCAGCGGCACGACGCCCAGGATGAAGGCGAACGCCGTCATGAGGATCGGCCGGAAGCGCAGGCGCGCGGACTCGAGCGCGGCCGCCTCGATCGCCATGCCTTCGTCGTGCTTCGCCTTGGCGAACTCGACGATGAGGATCGCGTTCTTGGCCGCCAGCCCGATCAGCATGATCAGGCCGATCTGCACGTAGACGTTGTTGTCGTAGCCCATGAGCCACGCGCCGAAGAACGCGCCCAGCACGACGAGCGGCGAGCCGAGGAGTACGGCCCACGGCAGACGCCAGCTCTCGTACAGCGCCGCGAGCAACAGGAACACGAACACGATCGCCATGACGAACGTGGGCCCCGGCGGCGGCGCGACCTTCTCCTGGTAGGAGAGGGAGGAGTAGGCGAAGCCCATCTCCGGCGGCATGGTCGCGGCGAACGTCTCCTCGAGCGCGGCCTGCGCCTGACCGGAGGTGAACCCCGCGCCGGGGACACCGTTGATCTCCACCGACCGGAACAGGTTGAAGCGGGTCGTGATCTCGGAGCCCGCCTTGGACTCGATCGTGAGCAGCGTCGAGAGCGGGATCATCTCCTCGGTCGTCTGGCTGCGCACGTAGATGTCGCCGATGTCGGACGGCTTGCTGCGAGCGTCGGCCTCGGCCTGGACGTACACGCGGAACAGGCGGCCGAAGCGGTTGAAGTCGTTGACGTAGGTCCCGCCCAGGATCGTGGCCATCGCCTGGAAGGCCTCGTTCACCGGGACGCCCAGCTTGCGGGCCTTCTCGCGGTCGAGCTCCACGTTGACCTGCGGGTAGTTCGGGTCGAACGAGGTGAAGAGGTTGGCCAGCTCGGGACGCTGCCGAGCTGCGGCCAGGAACGTGCTCGTCCGCTCGCCCATGTCGGCCACGCTCAAAGATCCGCTGCGGTCCTGCAGCAGGAAGTTGAAGCCGGCCGACGCCCCGAAGCCCGCGATGGTCGGGATGTTGAAGGGGAACGCGACCGCTTCCGGGATGCGCGCCAGCTGCGCGCCCAGGCCGCGCATGATCCCCTTCACGTGCAGGGCCTCGCCGTGGCGCTCTTCCCACGGCTTGAGCCGCACGAAGATCGTCCCGAAGTTGGGCTGGTACGTGCTGGTCACCGCGCCGTAGCCGCCGATCGTCTGGTAGGACTCGAGACCCTCGGTCTTCGCCAGGATCCCCTCGACCTGCGCCAGCATGTCGCTCGTGCGATCGAGCGAGGAGCCCGGCGGGAGCTGCACGGCGACACCGAAGATGCCCTGGTCCTCGTCGGGGATGAAGCCCGCCGGGACCATCTTGCCGAAGAACCCGGCGCCCACGACGACCGCGCCCACGATCGCAACCGTGAGGAACGCGCGGCGGACGAGAAGGCGCGAGACCGAAACGTACCCCCCGGTCACCTTCTCGAAGCCCTTGTTGAACAGCTTGAAGAACGCGCCCAGCGGGCCGCGCGAAGGCTTGGCCGGCTTGAGCATCATGGCGCACAGCGCGGGCGACAAGGACAGTGCGCTGAAGGCCGAGAGCAACACCGAGATCGCGATCGTGAGCGCGAACTGCTGGTACATCTGCCCCGTCAGGCCGCCCAAGAAGGCGACCGGCACGAAGACCGCGGTGAGGATGAGCGCGATGCCGATGACCGGCGCCGTCACCTCCTTCATGGCCTGCTCGGTGGCCTCCCTGGGGCTCTTGCCGTGCTCGATGTGGTGCATGACGGCCTCGACGACGACGATTGCGTCGTCGACGACGATGCCGATGGCCAGCACGAGGCCGAACATCGAAAGCGTGTTGACCGAGAACCCGAGCAGCGGGAAGAAGAGGAAGGTGCCGATGAGCGAGACGGGCACAGTCAAGAGCGGGATCAGCGTCGCCCGCAGGTTCTGCAGGAAGATGAAGACGACGAGCGTGACGAGGATCACGGCCTCGAGGAAGGTGTGCACGATCGACTCGATCGAGGCCTCCACCGCCGGAGTCGTGTCGTACACGATCTTGTAGTCCATGTCCGTCGGGAAGATCTCCTTGGCGCGCGCCATCGTCGCGTAGATCGTCTCCGAGGCCACGAGCTGGTTCGCGCCCGGGAGGAGGTAGACCGCCATGGCTCCAGCGGCCTGTCCGTCGAGGCGGCCGAAGGAGTCGTAGTTCTGCGAGCCGAGCTCGGCGCGGCCCACGTCCTTGATGCGGATCTGCGCGCCGGACTCCGACTCGCGGACGATGATGTCCTCGAACTCGGCGGCCGTGATCAGGCGGCCGCGCGTGCTGACCGTGTAGGTGAACTCCTGGTCGCCCGCCGAGGGCGCGCCGCCGATCTTCCCGGTCGGCGCCTGGAGGTTTTGCTCCTTGATGGCCGAGATGACGTCGCTGGGGGTCAGGCCGAGCTTCGCGAGCTTGTCCGGCTGCAGCCAGACACGCATCCCGTAGTCCGTGCCGCCGAACAGGTCCACCTGGGCGATGCCCGGGATGCGCAACAGCTGGTCGCGCAGGTTGATGCCGCAGTAGTTGATGAGGAAGTTCGCGTCGTAGCTCCCCTTCGGCGAGTACAGCGAGATGAGCATCAAGATGCTCGGGCTCATCTTCTTGACGGTCACGCCCTGCTGTGAGACTTCCGCCGGCAGGCGCGCCTGCGCGATCGACACGCGGTTCTGCGTGAGGACGTTCGCGTTGTCCTGGTCGACGCCGACCTTGAAGTTGACGTCGAGCTGCATGCGGCCGTCGCTCGTGTTCGACGACTTCATGTAGATCATGTCGTCGACGCCGTTGACCTCCTGCTCGATCGGCGACGCCACCGACTGCTCGACGGTCAACGCCGAGGCACCGGGGTAGTTCGCGGTGACGCGGATCGTGGGCGGCGCGAGGAACGGGTACTGCTCGATGCTGAGGCCCTTCAGGGAGAAGAGCCCCATGAGCACGATCAGGATCGAGATGACGATGGCGACGATCGGCCGCCGGATGAAGAAGCTGGCCATGGCTTACTTGGCCGCGCCGTTGGCGGACTTGGCGTTGCCCTGACCCGGCTGGCCCTCGCCTTGCGTGGACTTGCCCTCGCCTTGAGCCGGCTCCGCGCCCTTCTCCTCGATCAGCACGACCTTGGGCTGGACCTGCATCCCTGGACGGATCTTCTGCAGCCCCTCGACGACGACGCGGTCACCGGCTTTCAGCCCGGAGGCGATCACCCACAGCGCGTCCTTGCGCCCGGCTGGCGTCACGAGCCGCTGCTCGACCTTGTCGCCCTCGCCGAGGACCATGACGCTGAAGACGCCCTGCTGCTCGATCACCGCCCGCTGCGGCACCAGGATTGCGCCTTTCTTCTGGTCGATCGTCGCGCGGATGCGCCCGTACTGGCCGGGGCGCACGATCTGGTCCGGGTTGGCGAAGGCCGCCTCGACCATGATCGTACCGGTCCGGGCATCGACGTTGCGATCGACGAAGACCAGCGTCCCGGGCGCGGGGTGGATCGTTCCGTCGGCCGTGAAGAGCTCGAAGGTCGTCGTGCGGCTCGCCTCCTCGGGGGTGACGCCCGAACCGCGCTTGCGCGCCATGGCCAGGTAGTCCTTCTCCGGGAAGCTGAAGCGCACGTGGATCGGATCCGTGCGCGAGATGCGCGTGAGCAGCGTGCTCTGCCCGCGCCCGACCAGCGTGCCGGCGTAGACCTCGGTGCGCCCGGCGAGGCCGTCGTCCGGAGCGAGGACACGCGTGTAGGAGAGGTCGATCTCGGCCTGCACGACCATCGACTTGGCCGCTTCCACGACCGCCGCGGCGGCCTTCTCGAGAGACACCGCGGTCTCGTACTCCTGGCGCGAGATCGCGTTCTTCGCGACGAGCGGTTCGTAGCGCACGACGTCCTGACGTGCGCGCGCGAACTGGGCCTCGGCCTCGGCCTGGCTGGCCTTCGCGGTCGTCAAGCGCGACTCGAACGGCCGCGCGTCGATCGTGTAGAGCAGCTGGCCCTTCTTGACCGGCGTGCCCTCCTTGTAGTCGACGGTCTCGATGAAGCCCTCGACGCGCGCGCGGATCTCGATCTCCGTGTTGCCGCGCGTCTCCCCGATCGCCTCGACGTGGATCGGCACGTCGCGCTGGAGCACGACCGCGACCTTGACCTCGGGCGGAGGCGGCTCCACCTTCGGCTTCTGCTGCTTCTCGCAGGCAGCCAATACGCCAATGAGGATCAGCAACGAACCCGGCAAGGCCAGCTTGTGCATCAGCGCTCTCATCTTCGTGACTATTCCTTGTGCCGTGACCGCGTGGCCCGGCCCCTCTCGGTCGATTTCGAAGGCAGCAGAGTACAAAATGGCCGTCCTGGGGCCATGCCCGCTCGGGCAGAAATCCCTTGTTGCCCGTGAAAACAACCCGGAACGCGTTCGTCCCAAATCCGGCTAGCGCTTCGCTCCGCGTCGCCCCTTCGTTGCAGCCGGCACACCGCGCTTGCCCGTGGCTGCCTGGTAAGCCTGGTTGTACCCACGTGCAATAGCGCGCACAGCACGGCCGATGTCGTCGTAAACGTGGTCATCGAGGTTCGCGAACGAAATGCGAACTGACCAGTCCGGAGCGGCGAAACCGCTCCCATTGAGCAGCACGATGCCATGGTCCTCGGCCAGACGGAAAACGATGTCGAGCGGATGCACGTTCGCTTTCATCCACTTGACCATGTCCTCGCCTATGTACTTTCGGGCAAAGAACTCGAAGTCGATCAATCCGTAGTAGTAGTCGAAGTACTCGTTGGGAGCGACCTCGATGCCGAGTCCCTCGATCGTCGCCTCGACGCGCTTCTTGACGATGCCGATGCAGGCCTTCTGGTAGTCCTTCTTCTCGTCCATCAGCTCGGAGATCTAGAAGATCGTCATCATGACCTGCTGCGGAAGCGAGAGTCCCGCGGTGTGATTCAGCGCAACGTCGCGACTGTCCGCCACGATGCGATCGATGAATGCAAGCTTGCGCGGCTCGAGCGTGAGCCCGCCATAGCGCTTGTCCAGGAGCTTCTTGGTCGGCTCGGGATGCGCGGCGATCATCTGGTCGAAGATGTTGTCCTCGTGCACGGCGATCGTGCCCAGGCGCCAGCCGGTGCAACCGAAG
>JANNQS010000113.1:0-14709 GCA_031400875.1 Planctomycetota bacterium | reverse complement strand
CCGGTGCGCCGGGTCCCTGCGCCGTGAGGAGCCGGTAGAAGTAGCCGTGGTACGGGATGGGCCCTGCCTGGCCTTTGCGATAGCCCTCCTCTGCCGCCTCGGCGACCAGCGGGCCGAGCGGGCTCTCGTCGTCGCCCTCGGGCGCCGGCCAGAAGAGACCGTCGTGCTTGCCGGAACTGCTCAGGAACCGCTGCGCGAAAGCCGGCGGATTCCCGTCGCGGCCTTTGGCGGCGTACTCGCGCTGCGCCTCGACCATGGCGCGCAGCGTCTCGATCGTCGAGATCTCGTTGCGGCCCACGCGCCGGTTCACGATCTCCTCGCGGCCGGCCTCGACGTCGAAGTGCCAGCCGTGCTCGCTTTCGACGAGCGGGATCGGCAGTTCCCAGCCGTCGTTGCCGAGCAGCGCGATCCGGCGGCCTTCGCCCAGGTCCTCGAAGGCGAGCTTCTCGCGCATCAGCTCGACGACGGCCTGGTAGTCCTGCCGGTCGGCGACATCGTCGCCCGAGCGCAGGAGCTCGAACCCGCCCGGTCCCAGGAGCTGCTCGGCGGCATCGCGATCCTCGGCCGCTTCGACGAGGTAATGCACGGCGTCCTCGGGGGTGTCGAAGGCCACCGAGCGCTTCGACACGCAGCCGAGCGCGAGCAGAGGGAGGGCGACGAGCGCGAGCCGGATGATCGTGTTCATGTTCGTGCGTGTCCTCGGATCAGCGCCGTCCACCGCCGCCGCGCCCGCCGCCGCCGCCGCGCGCGCCACCGCTCCCGCGCGATGCCCCGCCGCGTGAGCTGCTCGCGCGCGTCGAGCTCGCGCTGCCCGAGCCCGTGAACGAGCCGCCGCTCTGCCCCGTGCTCGGGCGGGTCGTGGCCCGATTCGACGGCGTCGTCCCGGCGCCCGCTGCGGGCCGCTGCGCGGGAACCGTTCCGCCTCCCGGTCGCTGCACGGCGCCCGTGCCTGCGGCCGGTCGCTGCGACGGTGCGTTGCCGCCACCCGGGCGACTGCTGTACCCGCGCGCCTGATCGCGCGTGACCCGGGCCTGACCGGCTCGCGCGCCGTACTGCTGCGCGACCTTGTTGTCCTTGTAGCCGACGCCCTTGCGGTGCGCGGGATCGTGCTGCCACTTGCCCTTGTTCGTCGCGGCCTTGTCCTTGGCCTGCTGCCGCCGATCACCGGTCTCCGTGCGGTCGACGAACGTGTTGTGGTGGTCGATGTCGATGTTGACGTCGTTGCCGTGCCAGTCGCAGTCGCCCCAGATCGCGGCGCCCCAGATCACGCCGACCGAGAACCCGAACCACGCTCCGCCCGCCGGCGGCGGCGGGTACATCGGCGGGTAGTAGTAGTACGGGTAGCCCCACGATCCGTAGACCGCGGTGGGGTAGTACGTGGGGACGTAGATCACCTCGGGGTCCGCGGCCTGGATCACGATGATCTGGTCCGCCTCCTCCTTGACCGTGAGCTCCTTGCTCGACTTCAAGTTGCCCGCGTCGTAGGCCTTGCGCCGCATCGCCTGCACGGCCTTCATGACCTCTTCCCGCTGGCCGAGGAACGCGTCGCCGAGGTCCTGCGTCCAGTCCAGGTTTTCGTTCATCCGCTTCAGCACGTCGGGAAAGCCGCACAGCGACTTCACGCTCGGATCCCACGTCTGTCCCTGAAGCGCCTTCTCGAGCTCGTCGCCTTTCTTCGACGCGTGGCTCTTCTGCCAGCGCGCGGCCTCGACGATCTCGAGCGGGTAGGTCGCCGCGATCATGAGCTGCGCGAGCAGCGCGTCCGGGTAGAGAGCGATCGGCGCGACGATCTGCTCGAGCTGCTCGGTCGAGAACGAGGTGGATTGCGCGGCGGCCGCGGGAGCTTCCTGCGCGTTGGGGGCCGCCGGAGCGGACAGAGTCGCCTGTCGGGCGACAGCCGGACCCTCCTGGGATCCGCGTGCGGCGACCGGAAGCACGAGAGTCAGGCTGAAAAACGTCGTGAGCGCGTTCATGGCTGGCCTCGGGACGAGTGCACGGACGCGCGCAGCATAGCAGCGCCGGCGATCCGGCGAAAAACGGGGGATCGTCCGATCGGCGCCGTCCCCGGCCGATCTCTGGTGTCGCCGACACGGGGCCTCACCGCTCCGTGCCGGCGCGTAGTACGCTCGAAGCCGGCCGGCTCGTCGCAGCACCCCCGCCGGATCGCGCCGGATTCCCCCCGCACTTCGCAGGCATGCGCCTCGCCCTGCTCGCCCTGATCCTCTCCACGATCCTGCGCGCCCCGGCCGGCGCGCAGGACGCGGAGCCTTCGAACGCGGAATCGCAGCGCGTCGCCGCGTGGCGCGCGGCCGTCGAGCGGGTCAACGAGCGCATCCGCTCCTCGCACATCTCCTGGTTCGACGGACACCTGGGCGTCGTCTCGCGCATCCGCATGTCGCCCGACGGCGGACGCGCGGTGACGTGGGCCCAGGACGGATCCGCATGGTTGTGGAACGCCTGGACCGGCGAGCCAATCGGTCTGCTCGGCATGTTCGGAATGGGCGAGACGTCCTACCGCTGGCCCGGCGCGCGCAGCCTCGGATGGCCGACGCTCCAATTCAGCGCCGACGGCGAGCGGATCCTGTTGCTCGAGCCGCTGGCCGGGTTCGCGGGACTGTGGGACGGCCGCAGCGCCGAATTCCTGGGCCATCTCGAGGTCGGCGAGGAAGTCGCGTGCGCCGCGACGTTCAGCCCCGACGGCCGGCGCATCGCCGTCGCGAGCCAGGCCGGGATCGTGCGCTTCTTCGACGCGGACAGCGGCCTCGCGATCGACGCGCCCGTGCTCGAGGCGAGCTTGGTCGACGAGCTGTCGTTCAGCCCCGACGGATCGATGTTCCTCGCGCTGGCGTCGAACGGCCGCGCTCGGCTGTGGAACGCGAAGAGCGGCGCGCTGCTCGGCGAGCTGGGCTCGTCCGACCTCCCGATCCAGCGCGCGGATTTCAGCGCGGACTCGACGCGGGTTCTGGCCGTCAGCCCGGGTGGCGTGGCGCTCGCGTACTCCACTCGAGCGGCGGCCGGATCGCCGCTGCAACCGAACGTCGTGCGCGCCGCCGAGGGCGAGTGGTCGTCCGTCGACTGGAGCCGAACCGGAACCATCGCCTCGATCGCCGATCCGATGACGCAGCGCTACCCGATCGGAAAGCGCCTGCTCGCCGTGGGACGCGACGGAACGACGGCCCTCGTGGACGCCGAAACGGGCCGCACCGTCGCGCCGATCGGCGGGGGCCAAGGCGCGGGGAACGCGCTCAGCTGCTCGGGGTTCAGCCCGGACGGCGAGCGGCTGCTCACGTTCGTAGGCCACCGCGCGCAGCTGTGGAACGCGGCGACGGGCGAGCGGATCGCCGATCTCGCGCTGCAGGCCGACTACGGCACGTTCAGCCCGGGAGGCCGCTACTTCGCCACCGGGTGCTGGAACCTCCTGACGTCCGGGCATCTCGCCGGCGTGTACGAGACGCTCACCGGCCGGCTCGTGGGTCAGCTCGACCTGGGGAGCGGCAGCGTCTACGGCCTGCATTTCAGCGACACGCAGCGTCTCGGCGCCACGTCGGCGTTCGGATGGGCCACGGTGTGGGACGGCGCTGGCAAGCCCGTGAACCTGGACTCGCACGCGCTGCAGATCGTCGAGGAGGGTCTCGAGGTCGGCCTCGGTCGGTGGAGTCCGGACGGCGTCCACGCGCTGTCGTCGACGTGGGGACGTCACGCCTGGTACGGCGATCGGCTGTGGGACGTACGCACGGGCTCGTCCGTCCGAGCGCTGGCGACCGAAGCGTTCAGCGGCGGCGGATTCACCGCGGGAGGCGAGCTCATCTCCGTCCTGTTCACCGACGGCCGGATGGTCACAGACGTCGACGACGGCGGGCCGGCCGCGCAGGCCGGCATCCGCGCCGGCGACCGCATCGTGAAGCTGGGCGGGATCGCGGTCGAGAACGCCGGCGGCATCACGGCGATCCTCCCGCGCTTGTCGTCGAAGACGACGATCTCCGTCGTGCGCGCAGGAACGGAGGTCGAGCTCGCGCTCGAGCTGCCGCCGGATGCCGATCCGTCGGTCCGATCGGTTTCGGTGCTGGGCTTGAAGGAAGTTTCGTGCGCCCGCATCCAGATCCAGGACACGCGGAGCGGCGCCGTCCTGCGGTCCGTCGAGCTGGAGCCCGGGTTCGCCGGCCGATACTTCCAGCAGATCGTCGCGAACCGCGACGCTTCCCGCCTGACGGTGCGGAAGGGCGTCGACGTGGCGGTCTACGACCTGACGAACGGCAAATGCCTCGCGCGTCTCACGGCCGCGCGATCGAAACGACAGACGACCTACGAGGCCCTGCTGCACCTCGTGGCGATGAGCCCGCGCGGCGACGTCGTGGCCGTGGCAGCGGACACGGGCGTTCGCTTGTGGAGCGAAACCTCGGGCGAAGTCGCGGAGGCCTTGCCGGGAGCCGTGCTCGATCTGGTTTTCTCGCCGGACGGACGGCTGCTCGCGGGAGCGGCCTCGAACGGAAACGTGCTCGTGTGGGACGTCGCGCAGCGCAAGCTCGTGAAGAGCCTCGCTGGCCACCGGGGCAACGCGCGCTTCGTCGCCTTCGACGCGAGGGGCTCACGCATCGTCTCGGTCGGAGCCGACGGCACCGCGCGCGTCTGGGATCTTGCGGGAGAGAAGGAGGCGCTGGTCCTCTCGGGTCACGCCGGGCTCGTCCACCGGCCGAGCTTCGCGCCGGACGGATCGCGCGTGTTGACGACGGCGGACGACGCGACGGCGCGGCTGTGGGACGCCTCGACGGGCGCATCGATCGCCGTGCTCGAAGGGCATGTCGGACCGGTGATCCACGGCGAGTTCTCGCCCGACGGCATGCGTATCCTGACGCAGTCGCGGGACGGGAGCACGCGGATCTGGAACGGCAACGACGGCCGTCTCCTCGCGACGCGCGTCGAGTACGACGACGGCTGGGTCATGTCCGAGCCGGGCGGCAGCTTCATCGCCGGCGGAGGGGGGGCGGAGCACGCCAAGATGGTCGTGAACGGCCGCCGCTACCCGCTCTCCTCGTACGCGGCGATCTACGCGTCTCCCGAGAAGGTGGCCGATTCGCTGGCCGGGAAGCACGTGCGCAAGCCGAGCTTCGTCCCGCAGGCGCCCGAGCTGCGCGTCGCGTCGCCGCTCGATCCGCTCGTGCCCGAGCGCAAGTTCCGGCTCGAGGTCCTGATCGAGGACGTCTACGGGATCGAATCGGTCAGCGTCGTGCAGGACGGCCGGCCGCTCGACTCGAAGTGGATCGGAGCGCACCTCGTCGCGAGCGGCAAGAGCGCGCGGCTCTCCTGCGATCTCGCGCTCCCCGTGGGCGCGAACGAGACGACGGTCAAGGTGCGCGCGACGAACCTGCGCAAGATCCAGAGCGCGCCCAAGACAGTGTTCGCGCGTTGGCAGCCGCCGCAGCGCGACCTGTACGTGCTGGCGCTGGGTGTCGCCGACTACCAGGACGATCGCCTCGATCTGGCCTACCCGGTGAAGGACGCCGACGACCTGATCGCGCGCTTCGCGGCCGAGCAGGGTGGGTACTACCAAAAGGTGCACACGCAGCGCCTCGCGAACGCCGAGGTGACGCCCGGGCGGTTGCACAAGGCGCGCGAGGAGTTCCTGCTGCGCGCGCAGCCGGACGACACGATCGTCGTTTTCGCCGCGGGTCACGGCGTGCGATCGGAATCGGGTGAGTACTACTTCCTCACGCCGGGCACGACGCCCGACGACCCGTACGACGGGATCGAGCGGCAGGTGCTGGAGTCGCTGGTCACGTGGGATCGGTTGCACGCCGAGCGGCGCGTGCTCTTGCTCGACACGTGCCACTCGGGCGAAGCGTTCGGCGAGGGCAAGCGCGGCCTGGCGACGGACGCGTTCGACCAGAAGACGGTGAACGACGCGGCCGGCACGGGCCTGTACATCATCGCGGCCAGCTCGGAGCGGGGCTTCGCGCAGGAGATGCGCGGCAACGGGCTGTTCACGCGCTGCCTGATCGAGGGCCTCGACGGCGCGGCCGACCGCAACCGTGACGGCTTCGTGGGGATCGAGGAGCTGAAGACTTATGCGACCGCGGCCGTGCACGAGCGCAGCGGCGGACGGCAGCGACCGACCGTGCCGAGGATCGAAGGTGGCGAGGACTTCCCGCTGGCACGGCGACTCGAGGAGCAGGCTGCGCCGAAGTAGTGGCCCGACCGTTGACGCTGCGTGCGGCAGCCACGGATGATCCGGCCACCGCATGCGTCCCACCGCCGCCGGAGAGGTTCGAGCCGTGCACACTCTGCGTCAGGGAGACCGTTTCCGTTGGAGCCTTGCCTGCGGGCTGCTCGCGTTCGCGTGCGCGACCGCTCCGCAAGACGCACGCGACGCGGAAGCCCGCACCGTTTCGGACGAGCACGCCGGCGCGTGGCAAGCGCGGATCGACGAAGTGTGCGCGCCTTGGACGCGACCAGGCTCCCCGGGCTGCGCCGTCGGCGTGATCCGCGACGGCGAGCTCGTGTTCGCTCGCGGGTACGGGCTCGCCAACCTCGAGCACGAGCTGCCGATCACGCCGCGCACCGTGTTCGACATCGGCTCGACCTCGAAGCAGTTCACGGCGGCCTGCATCGGGCTGCTCGAGCAGGACGGCCTGCTCTCGGCTGACGACGACGTGCGCAAGTGGGTGCCCGAGCTTCCGGACTACGGCGCGCGCATCACCCTGCGCCATTTGCTGCACCACACGAGCGGCCTGCGCGACTACCTCGAGCTCTTCCTGTTCGCCGGCCGCAAGTCGGAGGACTGGACGACGGGCGCGCAGGCGCTGGCGATGCTCGCGCGGCAGCGAGCGCTCAACTTCCAGCCCGGTGAGGAGCACCTGTACTCCAACTCGGGCTATTTCCTGCTCTCGATCGTGGTCGAACGGGTGAGCGGGAAGTCCCTGGCGCTCTTCGCGAAGGAGCGCATCTTCGAGCCGCTCGGGATGCACGACAGCCACTTCCACGACGATCACACGCTGGTCGTCGCGCGCCGGGCGACCGGGTACGCACCGCGCGCCGGCGACCGGTTCGGGATCGACATGTCGGACTTCGAGCAGACCGGCGACGGCGGCGTGATGACGACGATCGAGGATCTGGCCCGGTGGGACGGGAACTTCGAGTCGCACCGCGTCGGCGGCGAGGCGTTGCAGAGCTTCCTGCACGCGCGCGGACGGTTAAACGACGGCACCGAGCTCACCTATGCCGCCGGCCTCGCAGTCGACACGTTCCGCGGGTTGGCGCGCGTCAGCCACGGCGGGTCGTGGGCCGGCTACCGCGCGCAGCTCATGCGTTTCCCCGAGCAGCGCTTCTCGGTGCTCTGTCTGGCCAACCTAGGTTCGATCGACCCGAGCGACGTCTGCGTGCGGATCGCGACCCTTGCGCTCGGCGGTCGGATGGCGGACGAGCGGCGCGAGCCCAAGGCGCCTGTTGCGCCCGCGCAACCGGGAGCTACAGCCGGCCTTGCCTCCGCGCTACCGCATGTGTCGGCCGAGGAGCTGAGCGTCTACGCCGGACTGTACGAGAGCCCCGAGCTCGAAGCGCGCGCCGAAGTTGCCGTCCGCGACGGGAAGCTCTTCGTCGGCGAGGTGGGCAACAGTGACTTCGAGATCCCGTCGATCGCGCACGATCGCTTCGGCGCATACGGCGCGACGTTCGAGTTCGTGCGCGACGGATCCGGAGCGATCACGGGCTTCAAGGCCGGGAGCGGCCGCATGCGCGACCTCGCGTTCAACAGGTTGCGGCGTTGAACGCAGCGCAGGACCGTTGACTCCGCACGTGGCCTCGGCGGATGATCCGCCTCGCGCATGCGTCCTACCGCCGCTCTGTTCACGCACGAGCTCTTCAAGACGCCCTCCGCGAAGACGGCGCACGGGCTCGTCCGCGGACCGAGCCGCTACGAGATCGTCGCGCTCGTCGACCGCCTGAGCGCCGGGAAGGACGCCGGTGCCGAGCTCGACGGCCGCGCGCGCGGCATCCCGACGTTCGCGAGCTTGCGCGAGATGTTCGAGCGCCTCCCGCGGCGACCGGAGTTCGTCGTGGTCGGGATCGCGACCTCCGGCGGCGTGCTGCCGGCGGAGATGAAGGTCCTGCTCCTCGACGCGGTCGAGCGCGGCGTCGGCCTCGTCAACGGGCTGCACGAGTTCCTCTCGGAGGACGTGGCGTTCGTCTCCGCCGCCAAGCGCAGCGGCGCGGAGATCGTCGACGTGCGCAAGCCCAAGCCGCGGCGCGAGCTCCATTTCTGGTCGGGCGCTATCCGCAGCGTGCGCGCGCCGCGGATCGCCGTGCTCGGGACGGACTGCGCGCTCGGGAAACGCACGACGTGCCATGTGCTCGCGCGCGCTTGCCGCGAGAGCGGAATCGAGCCGGCGATCGTGCACACCGGCCAGACCGGCTGGCTGCAGGGGATCCCGCACGGGTTCATCCTCGACACGACGCCGAACGACTTCGTCAGCGGCGAGCTCGAGCACGCGATCGTCCAGTGCGACAAGGACCTCGCTCCGGAGGTGATCTTCCTCGAGGGACAGTCGGGGCTACTGAACCCGAGCGGTCCATGCGGCGCGGAGCTCCTGCTCTCGGCGGAGGCGCGCGGCGTCGTCCTTCAGCACGCGCCAGGACGGCGGTTCCACGAGGACCAGGAGCACCTCGGGAACGAGATCGCGCCGCTCGCGCAGCAGATTGCCCTGATCGCGATGTACGGCGCACGCGTCCTGGCGATCAGCCTGAACGACGAAGGGGTCGAGCCCGCGGCGCGCGATTCGGTGCGCGCGGCGGTCGAGCGCGAGACGGGGCTGCCCGCATTCTGGCCGCTGCACGAAGGTGCCGCGCGTGTCGTGCCCGTGATCGCGGCCTTCGTGGCCGAGATGGGCCGGCGATGAAGATCGCGCGCGTCGATCTGGAGATCCTCGACGTGCCGCTCGCGCGTCCGTACGCGATCGCGTTCCGCTCGACGGAGGCCGTGCAGATCGCGCGTGTTCGCGTCGTGGGCGAGGGCGGGCTCGCGGGGCACGGTGCGGCCTCGCCGGTCCCCGAGATCACGGGTGAGACGTTCGAGGCCTGCGTCGCGGCGCTTGCGTGGCGCGAGCACCTGATCGGGCGCAGTGCGCTCGAGCTGCAGGATCGGCTCGGCGAGGTCGCGCGCGCGACGCCGCACGCGCCCGCGGCCCGCGCGGCGCTTGACATGGCGCTCCACGACTTGTGGGCGCGTGCACGCGGGCGTCCGCTCGTCGACCTGCTCGGCCGCGCGCACCGTTCGATCGAGACATCGATCACGATCGGCATCAAGTCGCTGCCCGAGACGCTGGCCGAAGCCGAGGAATACGTCGGGCGCGGCTTCCGCGCGCTCAAGGTGAAGATAGGCGAGTCGTTCGAGGCCGACGTGGAGCGGCTCGTGCGCCTGCGCGAGCAGTGCGGCGACGCGGTGGCGATACGCGCCGACGCGAACGTGGGTTACCCGCCGTCGACGATCGAGCGCTTCTTCGCTGCGACGGAGCGCGCGCGCGTGGAGTTCCTGGAGCAGCCGGCGCCGCGCGAGCACGACGAGGAGCTCCGCCGGCTGCCGGAGTCGATCCGGCGGCGGCTCGCGGCGGACGAGAGCCTGCACGGCGAGGAGGACGCGCAGGCGCTCGCGCGCACGCCGCGGCCCTACGGCATCTGGAATATCAAGCTGATGAAGTGCGGCGGGATCGCGCCTGCGCTCCGGATCGCGCGGATCGCGCAGGCCAACGGCGTCGAGCTCATGTGGGGCTGCATGGACGAGAGCGTGATCGGGATCGCGGCCGCCCTGCACGCGGCGTACGCCTGCAGCGCGACGCGGACGCTCGACCTCGACGGCAGCTTCGACCTCGCGCGCGATCCGGCCCGCGGTGGGTTCGATCTCGTGAGCGGCCGCCTGGAGACGCTCGATGTTCCAGGACTCGGCGTGGAGCTCGCACCGTGAGCGCGCGACCGAGCCGTCGGCAAGTGCTGCACGTCGCGGCCTGGTCGCCCGTGGCCTGGGCGCTGGGCTCGTGCGCGACGACGCGCCGGATCGAGCGCTTCGACCTCGTCGTGACCGGCGGCCTGCTCGTCGACGGCACCGGCGCGCCGCCGCGCGTCGCGGACGTCGCGATCCAGGACGGAAGGATCGCGGCGATCGGCCGCGTCGACCCGGAGCAGGCGGCGCAGCGGATCGACGCGCGCGGGCTCGCAGTCGCGCCGGGGTTCGTCGACATCCACAGCCACTCCGACCGGAGCATCCTGGAGATCCCGACGGCGGATTCGCGCGTGCTGCAGGGCTACACCTGCGAGATCACGGGCAACTGCGGCGGCTCCGCGGCGCCGTCGCTCCGCGGCGCGAAGCGCGCGTTCGCCGGCGTGGCGGAGTACCTGAAGGCGCTCGAAGAGGCGCGCCCGTCGATCCACCAGGCGCTGCTCGTGGGACACGGGACGCTGCGCGAGCGCCTCGTGGGGGAGGTCGATCGCCCGCTCTCGCCCAGCGAGATGTCGAAGCTCGAGCGCGACGTGGACGCAGCGTTGGCGGACGGCGCCGTCGGGCTCTCGAGCGGCCTCGAGTACGTGCCCGGGATCTACACGCCGCCCGAGGAGTTGCGCGCGCTGGCCCGGATCACGGCGCGACGCGGTCGGCTCTACGCGTCCCACATGCGCAGCGAGGACCGGTTCCTGCTCGAGGCCGTGGACGAGATCCTGGAGCTTGCGCGGGCCAGCAATTCCCGCGTGCAGGTGTCGCACCTGAAGGCCTGCGGCACGAAGAACTGGCCGAAGATCGGCGCTGCGCTGGCGCGGATCGAGGCTGCCGCGGCCGCGGGCTTCGACGTCGCGGCCGACATGTACCCGTACACGGCCTACTCGACCGGCCTCTCGATCCTGCTCGAGAAGTGGGCGCGCGAAGGCGGCACCGACGCGATGCTCGCCCGGCTGGCCGACCCCGCGCAGCGCGCCCGGATCCGCTCCGAGCTGCTGGAGCACGTCGACAACGAGCCCGGCGGGTTCGACCGGATCGCGATCGCGAGCGAGCTCGGCGGCGCGAACCGCGCGTTCACGGGCCTGACGATCACGGAGATCGGCGCGCGCACGTCGCGCGAGCCGGTGGACGCGTTCCTGAAGCTGCTCGAGGACGAGCGCGGCAGCGTGTCCTACGTCGGGCACGCGATGCAGGAGAGCGACGTGGCCAAGGTGCTCGCGCATCCGCTCGTGTGCGTCGGATCGGACGGCTACGTGCAAGCAGCGGGAGTCGACTCGACGTCGAAGCCTCACCCGCGCAGTTTCGGGACTGCGGCGCGCGTGCTCGGCCGCTACTGCCGTGAGCTCGGCGTGTTCGACCTCGCGACCGCAGTGAAGAAGCTCTCCGCGATGCCCGCCGAGCGCGCCGGGCTCGTCGAGCGCGGCCGCGTGCTGCCCGGCTTCCACGCCGACCTCGTCGTGTTCGACCCCGAGCGCGTGGCCGACCGCGCGACGTTCGCCGAGCCGTGGCTGGTCCCGGTCGGGATCGACCACGTGATCGTCGCCGGCCGCGCCGTAGTGCGGGCCGGCGCGATCACGGGAGAGCGCCCGGGCTCGGTGTTGCGCGCGTGAGCATCCGCGAGAAGGCGAGGGTGTCGATACGGTGCCAGGGACAACTCCGACAGCTTCGCCGGAGGAGGTCCGAAGCCACGCGAGTCGCAGGTGGCCTCCCCACGAACTCACCGCGCCTTGCTGCCGATCACGTAGCCGACTTGCACCGCGCCGAATGTGACGATCGTCAGCAGGTGGTACACGATGTTCTGGACGCTGCGCGCGGCATCTTTTTCGCCGTCGAAGCCAGCGTCGCGCAGCGTCCGGGCATAGTGGCGGATATGTCGGACGTCGTCGATCAGCACGCGTCCGCCGACTTTCAGCACCCGCGCGATCTCGCGCACGGCAGTCTGGCGTTCGCCGGTGTCGTAGATGTTGTGCAGCGCCGCGCTGGAGAGCACTACGTCGAAGCTGGCATCGTCGAACGGCAGCTTGCGTGCGTCGGCGGTCTGCACCTCGACGCGCTCAGCGACCCCCTCGATCGTCGCGTTGTTCAACGTCGCTTCCGGTTTGTTGCCGCTTAGATCCTCGGCTTGCCAGATGTCGACGCCGATTGCCCGGCCCGTGGTCAATCGCTTGGCCGCGCCGATCAGGAACAGCCCGCGCCCGCAGCCCACGTCCAGCACGCGCTCGTCACCGCGCCATTCGAGCAGATCGAGATACGTTTCGCGCTCGCGCACCTTGCCGAACTTGCTCGAGCAGATCATCCAGCACGCCATCGCGCCGCACGCTAGGCCGGCCGAGATCAGCGGGCGGCCGAGCAGCGAGAAGGGCGACTCTTTCCCCCACAAACCCGCCACCCGCGTGATCAGCGAGAGGATCCCCAGCGCGCAGACGATCAGCATGTTGCGGACCGCGATCGGCGCATCCACACCGTAGTCAGCTCGCGCGGGTTTGCTCACCGCCACTATCTTGATTCAGATACCTCCGCGATGACAAGTCCGTCGCCAGCAGGTAGCGCGCGAACAGTTCGTCGAAGAGAGCACCCCGCCGTCTTGCTCGCAGGCGCTCGACGGCCTGCTGACCCGTCATTCCACCGATCACTTGGATGAGGCCCGCTACCAATGCGGAACGGTTGAGTCGTGACGTTCAGCGCTGCAGCGGCCGCGCCGGGCGCAGCCCCAGGAAATCGAGCGCGCTCCCGGGATCGCCGAACCAGCGCGTCGACGAGCGCGCGAGATCGGCCAGCGTTCCGAAGCTGCCGCCGCGACACGTGCGAAAGCGCGTCACCTCCACCGTGCGGAGCCCGTCGCCGGCGCGCACCGGGTTCGAATAGTCGTTCAGCCAGTCCTCGCACCACTCCCACACGTTGCCGTGCGTGTCGTGGAGGCCGAACGGGTTCGCGGCGTAGCTGCCCACGACGGCGTGCACGGCGTTCCCGTCGTCCCAGGCCTCCGTCTGCCAGCTGGATCCGCCGTGCTGCACCGCGTACTCGTCGGCCAGGTTGGCCACTTCCGCGAGCGTCTCGTCCCGGCTGCCCGACCAGAACGGCGTCGAAGTCCCGGCGCGGCAAGCGAACTCCCACTGGGCTTCGGTCGGCAGCGCGAGCCCCGAGCAGGTGCACGCGCGCGCGCAATCGTTCCAGGAGACGCGCTCCACCGGATGGAGCTCGGTGGCTGAATGGCCCGCACGATTCCAGTCGTTGGAGTACTCCTGCTCGCTATAGAGGCTCGGCGTTCCGCCCGTGAGGGTCCGCCACTGCGCCTGCGTGATCTCGAACTTCGACAGGAAGTACGGCGCGACCGTCACCTCGTGGACGGGCGACTCGTTCTCGTTCGCAAGCGGATCGAAATGCGGTTCCGCGGGATCTTCCTTCTGCGCGCCCATCGAGAACGTGCCGCCGGGGATCAGGACGAGCACGATGCCCATGCTCTCGGTCCGCACGAGCGCGCCATCCGCGCCGCGTTCTGGCGCGTCGCCGCTCATCAGGTGCGCGAACTCCCACAAGCCCGATCGCGGATCCGGGCCGATGGGCAGGAGGCCGAGCTGAGGGACGAGCTCGAGACCGTCGTAGTGGGGCGAGGCCCGCATGGCTTCGGTGGCTTGCGTCCAGCGCCGCGCGGGATCCGGGCCGCTCACGCTGCGCTCCTCGATCGCCGCGGCGAACTCGCGTCGCCGCGCGATGCCCCAGCCGTGCTCGGGCGAGATCCCGGGACCCAGCAGCCCCGTGCCCGGATCCGCGAAGGCCTCGATGCGCGCGACGAGCCCGGCCAGCTGGTCGTTCCACCAGCGATCGCGCGTGTCGGAGAACTCGTACTCGCTCGGCGGCTTGGCTTTGCGTGCGGGCGTGCTCGGTGTCGGCGCGGACGCGGGATCCACGTGCCGCCCGCGCAGACGGATCTGCGCCAGCTTGGCCTTGTGATCGGCGAGCCCGACCCTCGGCTCGATCCCGCGCCGGGGATCGGCCGGCACGCCGTCGACCAGCATCCGGGCCCGCGCGAGCCACGCGTCGTATCTCGGGATCATGTCCGGCTCGGGCGGCCAGAGCAGCGCCGCTTCGCGCTCGAGCTCGGCCAGGTCGTGGACCGCCGACAAGGACAGCACGTCGTTCGCCTTCTGCGTCGCGATGCGAGCCTGGTCGTCGGCGCGGCCCTTGAAAACGAGGCTCGCCCAGAGACCCGCGACGAGCAGCACGACGGCGGCCGCGAGCGCAGCCGCGAGCGGCTTGTTGCGCTCGACCCACTTGCGCGCCTCCGCCCACGCGCCCGTGGCGTGCGCGCGTACGACGCGGCGTTCCAGGTACGCGCGCAAGTCTTCCGCCAGCGCGAGCGTGTCCGTGTAGCGATCGGCCGGATCACGCGCCATGGCCTTCTCGCAGATGGCCACGAGCTCGAGCGGAATCCCCGGCCGGATCGTCGCCAGCGCGCGCGGAGGCCTGTCGAGCAGCCACAACAGCAACGTGCGGTTCGACACACGCACGCCCGGCTCCACGTAGGGCATGTGCCGTGCGAGCAGGTGGTAGAGCATCGCCCCGATCGCGTACACGTCGGAACGCGCGGTCAAGAGCTCGACGCGACCCTGCGCCTGCTCGGGCGGCATGTACGCCGGCGTGCCGACGACGTCACCTTCCATCGTGACGAGCGGCGAATCGGAAGCATCGCTGCGCTCCTGGCGCCGAATCGTGCGCACTCCGCTCGCGATCGTCGG
>JANNQS010000112.1:0-51638 GCA_031400875.1 Planctomycetota bacterium | reverse complement strand
ACCTGCGCCGCGACCATGACCGGATCCAGTTGGCGCAGGGATTGAGGCGCTGGCAAACGCTGCAGGCGCTGACGATTGCGCAATGGCTGGAGCAGGTGTTGCAGGAGAGCCTGCTGTGCGGCGAGATTCCGCTTGCCGGTGCGCCGCGCCTGGTGCTCGACGGATTTCAGGAACGCATCCTGTCTCTCATACCCTGTTGGCGCCGCGCGGAACCGCGCGCGGCGCGCAGAGGCTTCGAATTCTTCTCAGCCTCTGAGTTGACGGTTCCGCGCTGATTCCTCGTGCGAGGTTGGCCGGCTGACCGGCCAGCCTCGTTCGCTTGAGCTCGAGCCCGTCGTCCCCTTCGAACCGGCCACGGGGTGAAGGGCTCGAGCGCAGCAACGAGTCGGTTCCTGGGTCCCCGGTAGACTCCCGCGATGAACGTCCTCGCCCCCGCGACCCAGACCGTGCTGCTGCTGGCCGCGTCGAACGTATTCATGACCTTCGCGTGGTACGGCCACCTGAAGAACCTGACGAGCAAGCCCTGGTACGTCGCCGCGCTGATCAGCTGGGGCATCGCGTTCTTCGAGTACATGCTGCAGGTGCCCGCCAACCGCATCGGGTTCGCCGGCGGCATGTCGCTGGCCCAGCTCAAGATCACGCAGGAAGTGATCACGCTCGTGATCTTCGTGCCGTTCGCGGTGATGTACCTGAACCAGCCGCTGAAGCTCGACTTCCTGTGGGCCGGTCTGTGCCTGGTGGGGGCCGTCTACTTCATCTTCCGCTCGTGATCTCGGCGGGCCGAGGCCGGCGATGCGACCCGAGCGAGAGGCCCGCGATCAGGCCGTCGCGGCGGCCCAGGCGCCCGGCCTGGATCCGGATCCGGCCCCGTGAGGTCGACCGGGACGGCCCGGACACCACGATTTCGTGCAGCGCTCAGGTCGCTGGCGAGAATCAAGCGGCAGGAGATCCCATGCGAACGTCCCCCCCGCGCTGTGTCCCCGTTGCGCTGTCCGGCGCAGGTCTTGCCCTCCTCACTCTGCTGCCGAACCAGGCGGCGGCCCAGGGCTGCTCGACGGTGCGAGCGAGCGTGGCCACGGACGGCTCGCAAGGGACGAGCAACATCGGGCAGATGGACATGTCGGCGGACGGCCGCTACGTCGTCTTCACGACCTCGTCCCCGAACATCGTGCCGACGGGCGGCGGCGCGCAGGTGGCGCGCCACGACCTGCTCACCGGGACGACGATCCTGGTGAGCGCGGGTCCCGGCGGAGTGCCGGCCACCGCGGGCTGCGAATTGCCCAGCGTCTCGGCCGACGGTCGCTGGGTCGCGTTCACGTGCGGGGCGGCGAACCTGGGCCCGACCGACACGAACAACCTGCGCGACGTCTACCTGCACGACTGCGACACCGGCCTCAACTACCTCGCCAGCGGTTCGCCCGGGATCGGTCCGATCAACAGCTTGAGCACGGATGCCAGCGTGTCCGCCGACGGCCGCTACGTGGCATTCCAGAGCCCGTTCACGAACCTCGACCCGGCCGACACGAACGGTTTCGCGGACGTCTTCGTGTACGACCGCGAGGCGGGCACGACGGAGCTCGTGAGCATCACGGGCTCGGGCGTCGAAGGCGACCTGGGTGCCGGCCGTCCTGCGATCTCGGGCGACGGCCGCTACGTGGCGTTCGGGAGCCGGTCGACCACGTTCCACCCGGCCGACGTCAACGGGTTGAGCGACGTGTTCGTGAAGGACCGCGTCACCGGCACGCTGACGCTGGTCAGCGCGCGCCCCGAGGGCCTGCCCGGCAACGGCCACAGCGACCGCCCGGCGATCTCGGCCGACGGCCGCTTCGTGGCGTTCGAGTCGAACTCGACCGACCTGGGGCCGCCCGACCATCCCATGTACACGACGATCGACGTGTTCGTGCGCGACCTCGTCACGAACACGACGACCGTCGTCGACCGCACGGTCTTCGGAGGACCGCCGATCGGACAGTGTCAGCGCCCGCGCCTGTCCGCCGACGGGCGCTTCGTGGTCTTCGACAGCGAGAACAACGACCTCGTGATCGGCGACACGAACAACCGGCCCGACGTCTTCTTCCACGATCGCCTGCTGGGTCAGACGCTGCGCATCAACCTTTCCGGCATCGACCAGCAGTCGAACGGCTACGCCGGGAGCCCGGCCATCTCGGCCGACGGCACGCGCGTCGCGTTCATCAGCTCGGGTGGGGACCTCGTGCCGGGCGACACGAACGGGGTCACCGACGCCTACGTGCGCACCTGTCCCACGCCGAGCGGCACGACGTTCTGCGCCGGCGACGGCACGGCGTCCGCCTGCCCGTGCGCGAACTTCGGCGCGCTCGGCAGCGGCTGCGCGAATGCGGTCCAGCCGCAGGGCGGCCACCTCTTCGCGCTCGGCACGGCGAGCGTGTCGGGCGACACGCTGGTCCTGCGCGGCGAGGGCCTCTCGAACTCGTTCGCGACGTACTTCCAGGGCACGCTGCAGACGAACGGTGGCCAAGGCAACGTCTTCGGGGACGGGCTCGTGTGCGCGGGCGGCAGCGTAATCCGGCTGGGCGCGACGCAATCCGTCGGCGGCGTCTCGGGCTACCCCGCCGCGGGCGATCCACCGATCTCGCAGCGCGGGCGGATCCCCGTCGGCGGCGGCGTGACGCGCACGTACCAGGGCTGGTACCGCAGCTCGGCGACCTTCTGCACGCCGGCGACGTTCAACTTCACCAACGGGCTGCAACTGTCGTGGCAACCCTGAGCGAGCACGGAGAAGAGACCATGAAATACAGCACTCGAGTCGGACTGTGTGTCGTCGTCGCGATCAGCCTGCTCACAGGAATGGCGCAAGCGCAGAACCAGCGCTGGGCCTCGGGCTTCGCGCACGTCTCCGCCAACCTGGGCGCCTCCGAAGTGTGCGCCTTCGACGCCGGGCTCGGCCCGCGCCTGTACGTGTGCAGCTACGACCAGTTCCAGTCGCCAAACCCGCAGATGATCCGTCGACACGACGGCCTCGTGTGGGACGACTTCCACGCCGACGCCAACGGCCGCGTACTGGCCTCGTGCGTGTGGGACGACGGCACGGGCTCGGCGCTGTACCTGGCCGGCGAGTTCACCCAGGTCGGGGGCGTCGCCGCGAACCGCATCGTGCGCTTCGACGGCACGACGTTCACGCCGCTCGCGGGCGGCGTCGGCGCACGCGTCGACGCGCTGGCCGTGCACGACGACGGCAGCGGGCCGGCGCTCTACGCCGTCGGCTTGAACGGCATCTCGCGCTGGAACGGCTCGAGCTGGGTCGGCATCACGCAGCTCGGCGGCCTGCCGATGGACGTCGTGTCGTTCGACGACGGCACCGGGCCGGCGTTGTACGTGTCCGGCGACCTCCTGGCGGGGGCGACCTCGCCCAACGTCGCCAAATGGAACGGCTCGAGCTGGAGCTACATGCCGTTCCTGGAGAACGGCGACGGCACCGCGCTGTGCGTGCACGACGACGGCACGGGGGCCGCGCTGTACGCCGCGAACGAGGGCTCGAGCTCGCTCAACCAGGTCGTGCGCTGGAATGGCACGTTCTGGACGACCGTGGGGCCGAGCTTCAACGGCCCGATCTTCGACCTGGCTTCGAGCGCCGTGGGCGGCCCCGGCCTGATCGCCGTGGGCGAGTTCACGCAGATCGCCTCGTCGACGATCCGCGCGGCCGCGCGCTGGAACGGTACGCAATGGAGCGCGATCTCGAGCACGTTCACGCTCAGCGGCTGCAACCCGACGGCGTTCTCGGTCGCGAGCTTCCAGCCCCCCAGCGGTCCGGCGCGCGTCGCCGTGGCCGGTTGCTTCTACGGCAGCGCGCCGGGCGCCACGTACGGCCCTTTCGTGTGGGACGGCCAGCGCGTGAGCAGCCTGCTCGCCGGACAGGGTCTCAATTCATCCGTCAGCTGCCAGCTCGTGTACGACGACGGCAGCGGCGAGGCCTTGTACGCCGCGGGCAACTTCAGCCGCGCCGGCGAGCTCGCGGTGAACAGCATCGCGCGCTGGAACGGAGCGGCCTGGTCCGCGGTCGGGACCGGGATCAACAACGGCGCCCAGGCTCTCGTCGTCCATGACGACGGCAGCGGGACGCGGCTCTACGCCGGCGGCAACTTCGGCGTGCAACGCTGGAACGGCACGAGCTGGTCGGCGGTCGGTTCGGGCATCTTCGGGGTTCTCGCGCTGGCCGTTCACGACGAGGGCGCCGGGAACCGGCTGTTCGCCGCGACGCAGATCTTCGACTTCCAGGTGAACGACTACGTGAACCGCGTCCTGCGCTGGGACGGCGTGGCGTGGACGAACGTGGGGGACGTCTTCGACGATGTGGTCCGGGTGCTGGCCGTGCACGATTCGGGCGCAGGTCCGCAGATCTACGCCGGAGGGTTCTTCACCGCGTGCGGCGCGACGTCGATCCCGCACCTCGCCGTGTGGAACGCCGGCGCCTGGACTTCGCTCGGCTCCGGACCCGACGGATTCGTCCAGAGCCTGCTCTCCCACGACGACGGGAGCGGACCGGCGCTGTTCGCCGGCGGCAACTTCACGCAGGCCGGCACCGTCGCCGCGGCCCATGTGGCCCGGTGGCAGAACGCCACATGGTCGCCGCTCGGCACGGGCCTCGCCGCGGGGGTCCTGGTCCTGCGCGTCTTCGACGACGGCGGCGGACCGGCGCTCTTCGCCGGTGGCTCGTTCACGGCGACGACGCCGAGCGGGACCGCGAACCGCATCGCGCGCTGGAACGGGATCGACTGGGCGCCGCTCGGCGCGGGCATCGAGGGCGCCGGCGGCGAGGTCGAGTCGCTCGCGACGTTCCAGTCGAGCTGGACCAGCTCTGCCGTGCTCACCGTCGGCGGCTACTTCGGCCGCGCGGGCGGCAAGATCAGCGCGCACTTCGCGCAATGGGGCGGCGCGCACGACGGCATCGCGGCGTGCTTCGGCGACGGCCAGCTGGCCGCTTGCCCGTGCGGCAACCCGAGCCAGGTCGGCGCCGGCACCGGCTGCTCGAACTCCACCGGTCGCGGCAGCCGATTGCGCTCCGACGGAGAAGCGAGCGTCACCGCCGACACGTTCAGGCTGTTCGGCTCCGACATGCCGAACGCGTCGTTCCTGACGTACTTCCAGGGCTCGGCCGCGGCCGGCCTCGGCTTCGGCGTCCCGTTCGACGACGGCTTGCGCTGCGCCGGCGGCAGCACGATCCGCATCGCGAACCTGCAGAACCAGAACGGCGCGTCGGTCGTCCCCAACGCGCAGCTGCCGACCCCGATCTCCGTGCGCGGGCTCCTCCCGCCGGTCGGCGGCACGCGCGTCTACCAGGCGCGCCACCGCGACATCGCGGGCCCGTGCGGCACGTTTGCGAACCTGACGAACGCGGTGATCGTGACCTGGCGGCCCTGACGCCCGTCAGGCTCCGCGGGCCGTCGTGAGGATTCCCCGCGCGCTCTCCGGCGTCTCGGCGCGGAACGACGCGCGGATGTGATCCTTCGGCGGCGGCGGGGCCCACATCGGCAACCAGCGCGACGCGCGGCGGCTGAGAACGCGCGCGCGGAAGTAGCGCTCGTGCTCCCACTCGACCTCGGCCATCGTCAGCAGGCAGTCGACGAGGTCGGCGCATCCCGCGTCGCGCGCGTGGCGCGCCGCGGTCTCGTACTCGCGCACGTTGCGGCTCTCGAGGCGGCCCGCGCCGTACATGGGCAGCATCCAGCCGGTGACATGGCACAGGCGCGAAAGCATGCGGCCGATGGCCAGCGCGCGGCGCTCGCGCGCGGGATCCGGCGCGGCGCCGAGGTCGCGCAGGATCTCGCCGATGCGCTCGCGGTGGTGCAGCTCCTCCTTCTCGATCACCTCGATGTGCGCGCGCTCGTCCGGGTCGGAGACCGAGCGCGCGTGACCGCCGTACGCGAGCGCGGCGGCGAGCTCGCCGGAACAGGCCAGCTGGAGGAGCGCGATCAATTGCTCGCGAGCTCGGGCCGGGTCGCTCAAGCCGCGCCGTTCCTTCGCAGCAGGCCGGCCGTGCTCAACTTGTGCCATAAATGGGCGACTGCACCTCCGCCCACGAACAGGAAGGTGCCCAGCGCGACGCGGAACCCCGCCGTGATGACCTCGGCCCAGGAGTGACGGAACTCGACGTCTGCGAACTCGAGGCTGTCCGCGAGCGCGGTCGCGAAGTGGGGCAGCGCGCCCGAGACGATCCACAGGCCGATCGCAGCGAACGCGATCGAGGCCAGCGCGGACGTCCTCGTGGTCACCATGGGGCCTGTTCGGGAACCGAAGAACCTCCGACCGATGGCAGGAGCGGCGAAGAACAGACACGTGCCCAGCGCGGCGAACGCGAGCGCCGAGCCCAGTGTGATCGAGAACTTCGTCTTGCTCGGCAGCCATGTCGGCACGGACATGATGTTGGGAACCATCGTCAGCGCGGCATCCCACAACGCGACAGCAGCCACGCGGACGGCGATGACTCCGATCGCTGCGTGGTCTTCCAGACGCAGCTGCTCGTCGCCGCCGGACATGCTGCGCGCGATCCTCGGCGCGGCGACGAAGAGGGCGATCCCGAGCAGGGCGCGGACCAGCGTCGAGCGCAGGAGGCCGAGGAAGTAGAGCCTCGATTCCTCCTCCGTGATGCCTCCCGCTGCGAAGATCGCGACGTCCGACAGCTGGATCACTGCGGCCAGGATGAGATAGAGGGCCGTGAGGCGCAGGGCGAGCACGGCAACTTCGGTACGTGTCATGGCGTTGCTGCTACGGGGTTGCCAGTCAATCCGTTCCCCCTGAAGTGCAGCCAGCATAGTCGAGGCTGCCGGACCAGGTTCCCGAGGCGCTCCGCTACTCCTGGGCGCGACGTGCCAGCTCGTCCCGCGAGTAGGCTTGTACGTCGATGCCAACGACCGTCTACACGAGCGTCGCTGATCCCTCCCCGGAAGGACGCTGACGCGTGGCGATCCAGCCGCCTGATCTTCAGCGTGCGCGAGCTCTTGCTCGCGCAGGGCAGGGCGCAGTGCACGCGGACTGCACCCGACTGCGACGCCTGTCCGCTCGAGCGGCAGTGCGCCTACGCGGGCGGAACCACGAGCGCACGGAAGAGCCGTTCATGACGCAGGACTTCATCGCCCACGAGCCCTGGGATCCGACTCGCCCTCAGGTCCTCGTCGTCTGCTGCTCGGACGGGCGCTTCCACGCGCCGATCGTCGAGTTCGTCGATCACCAGGTCTCCGACCGTGCCGACCTCCTGGCGGTGCCGGGCGGACCGGCGATCCTCGATCCGTGGAACAGCTCGTTCGACGAGGCGCGCGTCTTCGAGTCGGCGCTGCGGCTGTTTCTCGAGCATCACGACCTGCGGCAGGCGTGGCTGATCGCGCACGAGGGCTGCGCGTACTACCGCCTCAAGCACCCGGGCCTCGACTCACGCGCGATCGAAGACCGGCAGAAGCGCGACCTGCGGCGCGGAGCCGAGATCCTGCGCGAGCGCGCCGTGCACCTGGAGTCGCGCCTGAGGTTTGCGCGCCTCGTCAACGGCCGCGTGCACTTCGAGGAAGTCGAGCCGGGGCCTTCGGCCGACACGGTTTCGCTCGCTTGATCGACGTTCCGCGCGCAGACCGTGCGGCGCGAGGGCGAGCCTCCGGATCTGCGCGGCTCCCGGGCGTTCAATCGAGCTCGATCTTCCGCCAGAACGCCAGGGCGAACGTCTCCTTCGGATCGAGCGGCGCGGTCAAGAGCACCATGCGCCTCCCCGGCGGACCGGGCGGCAGGTCGAGCTCGAACCGGCGCGCCGCGATGCCCTCACCCTTGGGCGGCGACTGCAGGTCCGCCGACCACAGATCCGTCGTGCTCCCGTCCGTCTCGACCAGCCGCAGCGTGAATTGCACGGGCGGAACCGCGCGGCCGTCGTCGAAAGGCAGGATCCCGCCCGTGCCGCGCGCGCGGCCGCCGCGCTCCGGAACTTCGAATACGAGCCTCGACGTGGCGCCGACCAGGACGAGCTCGCGTCCGACGTGCGATCCCGTGAACGGCCCGATGGAGGCGACCGAGTTGATCGGGCGATACGGGAAGGAGGAGAAGACGAGCTGTGCCGCGAGCTCCGGATCGGGCGGCGGCAGGAGGTCGTCCAGGCTCTCGACCACGAGCTCGGCTTCGGGCTCGAACCAGCGCGCGTCCTCGGGCCGCACCGCCAGGACGATCGCGGACAGCTTCGGGACCGGCTTGCCCATGTAGAGCGCGCTCCATTCGCGGTCGCCGGCGAGTTGCGGGCGCGCGATGAAGCCGTCCTCCAGCATCCCGACGGGAGCGTGCTGGGCGTACCACGATCCGTATCCGCTGTGAACTCGCAGGCCGACGCGCGCCGGCCTCAGGAACGCGGAACGCACGCGGCCCAACATGGTGTCCTCGACGCGCAGGCTCACGCGCAGCACACGGCCCGGGATCGAGTGCAGCTCGATCCGTTCGCCGAACCGCACCGTCTTGCGCAGCACCTCGCGCGCGCCCTCGAGTCGGGGTGGGCCAGGACGGCGGCGGAAGAGGAGAGCGGCGCGCTCCTCGAGCACGGGCTCGTAGGCACGGATCAGCGCGCTCAACGCGCGAGCATTCTCCATGCCCGGCGGCCGGTTGTCCGTCGTCGATTGGCGCAGGATCACGAAGTCGGGCGCGCGCGGACCGAGCAGGAAGGCCTCGTCGAGCATGGCCAGATCGGGCGACAGCGCCAGGTAGGGGTGCAGGAGCGGCCGCGGTTGCCAGCGGAGATCGTTCAAGAACACGAGCGCCTGCTCCGTGCCGAAGAGGTCCACAGTGCCGTCGCCGATCGCGGCGCGGATGCGGGGCAGAGCGTGCGTACGCGCGAGAGCGACGCGGTAGGCCGCCAGGCCGCGGCGCAGTTCCGAGAGCCCGGCGACTTTCGACGGCACGCGCACGAGGCGCTCGACGCCGACCTCCAGCATCCCCTTGGTGCGCGCGATCACGTCGGTTCCGTGGTGGGCATGGAATGCGACCAACGCCGCGACGACGACGAGCCAACCCGCGGCCTCGTGCGCGAACCGGCGCGCGCGGCGCGGCCAAGCGGGCTCGGATCCGGGTCGCGCGTCAGGGATCCGCACCAGGAACGGCGCGACGGCCATGAACGTGAAGAGCACGACCGAGCGTTCGGCCGGGATCGTGAACGCGGAGCGCCAGGTCAGGAACGTGATGCCGGCCAGCACGGCCATCGCGCCGGCGCGCACGCCGATCGGCCGCAAGCCGCGCCACGCGGTCGCGACGCGCAGCGCGAACAGCGCGAGCATCGCCAGCGCGACTACGAGCTCGGTCTCGCTGCCCTGCCCGGCCTGTCCCTCTGGATAGCGCGCCGCGATGCGGGTCGAGAGCTGGATCCAGGCGAAGATGTGGAGCGGCGACTGTCCGCACGCGAGCCACACGGCGAGCAGCGCCGCGACCGCCAGGCCCAGCACGGCCGCGCCCTGCGGCAGGCTGCGCTGCGCCGCACGCGCCGCCGCGACGAGCGCGACGAGCACGCCGGCGACGAAGTACGGGAACTTCACCAGCGCCGCCGCAGCCAGGATCAGGAGGTCGAGCGCCAGCGCACGCCAGCTCGGGCGCTCGTCGATTGCATGGCGCAGCCCGATCGCGAGCGCCAGCAGCATGAACCAGGCGTCGTCGGGCATCGGCACGAGCACGAGCGCGGCGACGAGCCACACGCGCACTGCGATCGAGGTCTCGGCGCGCACGACCTGCGTCCAGCGCCAGGCGACGGCTCCCTTCCACACGAACTCCCACAGGAGCACCTTCGACCACCACAGCTCGGGCTGGTAGCGGCCGTGGTGCAGCGCGGAGAGCGGCCCGAACGTGAACACGAGATCGCGCCCGAACTGCAGGCCTTGCACCAGGGCCTGGCACAGCGCCTGCTGCCAGGACGCATCCAGGTCCACGTCGCCGGTCGGCTTGGGCTGCTCGAAGTGCGCGGCCCACAGTGCGTACGCGACAGCGGCCCACGCCAGCCCGCTGACCGCGCGGCGCAGGTGCGTACGGTTCCAGCCCGTATCCGGGTCCGCGTCGGCCGTGTCGGGACGTGCGGCTCGAGGAACGTGATCCTTCAAGGTCGCGTGATCCTAGTCGCGCGAGCCCGCAGCATGGCCAGCTCGTCTCGTTGCGGGCTGTCGTGGAGGGTGACGGGGATCGGCCTCGACGTCAGGGGCCGGGGGAGAGCGTCGGGGGCGTGGCGGGCACCGTGCTCGAGTGTTGCCAGCGTGCGAAGAGGACGGCGAGGAACAGGGACCAGGCCACGCCCAGCGCCAGGCCCGCGAGCGTGTCGCTGGGATAGTGGACGCCCAGGTACTGCCGCGAGAGGGCCACGAGCGCGATGACGAAGGTCGCGGCCGTGCCGACGAGCACGCGCACGCGGTGGCTCTTCGTGCGCGAGCCGACGACGATCGCGAGCGTCGTGTAGAACGCCGCCGCCGAGAACGAGTGGCCGCTCGGGTACGAGAAGCCCGACACCTCGATCACGTGGGCGACCTCGACCGGCCGCACGCGATCCACCCAGCCCTTGAGCAGGATCGTCAGCGCGGCCGCTCCGAGCGACGAGACCGCCATCTGGAGAGCCGCCATGCGCGCGCGCATGCGCAGGAGCGTCACGACGGCGATCAACGTGAAGAAAACGAGCAGCGTGCCCGAGCCCAGGGCGGTGATGTCGAGCGCCGTCTCCGTGCGCCGCGGCGTCCGGAAACCCTCGAGAGCGCGCAGGATCGCGCGATCGAACGCGGGGACCTCGCCCTCGCCCAGCTCGTGCGCGAACATCACGAAGCCGCCAAAGGCCAGGCCCGCGAACGTCAACGACAGCGCGGTGCGGATCCTCACGAGCGGCGCGGTTGGATCGTCGTCACGCCGGCGCCGCTTCCATGTCGGTCAGGAGAGTGCACGCGCGCGCGCGGGTCAAGACCGGAAGCGTGCACTCGCGTTCACGAGGCAAGAAGTCGGCTTGCCCGCCCGGATTTCGCGCGGACCGCGCTCGCGCAGCAGGCGGGCGGCGAACGGGAGCTCTCGTGTTGACGGAATGCGGAGTGAAGTGTTCTCTTCCTCGATCCGCCGCCCCGGCGCGTGCGCCCGCGCGGCACCCTGGTGTTGGATCGAGACTGGTCATGCCCGACCCCTGCCGCAGCCGACGTGCCCGAGCTCCATGGCCGCCTGCACGGTGGGCAAGCGGCCCTTCCATCGCATTCGCGGCGCTCGTGCTGGTCACGCTCGGCGCCTGCAAGCTGGTGAAGGGCGTCGTCGACGCGCCGTCCGAGATCGCGCAGGCTGCGACCGGCCAGAAGCCGGCGGCTCCGAAGATGGACCCCGGGTTGCTGCAGGCGCAATTGATGCGCCTGGCCGACAGCATGGCGGTGCAGGTCTCGGCGGCTTCGCAGGCCTTCGCCGAGCGCGCCGGTACGCCCGAGGCGCGCAAGCAGGCTCTGACCTGGTCGATCGAAGTCAACACGCGCGCCTGCTCGATCGCTTCTCAACCCAAGCCGTTGTTGGCGCTCCTCGACATCACGGTCCTCGTCGTCGCTGCGCGCTCTATCCACGAGCACTACTGGGGCCCCGAAGTCTGGGGCGAAGCCGATCAGCCGATGATCGCGGCCTGGACGGAGCTCGAAGCGGCGGCGTGGCAGCTCGTCGGTTTCGCGATCGCGCCGGAACAGCAGCAGGAACTGCGCGATGTCCTCGAGCAATGGAGAGCCGAGCACGAGGGTGACAGCTCCCAGCTCACGATCGGACTGCCGACTTTCGCCGATCTCGTGCACCGCCATCCAGGAGCGGCTCAGGCCAAGTCGGGTGGCCTGTTCAGCCTGCTCGACGTCGATCCGTTCCAAGGGCTCGAACCCGCGGCGCGCGAGATCGCGGCGGCTCGCGCCCTGGGCGATCGGGCGCTGTTCGTCACGGGACGGTTGCCCGGCCTGCTGGCGATGCGGGTCGAGCTCCTCGCGCTGCAGCTCGCGGAGCAGCCCACACCGGCATCCGTGGTCGCGGACCTCGCGCGCGTCTCGAGCACCGCCGAGAAGATCGGGCACGTGGCCGAGAACCTGCCCGAGGTCCTGCGCGTCGAGCGCGAGGCGGCGCTGAAGCAGATCAGCGACGAGCTCACGGTCCAGCGCGCGGGGATCGTGGCCGACCTGGAGAGGGCGCGCGAGCCGCTCGTCACGTTGCTGACCGAAGCGCGCGGCACGCTGGAGGCCGGCACGCAGCTCTCGGCGTCGCTCGACACGACGTTGAAGTCGTTCGACGAGCTCATGGAACGTTTCAAGAAGCCGGACGTCCCCGCTGCGCCGCCGGCCGCCGCGCCCGAGACGCCCGCCCGTCCTTTCGACATCACCGAGTACACCGCGGCGGCCGCGCAGCTGGCCAACGCGGCGCGCGAGCTCGGGACCACGATCGCGACGCTCGATCGCAGCCTGCCGAAAGTGCGCGCGGTACTCGACGAGACCGCGACGCGCGCCGACCGCAGCGTGTCGCGCGCCATCTGGCTGGGCTTGCGCGCGGTGCTCATCGCGATCGCCGCCGCCGCCCTGGCCGTGCTGCTCGTGCGCTGGATTTCCGCGCGCGGGGTGCGCCGCGCGTCGGCAATCTGAGGCCGCGCAACCACCCCTGGCAGGAACCGGCGCGCCAGCGCATCCTGGAGATCGCTCCCATCCTGCTCACGGAGGGTTTCCAATGCGCTGTCTCGCTCTCATCGGCCTCATCCTCCCGCTTGCGCTTCCTTGCGCGTCCGCACAGAGCGTCCACGTCGTGAACGGCGGAGGCCCCGGCGCGCTGCAGGCCGCGATCAACGCGGCGGCGGAGGGCGATACGGTGCTCGTCCACGGCGGTGTGTACGGCCCCACTTCGGTCGTCGCGAAGTCGCTCACGATCGTGGCGGAGCCCGAGCTGGGCACCATCGTTTCGGGCTTGCTGATCACGCAGCTCGGAGCGTCGCAACGTTGCGTCGTCTCGGGGCTCGACCTGGTCTCCGCAGGTGGAAACGCGGCGTTGCGCGTCCTCTCCTGCAGCGGCAGCGTGCGCCTCGAAGCCGTGCGCAGTCAGAGCGCGAGTTCCGTGGACGGCGCGCGGGTGGCCGACTCGCTCGACGTCGCGTTCGTTCGCTGCACGTCGACCGGCGGTGCGCAGACACCGAGTCCGGGGCCGGATTCCGTCATCTACCCGGTGGGACGCGGCCTCCATGTGAACGCGAGCCAGGTCGCGCTCTACGATTCGAACCTCACCGGCGGAAACGGACAGAACGCGCACTTCATCAACGCGGTCTTCTCGGAAGTTCCGGCCGGAGAGGGAGGCGCCGGGCTCGAAGCGGAAGGTGCCTCGACGATCTTCCTCGGTCATTGCACCCTGCGCGGCGGGAACGGCGGCAACGGGCGCGGGCTGGCCTGCGTGCATCTGCCGTGTGGACTCGCCCCGACGGCCGGTGCCGACGGCGGATGCGGTGTTCGCGCGCATTCCGGCGCGTCCGCGCTGGTCTTCGACTGCACGTCCTCGGGAGGCACGGGTGGGTTGGGCGGCTCGGGCGGTCAGTGCTGCCCGCAGACGGTCTGGCCGCCGGGTGCGGACGGGATGACGGGTGGTGCCGCGTGCGGCACGACGAGCACGATCCTGGGCTCGAGCGCGGTTCTCATCGCGCCCCACGTCGTGCGCGAGCAGACGCCGCTCGCCCTGTCCGTCACGGGCACGCCGGGCGACCGTGTGATGCTGGCCGTTTCGACCGGGACGCGCTGGGCGTTCGATCCCGCGTTGTCGGGCGTCCGACTGTTCGGACCGTCGTCACGGCGCATCGCGCTCGGCACGATCCCAGGGGGCGGGACGCTGAGCACGAGCCTGCCCATCCCGGCGCTGCCGCCCGGCGTCGGCGCGCAGAACTACTACCTGCAGATCGTGGTGCAGACGGGCACCGGCCCGTTCCGGCTCGGGAGCCCGGCGTGGCTCCCGATCCTCGATTCGATGTACTAGGTCGCGGGAACACCGCGCATGGACCTCGACCTGATCGTCTGCCCGACCTGCTTCGCTCGTGTCATCCCGATGAGCGGCAACGTGTGTCCGAGCTGTCGCCACCGCATCGAACGCGCGTCGCTGCTCGAGCTGGTCGAGGTCCAGTCCGGCACGCATCTGCCGCCGTACTGTCACGTCTGCGACGCGCCGGCCACCGTGTGGAAGCGCTGGCAGCTCGACAGCGGCGCGCGCACGGGGCTCGCAGCCCTCGCGCTGCTGCATCCGCTCGCGATGCTCATGCGCGGGTTCGAGCAATCGAAGCAATTCCACGTCGCGCTCGAGCTGCCGCTGTGTGCTGCTTGTCGAATCGGTCGAGAGCCGGAGCCGCTCTTCGAGGAGGCGCGCGTCGTGGTGCTCGTCCATCGCAAGTTCGCGCAGCGGCTCGGGCGGTAGGACCGGTTCCCCGCGCTGCGACACGCACCGGCACGCAGCGGAGAAGCGCCGGCCAGAGGTCCTGCGCGGCACAGGCACCGCTGTGCAACGCCGTAGAGGCCTCGAGCATAGATCCTACGCGCGCGCCCGTTCCGGGAAGGCCTCGCCCCCGCGCGTGCTCACGTCGATATACTTCGAACCGGAGAGTCTGGGAGGCCCCCTGCGGCCCGCGCCAGGCCTACGGATCGACACCGCGCCAGACACCTCTGCGTCAGAACCGCACACGCATGAAAGTCCTCTTTATCGACGAATACCTGCCCCAGGAGATGCTGGGGATCATGTACCTGTCGCGCGCCATCAAGGACGCGGGGCACGAGTGCAAGGCGCTGTTCATCCCGGATCGCGAGTGGCTCGTCAAGCTGCTGGAATTCAACCCCGACGTCGTCTGCTACTCGATGACGACCGGGATGCACCTCTACTTCGCGGACGTGAACAAGAAGGTGAAGGAGGCTCTGCCGAACGTGATCTCGATCGCGGGCGGGCCGCACGTCACGTTCGTGCCCGAGTACGTCGAGACGGAGGGCATGGACGCCGTCTGCCGCGGCGAGGGCGAGGAGGCGATGGTCGACCTCCTGAACCGCCTGCAGAAGGGCGAGTCGATCAACGACTGCCCGAACTTCCACGTCAAGGACAAGAAGACGGGCGAGATCCACAAGAACCCGCCGCGCCCGATCACGGCCAAGCTCGAGGACCTGGGCTTCCCCGACCGCGACGTCGTCTACGAATCGGGCGCGATCTACCGCGAGTCCGACCGCAAGGTGTTCGTGACCCAGCGCGGCTGCCCGATGCCGTGCACGTTCTGCTTCCACCACGCCTGGAAGAAGAAGGTCTACAACCTGCGCAACTCGGAGTACGTCCGGAAGCGTTCCGTGACGCACGTGATCGACGAGATCAACGAGTGTCGCAAGAAGTACAACCTGAAGTTCGTCCACTTCGTCGACGACATCTTCAACCTGCGCAACGACTGGCTGGAAGAGTTCTGCGAGCGCTATCCCAAAGAGGTCGGTCTGCCGTTCGACGTCATCCTGATGGCGAACATGACCACCGAGAAGCACATCGAGTGGCTGAAGAAGGCCGGCTGCGTGTACGCGCGCATCGCCTTCGAGGCCGCCAGCGACTACGTGCGCAACGCCGTCTTCAAGAAGCACACGACGCGCCAGCAGCTCACGGACGCGGCCGGCTGGATCCGCAAGCACGACATCCGGCTCGGCAGCCTGAACATCCTGGGCGGCCCGGGCGGCACGATCGAGGATGACCTCGACACGCTGCGCCTGAACATCGAGTGCAAGGTCGACCACCCGATGGCGTCGCTGATGCAGCCGTACCCGGAATTCGAGATCAACGAGATCACGAAGGACATGGGGTACGCGATCGCGGGCTACGAGGACTTCCCGACGAACTTCCGGCGCACGGTCCCGATCCTCTACGACTACAAGCACGAGCTCGAGAACCTGCACAAGCTGTTCACGCTGACCGTGCGCTACCCGTGGCTCCTGCCGTTCACGAAGCGCGCGATCAAGCTGCGCGGCGCGTACCGGCCGCTGCTCGTGCTCTCGATGCTGCACGCCGAGTTCCTCGTCGCGGAACAGGCCAAGATCTACGCCAAGGCCCAGGGTCTGTCGGGCCCGAAGTACTGGACGTGGGTCGACTTCGGCTACCGCCTGTCGACGAAGGGCGTCCTGCGCGTCTACCAGACGTTCTTCGCGAAGCACTTCGATCGCTTCTCGCGCACGCCGCGCGAGATCCGCATGCGGCTGCAGATGGGTGACGAGCGCGTCGTCGCCCACATGGACTGAGAGGCCGAGAGAAAACCGATCATACGGCCTCTCTGATCCTGTTGGCGCCGCGCGGAACCGCGCGCGGCGCGCAGAGCGTTCGAATTCTTCTCACGCTCTGAGAGAGCGAGAAGAAATCGATCCTACGCTCTCTCATACCCTAGTGACGCCGCGCGGAACCGCGCGCGGCGCGCAGAGCGTTCGAATTCCTCTCACGCTCTGAGACGCTCGAGCCGGCAGCGCGCTCTCCGCGCGCGCGTCGAACGCAGCGCAGGCGAGCGGCGGGGGCCGTCCGCCCGGAACGCGGATTGCAGGGCTTTCGACCCGCCCGCTCCTTCCGCACCGTGCTCGACCGGTCTCGACAATTCGGACGAGCCCTGCGACATCCGTCGCGCGCCGCACGCTCGTCGCGATCCGTCCACCTTCCATGACCCTCGCCGTCGCCTACGTCCTGTGCCTGATGGTGGTCGCGTTGGCTCTCTTCGCCATGGACTTCCTGCGCGTCGACGTCGTCGCGCTGATCCTCCTCCTGTTGCTCACCGTGCCGGAGCGCTGGATCCCGGGGCTGCTCACTCCGTCGCAGGCACTGGCCGGCTTCGGCAGCGAGACGATCATGGTCCTGATCGGCCTCTTCATCCTGACCGCCGGGATCGTCAAGACCGGGGTGGTCGAGCGCATCGGGCTGCGCATTGCGTCTCTGGGCAGCTCGAGACCCGTCGCCTTCGCACGTTTCATCATCCTGTCCGCCGGGGCCACGAGCGCGTTCGTCTCGAACACGCTGACGACCGCGGTCTTCCTGCCGCTCGCCATCGGCGCCTCGCGCCGGGCCAAGATCTCCGCGTCGAAGATCCTGATGCCGCTGGCGTTCGCGTCGATCCTCACCGGCACGCTCACTGTGATCGGGACGTCGACGAACCTGGTCGTGTCGGGCCTGCTCCCGGGATACGGGCTGGAGCCGCTCGGGTTCTTCGAGATGGCACCCGTCGGCGGCGTGATCGCTGCGATCGGCCTCGTGTACCTGCTCTTCCTCGCCCCGCGCCTCATCCCGGACCGCGGCGCGGCCGACGAGACGAAGTCGACCGACGGGCGTCAGTTCCGCACGGAGCTCGTGGTGACGGAGAAGTCGCCGCTGGCCGGCAAGACGCTCGCGCAGCTGCGGCTGGGAGACCTCCTCTCGCTGTTCGTCGTCAACGTTCGTCGCGGCTCGAGGCGCCGCTCGCGTCCGAATGAGAAGCTGCGCGAAGGCGACGAGCTGGTGATCGAGGGCAGCTCGCAGGACATCCTGAGCGTCAAGGATCTGACGGGCATGGACATCAAGCCCGAAGTCGACCTGACGGAAGTGGCCGAGAAGACGCCGGACACGCGCATCGTGGAAGCGATGGTCCTGCCCCGCTCGCCGCTCGTGGGGCGGACGCTGGGCGACGCTCGTTTCCACGAGTTCACGGGCCTGACCGTGCTGGCCCTGAACTCCGCGCAGGAGCACCGCAAGGTCGAGAACCTGTCGAGCTGGCCCCTGCGGCCCAGCGACGTGCTGCTCTTGCAGGGCAAGGCCGCGGACATCGATCGCTTGCCGCCGGAGAGCCTGCTCCGGCTCGAGGACGTCTCGGCCCACCATCCGCGCAGCCCGAAGGGCACGCTGGCGGCCACGATCTTCATCGCCTCGATGATCCTGGGCGCGACAGGCCTGCTGGCATTGCCGATCGCCTTCCTGCTGGGCGTCCTCGGGCTCGTCTTGACGAGCTGTCTCACGGCGGACGAGGCCTACTCCGCCGTCGACTGGCGCCTGCTCGTGATGATCGGTGCGATGATGGCCTTCGGGAAGGCGATGGAGACCAGCGGCGCATCCACCTGGGCGGCGGGCCTCGTGGTCGAGCACGTCAGCCCGCTCGGCGGGCGAACGGTGATGGCCGCGTTCTTCCTGCTCACGATGCTGCTCTCTCAGCCGATGTCGAACCAGGCCGCCGTCCTGATCGTGCTGCCCGTCGCGATCGCCACGGCGAAGAGTCTCGGTCTCGACCCGCGCTCGCTCGTGATCACCGTGACTCTGGCGGCTTCGTGCTCGTTCCTCACGCCGCTGGAGCCCTCGTGCCTGCTCGTCTACGGGCCGGGGCGGTACCGGTTCCTCGACTACGCGCGTGCCGGCCTGCCGCTGACGGTGATCGCCTTCGCGATCTCGATGCTGCTCGTGCCGCTGTTCTGGCCCATGCAACCGGCATGATCGCGGAGGAGGCTTATGGAAATGTTCGACATGGCGATGCCCTGGTGGGAGTTCGTCGCACGGGCGCTGATCGTCTACTTCGTCCTGCTCCTCTTCGTGCGGCTCGCAGGCAAGCGCACACTGGGGCAGTTCACGCCGTTCGACATCATCCTGCTCGTCGTGCTGGGCAACGCCGTGCAGAACTCGCTGATCGGCAAGGATGTCTCCGTGCAGGGCGGCCTCGTGCTGGCCGCGACCTTGATCGGCCTCAACTGGGGCGTGGGCTGGATCGCGGCGCGCAGTCAGACTTTCCAGAACGCCGTGGAGGGCCGCGCGATCCAGGTCGGTCGTGACGGCCAGATCGACCACCGCGCGCTGCTGCGCCAGTCGGTCGGCGCGTCCGATTTCGAGGAGGCCATGCGCCGCGTCGGCGTCGAGCACTGTGGCGAGATCCGCGCCGCGTGGCTCGAGACCGACGGGAGCATCACGATCATCAAGGAGCGGATCGAGATCGCCGTGCTGCGCAAGGATGCTCCCGACGCGCCCGGGACGCAGATCCGCGCGCCGAGGTGAGCGTCACGCGTAGCGCCGGCGCGCCACCACGATCCCGAACCAGTAGGGCAGGAGCAGCAGCGGCCACAAGCGCGGCGGATCGAAGTCGTTGGTGCCGTGGAAGCCCGCCAGGTGCAGCAGCCCGACGACGAACGCGATCAGGATCGCGCAAGGGAACGCGACGGCCAGCGCCTCGAGCTGGATGCGCCGCTCGAGCTCGTCCATCGAGCGCACGCCGCGCACGAAGGTGAGGAGCAGGAACCCGAAGAAGGGGACGGGTAGCAGCGCGGCGGCCAGAGCCTCGCCCGAGCGCGGCTCGGCTGTCTCGATCCACCCGCGCGCGACGAAGTACGCAGCGACGAAGAGGACGCCGGCGACGATCAGCGCGCGCCAGGTGACCTGTTCACGAACGGCGGAGGGGGCGTTCATCGGTCGATCTCCTTGGGAGCGAGCGAGAAGATGTCCTCGATGGGCAGGCCGAACAGCGCGGCGATCCGGAAGGCCAGCGGCAGGCTGGGGTCGTACTTCTCGGTCTCGATCGAGTTGACGGTCTGGCGCGAGACGCCCAGGCGATCGGCCAGGTCGGCTTGGCTCCAGCCGTGCTGGGCGCGCAGGACGCGGAGGCTGTTCGGCACGGGGGAAGTGTCGCGTATACGCGACAAAAAGTCAAGGAACCTTGTCTCGCGCCCCTCACCCGTATCCCTGGCAAAGGAAGGTGCAAATGCCTCGGGCCCGCCCCTCAGGGGCCCTTCCAGTCCTTCCACAGCTTCGCGTACTGCTTCACCCCGTCCTGGCAGCCGCCGCGCCACTTCTGGAAGTCCTCGAACTGCTTCAACTGCTTCTCCTTGATGCCGAGCTTTTTCGCCTGCTGCTTCCACTCGGTCATCTTCTCGGCGAGGTCCCAGGGGTAGCCCTCGACCAGGAATGCGGCGCCGATCTGCGTCACCACCGTCTCGAAGGTCACCCGCGGTTCCTTGGAGTCGTACCAGCTCGTGAAGATCTCGCCCGCCGCCTTCTGCTGCGAGTCGCGCACCTTGTCGAAGTCGATCTGGCGCAGGTACGCCTCGACGCTGTCGACGCCGCGGAAGTCCTCGCGCAGCGCGAGCAGGTGTCCGAGCCACGCTTCGCCGTCGAGCTTCAGGTCGGCCTTCTTCGCGACCTGGCCCTTCAGCACGATGACGTTCCTCGCGCCCTCTTCCTCGATGTTCTTCGCGAGCCGGGCCGCTTCGGCCGCGAGCTCTGGCGGCACGTCTGTGAAAGGCGCGGGTCCCTTGCGTTCGAACCGGCGCAAGATCGCGCGCGCGCCCGAGAACGCGACCGCCGTCTGGAAGCCGTAGTGATCCGGCTTCTTGACGCGCAGCAGCAGCCTCGCGCAGGCCAGCGCCTCCTCGGGCTCCCGCGCCGTGAGACCCTGGCACCAATCGAGGCACTCGGTCGAGCGCACCTCGTTGGGCCAGTGGTTGTAGCCCTCGACGCGGCGCAGGAAGAGGCTCTCGAAACCGTCCTTGGCGTACGCGTCACGCGCACCCGGGCTCTGGCCGTACGGAACGACCGGGTCGGCCGTGCCGTGCATGAAGGCGATCGGGACCTTCTTCACCGGCCCGCTCGTCTTGGACCAGTTCCAAGCGCCCGACGCGTGCGCGACGACACCCGCGACCAGGTCAGGATGCTCGCCCGCGAAGTACACGACGAAGAAGCCGCCCTGGCTGTGCCCGTAGAGGAAGATGCGATCGACCGCGAAACTCTCGCGCATCTCACCCAGGAACTCGGCGATCGCCGTCGCGTCCTTCTTCTCGCCCAGGAACAGGCGCGTCTCGCCCGAAGCGATCGTCGGGCCATCGACGGACACGACGACGTCGTCGGGACGGAAGACCGCGGGCTTGCAGTTCCACGCGCCCCAGCGGTAGTCGAGGCCGGTGCCGTGCAGGACCACGGTCAGGTTGCGCGGCGTCTTGCCGTCGTAGCCGGGAGGCACCCACCACACGTAGCGCAAGCCGTTCTTCGCGACGTGCTGGTAGGGGTTGTGCGCCGGCGTCGGTGCGGACGGCGCGCGGTCCTCGAAGTCGTCGCCGAACGCGGCCGCCCTGGCGCACGTCGAGAGCAGCACGAGCACGAGGCACAGTCGAGCGAACCGAAGGACCATGGCGATGGGTTCTGCAGCGGGCGGATTCGGTGCGAGCAGATCGCGTCGTGCGCCGGACGCGGATGGCGCCCTGGCGGCCCGCGGCCCGATCCTAGCCTGCCGGCCGCTGCGGTGGCCGTGAAGGGCTTAGGGCACGCGCGTGCCGGGCCGCGCCACGTCGCCGGCGCTCCCGGCTACACCGCGCGCACGCGAACCCCTACCATCGCCGCGCAGCTCGCGGGCCCGAACGGCCCGGGGGCGCCAGGAACACGACATGGATGAGAAGCGCATTCGGGTCTTCTGCGTCGACGACAGCGCTGCGACCCTGCGACTCAACCAGCTCCTCATCGACGCGCAGCCCGACATGGAGTGCGTGGGCATCGCGCTGACCACCGTGGGCCTGGCCGAAGAGGTGGAGCGCACGAGCGCTGACGTCGTGCTGCTCGACTACCTCATGCCGGGGTGCTCGCCGCTCGAGACGCTGAAGGACCTGCGCGCGCGCTTCCCCGAGCTGCGCCTGCTGGTCGTCAGCGGGTACGAGGACGACTCGGCGGTGGACCAGGCGTTGGCTCACGGCGCGACCGGGTACTTCATCAAGACGTCCGAGGCGAGCGTGTTCATGAACTCGATCCGCCGCGCGGCGCGGGGTGAGCGCGTTCTGGCCCAGCGCCGCGAGGAGTTCCGCCGGTTCCCTTCCGCACGCGAGTGACGCCGGCGCGTCCTGTACGAAGACGGGGACCGCGCCGTGGCGCGATCCCCGTCGTGATGCGGGTCTCGTGACCCGGGCTTCGCTCAGAGACTGAGAAGAATTCGAAGCCTCTCGCGCCGCGAAGCGGCGCCACTCAGTTCTGAGAGAGCGTAGGATCGATTTTTTCTCGCTCTCTCAGGGCACGTTCACGGTGGCATTCGTCACAGGCGCTCCCTGGAACGACGTGATCTGGATCGTCGTCGTCCCCGTGCCCCGTGCGAGCACCGCCGCGCCCTCGTCGACGCGCGCGACCGTCGGGGTCGAGCTCGACCAGTCCACGAGCGTCGTCACGTTGCGCTTGGCCCCGTTGCTGTAGGTGGCGATCGCCTGGAAGCCGCGGCGCTCGTCGCGCGCCAACGTCGCTGTCGCCGGGAAGATCGCGACCCCGATGCACGTGGGCTGCGTGCCCTGGTTCACCTGGATCGCGCCGCTTGCGGACTCCGTCACCGTGGTGTTGTGCACGAAGTTCTGGAGCTTCAGCTTGCGGATTCCGCCCGTGTCGATGTTGCCATAGCCGTTCACGGCGCCGCGTCCGTCGAAGAATTCGTAGCGGTTCGGCGCGAAGCAGTAGTCGATGCGCGAGCTGACGCCGCTCGGGATGGCCGAGAACGCGATCAGCCCCGTGCCCGGATTGCGCGCGACGAACCCGTCTTCGGGGATCGTGAAAGCCGTGCCGGCCACCGTGACGCTCCAGGGCAGGTCGTTGTGGTTCACGTAGATCTCGAGCCCGTTCGCGAACGAGAGCTTGATGCGCGCCTCCCGGAACGTGTCCGTCGTGCGCGTCTCGAACAGGATCGACTCGAACGTGCGCATCTGGCCGTTGTGCAGGTACGTGATCGAGCGCGGCGGGTTCTCCAGATACGCCGTCTGGAGCGCGTTCATCAGGTAGTGCTCCTTGAGCATGTCCGCCGACGACAGGTAGTTCGAATTACCGCCGTCGTACGGGCCGTTGGTCGTGAAGAACGCGGCCTTGCCGTACGTGATCTCGTACAGGCGGTAGCGATCGAGCGCCGGTTCCGTCAGCGGGAAGATCGGTTGGCCCGTGCTCATGTTGACCATCGTCGGACCGTCCGAGCGTCCGAAGAACCGCTCGGCGAACCCGTTGCCATGGTTAGCCTGCAACTTCGAGAACACGCGCCACTCGTACTCCGGGATGACGGGCCAGTTCGTGGGCGCGAGCGGGGAACCGGCCGGCAGGTCGCTGGCGTGCGTCCCGCCGCCCGAGTTGATCACGCGCTGCACGCTGTCGCAGTAGCCGGCCCACAGCCACTCGCAGTTCGAGCCTTGGCCCGAGATCGAGCCTTCGCCGACGATCGGGCCTTCGAAGATGCCCTGCATCTGGCCCATCCAGTGCTTCTGGTCGCGCACGCCCTTGCCCAGCGTCCGTGCCCAACCGGAGTTGAAGACCTGGTCGATGTGGTCGCCGTCGGCGCCGCCGACCGGGCTGGCGTAGGTCTGGATGTCGATGTACGCCATGTTGCCGCCGTACTGGTTGCGGAACAGTCCGGACTCGCGCGTCGCGTGGATCCCCGCGGCCGTCTGGGTCAGCAGCGGCTGGTTCGTCTGGATCGACATCTTCATGTTGCCGAACTCGTCGCGCGCCACGTGCGAGAGGTCGTGGATGCCCGGCGGGGAGTTGGGCCCCATGATGTTGAAGGCCATGTAGCCGCCCAGCAGATAGCCGCGCGCGCGGCCCTGCTGCACCGTCGTGGCGAAGTTGGCCGGATCGCGCGCCGGGTGCCAGCTCGGGCCGGGACCTTGCCCCGTCGAGCCCGGCTTCGGCGCCGACCAGCTGAAGAAGTAGCCGGCCAGGTCGTCGATGCCCCAGCTCGCGAACTGGTTCCACATCTGCCCGTAGGCCGGCCAGTCGTTCGCGGGCATGTTGACCATCGTGCGGCCCGCGAGCAGCGCACGGTACGGCGACGGACCCTGCGACGGCGTCACCAGCACGTCCTTGATCTTGCTCGACACCGTGAAGTTGTACGTGTCGTCCAGGTACCCGCTCATCTGCGTGGTGCCCTGCGACTTCTTGTACTGGTTGTGAGTCCACAGGCTGAACGTGAACGACGTCGCCGTGGGCCCCGGAATCGGGATCTGGTCGATGACGTAGTTGGCCGCGTTCGTGTTGTAGAGGTCCAGCATCTGCGCCATGAAGAACGACTGCGCGCCGTTCCGGAACAGCACGATCGGCGAGAGCAGGCCGCCCTGCATCTCGATGTACTGCGGGTTCTCCGCCTCCCGCGTGGGACCCAGGTACACGCCGCAGTAGTTCGCGGCCCACTGCGGGTTCCGGTCGAGGTCCTCGATGTGGAGGCGCAGGTTCTTGCCCTGCAGCTGGTAGGTGTGCCGGCGGTGGTGGATGCCCCAGCCCTCGGCGGAGCAGTTGTCGGTGAAGTTCATGATCACCGAATCCGCCGTGCGCGTGACGTTGTCGAGGTGCGCGCGGTCCTTCAGCCAGAATGCGCTGTGCGTTGAACCATTGCCGTCCCGGAAGTTCACGCCGCCGAAGTACACGGGCCAGCTGTCGCTGGTCATCTCGTGGATGCGCAGGATGCCGCCGGCGACCTCGGGCGTAGCCGTGTCGATCTGGAACTCGATCACCTCGTCGCCGACGAAGCGCAGCCAGTAGATCGAGCCGGTCTGGCCCGTGGTGACGGTGCCGAGCGCCTTGGCGCCGGTCGTGGTGATGATCTCACCGCGTTGCGCGCTCGCAACGGAGAGACCAGCCACGGCGAACAGGGCCAGCAGCGCGGCGCGCCGACCCCTTGAGGAAGATTTCGATGCCATCCGGGTACGACTCCAAGTGTCCAGAAAACGGTCCGAGGCATGGCTCCACGCGCTGCACGCGGATGCCACCGCTCGCAACGCGTCCCCGCCAGGCCGCGGTTCGCGCTGAGGCCCTGCCCGGCCTCGCGAACATCACGGCGCGGAGGAGTCCGCCACGCCTCGCCCCTGCCGTGGGGCGGGGGCATTTAGCTTGGCTGATCGACAGCCCGCAACCTGCGACGGCAGAGAAACCTCGGCCGCATGAACTTCGTACACGCCCTGTCCCTCGAGCGCGCTGCGTGAGCAGACGCTCACCACCGTACCCGTCCCCAGACGATCTGGGGAGGCGGAATTCCCGAGGAAAGGCCCGGGATCCGTCAACCGCGCAGGCGCCTGGCCGCCTGGGCCAGCGGGTAAACGACCGCGCGGATCCCGTTGCGGAAACCCACGGGCCGCAGGCCGCGCGCGGTGCGGAACATCGACGTGCGCAGCGCGCCGTCGTCGAGCGCGAGGCGCTCCAGCAGGTGCAACTCGGCGATCGGCCGCGGGGCGCTGCGCGCCTCGAGCACCACGAGCGTGAAGCGCGCTCGCCCCGACGCGATGTCGGCGTCGAGCCTCGACAGCCGATCGGGCGCGCGCGCTCTCTCCGACTTCGCCGGCGGCAGCGCGCGCAACTTGGCGACGCCGACGCCCGCGACGTGCCAGGGCGCCACGGAGCCGTACTCGTTCGCGAAGAAATCGTGGACGTCCGTACGCGCCAGGTCGCGCGCGACGGTGCGGAACGACTCGAAGGTGCCCAGCAGCAGATCCTGGTCGCCGACGCTCAGGTCGAGCTCGTGAGACGCGTCCCGCGGACGCATGCGGATCGCGATGCCCAGCACGTCGCCGCCGTGCGCGTCGTCGGCGTGCAGCGCGCCGCCCAGCCTCACGACGGCCGGTCCCGCCAGACGCGGCCCGACGACGTCGTCGAGAGCGCGCAGCTCCGCACGGCAGAGCACGCCGTGCGCGTGCACTGCGCGGCGCCCGCTGAGGAGGCTCACGACGGCGGCGAGCACACCGACGACGAGCCCGACCAGGGCGCCCGCGAGGAACAGGATGGCCAGGCCGAGCGCGCGCATCGCCGCGCATTCTAGGCCGCGCGCGAGGCGCGCGCCTTGGTCCGGCGTTTGCTTGCTCCAGGCATGCTGGAACGATCGGCACCAGTTCTCGATCTGGCCCGGTCGTGAAGCATCCAACGACCTCGCCCGCATCGACCCGGAGATCCGCGCCGGCGGCCTCGTGCCGCCCCCGTCGGAACACTGCACGGACTACAACGTGCACGACCAGGCTCCTGATGCGGTGCGAGGCCGTCCGTCCAACGACCCCATGATTCCCAGTCTCGGTCCGTCGTCCCCGTCGACGCCGAATTGAAGAAACGACATCAGCCATGCCCCACATCGAAGACTCGATCGAGGTCGACGTCCCCGTCCGGACCGCCTACAACCAGTGGACGCAGTTCGAGGAGTTCCCGCGCTTCATGGCGGGCGTGAAGGCCGTCCGCCAACTCGACGACAAGCGCCTGGCGTGGAGGGCCGAGATCGCCGGCAAGGACGTCGAGTGGACGGCCGAGATCACGCAGCAGGAGCCCGACAAGCGCATCGGCTGGCGCAGCACGAGCGGCGCCGAGAACGCCGGCAGCGTGACGTTCGAGCCGCTGGGCCCGAACAAGACGAAGGCGACGCTGCGCCTGCACTACGAGCCCGAAGGGGCCGTGCAGACGACCGGCAGCGCGCTCGGCCTCGTGAAGGCGCGCGTGAGCGGCGACCTGTCGCGCTTCAAGAAGTTCATCGAGGAGCGCGGGATGGCCACCGGCGCGTGGCGCGGCGAGATCCACGGCAACCAGGTCGAGAAGAAGCCCGGCTACGGCACGGCGAGCGCCTGATACGGTGCCAGGGACGACTCCGACGATACGGTGCCAGGGACGACTCCGACAGCTTGGCTGACGGCGCCGACCACGCACTCGTAGCGAGCAACCGTCGGAATCGTTCCTGGCGCCGTGTGCGCGCAGGTCGGCAGAACCGAGATCGGCGAGTCCCCGGTCAGCGGATCCGGGCCTGTGCCGCGACGAAATCGGACGGATCGGGCGCCAGCTCGATCGACTTGCCAGCGTCGGACTCCAGGATCGTCGTCTCCGCTGGCTCGCGCTGATCGCGAACGGAGATCTGCGAGTCGCCCTGCAGGCCGCGCCGGTGAACCAGCATCCAGCTGACCTGGCACGAGCCCGGCTCGGGCAGTCGGAAGGTCAACTCGCGCCGCGCGTCGAAGCTCTGCGCCTGCGCCGCCCACCACTGGTAGTGCTGGTGTTCCCGGCCGTCGTCCTCGTCGTAGAGCCGCTCCTCGAAGCTCGCGCGGAAGCTCGCGACGGGGCAGAGCAGCAACGAGAGCTCGAGCGGCGGCGACGGCATCTGGAACTCCGCGGGCAGGCGCACGGTGATCGGGATGCCGGGCTCCATCACGATCCGCTGATCCGTCGTGACGGCTTCCCGTCGCACGACGCGCATGCCGGGAGCGCGGACTTCGATGTCCACCGCGGGCCAGCGGCTGACGAGCGTCAGCCGGCCGTCGTCGCACAGGATGCGGCGCGCGACGGCGACGGCCTCGCCCGACGGACGCACGGCGACGGTGGCCGAGTGAACGCGCTCGCGATCCGGCCCTTCGATCGTGACCTGGATCTGGCGCATCACGATCCCGCGCAAGTCGATCGGCAGCAACCGCGGATCAGTGGACTCGCCGGCCGCAGGAATCGCGACGCCCTCGATGCTCGCGAGCGTCTCCGGGTCTCCGTCGAGGCGCACGCGCACGTCGACGATGCCCGGAGGCACCTCGATCAGGCGGAACGCGCCGGTCGGGAGTGCGTGCGCCGAGCCGCCCGTCCATGCACGCGGATCCTCGCGAAGCACACGCGGCGTCGCCTCGACGACGATGCGCTCGGCGGCGATGCCTTCCGACAGGAGCAGCGTGCCGGCGAGCTCGCCGTGGCGATCCAGCACGACGTTCCAGCCCTGCGTGCCCGGAACGAACGGCTGAAGGCCCGAGTGCACGAAGTCGTTGGCCATCACGTCGACCAGATACTCGCCCGGTTCCAGCACGCCCGTGACGGTGAACTGGCCGGCCTTGTCGGTCATCGTGCGCCGACCCGGGAGGTAGTCGAACATGAACGGGTCGTCGGGCTCACGTTGAACGCGTTTGAGCGCGAGGTCGACGGTGGCCCAGTAGATCGGCTCGCCCTTCGAGTCGCGCACGGTTCCCGAGAGGGCGACCACCGGGGCGGTGAGCACGACGTCGCCGACCGCGATGTCCTCCGGTCGCAACGGATCCGGCGGAGCGATCACCGCGGTCATCACGTTGCCTTGGGCGGTGTCACCGACCTTCAGCTCCACCGTGCAGCGCGCTTCGGGCACGCACGGCGTCTCGATCGGGATGCGGAATCGTCCCTGCGCGTCGATCTGGACCCAGAGCGAATCCTCTGCCTGCGGCGCGTCCTTGCGGTCGATCAGGATGCGACCGCTCATCCGCTCGCGGCCGCGGATCGCGCCCGACGCGTCGATCAGACGGCCCGTGAGCACGGGATGGCGCTGATCGAAGCGCAACGTGACGACGACTTCCTCGCCGGCTGTGCGCGGCCCCGGTTGTCGCAGCTCGGTGCGTGGCCATTCCTGAGGCCACGCCTCCACCTGGAGGTCGAGATCCAGGCCGACGTGCGGGAACTCCCCGCGCCCCTGCTTCGACATCACGCTGATGCGCTGCGCCAGCACGTCGCGACCGTCCGACGACCGGGCCACGATCGGCGTGAGGTAGACCCGCTCGTCGGGCATGGGACCACCGTGCGCATCCTGTACGAGCACGACGAGTCGCCCAGTCGGCGGCAGCACGAGCCGCACCGGCTCCGCAGGCGGTGTGCGCGGATCGAAATCGACGCGAACCGCCGGCGCGAGTGCGCCTTCGATGCCGACGACGGCCCAACTGCCCGCGAGCAGGAGATCGGGCGAGCGGTGGTGGAGGTGCACGAAGGTCGCGAGTCCGTCGGGCTCCTGCGTGATCGCGACAGCCTCGACGTGGCTCAGACGCGGGCTGAGATCGCCCGTCGCGAGCGGGGCCTGGCGTTGCACGCCGACCCGCACGCCCGCGACGGGCTTGCCGGCACCATCGACGACCTGGACCTGCAAGGTGACATCGGGGGTCAGCTCGAGCCGGCTCGGCGGCGAGGGCTCCTCGGTTCCGAGGACGCGTTCACCGTACAGCGTCCCGTGACGGGCGACCGCGGCGACCACCTTCGCGAACGCGGGCAGGAGCACTTCGCCCGTGTCGTCGCTGACGAGGCGCGTTCCGTTCTGGCGCACGTAGAGCTCGCGGTCGCCGGCCAGATCGCTCCACGCGGACCAGACCATCTCGCAGTGCCAGACCTCGACGCCTGGCACGGGTGCTCCGGTGGCCTTGTCGACGACGAGGACACGCCGGCCCGCTTGCGCCGTCGCGACGCGCGTTGCGTCGGTTCCGGCCTGCACGCGCGCTTCGTCCGCGTCGGCGATGGGTTGCGCGAGCCCGGACTCTGAATCGAGTACCGCCACGCGCGTCGCGATCTGGACGGCATCCGGCCCGATCGCATCGCGCGTCAGGAAGAAGATGCCCAGTCCCGCCAGGACCAACGATGCGGCCACGAGTGCGATGGTCTTCGTGCTCATGATGAAGAGCGCTCCCGCGCCTGTCGCTCCGAGTGTTCCTGGCGCCTGCGTCAACGGCATCAGCGCCAGCATCCACGCGCGACCATCGCCGCCGTTCACGCGATCGAGCCGCACGCGCAGGTCCGCCAGGGCGCGACGCAAGCGCGTCTTCACCGTTGCGACCGGCACGCCCGTGCGCTTGGCGATGTCGCTCGGCGCGAGCTCCTGGAAGTAGCGCAGGAGCACCGTCTCGCGGAACGGCTCCGGCAGCTGGAGCACGCACTGCACGAGCTGCTGCTGCGTCGCGACGCGGTCCGCGAGCTCCGCACCTGAAGGCGTCGCTTCGGACCTCGCGGCCCGCTGCTCGTGCAGAGCGTGGCGCGATTCCTTGCGACGGCGATCGCGCGCCGCGTTGCGCACGACCTGCGCCAGCCAGCCGCGCAAGTTGCCCTCGTGCGGCGGCCGCCGAGCGGCGGAGATCCAGGCCTCCTGCACCAGGTCGTCGGCCGCATGCGGGTCGGCGACGAGGCTGCGCGCGAGCTGGCGCACCCAGTCCAGGTGCTCCAGCAGCGCCTCGGGCGTCGCGGGGGTGGGTTGCATGGCTCGACCTGAGAATGACGCCCGGGACCGGGAGGATTCAGTCCGAGCAGGATTTCGAGCGCACGGCCGGGGCCGGCCGGCCTGCCCGGCTGGCGGCCGGGGGGCCGCCGGCCTACCGGTGGCCGGCCGGCAGGGGTAACCTCGTGGGTGTCCAGGGGCCTCGCAGCCCCAGTGAGGAGGACGAATGTTGCACCTGACAGGGGTGCTCGCGCTCGCTGCGCTCGCACCGGCCGCCGTGGCCGGCGTCGACAAGCTCGAGTTCGGGACCCAGACCATCACGAAGTGGTCGTACATCCTGCCCGACGAGAGATGGTCGTCGATCCACGACGAGATCCCGATCCCGCACGACGGGCAGACCGGCTTCGTCGTCCGCGAGGACGGCCCCATGAAGCTGGCGATCGATTCCGACGGCGACGGCCGCACGGACGTCGAAGTGAACGGCGTGAAAGGCAACGTGACGCTGCGCGGCAAGGACGGCGACGGGCGCGCGTTCTACTACCCGGTCCGGCTGATCAACGACGGCCGGACGTGGAAGTACGCGAGCGGCGGCGTGTTGAAGGCCGGCACGCGCGGCTTCTCGATCACGCTGATCGACCAGGACAACGACGGTCGCTACGACGGCTACGGCAAGGACGCGATGATCGTCGGATCCGGCGACGCGGCTTGCCTGCTGTCCGAGGTCGTAAACCTGGGCGGCGATCTCTTCAAGTTCCGCATGGGCGCCGACGGCCGCTCGGCCGACCTCGAGCCCTACGACGGCCACTTCGGGACGATCGACGCCAAGGCGCAGTTCCAATCCTTCGGCAAGCTCGTGGCGGCCGTCGTGCGCGATGGCAACGTCTCCTTCAACGTTGCCGCCGTCGACAGCGGGCCGATGAAGGTGCCGGCGGGCACCTACACGCTCGTGTCGGGCTTCGCGGCGAAGGGCTCCGAGACGGTCCAGATCCGTCCCGGGCGCATGCCCGACATCGAGGTCGCTCCGGCCGGCGTCGTGGCGCTGGCGTGGGGCGCACCTGTTGCGGCCGAGTTCGACTTCAAGGTCGCGGGCGAGGCGATCACGGTCCAGCCGGACGTGAAGTTCTACGGCACCGCGGGCGAGGAGTACCACACGTTCACGCCCAACGCGAAGTCGCCCAAGATCGTCGTGCTCGACAAGAAGAGCCGCAAGGAGCTGGCCTCCGGCCGCTTCGGAGGCTGTTGAGGCGGTGGCTTCTCGGCGTACACCGGGCGTGTACCCAAGGATGCTGAAGTGGACGTGAAGCTCGAGCACGCGCGCAGCCTGTTCGGCGGGATCGCGGGCAAGCCGCGCGAGCCGAAGGGGCCTCGCACGAAGGGCTGACCCTCGTTCCGAGCGATTGGATCGCGGCGGCGTCCCTCGTGGGGCGCCGCGCGCGTTTCAGCGCCACTGCTCGTGCGCGAGCAGCTGCTCGACCCGGGCTCTGATCTCGTCGCGGATCTCGCGCACGCGCTCGCGCGGCTTGCCCTTGGGGTCTTCCAGGGGCCAATCGTCGCGGCGCAGGCCCGGCACGACAGGACATGCGTCGCCGCAGCCCATTGTGACGAGCATGTGCGCGTCGCGCGCGAGCTCCAGCGTGAGCTTCTGCGGCCGCGCATTCGTCAGGTCGATGCCGACCTCGCGCATGACGTCGACGACCTCGGGGTGCACGCGTTCACCCGGCGCTGTTCCGGCCGAGACGGCGCGGGCCTGGGTCGGGTCCGCCAGCGCGTCGAAGAACGCGGCGGCCATCTGCGAGCGGCCGGCATTGTGGACGCAGGCGAAGATGACGCGCTTCACGGCCGGTCTTTCCCTGCGCTCGAGCGATCGTGAGGCAGCAGGACATCGGGCGCGGCCGACGGCAGCGCCGGGACGAGCCAGCGGAAGAGCGCAGTGGCGCAAGCTGCTCCCAGAAGCTGAGCGGCGATGAATCCGGGCGCGTCCGCCGGGCGGATGCCGCAGAAGGTGTTCGTCGCCGATCGCGCGAGCGTGACCGCGGGGTTCGCGAAGGATGTCGACGCCGTGAACCAGTAGGCGGCGGTGATGTAGGCGCCGACGGCGAACGGAACGAGGCTCGGTCGCTGGCGCACGCAGCCCCAGATCACGCACATGAGCCCGAACGTCGCGACGAACTCGCTGGCGACCTGAGGAAAGCCGTCGCGCGCGCGGTCCGACGCCGTGAAGAGCGGTCGGGCGAACATGACGTGGGCGAGCATCACGCCCGCGAACGCACCGGCCACCTGGGCGCCGACGTACACCGGCACGTCGCGCCAGCGAATTCCGCCGAGCGCCGCGTCCGCGAGCGTCACGGCCGGATTGAAGTGCGCGCCGGAGATGGGGCCGAACGCCAGGATCAGTGCGACCAGGCCGGCTCCCGTGGCGATCGTGTTCGCCAGCAGGGCCAGCGCGACGTTTCCGCCGGCGAGCTCCGCGCCCATGATCCCCGAGCCGACGACGGTCGCCAGGAGAAGCGCCGTGCCGAGGCCCTCGCTCACCGCGCGCCGCAGGAGTGTCGGTTTCGCCGTCGTGCTCATGACGGCCGTCGCAGGAGGGCTTGGAACGTGACGAGCCGCTCGAGAACGCCGTCTGCCAGCGCGTAGTACACCCACGTGCCGCGCCGCTCGGACGCGACGACGCGCGCCTCGCGCAGGATCCGCAGGTGATGGGAGATCGTCGGCTGGCCGAGGTCGAAGTGACTCTCGATGTCGCACACGCAGAGCTCCGCGCCCTCGGCCGCGAGCAGGCCGACGATCTCCAGACGCGTCTCGTCGCCGAGCGCCCTGAAGAGCGCTGCGAAGGGTTTCGTGGCACGAGACCGCGGCCGGCGGGGTGCGGAACAACAGGCTTTCGCGCGAGGCTCCCGCCGCCTCTCTGCGGACTTGACCATCGCCGGGCAGCCTGCCCGCTGCATCGACATCTGTCAATACAAGCCCGCTGAGGCGGACGCGAGTGTCAGACACCTTGTCCCGAGGACAAGGTGTCTGACACCCGTGTTCACTTGTGGTCCTGCTCGTGGTGCCGGCGCAGCAGGTCGCCGCCGAAGTCGTTCTCGAGGTCGCGCCAGAGCGTGTGCACGTGGTTCGCGCCGTTCTGCACGTTGTCGTACTCGACGACGAAGTGTGGGCCGTGCAGGCGCCAGTAGTGCGGCTCGCCGGGACGCGTGCCTCCGCACCAGGCGAAGCGGATGCGCTCGAGGCCGTTCGTGCGGATGCGTTCCCATTCGCGCGCGGCCAGCTCGGGCGCCAGGTCGTCGACGAACTGCGCCAGCAGGCGCTCGAGCAGTGCGCGTTGCGCGGCGTCCATCTCGGCGCAGGCCAGGCCCTGCGGCTTCTCGAACCCGCTGTCGCGGCCGGGGCCCAGGATCACGCCCGGGACGTCGCCGGCGAGCAGAGCCTGGGCGCGCTGTTCGGTGGTCAACGCGACGTAGAGCTCGCGCCCCAGGTCTTCCTCCGACGCCAACAGTCGCCAGCCGGCTTCGGGCCCGCTCGGCACGCGCGCGGGGTTCGAGCCCAGGAAGAACGGCGTGCTCGACGTCGCGTCGTCGACCGAGCAGAAGTGCATCGAGACGTGGTGGCCTTCGAAGCGCCAGGCCCAGGGCTGCGGGCCGGGCGTGCCGAAGAAGACGATCGCGTAACGACCCGGGTCGCGGAACGTGGCCGGTGCGCCGGGCCGCGACTCGATCTCGTGCAGGATGCTCTCGAGGCGCACGACGCCCGTCACCTTCAAGTAGCCCTGCGCGGCGAGTGCCGTGTGCAGCAGGTCGTGCAGCGCGTTCTTTTGCGCCGCGTTCATGTCGGCCAGTGCCAGGCCCGGCCGCTCGCGCGGCACGAAGTGCCAGTCGCGCAGGGCGGGCGAATCGAACGCGAGCGCCGCCTTCTTGCGCTGCGCATCGTCGAGCGTGGCGAGGAACGCTCGCGCGGACGTCGCCATCCGCTCCTGCACGAGGCCGAGACGTACGCGCGGAGCGACGGCCAGCGCCAGCGTGGCGAACGCCACGATCGCCAGGCAGACGACGCCGCGCCGGAGGGAAGAGTGGGACATGAGCGCAGTCTAGCTTGCCGTGCGCGGCGACCCGGCGCTGTAGGCTGTTGCGCGTCGGAGTCCCGCCCGAGCATCGCCCGAAGTCATCGGTTCATGATCCCCCTCGTCGTCCTGATCGCCGTGTTCGCCGTCGGCCTGCTCGCCGGTCGCTTCGGAGTCAGATACTTCCAGAGCTGGGTCACCAGCCTGCGCTGCGCGCTCGCGGCGATGTTCCTGCTGACCGCGTATGCGCACTGGGGCCCGCTGAGGCCCGATCTCGTGCGGATGGTGCCGCCTTCGTTCTCCGATCCGGAGCTGATCGTGACGCTCACTGGTATCGCCGAGCTCGCGGGCGCAGTCGGGCTCATGATCCCGCGCGTCGCGCCGTGGGCGGCGACCGGACTGGCGATACTCTTGATCGCGATGTTCCCCGCGAACATCCACGCCGCCAACGCCGAGCTGACGATCGGCGGCACGCCGGCCACGCCGCTCGTGCCACGACTCGTGATGCAGGTCGTCTTCGTCGCAGTCGTGATCCTTGCGGGTTTCGCGCCCCGTTGGTTCGGCTCGCGTACGAGCGCGTCGCGGAGCAGCGGCGCCGAGAGCCGGGCCTGAAGACGAGCGAGGCGCGGAGCCCGCTCCGGCTGCTCGTCGCCTCCGTGCGGGCCTCGACGCACGGTTGCGTCGACTGCGTTTCAGTCACACGGGGCCCGACAACCGAAGGTGCCTACGGAACTGCCCGTCCTGCGGCCCGCAGGGGCGCGCGTTCCCCGAGGAATTGCTCATGAACGCTCGCATGTTCGTCCTGGCTCTGCTCGTGTGCGCGCCCTCCGTGCAGGCCGGCGGGTTCGATCCCAAGTGCGTTGCCGCGAACGCGACCTCCGTGCTCCACGTCGACATGGCCGGAGTCGGACGCTCGACGTTCCTGCGCGCGCTGCACGCCAGCGGTCAGCACGTCGAGAACGAATTCGACGTCGGCTCGATGTCGAAGGAGTTCGGCATCGATTTCTTCTCCGACCTGTTCTCGATCACGGTCTACGCCACCGGCGCGCGCGGGGAGAGCTCCGTGACGGTCGTGGCCGGCAACGAGCAGCTCGCGTCCGCATGGGCGCGACGCGCCAAGGGTCAGGCACCCTCTCGCAAGGTCGCCGGTCGCGACACGATCCCGCTGAAGCGCGGATCCGACACGCCGCTGGTCGCCCTGCTGCCCGCCAGCCCGGGATCGCCGCGGATCGCGGTGATCGCGCGGGACGAGGCCGCGCTGCAGAGCGCGCTCCACGTGATCGACGGCGAAGCGCCCACGCTGGCCGATGCGCCGCGCGCGACCGTTCCTCCGGCGACCTCGTCCAACAAGGGTCCCAGGATCGTGCAGCCGATCAGTGCGAGGCCCGCGGACGGCTCGCTGGTCTTCGCGGCCAGCGCGCTGGGCGCGCCCTGCGGTCTGCAGATGACGCCGTTCCTGGAGCGCGGGCTGTCCCTCCTGTGCGAGTTCGCGGACCTGGATTCGGCGAACAAGGACGTGGTCGCCCTGACCGCGCATACGCTCGAATTCGACCTGGGTGAAGTCGGCACCGACCTCGTCGTGCGCCTGGCGATCGACACCGCGTCGACGTCCGATGTGCGGAAGCTCGAGGACGTGCTGCGCGGCGCGATGGCCAAGTCGGCGGCGGTGAAGGACGTGCCCGACGCGGCGCTGCGGCTGAAGCGGCTCTTCGACGCGATCCGCTTCGAGTCACGCGCCGCGCGGCTGATGGCCACGTTCCGCTACGGCGCCAGCCAGCTCGTGACGGACATCGATTTCATCGAGGAATCGCGCGGGATCCGACCGGGACGCTGACCCTCACGGTCTCATCGCGATCGGAAGACCGCCGGAGAGCCCGCACGCACGGTCGATGCGCGGCGCGCGCCTGGGTACGCGGTGTGAATCGGAGGGGAGGGGCCTGGAGACGGCCTCCAGGAGCCCACGGTTTTCAAGACTTCCGGCATGATCTGGACCATCGACAGTACGAACGACGTCCGGGTCACCTGGGCGTTCGAGCGCTCCACTGCGGATCTGCCCGGAGTGGTGCTGCGGCCGGCGGGACCTGTGCCCGTCGGCCGCACTTCTGCCTGCGGCGGGAGTTCAACGGCGCGATGCGCGGAAAAAGCGTTGGTTCGTGCCCAGGATCCGCGCTCGGCGGGAGGAATGGAGCGAGAATCGGCCCCCGACGGCCATGTCGCATCCGCTGCCCTCCGACCTCCTGCTCGCGCACGCCGGCGCGCTGCGCACGATGGCGCGCGCCCTGCTGCACGACGAGCACGCCGCCGACGACGTCGTGCAGGAGACCTGGCTGCGCGCGCTGATCGCTCCGCCCGACCCTGACGGCGGAGTGGGCGGGTGGCTGCGCAGCGTGGCACAGGGCTTCGCGCTGCAGCACCGCCGGGCCGAGGGCCGGCGCGCCCGACGCGAGCAGCTCTACGCGGCCGAGCGCTGCGAGGCGTTCGACGCCGACCAGCGCAGCGCCGTGCTGCGCTCGGTGATGGAAGCGGTTCTCGCGCTGGACGAGCCGTACCGCGAGACGGTGCTCCTGCGCTGGTTCGAAGGCCTGCCGCCGCGCGCGATCGCCGCGCGACTCGGTGTGCAGGTCGCGACCGTCGACAGCCGGCTGCAGCGCGCGCACACACGACTGCGCGCGCGGCTCGAGCGCGATCTGGGCCGCGAGCCGCGCGGCTGGCGCGGACTCGTCGCGCTGGCGCTCGGCACGCCGGAACGCGCACCGACCGCTTCCACCCTCTTCATCCCGCTGATCGGAGTCGCCGTGAGCCTCAAAGTGGTCGGTGCCGCGCTGGCAGCGGTCGTCGGTGTATGCCTGTGGGTCGGATGGGATCGCCTGCAGCCCGCGAACGTCGAGCCGGCGGGCATCGCGGCCGCGACGGCGCCCTCGGACGAGCGTCCGCCCCTGACGGGCGCGACCGTCGACGGCGAGCGCAAATCCGTATCGAGCACAGCGCCTGCCCCCGCGCCTGAGGAAACGCCGCCCGCCGAGCGCTCGGCCGTGCTGCCGGCCGGCCCGTACACGTTCGCGCTCGAGGTCGTGGTGGTCGATTCGGCCGAGCGGCCCGTCCACGGCGCCGAGATCTACCTGGGTCCCGCGTCGTGCTCGTCGGTCCGCCTGGGCGGGACCGGTTGGGACGGCCTGCTCGTGCGCGAGTGGCGCGGATTCGAGCCGACGTTCCAGGGCGTCCTGCACGTGCGCGTGGACGGGCGCGAGACGTCGCTGCGGCGCGTCGTCCTCACGACCGGAACACGGCACGCGCTGCGGTTCCAGGCGGACCGGCCCCTCGGGGCTCTCCAATTGAGAGTTGCCATGGGAGCCGACGGCAGAAAAAATGTCGGGTTCCGTCTCGACGAGGTCCGGCTCTCGGGCCGCGCCCTCTTGCGCGCAGACCAGTTCGAGCTCGACGCGGCCGGCAACGGCGTCTTCCTGGATTCGAGCCTCGTGCACCTCGTGAGGCCGCCGCCCACGGATGCCTCCGAGATCCGATTCCAGGAGTCGGCCAGGTTCGGGGCGGTCGCGGTGGAAGTCGCCGTCGGAAGAAGCCTGACGTCCGGCCAGGACCCGCCCGCCGACCCGCCCGCCGCCCCGTCCGACCGCGCCACCGTGCGTGGCGTCGTGCACGACGACAACGGTCGGCCGCTCACGCACCTCGTCGTCGCCGGCCGCACGCCCGACCGCTGGAACACGGGCGTCGTGTGCGACGCAGAAGGCGGCTTCGTGTTCGCCGACGTGCCGCCCGGACCGATGGAGGTCTGCGTCGGAGGCGGCGACCGCATCTTCGTGCGCGAGGTGATCGAGCTCGCGCCGGGCGAGACGCGCTTCCTCGAACTGCGGCCCGTGATGCGCTCGAACCTGAAGGTCAGGTTGCAGGACGCGCAGTCGAAGCCTCTGTCCGAGTGGAGGGTCGAGGCGCGCGGTGCCGGGCCCGATGCCCCGCTGCTCGGCATGGCAGTGACGGACGAGCAGGGCGCGACGGTCCTGGGTCTCGTCGGCGAGGGCCCGTTGCAGCTGTTCGCGCGGCCCGAGGCCCAGAGCGGCGCGCCGGCGATCCTCGTGGGGCACTGCACCAGCGCCCGGACCGAAGAGCTGCGTCTGGAGTTGCCGAACGAGATGCGGCACGGCTCGATCACGTTCACCGTCCAGGATCCGCTCTCCGATCAGGCCGCAGCGCGCGCGTGGCGTCTCGACAGCGGCGAAGGCCTGATGCTGCGCAGCGCGGGAGAGCGTGAGGGCGCGTTGGGCGGCGCGGGTCCGTCGACGGACGTGGCCGCGCTGACGACGGGCGGCGTGCTGCCCGGCCGCTGGCGCGTCGAGCTGCGCGCACCCGGCCGGGCCTGGAGCGAAGTCGGCGAGTTCGACCTCGCACCGGGCCAGAAGCTCGACCTCGGGCGCGTGATGCTCCCGGCCCATGCGAGTGTGAAGCTCGCCTCGGCCTCAGCGGAACCGACCTTGCAGCTGTCGCTGCGGACGCAAGTGGACGGCGCGCTCGTGGTCTGGCCCGAGTGCCTGGTCGCTCTGCCCGTGACGTTCGAGACGCTGCCCGACGTCGCGCTCGAGATCCTGCGCCGCCCCGCGGGTGCCGAGGATCGGCCGGCGACGCTGCCGTTGAGCGACCCGTTGCGCCCGAGGGCGGGACGCGAGCACGTGGTCGAGCTGCCTGGCGCGCGCTGAGCACCCCCTCCCGTCGCCGTGCGGCGTTTTGTACGCGGATCGGCCTGAAGACCAGCGGACCAGCGCCTCCGGTCCAGCTGCTGCCCGGGCGCGGGCCGGATCTCGAGTTGCACGTCAGGATCACGAATTGCACAACGTGCGGTCGCGATCCGGGCCTTGTCCGCGTTCCCACCGTCCCTGAACGCAGGCGCGACAGGGAACCCTTGAACTAGGATCGTCTGGGAAATCCACCATGCGCACCACGATCCTCGCTCTGATCTTCGTTCTCGTTCCGGCCTCGTCGAGAGCCCAGGAAACCGAGCTCCTCAACCTGTCGGACGCCGGGTTCCCGGGGATCTCGGCCGGGGTCTTCGCCGACATCTCGCCCGACGGGCGCTACGTCGTCTTCTGCGGGTTCTCCAACAACCTCGTCCCGGGCGACACGAACGGGAAGTACGACCTGTTCCTGCGCGATCTGCAGGTGCCGACGACCACGCGGCTCACGCTGGGACCGGGCAACGTGGAGGCCGACAACCACACGTTCGACCAGCCCGAGTTCTCGGGCAACGGCCAGTTCGTCGTGTTTTCGAGCTCGGCGTCGAACCTCGACCCGACCGACGCGAACGGATCGGGCAGCGACGTCTTCATCGTCGATCTCACGACCGGCGTCGTCCAGCTGGTCAGCACGAACGCGGCCGGGAACTCGGTCGGCGGCGGCTCGAACCGCGCGCACGTCTCGGACGATGGCCGCTACGTCTCGTTCCTGAGCAACGCCAACGGCCTGGTGCCCAACGACACGAACTCCGCGACCGACGTGTTCGTGAAGGACCGTTTCACCGGCCAGGTCGAGCGCGCCAACACGGACGCCGGAGGAGCGCAGACCTCGGGCGCCGTGTCCTGGAACGCGATCAGCCCGGACGGGAACCTCGTGGCGTTCACCTCCAGCGCGAGCACGCTCGCGCCCGGCGACACGAACGGCATCGCCGACGTGTGGATCAAGGACCGCACCACGGGCGCCGTCACGAACGCCGGGTTGAACTCGTACGGAGGCTTGGCGGTCGGCGGCGATTTCGCGATGCCCGCCTTCTCGGGGAACGGGCGGTTCCTGGCTTTCGCCTCCTCGTCGACCATGTTTCCCGGAGACGGCGGCGGCGCGGACATCTTCGTGCGCGACCTCCTGACCGGCTCCTTCCAGCACGCCAGCGTCGCGCTCGGCGGAGCGGTCCAGAACGGCAGCGCGAGCGAGCCCAGCCTCTCGCACGACGGCCTGACCGTGGTCTTCGTGAGCACCGCGTCGAACCTGGTGCCCGGCGACACGAACAACGTCAGCGACGTGTTCGTGCGCGACATCGTGACGGGCGTCACGACGCGCGTCAGCACGAGCACGGACGGCGTGCAGGCCAACGCGCTGATGTGGGAGGCGCGCCAGAGCGCGGACGGCAAGCTGATCTCCTTCTCGACGAACGCCTCGAACCTGGTGCCGGGCGACGTGAACCTGGCCAGCGACGTCTTCCTGCACCGGCGCGCGGCCGACGGCACGACGTTCTGCTCCGGCGACGGAACGGCCACGCCGTGCCCGTGCGCCAACGCGGGTGCGCCCGGACGCGGTTGCCAGAACTCGAACACGACGGGGGGAGCGGGCCTGTCCGCCACCGGTCGGGCGCGTCTGTCGGCCGAGACGTGGCGATTGCAGGTGGTCGGCATGCCGGCCACCGCCTCGTGCCTCTTCTTCCAGGGCACCGACTCGATCGGCGCCGGCGCGGGCGCCGTGTTCGGCGACGGGCTGCGCTGCGCCGGCGGAGCCGTCCTGCGCCTCGCGACCCGCTTCGCGGTCAACGGCGCGGCCTCGTATCCCGAAGCCGGCGACGTGCCGATCTCGGTGCGCGGAGCGATCCCCGCCGCCGGCGGAGAGCGCACGTACCAGGCCTGGTACCGCAACGTGGCGGCGTACTGCACGCCGGATCCGTTCAACCTGTCGAACGGATTGCGCGTGACCTGGACGCCGTAGAACGCGTCGAAGGCACGCGCGCAGCTCTCGCGCCGCGCGCGGTTCCGCGCGGCGCCACCAGGGTCTGAGAGACCGTAGGATCGATTTCTTCTCGGTCTCTCAATGCTGGTGTCCGCTCCCGCGCACGAGCCAGCCGAGCATCAGCAGGCCGATCGCGACGATCCAGCTCCCGGCCACGCGCACGGCGATGCGCGTCCAGGCCGGCTCGAGGCGCGCGACGAGCGCGGACAGCAGCGTCGCCAGCGCGAGTACGATCGTGATCGCGCCCAGCAAGGCGTGCCACGTCAGCCCGCCGCCGGCCATCTCGCGACCCTGGACGTAGCCGTGCAGCAGGCCCGCGGCCGTCGCCAGCGCGACGACGACCGACCGCCCGAGCTTCCGATCGAGCACGACGAGGCTGCCCACGAGCGCGAAGGACAGGATCAGCGGCACGCGCAGCGAGCCGGGCTCCGGCCAGGCGAGGCCGACGATTCCGCCGCACGACCAGGCCACCGGCAAGGCGAGGCGCAGCGCGCGCGACGGACCGGATCCGCGCTGCCCGGCCAGGAGGCCCAGCGCCACGACGACCAGCACGTGCGCCGGGTTCGTCACGAACAGCGCCGCGCCGTCGAGGTACGTCTCGAGCGCGATCGCGGGCGAATCGATCTGCGCGGTCACGCGTCCGGGGCCACGGCCTGCCACAGGAAGTACGTGCCCGCCAGCGCCACCATCGCTCCGGCGGCGCGCAGCACGATCCTCCCGCTGCGCCAGCGATGGATCAACCCGATCGTGATGCCCGCCGCGTGCAAGAGCCCGGTCGCCATCACGAAGCCGATCGTGTACGCGGCGCCGCTCGCACCCGCCGGCAGCTCCGTACCGTGCGCGTGCCCGTGGAAGATCGCAAAGAAGCCGACGATCGTGGCCGCCAGCCACAACGGCGGTCGCGCTTCGAGCGACACCATCAGACCCAGGACGATCGCCGAGATCGCGATGCCGGTCTCCGTGCCGGGGAGTGCGACGCCCATCAGCCCCAGCGTTCCGCCGACCGCCATTACGATCGGGAATGCCACGGGCAGGACCCAGATCGCGGGACGGCCGAGCTGCGCGCCCCAGATCCCGACGGCGACCATCGCGAGCACGTGATCGAGGCCCGCGATCGGGTGCCGCAGCCCGGTCAGGAAACCCACGTTGCTCTGCGTCTCTTCGTGGACGAGCGCCAGCACGGGCCACAGCTCCGCGGGCGAAGGCAAGTTCGGGAGGAGGGCCGTCGGATCGATCATGTGCTGGTTCCCGGCGCAGGATCCTACGGGTTGGGCCGGCCGGCGAGCGCGTCGCCTCCGCGGTCGGAGAGGGCGCCATGGCGGTCCAGTTCGTGCACCACTACCTTGGAGAGCTGTAGCCTGGGCGAGATGTGACCTCGGCTGCATGTTGGCAGCGCGGTCCGGGCGCGGACCTTGCTAGACTCCGCGCGGGAACCCCGAGGATTCCAAGCTGGACGAACAGATCGCGCTCGTCGCCCGCCAACCGATCTGCGACCGGAGCGTTCGCCTGGCCGGATACGAGGTGCTGTTCCATCCCCGGCCGGCCGTTGGCTCGAGGGCGACCGGCGAAGCGGTGCCGGTGGGGGTGCAGGAACTCCTCGATCTCGGGCTCGACAACCTGAGCGGGAGCTCGCGCGCGTGGATCTCCCTGCCGCGCAGCGCGCTGTCCAACGAGGAGTTCCGCCGGCTGCCGGCCAACCGCGTCGTGCTCGAGGTCCTCGAGCCGGCTCACGCGGACAAGGAGTTCGTGCGCCACCTGCGTCGGGCCAAGGCGTTCGGCTATCTGCTCGCGTTCGACGAACACGTGCTTGCTCCTGAGGCCGAGCAGCTCCTGACGCTCGCGACCGTGCTCAAGGTCGATGTCCTCGACCGCTCGGAGGCCGAGGTCTCGCGCCTGGCGAAGGAGCTGGCCGCCCCCGGCCGGCGCCTGCTGGCCGACAAGGTCGAGTCGTACGAGGCCTTCGACCGCGCGCGCGAAGCCGGCTTCGAGCTGTTTCAGGGATCGTTCTTCACGCACCCCAACCCGGCGCAGGGCCGGCCGTTGAGCAGCGCGCGCGTCGCCCTCCTCTATCTTTTGACGGAGCTCCAGAACCCGAACACCTCGATGGAGCGCATCGAGGCGCTGGTCGCGGCCGACGAAGCGCTGGTCGCCGGGCTCCTGCGCTACGTCAACTCGGTCGCGCTGGGCGTGCGCGAGAAGATCCAGTCGCTGCGGCATGCGATCGTCATGCTGGGGCTCGACCGGCTGCGCGGATGCGTCGCGGTGCTCCTCTTCGCCGGGATGGCGGACAAGCCCGGCCACCTCGTGACCACGGCGCTCGTCCGCGCGAGGTTCTGCGAGCTGCTCGGGACCCGCATCCAAGGGTCGCCGCAGGAGCACTTCGCGGCCGGGCTGCTGTCCCTCCTGGACGCCTTCCTGGACCAGCCGCTCGCGGCCCTCGTCGAGAAGATGGGCCTGTCCGACGACGTCGCTCGGGCGCTGTTGCGGCGCGAAGGGTCGATGGGGGAGTGCATCGACCTGTGCATCGCGTCCGAGAACGCCGACTGGTTCCGCATCTCGTCGCGCCGCTGGGACCTGGTCACGCTGCGCGCGTGCTACCTGGAAGCCCTGACGTGGGCGCACCAGGTTCAGACCTCGATCCTGCCGCGCGCGTTCTGAGGGCGGAGGGCCGAGGGCGCGCGCTTGAACCGCGCGCCCTCATTGTGTTGGGCGCGCGGGGCGCGCGCCGAGCGCGCGCTCCGCGCGCGCGTTGCCCTCGAAAATGACCGCGGGTCCGTGGCTTGTGCCCACGGACCCGCCGGCGAACCCCCGGTCGGCTTCTGGTTGGGGTGGCTGCCCGGCGGGGGTGCCCCCCGCCGGAATCAACTAGACGTCCGCGTGAAGTCGGTGTGCATGGCCTTGTACTCCTTGCCGCTCTTCGGGTCGGTCAGGAAGATCTCCATCGTCATCGTGTCGTCACCCGTCAAGCGCTGGACTTCCCGCATGGTCGTCATCTTCTTCGTGAGCGGACACATGCCCTGGTAGTTCCAGGTCATCGTCTTGCCGTCGGGCGACATGTCGGCCGTGCCGTTCCAGATGCCGGTGCCGCAGTTGTCGACCCAGGTGCCGACGAACTTCTGCTGGACGTTGTCATAGCCGGTCAGACCGAATCCGTTGAAGGGGCCCATGCCGGGCATCTCGCCGCTGACTTCGCACTTCGTGAAGCGGCCGTCCATCATCGGGATGACCGTCGAGGTGCACTGAGTCTTCATCGGCTCGGTGCCGGGTCCCATCCACATCGTCTGGTCGCCGCGCCACGTGCCGGCGCCCTTGTTCATCTGCTCGTGCATCTTGCCGGGAGTGCCCGCGACCATGCAGGTCTGCATGTCGGCCTCGGTCCAGCCGGGCGGCAACTGCATCTTGGCGTGGTCGTCCTGGGGCGAGACGCTGGAGCGCGTGCTCGAGCACCCGGCCAGGGCCACGAGGGCGAGGGAAGCGGCGAGCGTACAGAGGCGAGACGTCGTGCTGAGGGAGCTGGGGATCATGAGGACCTCCGGTGGTGAATGGGGGCCGAAGCCGCCGCGCGGCGACCCTTCGGCCTGGTCAGGAAGCGGCCAGGGTACCCACGACCAGGCGGCTCTGCATGTCCGCCCCCCGCCTCCACCGAGGCTATCCCCGGGCCAGCCGGTCAGGCCTTCCGAGCCCTTGGCGGGCGCGCACTTACGTCACTGCACCGTGGTCCAGATCGTGCCGTTCGAGCCGCCCGGGATCCCGATGCGGACCGCCGAGCCCATGTCGCCCGGCACCGTGAACGCCTCGTCGAAGGCCGGCGTGTTGGCAGTGCCCGTGTAGGGCGCCGCCATGCGGTTCTGGCACTGGTAGATCAGCCCGTCCTGGTTGACGAAGAACGCGCGGTTCGCGGACGTGTTCGAGGCCAGTGGCCACGCGTAGCAGCACCAGAGCACTTCGGAGCCTTCGGCATCCGGGAAGTTCGCCGGGTCGGCACCGCCCGTCGTGGGCAGCTCGCCCACGCCCGGGACCATCCCGCCGCCCGGCGTGCCGGGCAGCCAGAGCTGGAAGCAGTAGCCCGTGCGCACCGCCGCGCCCAGCGCGTTGATCGTGCCGAACGCCTGCGAGAGAAGCGTCGGATCCAGGTTGTCGAGACCGGCGACGCCGATAACCGGCACGCCGCCGCCGTCCATGCGCATGGGGACCGTGCCGGCCAGCTCGCCGAAGAAGGCGAACTCGCCCGAGCCGTCCGAGTCCGTGTCGATTGCCGACTGGGAGCGGAACTGCTCCTGCGACGTGGAGAGCAGACGCAACGTGGAGATGGCGGAGGCCTCGTTCGCAGCGAGGCGTGCGCTGTTCATCTTGGGGAGCGCGATGCCGGCGATGGTCGCGATGACGGCCACGACGATCATCAGCTCGATCAGGGTGAAACCCAGGTTGCGACGATTGCGATTCATCAGTGCCTTCTGCCTCTCATCCAGCGTTGGAGTCGCTCACGATGAGCGCGCGTTCCGGTTGGCATCCTTTTCCTGACGCTGCTGCGTCACACGGACCACAACGATCCGCGAACCCTGTATCGGCGACGTATGCGCCCCGACTTCAGGACACCCGGGTTCCCATTCCCTGACCACCCGCCGCGCCTCGTGACGAACCCTTCAGGTCGCGCGCCTACGCCTCCAGCCGCGCGTAGGCGCGGACCGGGAACGTCCCGAACGCGCGGACACGGGCCGGCACGGCCGAGAACCGGAAGCCCTCGCGCGGCAGGTCCTGCAAGTTGGTCAGGTGCTCCGCGATCGGAATCTCCGCGCCGAGGAGCAGCGTGTGCACCGGCCGCGCCGGGTCGGCCGTGTCGTCGATGTTCAGGGAGTCGATGCCGACGAGGCGCGCGCCGCGCTCGACCAGCAATGCCGCCGCGGCCCGGGTCACGAACGGATGACCCTCGAAGTAGGCCTCGGTCGCGTAGTGGCGCGACCATCCCGTCCGCACGATCACGGCTCGGCCGCGAAGGTCCAGATCCGAGAGGTGCCGGGCATCCAGCGCGCGCGTCCCCTCGGGCAGGTCGACGGTGAGACCGGGCAATTCAGCCAGGGACTCCAGCGGCAACTGCGCCAGATCCTTGCCCTGCGCGAAGCGGTGGAAGGGCGAGTCCACATACGTGCCGGTGTTCCCGACCATGTCGATGCGGCCGATCTGGAACTCGGTGCCGGGTGCGTAGTGTCCGCGCGAATCGATGCGGCTGAGGTAGTCGCACACGACCGGCGCGGGGAGACCGCGGTACGTGATCACCCCGTGCTCGACGGCGTGAGACAAGTCGAGGAACCGACTGGACACGAGCTCAGGATGGGCGTTGTCCCGCACGTGAGCAAGCGCTGGAGTCGCCACTCGCGTCACGGCTCCGGCCGGATTCCGGGCGCGCCGTCCGGCACGAAATCCGGCGGCAGGGGCTGGTGGACGTCCAGGCGCGCGTCTCCCGTGATGAGCCGCGCATCGCGCGCGTTGAGCACCCAGCTCCAGAACCAGTTGAACAGGACCTGCAGGCGGTTGCGGAAGCCGATCAGGAACGCGATGTGGACTCCGCCCCACAGGATCCACGCGAACAGGCCGCCCACCTTCAGCCGGCCCATCTCGGCGACGGCCTTGGCCTTGCCGATGACGGCCAGCGAGCCCTTGTCACGGTAGACGAAAGCCGCGCGATCCTGCGGTGTCGAGCGCCCGGACGACTCGCTCGCGATCGTCCGGCCGGCGTGTCGGCCCATCTGGATGCCGGCCTGCGCGACGCCCGGCACGAGCTGGCCCGTGTCGGCCGAGCGGGCCGCGGCGAGGTCGCCGACGACGAACACTTCCGGGTGACCCGGGATCGACAAGTCGGGTCCGACGATCACGCGCCCGGCGCCGTCGAGCGGCACGCCGAGCGACAGGCCCAGCGGGCTGGCCTTGACGCCCGCGGCCCAGAACAGGTTGCGGACGGCCAGGAACTCGTTGCCGATGTGCACGCCCGCCGGCGAGACGTTCGTCACGCGCGAATCCAGGCGCACCTCGACGCCCATGCGCTCGAGGTCGCGTTGCGCGCGTGCGCTCAGCTCGGGCGGGAACGTGGGCAGCACGCGACCGCCGCCTTCGAGCAGGACGACGCGCGTCGTGCGCGTTTCGATGTTGCGGTAGTCGCGCGGCAGCGTCTTGCCGGCGATCTCCATGATCGCGCCGGCCAGCTCGACGCCGGTCGGGCCCGCGCCGACGATCCCGAACGTCAGCGCCGCGCGGCGCGCGTCGTCGCTGCCCTCGAACTCGGCCGACTCGAAGGCCAGGAGAATGCGCCGGCGCATCTCCGTCGCGTCCTCGAGGCTCTTCAGCCCGGGCGCGATCGCCGCCCAGTCGTCGTGGCCGAAGTACGCGTGCGTCGCGCCGGCCGCGAGGACGAGGTGGTCGTACCGGACGTGTCCGCCCGTCACGCGCAGGTGCCGGCGGGCGACATCGACGCCGATGACCTCGCCCAGGGCGACCTGGCAGTTCGCCTGGTCGCGCAGGATCGTGCGGATGGGGGAGCTGATGTCCGCCGGCGACAGCGCGGCGGTCGCCACCTGGTACAGGAGCGGCTGGAAGACGTGGTGATTGCGGCGGTCGATCACCACGACGTCGACCGGCGCTTCCGCCAGGGCCTTGGCCGCGGCGAGACCGGCGAAGCCTCCGCCGACGATGAAGACCCTGGGACGGTGCGCTGTCATGGCGGAATCGTCCGGCCATTCTGCGCAGCGCGGGACCTCATCGCCAAAGCTCGCGCATCCGCCGCGGCGTGACGCACGACGCCCTGCGCGAAGCTGACGATGCCCGTGCCGCCCGTGAACGTGCCGGCCGCGATCGGCACGCTGTCGAACTGGATGTTCGTGATCGTGACGCCCGGCCCGACGAGGGCCTGGACGATGCTGACCGGGGTCTGGCCCCCGGTCGCCATGTCCTGTGTCACGAGGCCCGTGACGAGGGACTGCTGTGGCACCCAGTTCGAACCGCCGCACGGCAGCTGGATCCGTGTCTGCGCGCCGCACGGCAGCGTCACGGCGATCGCGGCCATGCTCGTCGCGAGCGCGGGGATCCGCCATGGGATGGGGATCAATGATGGATGCGAGTTCGAGAACATGGTTGACCCCTGGTGTGATGGCGTCCTCCGTGTGGAGAACGACCGGGATTCGAATCTCGAGGAACCAAAGACAGATCGCATCGATGCTAGTGCGCGCGACAAGCGCTGCGGCGAGGCGTAGTGGGTAGAGGAGGCGGCCGAAGTGCGTATAGCCGTGCGCCACGTCTCGTGTTCTGTTGAACGCGCTCGCGAGGATCAGCCCATGAAAACCACGATTGCGGCATTCCTGGCGACGAGTCTGGCGGCGTGCGGAAGCGGGGCGGGCGACGTCGCGGTCGCCGGGTCGGAGAGTCCGCCCAGCAACCTCGTTCCGCCCGGCAGCTACCGCGTACTGGCGGCGAACGATCTCGGCATGCACTGCATGGACCGGGAGTTCTCGACCTTCTCGATCCTCCCGCCGTTCAACGTCCTGCGCGCGCAAGTGGTGCAGCGCAACTCGGGCGGCGGGCCGCGCGTGCTGCAACCCAACGAGGTCGACGTCACCTACGAGCCCATCGCCGACGCGCACGGCTCGATCAATTCGCGCAGCATCGGCAAGACCGACTTCTGGACGTACGCGCCGGGGCTGTTCGGCGTCACCTTGCCTCTGGGGATGGGCGTGACCGGGCTGTACATGCCCGCTGACGCGCCTACGCCCGGTCCGCAACCGTTGACGTGGAGCGATAGCGAGCAGGTCTTCCACGCGTTCGGCATCCCGATCACGCCGATCGACGACGTGGGCGGCACGAACCCGTACCCGCTGCTGCGCGTGCGCGCCAGGAATTCGTCGACGGGAGAAACGCTGGCGACGCTCGACGTCGTCGTGCCCGTGGCGAGCGAGACGGACTGCCGCAACTGCCACGCGACCGGCCAGATCGCCGCCCGCGACCCGGGAGTGCCCTGGTCGACCGAGAGCGACACGGAAGTGCAGGCCAAGCTGAACGTGCTGATCCTGCACGACCTGCGCGAGTCCACCGAGCTCCTCGCGCAGCAGCCGGTCCTGTGCGCGTCCTGCCACTACTCCCCGCCGCTGGACCTGGGCTCTGCGCCTCCCGGTCCGCCGACCCCGGGGGCCCCGACCTCGGCGACGTCGGCCGTGCGAGCCGGCCCGCACAACCCCGCGGGCGGGCAAGTGGAGCGCTATCCGGCGCTGATGTCGCGCGTGATGCACGACTACCACGGGCGCCTGAACGACGACCAGGGCAACCCTTTGTTCCCTCCGGGAGGCGACGCCCTCTCCACCTGTTACCAATGCCACCCGGGCGCGATCACCGAGTGCCTGCGTGGCGCGATGAAGAGCGGTGGCATGGAGTGCTTGTCGTGCCACGGCGACATGCTGGCCGTCGGCGGAGCGTTCCCGCTCGAGCCGGGCGGCAGCCTCGACGGGCAGAACGACCTCGAGTCACGCAGACCGTGGAAGGACCTGCCGCGCTGCCAGTCGTGCCACACGGGCGACGCTCTGAACCACCTGTCGGGACCCGGCTACCAGCTCGCGGCCGACGGCATCCGCCTGCGACAGGCCTTCCGCAGCGGCGATCCGGCCGCGTCGCCGATCCTGGCGCAGATCTCGCGCTTCGCCGAGGAGCCGAACACGCTCTATCGCTTCAGCAAGGGGCACGGCGGCATCTCCTGCGAGAACTGCCACGGCAGCACGCACGCCGAGTGGCCCAACGCGGACCCGGGCGCCAACGACAACGTGGCCGCGCTCCAGTTGCAGGGCCACACGGGCACGATCTCCGAGTGTGCCTCGTGCCACCCGCCGGGGACGCTGGAGCGGACCATGGACGGTCCGCACGGGATGCACAACGTGGACCAGATGTCGTTCATCGACGGCGGACACCACGACTTCTACGAGCACAACCCCACGAGCTGCCAGTCCTGCCACGGCGCGAACCTGCTGGGCACCGTGCTCTCGCGCGCGGCGGCGGACCGCTCCTGGACGCACGACGGACACACCTGGACGGCGAGCAAGGGCACGCCGATCGCCTGCAACCTGTGCCACAGCATGCCGGGCTCGGGGGGCGAAGACTGAGAGAGCGAGAAGCCTTCAAAAGAGCGAGGCTCGCTCCCTGGTCACAGCCCTGTCGTGCGGACTCCGGGACTCGGGCTGCAACGAACGCGTGACAGGAGCCCCGGTCGGGCGGTGAGCTACGCTCTGGGGGAGGTCCCGGAGGGCCGCCGCATGTCGAGTCGCCGCACCGTTCTCGTCGCTGGTCTCCTGGCCGTCCTGCTCGCGACCGTCGCCGCCGCCTGCGCGGCCGGCGGCGGGGGAGCACTGCACGTGCGCTCAGGGCTCGTCGCGGTGGAAGGTGGCGAGACCTGGTACGAGGTGGCCGGCTCCGGCGACGCGGTCGTGCTCATCCACGGCGGGTTCGGCGACCATCGCATGTGGGACGACCACTTCCGCGCGCTCGCGAGCGACCATCGCGTCGTGCGCTACGACCTGCGCGGGTACGGACGCTCACCGGCTCCGCAGGCGGCGTACTCGCCGGTCGACGACCTGCGCCGGCTGCTCGACGAGCTGGGCATCGCGCGCGCGACGCTGATCGGCAACTCGATGGGCGGCGCGCTCGCGATCGACTTCGCGCTCGTGCATCCCACATGGGTCGAAGGGCTTGTGCTGGTCGCCTCGGGGATCGGCGGCTTCCCCGACACGCCCGAGGATCAGGCGCGGTTCTCCGGCGAGATCGCCGCGATGTACGCCGCATTCCAGGCAGCGCGCGAACAGGGACCGGCCCGCGGCGTGGAGCTCTGGCTCGCGAGCCCGATGGTCAAGGTCGCGAGCAGCCTGCCTTCGACCCGCGATCACCTGCGGCGGATGATCACGGAGAACACCGGCATGTTCTCGATGGAGCACTGGCCCTCCGAGCCGCTCGACCCGCCCGCGATCCGCCGTCTGGGGGAGATCCGCGCGCCTACGATGGTCGTTGCCGGGGAGCTCGACACGCCGTGGATGCGAGAGGCCGCGGAGCGCGCCGCCGCCGGAATCCGTGCGTCTCGCCTCGTGATCGTCGAGGGTGCCGATCACCTGCCCCAGATGGTTGCGCCGCAGCTGTTCCGCGCGGCGCTGCTCGATTTCTTCGAGCGCCAGCGGCGCGGTCGTGGACTGCGCGACGGCACGCTGCGCTGACGGCTGCGCATGCGCACGCAGAGAGTCCAGCCGCCGCTGCACGTCCTGATCGTCGGGCTGGCGCTCACGGGCGGATGCACGGTCGCGGGCGCGCTCGAAGACGCCCGCCGCCTCCCACGGCCCAGCCGTGCTGAGCGTCGAGGAAGAACACGGCGTTGAAGGGCTCGCTCGTCCCGCTCGGCTGGTGTATCCAGGTCGCGCCGCCGTCCGCCGTGTGCAGGATTTCGTCTGCGGTACCCACGGCCCAGCCCTCGAAGGGACTCACCATGGACACGGCGCGCAAGTCCGAGCTGGTCGGCAACGGGCTCGGCCGTGTCCAGGTCGCCTGTGCCAGTGCAGGCGCGCCGAGAGGCGCCAGGCCGAGCACGGCATTGGTGGGACGAAGCGAAGGCGAGCGGTCATGGACTTGCATGCGCGAACTCCGGTGATGAATAGCCCTCAGAGCACCCCGGTGATCTCGTAACCGCTCGTCGGATTGAAAGTCCTGCTCGTGGAGATGGCGAAGGCATTGCGGTGCCTCACCCGGTACTTCCGGTGGCCAAGCACACAATGGCCGGCGATCGTGTGCTCGTGCATCGCGGGGGTTGCATGTCGAATCTCAAAGCGTCCGCCGGACCGCGGTCATCGGCCCGAGAAGGGAACACCCGTGACCACATGCGCCGTCCGGCCCTCGAGAGCGTCAAGTCTCATGCCGCCCAGCGGCCCCTGGTCCTCGGCTCGGGAGGTGGAGCGGCTGTCGTACGGGCGTGGTTGGTCGTCCGGTCCCCGGACGGCCGTCCAGCGACCG
>JANNQS010000111.1:0-13641 GCA_031400875.1 Planctomycetota bacterium | reverse complement strand
CCGTGCGCAGGTAGATCTCCTTCTGGTTGAAGTCGGTGGGGCCCATCGAGTTCCACCACTCCAGGTAGTTCGGCTGCCAGGCCTCCAGCGCGCGCTGCAGGCGCTTGTCGCTGGCCAGGTCGACGTTGTTCGGGATCTTCTGGCTGTAGTCGATGCCGGTCATGGATGTCTCCCGTCGATCACGTGCGGTTGTAGTCGAACTCGGCCTTGTTGGGCGTGCCGTAGCAGGTCAGCGCGCCGCGCTCACCCACGGCGTTGGGACGCTGGAAGATCCAGTTCTGCCAGGCTGACAAGCGGCCGAAGATCTTCGTCTCCAGCGTCTCGGGGCCGGCGAAGCGCAAGTTCGCCTCCATGCCCGTCAGCGCGTCGGGCGAGAACGCCGAGCGCTCCTCGATCGCCAGGCGCAGCTCGTCGTCCCAGTCGATCGCGTCGGGCGCGAACGTCGCCAGACCCAGGTCGTCCGCGCGCGCCGGATCGAAGTCGGCCTTCTCGGCCAGGATCGCACCCACGCTGTCGGGCGTGCCCAGGAAGCGCGTGGCCAGGCGCGAGATCCCGTTCGCCATCGGGTTCCGCCCGTCGTTCGCGGCGGTGACGCCCAGCACGGCGCCGTGGGCCTCGGCGAGCTTCACGTAGGAGCGATCGCAAGCCAGCAGGAGCTCGAGGAACGTGCCCACGAAGCACGTGCCCTCGTCCGCCACGGCGTAGAAGCCCTTGGCGCTCTGGTCGACGCGCTTCAGGGTGCGGCGTACGTAGCTCGCGACCTCGCGCACGAACCAGTCGCGCGGATCGGAGAGCAGCGCATCGGTGGCGCGCAGCACGGCGCTGGACCCCTTGCAACGCAGGAGCACGAGCCCGACCTCGGGATGGTTCAAGCGCAGGCGCAGGACGGCGTCGTCGAGCTCGCGGAACGCGCGCAGCGCCCACCAGCGCGCGCCCTCGGCCCGCGCCGCCTTGGCGTAGGTCGGACAGGTGGCGGGCGCCGTCAGCGTCATCTCGGCCGTGCGCGCCTCCGCATCGACGGCGAGCTCGACGTGACGGTACTTCAAGTTGATCCCCCGCGCAGTGGGCGTCTCCTCGGGCTCGATCGCGTCGAGTGCGACGCCCGGACCGTCCTTGTTCGGCTGCGTGTCGGCCAGCCGTCGCGCGCGCTCCTTCACGGACTCGGCCCAGCGCGAGAGCGGCGCGATGCCGTCGACCAGGTTCCATTCGACGGCGCGCTTGCCCTTGATGCCCTCGGCCACGGTCGAGAACACGTCGCAGCGATCGCGGCGCACCTTGCGCTTGTCGGCGATGCGCGTGAGGCCACCTGTGCCGGGCAGCACGCCGAGCAGCGGCACTTCGGGGAAGCTGACCGCGCTGTTCCGGTCGTCGACGAGCAGGATCTCGTCGCAGGCCAGCGCCAATTCGTAGCCGCCGCCCGACGCCGTGCCGTTCAACGCGGCCAGGAAGCGCAGGCCCGAGTGCGCGCTGGCGTCCTCGATGCCGAGGCGCGTCTCGTTCGTGTACTTGCAGAAGTTGACCTTGAACGCGTGGCTCGACGTGCGCAGCATCACGATGTTCGCGCCAGCGCAGAACACGCGGTCGAGCGCACCCGTGACGACGACGCAGCGCACCTCGGGGTGTTCGAAGCGCAGCCGCAGGATCGCGTCGGCCAGCTCGACGTCGACGCCCAGGTCGTAGCTGTTCAGCTTGAGGTCGTAGCCGTCGCGCTCGCCGCCGGCCGGGTCGACGCCCATCGTCAGCGTCGCGACGTCGCCGTCGAAGGCGAGCTTCCAGTGCCGGTAGCGGCTCGGGTGCGTCTGGAACTGCACCGGCGGGCGGGAGGAGAGGGTTGTGGCCATCGAGGGGGTTCCATGTCAGATTGGGCGGTATACTGCCCAGATTCACCATGGGTGAGCATCCTAACGCCCGTTCGCGCGATCAGAAAGGGGCCCCATCGGACCCGCCGGCGAACGTCCCGGGACGGGCCGCCCAGCACCACCGAGCCCTCCTGAGCCTCGGGCGGCGGCTGCGCGCGCGGCGGGAGGCCGCCGGGCTGTCCCTCTCCGACGTGGCCGCCCGCTCGGGCGTCTCCCGGCGCCACCTGACCGAGGCCGAGGCCGGGCGGGCCAACCTGAGCGTTCTGCGCCTCCTCGACCTGGCCCGCGCGCTCGACGTGCCGGTGGAAGCCCTGGTGCGCGAGACAGAAGCGCCGCGCGATCGCATCGCGCTGGTCGGGTTGCGCGGGGCCGGCAAATCGACCCTGGGTTCGCGCCTGGCCCTCCGCCTGGAGGTGCCCTTTGTAGAACTCGATCAGCGCGTGGAGGCTCTGGCCGGGCTGCGGCTCGGGGAGATCTTCAGCCTGCACGGCGAGGAGGGATTCCACCGTTTCGAGGCCGAGGCGCTCGAGGACGTGCTGCGCGAGGGCGAGCGCGTCGTCCTGGCGGTCGGTGGCTCGGTCGTAGCGCGTCCCACGACGTTCGAGCGCCTGCGGCGCACGTGCCGCACCGTGTGGCTTCGCGCCAGCCCCGCCGAGCACTTCGAACGCGTGCAGGCGCAGGGCGACGGCCGCCCGATGGCCGACCGGCCGCGCGCCCGCGCCGAGCTGGAGGCGCTCCTGCGCGCGCGCGAGCCCCTCTACGCCGCGTGCGACGAGGTCGTCGACACACGTGGCCGCAGCCCCGATGCGGCCTTCGAGGCCCTGTCCGCGGCGATCAGCGCATTCAGCGGAACCTGACCCCTCGGCTGGCCGTCGAAAACGTGGCGGAACTGCCCGCAATTGCAGTCTCCTGACTGCTGCGCACGCATCGCAGGAGTCGGGGATCCGCTGATTCGTGTGAGGGCTTCCCCACGAAATCGTGAGGAATCCTGGCGATTGACCCACCAAGTCGCAAAGCCGGTCCGAGTCCCGATAGCGGTACGGTAATTGTTGCAGGGCTTGCTCGGCCGCAGGCTTGGCCGCAGATGCGGGACTCATCGGGACTACCCGCTCCATCCCTCTCGTTCGGCAACCCCCTTCCACGCCGTGCGTCCGGTTCTCGCCGTGCGCACGCCCTTCTCACCATGAGCACTCTCCGCACTACTCTCGCCGCGCTGGCATTCGCCGGCACGGCGCTCACCGCAGGGGCGCAGACCCAGCAAGTCTGCTTCACCGGCAACGTACCACTCACGACCACGAACTGGACGAGCTCGGTCACCGTCCCGAAGTTCGATCCCACGCTCGGTGATCTGCAATCGATCTCGTTCACGCTGGCCGGCAATGTGCAGGGCACCGCGCAAGCGGAGAGCCTCGACGCCGCGCCTTCGATCGTGAACACGCAGTTCTCGGCCAACATCACGCTGACGCGGCCGGACCTGAGCATCCTCGTCGTCACGATCCCGATCGCGAACTTCAGCGATCCGTTCACGGCCTTCGACGGAGTCATCGACTTCATGGGGACCTCTGGCGCGACGCACGCGAACATCAACGCGAGCGACACGCAGACGGTCAACTCGCCTCCGCCGGCCTCCGACCTGATCCTGTTCACCGGCCCGGGCACGATCACGCTACCCGTGTCCGCCAACGGCAGCTCGACCGCTTCGGGCTCCGGCAACCTGATCACGCAGTTCTCGACGGACGCCGCGGCGGACGTCACGGTCTGCTACACGTACCTGCCGAACATCCCGCCGACCCTGAACTGCCCGGCGACGATCATGGTCAGCGCCGGCGTGCCGACGCAGTTCCAGGTCTGCGCTTCCGATGCGAACGTCGGCGACGTCGTCACGATCAGCGCGTCGAACGTGCCCCCGGGCATGACGTTCACGCCGCCGCTGCCGGCCTCCGGCAACCCGATCTGCATCACGGTCGACTGGACCCCGACGGGCACCCAGGTCGGCACGTTCCAGGTGACGTTCACCGCGATCGACACGCACCTGCGCAGCCAGAGCTGCACGGTCACGCTGGTCGTCGCCGAATGCCACATGGTTTTCTCGACCGGCCTGGGCAGCGCCCAGGTGTCGCTCTTCGGCCACCTCTACGACACCCAGCTGGCCGGCGTGCGCCGCTCCTGGCCGGTCACGATGGAGGACATGCCGACCTTCAGCCTGAACCAGTTCCCGCCCGTGATGTACGTGCAGGTGCTGATGTACAACGCGCAGATGTTCCCGCAGAACCCCGACCAGTACTCGGGTGCGATGCGCGTCACGCGCAACGCGAACGGCGGCATCGACACCGAGCACTTCGGATCGTTCGACGGGATCCGCGTCCGCGCCCAGGTCTACACCGTGAACGGCGTCCCGCGCGTGCGGTTCCCCTTCACGATCGAAGGCATGTGAGCTGATTCCCGAGGGCCTCGAGGCCTGAGGGGCTCGACGCAGCGGCCTCCCGGCGACGGGGGGCCGCTCGCATTCCCCGGCAGCCCGGCCCGAGCGTGTCAGCTCCGGTTGCGCGCGAACCGCGCCGGCGCGAGGAACAGCGCGCTGGCCACCACGATCGCCGGCCCCAGCGGCAGGTCCCACTCGAGCGAAGCGGCTTCCCCCGCAAACGCAGAGGCGACGCCGAACGCGACCGACAGGCCCACGAACGTGTGCATCGAGCGCGCCCACGGCCGCGCGGCCAGGGCCGGCACGACCAGCAGACCGAAGACCAGGATCGGCCCCAGGATCAGCGTGCCGGCCGAGACGACCAGCGCGACGATGCCGTGGAAGAGCCCCTCGAGCGCGGTGGCGTTCTTCCCCAGCACGACGGCCGTCTCGCGGTCGAAGCTCGTCAGCACGAGGTCGCGACCGAACCAGGCCAGGCACGCGGCGGCCAGACCCAGCGCGCCGGCCAGGACCTCCACGTCGTGCACGCCGACGCCCAGGGATTCGCCCTGCAGGAGCTGGTCGACCTGACCGCGGCCGATGGGGGACAGGCGACCGAACACGAGGACGAGCGCGCTGGCGACCGCGAACGCCGCCGCCGCGCGTGCTGCTTCGGGTCCGCCGCGCCGGCCGCTCCACACGAGCGCCGCGAGCCCCGCGACGGTGAACGCGGCGCCCCAGGCCAGGCCGAACGTCGAAGCCGCGTGCGGGTCGTGCAGCGCCTCCTCGAGCGTCAGGCCGCCGAGCCCGATCGTCTCGATCCACCAACCCAGGATCGCGTAGCTGAACACGACGCCCGCGGCCGCGAACTGCGGCAGGACGATGCCGTGGAAGCTCGTGCGGCGCACGTAGAGGAACGCGCCGACCGCCGGCGCGACGAGCGCGGCCAGGAGCGCCGCGAGCAGCGGCCAGCGGAACAGGTCGATCCGCTCGATCCAGCCGATGTCCTCCACGCTAGTCCTCGTCCTCGGTCCCGGACGCGGCATAGAGCCGGTCGAGGCGCTCGGGCGCGAGGTACTCGGCCGCGCTGCCGCGCACGACGCGTCCGTCCGCGACCCACAGGACTTCGCGCGCCGCCTCGCGCAGCAGGCCGATCTGGTGGCTCACGAGGAGCACGGCCAGCCCGTCGTGCACATGGATCTCGTGCAGGAGGTCGAGGATGCGCCGCTGCGCTCCTCGGTCGACGCCGCTGGTCGGCTCGTCGAGCAGGAGCAGGTTCGGACGCGACAGCAGCGCGCGCGCCAGGAGGGCGCGCTGGCGCTCGCCGCCCGAGAGCGACGCGAAACCGGCGCGCGCCTTGTCGGCCAGCCCCACGCGCGCGATCGCGTCCAACGCGGCCGCGCGCTGGGCGCGACCCAGCCGGCGCAGGCCGGAGAGCTGGCCGTACGCGCCCATGCGCACGACGTCCTCGACGCGCAGCGGGAAGATCGGGTCGAGGGACTCGCGCTGCGGCACGTACCCGATGCGCGTCGCGCTGCGCTCCACGCGGCCGGCCAGCGGCGGCAGGAGGCCGAGCAACCCGCGGAACAGCGTCGTCTTGCCGCCGCCGTTCGGGCCTACGATCCCGAGGAAGTCGCCCGCGCGCACCTCGAGGTCGACGCCCGCCACCACGGGACGGCCGTTGTAGCCGAACGCGGCCTGCTCGAGCCGCACCAGGACCGACATGCTGCGAAGTCTACGCGTTCGACTAGCGCCCCGGTGCCACCGTGCCGAAGGCCTCGGCCAGCCGCGCGTGCACCAAGTCCATCATCTCGATCCACGTGTCCGTGCCCGCCAGCCCGCCGCACTGGTTGGGCAGCTCGACGACCTTCGCGCCGGTCGCTTTGGCGATCTCGGCCACGTCGCCGCCGTTCGACCAGGGCGCGGTGAGGATCGCGACGCTGCCGGCGCTGCGCATCTTCTCGACGAGCTGCGCCACGTGGCCGGGCGTCGGCGGGATGCCGGGCTTCACCTCGATCGAGCCCACGACCTCCAGGTGGTAGCGCCGCACGAGGTAGTCGTACTCCTTGTGGTAGAGCACGACCTTGCGGCCGCTCCAGTCCTTGGCCGCCGCGGCCCAGCGCGCCTCGGCCGCGTCGAGCTTCGTCGCGTACGCCGCGGCGCGCGCTGCGTAAGCGGCCTGGCTGGCTGGGTCCACCGCCACGAGGCCGGCCAGGACGCGCGTCGCGATCTGACGTCCGCCGCGCGGATCGAGGTTGAGATGCGGGTTGCCGTCGGGGTGCACGTCCCCGTCCTTGCGCGTGATCGTCCCGGGCACGTCCAGCACATCCCAGCCGACGGAGCAGTTCACGAAGCCGGGCTGCCCGGGCTGGATCTTGCTGTTGCGCGCGTTCTCCATCAGACCGGGCAAGAAGCCCATCTCGAGGGACAGTCCCACCTGCACGAGCACGTCGGCGCGGCTCAACGCGACCAGGTGCGAGGGCCGCGCCACGACCCGGTGCAGGTTCTCGCGGCCTTTCGTCAGCGTCGTGACGTCGACGCGATCGCCGCCGATCTCGCGCACGATGTCGGCCAGGTCCGGGATCGTGGCCACGACGCGCAGCGCGCCGGCCGTTGCGACGCTCGCTCCGGCGAGGGTCCAACAGGCCAGGACCGCCGCGACCAGCATGTGGCGGCGGTGAAAACGCTTCAGCAGTGCATGTGCCATGGGACGTTTCACCAGTTGATGCCGTGCCCGTGCGCACCCACGGTCGCGGTGTACTGGATCGCGAAGCGCAGGGCATCGCCGTCCGGGACGTCCGTGTCGTAGCTGGAAGCGACCAGCCGCAGGCGGTGGAATTCGGAAAACATGCGCGTGTAGTAGACCTCGAACTCGGACGCTTCCGGCGCGCCGTCCTCGGGCAGCTCGACGAGGCTGTACTGGATCCCCACGGAATGCCGGTGGTTCCAGGCGAAATCGAGGAACGCGTACCAGCCCGACTGCGAGGGGTCGTCGAAGCCCGTCAGCACGTCGTCGCTGGGATCCGGCGTGCCGCCGTCGTCGATCTGGGCCACGGTATCGCCCGTGTTGGTCAGGAACTCGCCGCCCAGGGTCAGACCGCGCAGCGTGTCATCGCTCGTCCAGCCGTACGTCACGTCGAGGCCCAGCACCGAGCTCTCGAGGTTCATCGTTTCGACGCCGTTCAGCTCGGCCGACGCGTCGGGGATGAGGCGACCCGACGCACCGACCTGCAGCTGGCCATTCGTGGCGACGTCGGTCAAGCCCGTCAGGCGCGCGGTGAAGTTCAGGTCGCCGGCATCCTTGCGGTCCGCGACCGAGATCGCGGGCACTCCCGACTCGGCCTCCGTCTCAGGCAAGAGATTCGAGAACGCGCCCAGCGACCAGCGCACGACCGTCGTGTCGCCGACGCCCGTCCAGCCGTCGTACTGCAAGCCGTCGCCCTTGACCTCGTCTCCCAGGTACGTGCGCAGCACGAGCGGACGCTCCAGCGTGCGCAGCTCGTGCACGTGCGTCTGCATCTGCTTGCCGAAGTCGATGAAGAAGCGACCCGCGCGCAGCGTCGTGCTCGAGCCGATCCCCGTGTAGTGCACGGCGGCTTCCTCGACCGCGACCGTCTCGCCGTCCGTCGCGGCGATGAAGTAGGCCCACGCGTTGGGATCGACCCAGGCCTGCGCGCCGAACTCGAGCACGCGCATCTCGAGCTTCACTCCGTCCTCGGTCGCAACGTCGTCGGGGTCGACGTAGTCGCCCACGATGTCGACCACGAACGAGAACGCCGGGTTGAAGACGGAGCTGAAGCGGTCCGACTGTCCCGTGCCCTCCGTCCCCGGGGGGGGCGCCGTCACCGTCGGGAGCTGCTGCATGCCAGGCGACTGGAACGGTGACTGCTGGGCGGCGATCGGCACGCCGAGCGCGGCCAGCGTCAGCAAGGGGGAGACGGCTGCTTGCATGGGTGGTCCGCGGGGCCTTCGCCCTCACTGGGAATGGTTCCCGGCCGGCGGGAGAAGTTCCCCGGAATCAGGATTGCGCCAACTCGCCCGTCGCGGCCTCGACGCTGTCGGCCAGCGCGCCCAGGTGGTAGCCGCCCTCGAGCACGAGCACCAGGCGCCCGCCGCAGTGCTTGCGTGTGAGCTCGACCAGGTGCCGCGCCATGCGCGCGTAGGCGTCGGTCGAGAGCTCCGTCTGCGCCAACGGATCGTCCGCGTGCGCGTCGAAGCCGGCCGACACGAGCACGAACTCGGGGCCGAAGGCGTCGAGCTCGGGCAGGACGACGTCCTCGAACGCGCGCAGCCACTCGCGGTCGCCGGCGCCCGGCGGGAGCGGGCAGTTGCGCGTCGTGCCCTGGCCCGCGCCGATGCCGCGTTCTGCAGCCAGGCCCGTGCCGGGGTAGAGCGGCCACTGGTGCAGGCTCGCGAAGTACACGCTCGGATCGGACTCGAACGCGTGCTGTGTGCCGTTGCCGTGGTGCACGTCCCAGTCGACGATCGCGACGCGCGCGAGCCCGTGATTCTGGCGCAGGTGCGCCGCCGCCAGCGCGACGTTGTTGAACGCGCAGAAGCCCATCGCCGCCGCGCGCTCGGCGTGGTGGCCCGGCGGCCGCGCGGCGACGAAGGCGTTCGACCACGTGCGCGCCATGACGCCGTCGACGGCGTCGAGCGTTCCGCCGGCCGCGAGCAGCGCCGCGCGCCACGATCCGGCCGACACGCGCGTGTCGCCGTCGTCCAGGATGCGCGCGCCGGACGCGATCGCGCGCTCGACCTGCGCGACGTAGCGCGCGTCGTGCACGAGCCGCAGCTGCTCGAGCGCGATCGGCCGCGCTTCGGCGCTCACGACCTCCGAGGCCAGGCCGCTCGACTCGAGCCTCTCGACGACCGCGCGCAGCCGCTCGGGGCTCTCGGGGTGTCCGGGGCCCGTGTCGTGGCGCGCGCAGTCGGCGTGCCAGACGAAGCCCGTGCGCCGGCCCGAGCCTGTCGGAGACCCACTGCGCACGCGCGGTTGCGGGTCGGGTCTCAAGGCGGAACCGGCCTCACTGCGGGTCGAACACCTTGCGGTACTTCGGGTCCTCGAGCAGCTTCTGGAAGGCCGGCTCCGTGCGCAGGTCGCTCAGCTGCTGGCGCGTCAACGGCGCCTTCTCGAGGTTTTGCGCCGCTTCCTTGAGCTTGCCCGAGCGCGCGTAGCTCTTGGCCAGCCCGATGTAGATCGTGTCCTGCCGTGCGCGCAGGTCGTTGCCCGACAGCTTGAGCGCCTTCTGGAAGTCCGCGATCGCCTCGCGGTAGTCGCCGACACGGTAGAACACGTTGGCGCGCTCCTCGTACGCCGCGGCGTAGGCCTGGTTGCGGTCGATGCGCTCGTCGTACTCGGCGAACAGGTCACGGCGCGCGTTCTTGTCGCCCGCCAGCACGAGCACGATCAGCGCGCCCTCGCGCATCTCGCGCGCCGGCGATTCGGTCAGGCCGCGCAGGTTCTTCTTGACGTCCGCGTCGAAACGGTCGGCGAAGCGCGGCAGCACCTCGAGCACGCGCACGCGCTCGGCCGCCGGCGCGGAGGGATCCGCGGCCAGCTTCACCAGCGCGGCGACGTGCGCCGCGTCGGCCGCGTCGGGCACGGCGCGGTACCAGTTCAAGAGCGGGTCGAGCACGCGGAACGCGTCGCCCGGCGTCGCCGTGATGCGCAGGATGCGCCCGGCCAGCGTCGGGTTCTTCGCCGCCGCCAGCGCGTCGAGTGCCGCGCGCTGCACTTCCTGGCGCGAATCGCCCAGCGCCTCCTCGAGCGCGAGCTTGGCCTGCGCTCCGCCCAGCCGTGCGAGCGCCGACAGCGCCGGTCCGCGCAGCTCGGGCAGGGTGCCGCGGAAGAGCCCCACGAGCGCCAGCGCCGCGCGATCGGGCTCGGGCGACGTCGCCAGGACGTGGATCGCGTTCTGACGGCCCTCGGTCGAGCCGGCCTGGGCGATCTCGAGCAGGCGCGTGGTCACGGCGCGTGCGCGCAACTCAGCCAGCGCGCGCGCCACGGTGTTCGCGCGCAGGCGCTGCGGATCCGTCGGCGTCGAGCCCGGGTCGATCTGCTCGACGAGCAGCGGCGCGGCCTCGGCGCCGAGCTGCACGAGCTTCGCGCGCGAGGCTTCGAGGCCGTCCAGATCGCGCGCGCTGGCCTGCGCCTCGATCTCCTCGACCGCGGCCTGCACCTGGCCCTGGAGCGCGCCCAGGATCAGGTCGCGCTGTTGCCGCAGGCGCAGCAGGTAGTCCTGGAGCGACTCCCGTGGGTCGCCGGCGCGCGCGGCGCCACCCAGCAGGCAGGTCAGGAGGAGGAGGACCGCGGGACGGAGCATCGCCATCGATGCTACCAACCAGAACCGTGCGGTTGCGTTCCGGGGCGTCAACCGGAGGATCCAACCCCGAGCGGCCCAGTTCGCGTGGTGTGGCGACTGACGGCGCGGCCCAGTTCCCGTTGCGCCGCGCCCGACGGCGCGGCCCAGTTCCCGTGGCGCCGCGCCTGACGGCGCGGCGACGTCAGGCCGCGCGCGCCGGTGGTCGCATCACGAAGCGCTCGCCCCGGCGGGCGCACTGGCCCGGTAGCAGCCCGTCGCGGTCGGGACCGAGCATGCGCCGGGGCCGCAGGGCCCGATCGGGCAGGGTCCGCGGCGTGTAGATCGCGCGCAGCCGCAGACGGTTCCGGAAGAGCCACGATCGCACGGGTCCTGGATCGGGTCGCGAGCGGTCGCGATGCGAGGTCGGCGCGGTGAAACTCGGGCCAGCACCGGCGCCTCCGCGATTCTTCATCGCGACTGGCGGCGCGGACGGGAATCCGTTTCCATGATGGGTCGTCGTTGTCCGGGCGACACGCTCCTCATGGAAAGCCCTGCGCACATCCACCCTCCGCCGCGCGCATCGAACGGCGCCCACGACGTGGTCGTCGTCGGCGGCGGTCACGCCGGGATCGAGGCCGCGTTGGCCAGCGCGAGGCTCGGAGCGCGCACCGCGCTCGTGTCGCTGCGCCTCGACCGGATCGGCGAGATGAGCTGCAACCCGGCGATCGGCGGCGTGGGCAAGGGCCAGATCGTGCGCGAGGTCGACGCGCTGGGCGGCGCGATGGGCGCGGCGGCGGACGCGACCGGGATCCAGTTCAAGCTCCTGAACACGGGCAAGGGCCTGGCCGTGCAGAGCCCGCGCTGCCAGAGCGACCGCCACCTGTACCGCGAGGCGGTGACGCAGGTCGCCCGAGCCGCCGACGGGCTCGAGCTGGTCGAGGGTGCGGCGACCGGGCTCGTCGTCGAGGACGGCGCCGTGCGCGGCGTGCGCCTGGCCGACGGCCGCGTGCTGCGCGGCGCGGCCGTCGTGATCACGACCGGCACGTTTCTGCGCGCGATCATGCACACCGGCGAGGCACAAGCGGCGGGCGGCCGCATCGGCGAGGGCACCAGCGAGGGCGTCTCGCGCGACCTCGAGCGCCTGGGGATCACCTTGGGCCGGCTGAAGACCGGCACGCCGCCGCGGCTAGCGGCCGATTCGATCGACTGGTCGCGCCTCGAGGCCCAGGCCGGCGACGTGCGCCCGACGCCGTTCTCGTCAGCGACCGACCGCACGCGTTTTCCGGTGCTGCCGCAGATCGAATGCCACCTGACGTACACGAACGAGCGCACGCACGCCGTGATCCGCGCGAACATCCACCGCGCGCCGATGTACGCCGGCCGGATCCAGGGCGTCGGCCCGCGCTACTGCCCGAGCGTCGAGGACAAGGTCATGCGCTTCGCGGACAAGGAGCGCCACCTCGTGTTCCTCGAGCCGGAGAGCCTTTCCACGGACGTGGTCTACGTGAACGGCGTCTCGACCTCGCTGCCGGCCGACGTGCAGGAGGAGATGCTGCACACGATCGAGGGGCTCGAGCGCGCGCGCTGCCTGCGCCACGGCTACGCGGTCGAGTACGACTTCGCGCAACCGAGCCAGCTGTCGGACACCTTGGCTGTGAAAGCCGTGCCGGGCCTCTTCCTGGCCGGGCAGATCAACGGCACGTCGGGCTACGAGGAAGCCGCGGGACAAGGCCTCGTCGCCGGCGCGAACGCGGCGCTGTGGGCGCAGGGCCGCGCGGCGTTCGTGCTGGGCCGGCACGAAGCCTACGTGGGCGTGATGGTCGACGACCTGGTCGTGTCGAACCCGAGCGAGCCCTACCGCATGTTCACGAGCCGCGCCGAGCACCGCCTGCTCTTGCGCTGCGACAACGCCGACGACCGGCTCGTGCCGCGCGCGCGCGCGATCGGTCTCGTGGGCGACGACGCCGCGGAGCGGCTCGCGCGACGCCAGGCCGAGAAACAACGCGTGCTGACCGCGCTGCACGGCGCGCGCCACGACGGGCGCACGGCAGCCGAGCTGCTGCTGCGCCCGGAGGTCACCTGGGCCACGACCTGCGCGGAATTCCCCGAGATCGCGCGGCTTGGGCTCGATCCGGACGCGGCGCAGTCGGTCGCCATCGACCTGAAGTACCGCGGCTACGTGGAGCGCGCCGAGGAGAACGTCGAGCGCATGCGCGCGCAGGACGCGGTCGAGATCCCGGGCGAGCTCGACTACGCCACGATCGCCGGGCTGGCCAACGAGGCGCGCGACAAGCTCCTGCGGCTGCGCCCTCGGACGCTGGGCGCCGCCGGCCGGATCGCCGGGGTCCGACCGCCGGACGTGGCGCTGGTCGCGGTGCACGTCGAGCGGCTGCGCCGTCAGCGGTCGGCGGCCGCCCGCGGCAGCTGACCGAGAACCGCTGTTTCCGGCTCCGGATGCGAAGATCGGGCGGCCGATCGCGTACCGGTGCCCACCATGACCGAGATCCCCAGTCCCCCCGTCGTCCACGTGCTGCCGCCCAAGGACCCTGGCATCGCCCTGATCCTCGAGCTGGTGCCGGGCATGTTCCTGCAGACCTTCGGCATCGGGAACCTCTACGCCGGCAACATCGGCTGGGGCCTCGCGCTGATGATCGGCTACTGGATCGCCGCGACCGTCAACTTCCTGCTGTGCTTCGTGCTGATCGGCCTCGTGACGTGGCCGTTGACCTGGTGCGCTTTCGCCGCCGTGGCCTGCATGCTCGCCGCGCAGAAGGCCAAGGCGACGCAGCAGGCGTGGGTCGGGACGACCTCGCTGACGTGAGCGTTCGCGCTACGGACAGAACGTGACGGCCAGCCCGTCCGTCAGGTTGAAGCCCGCACCGCCGCCGGCCGGGTTGCGGTACCAGAACTGGAAGCGGTGCGTCGATCCGGCCGTGATCGCGCCCGGCCCCGAGTCGAAGGGGGGCGTCGTGAAGTCGATCGCGCGATCGACGGCGCCGAAGACGCTGGCCGCCGGCACGCCCCGGCGCCGCAGGGGGGCCGCCCCCCAGCGGGAGCCGGTGCCGAACGGCTGCTG
>JANNQS010000110.1:0-121566 GCA_031400875.1 Planctomycetota bacterium | reverse complement strand
CGCGATCGCGTTCGGCGCGGGTTTCTTCGCGCTCTCGATCCTGCCGACCGCGAACCTCCTCTTCCCGATCGGCACCGTGCGCGCCGAGCGCCTGCTGTACACGCCCTCGTTCGGCATCGTCCTGATCCTGGCGGCGGGTCTCGACTTCGTCCTCGCGCGAGCGCGCATCGGACGCGCGTACGCGCCGATCGTCGGCATGCTCGTGCTGGCCGGCGCCGCGCGCACGTTCGTGCGCAACCGCGCCTGGCACGACGACCGCACGCTGGCCGAAGCGACGTTGATCACCGCGCCGCGCTCCGCGCTGCCGTGGGGGCTGCTCGCCGACTTCCACGTCGCGCGCGGCGAGCTCGAGCCTGCGGCGGCGGCCCTGCGCCGACGCATCGCGCTTCAGCCGTCGGCGGACGCGTGGGTGCTGTTGGGAGACGTCGAGCGCCGGGCCGCACACCCCGCCGCCGCGCGCGAAGCCTGGGAGCGCGCGCTCGCGCTCGCTCCCAATCGGGCGGATGCGCTGCAGAACCTCTCGACGTTGCACATGGCCGAGGGCCGGTCGCGCGAGGCGTTGCCGCTGCTCGAGCGGCTGTGCGTCCTGCGCCCCGATCTGGCCCCGGCCCAGGGGAATCGGATCGTGGCACTACTCGCGCTCGGCGAGCGGGCGCGCGCGGCTGAGTTAGCACGCGTCGTCGCGCAGCGTTTCCCGGCCGATCCGCAGATCCAGGCGATCACGCGCGAAGCGCTGCGCGGGGCGCGCTGACGTCGCCGCGGACGATCAGGAGATCCGTCGCGTGGCGACGAGGTGCGCGCCCTCGCTCAACATCAGTGTCTCGATGGCGACCGTGGAGCCCGGGAGGAACTCCCACTCCTCGTCATCGGGATCGTAATCGGGCGTGGCTTCGAGCCGCACGACGAGCGGACCGACGATCGTGCCGCGCGTAGGCCGGTATACGAGCGTCCCCTCGTTCAGGAGCTGCACGTACACCTGGATCCATCCGCCGGGCATCGCCGGAGACTCGCCGGTCGTCATCGCACGATCTTCGCACGGCGGCGGCGGCCTGCAGCGACGCCCGCGTCCTCGGGCTGCCGTGCGCCGGGCCGCATTTCGAGGCCGCGCCGCGCAACGCTCGCGACGTCGATTACAACTAGGTGCGCGCCGGTCGCGCACGCGTCGTCGTGGCCCCGCTCCGCAGCCTCGATCTCCGCCGACCCTCATGAGCGTCCCCCTCGACACCCGTTCTTTCTATCGGCGCCTCACCCGATCGTGGCGGTGCGCCGGAGTGCTGCTGGCGGCGGTGCTCCTCTGCGCCGGCATCGCGCGCGGCGCGCCCTCACAGGGACCCGGATGCCAACCCGCCTGGGTGCCCACGTTCGGACCCACGCCGGGCACTTCGGGATTCGTGCACGCGATGGCCACGTTCGACGACGGCAGCGGACCCGAGCTCTACGTCGCCGGCGACTTCACGGCGGCCTTCGGCATCGTCTCCAACAACATCGTGAAGTGGAACGGCTCGCAGGCCCTCGCCGTCGGCAGTGGATTCGGCGGCAGGGTTCGCGCGCTGCTGGTCTTCGACGACGGCAGCGGACCAGCCTTGTACGCCGGTGGGGATTTCGGGTCCGCGGACAACTTGCCTGCGCTGCGCGTCGCCCGGTGGAACGGATCGACCTGGTCGCAAGTCGGTGCCGGGCTTCGCGGCGCCAGCGCCACGGAAGTGCGCGCACTCGCCGTGTTCGACGACGGAACAGGCCCGGCCCTGTACGCCGGGGGCGAGTTCACGACGGAGGGAACAGGATGCGTCGCGAAGTGGAACGGCACGAGCTGGGGCCCGGTCGGGATCGGCCTCCAGGGCCGGGTCCACGCCCTGGCCGTGTACGACGACGGCACGGGGCCTGCGCTCTACGCGGGGGGCGAGTTCAACGTGGGCAGTTCGAGCGCCATCGCGAAATGGAACGGGTCCACGTGGGTTTCCGTGGGAGCGGGCCTGAGCCATGAAGTGCACGCGCTCACGGCGTACGACGACGGCACCGGGCCGGCGCTCTATGCCGGCGGCACGTTCGAGTCGGGGAGCTTCCCCGGACTCTTCAATCACGTCGCACGGTGGAACGGGACGACGTGGTCCTCGGTCGGTGGGGGCATCGGGAGCCTGACGCAGCACGACGTCGTCCAGTTCATCCCGTTCGACGACGGCTCCGGGCCGGCGCTCTACGCCGCGGGCAACTTCACGATCGCGGGCGGTCAGCCCGCCAATCACGTCGCCCGGTGGAACGGCTCGGCGTGGACCGCAGTCGGGAACGGGACCGGCGATCGAACCTGGGCATTGTGCGGCTACGACGATGGGAGCGGTCCGACCTTGTTCGCAGGCGGCGAGTTCAGGACGGCCGGGGCCGGCGCGGCCTACTACGTCGCCAAGTGGAACCCGACGGGTTGGCACCCGCTCGTCGTCGGTCTCGACGGGTACGTCAAGGCGCTGGAAACCTACGACGAGGGCAACGGACCGAAGCTCTTCGCGGCTGGCACGTTCACGAGCTACGGCAATCTCTCGATCAACCGCATCGCCCGATGGGATGGGACCGCCTGGTCGCCACTCGGCGCCGCGATGAATGACGACGTCCTCGCCCTGGCTCGCTTCGACGACGGCAGCGGAGAGGCGCTCTACGCCGCCGGGACGTTCACCACGGCAGGCGGAGTGGTCGCGAACCACATCGCGCGGTGGGACGGGATCGCCTGGCAACCCGTGGGAGGCGGCACGAACGGCGAGGTCTGGGCACTGCTCGTGTTCGACGACGGCACCGGTCGCGCGCTCTATGCCGGCGGGAGCTTCTCGATCGCAGGCGGCGTGCCCGCGAACCGGATCGCGAAATGGAACGGCTCCGTCTGGCAGCCGCTCCCAGGCATCCTGGGCGGCCTGGTGACATCGATGGCAGTATTCGACGACGGCGGCGGCCCGGCACTGTTCGTCGGCGGAGGCGAGTTCGGCGGCGTTTCTTCGATGTTTCGCATCCGGAAGTGGAACGGCTCGAGCTGGACGGCGCTCGGAAGCGGGATCACGGACGGTTACGTCAGAGCGCTCGCGACGTACGACGACGGGAGCGGGCCGGCTCTCTTCGCGGGCGGGCAGTACAACGCGGCGGGCGGCGTCTTCCTGTACTGCTTGGGCAAGTGGAACGGGACCTCGTGGGCTCCGACCGGCCTCGCGTCGGGATTCCCCAATGGGGTCACCGTGCTGGGACTTTCGGTGCTCGATCTCGGCAGCGGACCTGCACTGTTCGTCGGAGGCGCTTTCACCTCCGCCGGCGGCATCCTGGTGAACAATCTCGCCGTCCGGAACGGTTCCCAGTGGAGCGCGCTCGGAAGCGGGATGTACGGCAACGTGGAGGACTTCGAGCTCTTCGACGACGGAACCGGAACCGCGCTCTTCGTGAGCGGAGGATTCCCGAGCGCGATCGACAGCGGCGACAGCGTCATCGCGAAGTGGGGCCTCGCCGCGCCGTGCCCGCCGGGCACCGGATACTGCTTCGGCTTCACCGGCTGCCCGTGCGGGAACAACAGCGGGATGGAGACCGGGTGCTTGAACTCGCTCGGCATCGGTAGCAGGCTCGACGCGACGGGTGTGGCGTCCTTGGCGGCGGACTCCGTCGTGCTGCACGGCAGCGGCATGACCGACAGCTTCGCGCTGTATCTGCAGGGCACGGAGCAGACCTCCGGCGGCTCGGGCCTGCCGTTTGGAGACGGCCTGCGCTGCCTCGCTGGTCAGATCGTGCGGCTGGGCAGGAAGCAGAACGTCTCGGGCAGCTCGCGGTACCCCGACGCCGGCGATCCGACGATTTCCGCATCGGGCCTGATCGGGTCTCCCGGAACGCGCAACTACCAGGCGTGGTATCGGAACCTGGCTCCGTTCTGCACGCCGGCCGGACACAACCTCACGAACGGCTGGCAGATCACGTGGTCGCCCTGAGCCCCGCCGACGCGGGCCGGTGAGTTCAGGTGGGCGGGACGATCTTCAGGCAGGTGAAAGTACATGCGTCGATCCGCAGCGCGGCTGTCGTCGAATGCTCGTCATCGCACGATCCTCGCACGGCGGAGGCGGCTTGCATCGCGCTGTGGACCGTTACCATCGCCGCGTGAGTGCCGCGCTGAACCGTTGGATGCTGACCGCGGTCCTGCTCCTCTTCGCGACCGCCTGCTCGCGACCTGCGCCGCCCGTCTCCGCGCTGCTCGTCACGTTCGACACGACGCGCGCCGACGTCCTGGGCTGCTACGGCGGACGCGCCACGACTTCGCCGCGGCTGGACGAGCTGGCCGCCAGCGCCTTCGTCTTCGATTCCGCGCGCACGACCGCGCCGCTCACGACGCCGGCGCACCTTTCGATGCTGACGGGCCTCGTGCCGCCGCGGCACGCGGTGCGCGACAACGGTTACGCGCCGTTGCCCGCGAGCGTGCCGACGCTGGCGGAGGCCGCGCGCGCGCAGGGCGTCGCGACGGCGGCGTTCGTCAGCGCGGCCGTGCTCGACGCGGCCTACGGGTTGGCGCGAGGCTTCGACGTGTACGACTCGCCGCCGCTGGATCCAGGCGCCACCGATCTGCACGTGGTCGAGCGCGGTGCCGCGGCCACGCTGTCCGCCGCGCGCGCGTGGCTCGCGGCCCGCGACCGCGAGCAACCGTTCTTCCTGTGGGTCCACTTCTTCGATCCGCACGCGCCGTACGAGCCGCCGGCCGACCTGGCGGGAGCGGGCTCCCCGTACCTGGGCGAGGTCGCGGCCGCGGACCGCGCGCTCGGCGTGCTGCTCGACGACCTGCGCGCCGAAGGCACGCTCGACCGAACGCTCGTCGTCGTGTGCGCCGACCACGGCGAGTCGCTCGGCCAGCACGGCGAGCCCACGCACGCCGCTCTGTGCTACGAGCCCACGATCCGCGTGCCGCTCGTCGTGCGGCCGCCCGGCGGCGTCACGCCCGCGCAGCGCGTCGCGGAGCCGGTGAGCGTCGTCGACGTCGCGCCGACGATCGCGCGCGTGCTGGGCGCGCAGCTGCCGTCCGACGTCGACGGTCTCGACCTGCTGCAACCGCGTCCGGCCGACCGCACCACGTACTTCGAGTCGTACTACGGCTGGCTCAACCACGGCTGGAGCCCGCTGGCCGGGATCGCCGGCGCGCGCGGCAAGCTGCTCGTGTCGAACGGCGTCGAGCTGTACGAGCCGCGCGCGGATCTGCGCGAGAAGAACGACCTCTCGGCCGAGCGCGCCGAGGACGTGGCCTGGCTGCGCGCGCGGCTCGACGCCGTCGCGCTGTTGCCGGCGCACGCGCTCGACGCGCGCGTCACCGCGCAGGCCGTGGAAGCGGCCGCGCGACTTGGATACGCCGGAGGCGTCGCGTCCGGAACGGCGCTGCCCGCGCCGGGTGCGCCGAGCGACCTGCCCGCGCCGCGCACGAAGATGGGGGAGCTGCGCGCGTTCTACGCCGCGATCGAGGCCGTGAACGCCGGCCAGCGCGCCGACGGCATCGAGCGGATGCGCGTGGTCGCGTCGGTGAACGAGCGCAACGTCGCGGCCAACGACGTACTCGCGGCGTGGCTTGTCGCCGACCGCAACTTCGCCTTGGCCGAGGTGCACGCCCGCGCAGCCCTCGTGGCCGGCGGCGACCGCGTCACCGTGCACACGAGCCTGGCGGCCTGCGCGACGGCGCGCGGCGACGCGGACGCAGCGATCGGGCACTACCTGCGCGCGCTGGAGCTGCGGCCGGGTACTCCGGAACAGATCGCGGAACTCGTGCGCTTGTTGGAGTCGCGCGGCCGCACCGAGGAGGCGCGGAAGTGGCGCGAACAGGGCGGGGTGTGATGGACGTGAGCCTTCGCGATCAGTAGCCCGAAGCCTGCCCGTCCTTGCGCGACTCGCTCGCGCCGAAGTACACGCCGCTCGCCGGATCGCGCCGGATCGCCTGGTATCCGCCGTACTCGCCCAGGTTCCAGCCCACGACGTGCCCCTTCTGCAGGAGCCCGCGCACGGTCTCCCAGCCGAAGCCGTCCTCGAGCGACACCTTGCCGCCGTCGGTCATGCGTTCGCCGGTTGGTTCCGAGGAGCCGTCGTGCAGGATGCGCGGCGCGTCGCCGGCCTCCTGCGTGTTCATCGCGAAGTCGACCAGGTTGCACACGATCTGCGCGTGGCCCTGCGGCTGCGTCGCGCCGCCCATCACGCCGAAGGCCAGGATCGCTTCGCCGTCCTTCGTCACGAAGCCCGGGATGATCGTATGGAACGGGCGCTTCTTCGGTGCGTAGCTGTTCGCGCGCCCGGGCTCGAGGTCGAACAGCTCGCCGCGGTCCTGCAGCACGAAACCCAGGCCGGGCGGCGTCATGCCGCTGCCCATGCCGCGGTAGTTGCTCTGGATCAGCGAGACCATCATGCCGCTCGCGTCGGCGGTCGAGAGGCAGATCGTGTCGCCCGCGTCGATCGCGGCGTTGCCGGCCGGGTACGTCTTCGCGGCGCGCTCGCCGATCAGCTTGCGGCGCTCGGCGGCGTAGCCGTCGGATAGGAGCTGCGCCACCGGCACGCGCGCGAAGTCGGGGTCGGCGTAGTAGCGCGCGCGGTCCTCGAAGGCGAGCTTCTTGGCCTCGACGAAGGCGTGCACGTGCGCGACGCTGCCGTAGCCCATCGCCTTCAGGTCGAAGCCCTCGAGCACCTGCAGGATCTGCAGCGCTGCGATGCCCTGCCCCGGGGGCGGGATCTCCCACACGTCGAAGCCGCGGTAGTTCACAGAGACCGGGTCGACCCAGTCCGAGCGGTGCGTGGCCAGGTCTTCGGCCGAGAGGAACCCGCCCTGTTCCTTCATGTACGCCGCGATCGCACGCGCCGTGTCGCCCTCGTAGAACGCCTTGCGGCCGTCGCGGCCGATCTTCTCGAGCAGCGCAGCCAGGTTCGCGTTGCGCCAGATCTCGCCCGTGCGCGGCGCGCGTCCCTCGAGCGTCATCTGCGCCGTGAACCCGGGGTACTTCGAGAGCAGGCCCACGCTGCGTGACCAGTAGTACGCGACGAGCTCGCTGACCGGCGCGCCCTCGCGCGCGTAGCGCACGGCCGGCTCGAGCACGCGCGCCAGCGGCAGCTTGCCGAACTTCGCCGACAGCTCGCACCAGCCGTCGACGCAGCCGGGCACGGACACGGGCAGCGGCCCGAGTCGGGGAATCGTCTTGAGCTTCTCGCGCTGGAAGTGCTCGAGGGTGAGGCTGGCCGGCGAGCGGCCGCTGGCGTTCAGCCCGTGCAGCTTCTTCGCGGCCGGGTCCCACACGAGCGCGAAGAGATCACCGCCGACACCGCAGCCCGTCGGCTCGAGCAGGCACTGCACCGCGTTGGCGGCGATGGCCGCGTCGGCCGCGCTGCCGCCCGCGCGCAGGATCTCGAGCGCGGCCTGCGTCGCTAGCGGCACGCTCGTCGCAGCCATTCCGTTCTTGGCGACGACTTCGGAACGCGTGGCGAACTCGCGCCCGGTGATGCGGTCTCCGGGCACCAGAAGCAGCGCGGCGAGGAGGGCGATCGACATGCGCCCAGTCTGCCACGTGCGGCGGGCTCTCCGACAATGCAAGAGGCCGCGCGGCTCTCGCCGCGACGGCCCCCCGGAATCGCCTGTGGTGCTAGTGCGTCGTGCCGCTCGCGACCACAGCCACCGGCTCCGTGCCCGCGATCATGGGCGTCCGCACGGTCAGGAGGCCCGTGGACGGATCGACCGAGATGACGGACACGTCGTGCGAACCCTGGTTCGCCGCGTACAGGAACCGGCCGGAGGGATCGAGCGAGAGCGCGATCGGATCGGTGCCGTCGACGATTTCCTGCAGGGAGAGGCCGAGGGCTCCACCCGGCTGGATCGGCAGCACGTCGATCTCGCCCGCGGCGGCGGCACCCGTATAGGCTGCCCAGACGTAGCCGCCGCGCGGATCGACGGCCAGCGAGGACGGCTCGAAGCCGCTGCCCGCGGCTGGCGGGGCCACGGTCAAGATGCCGCTGGCCGGGTCGAGCGTGTAGCGCGCCAGAGCGTCCGAGCCGCGCAGAACGGCGTACACGCTGCGGCCGTCGGGGTGGAACGCGACGCCGGCGATGCCGGGCGCCGTGACCGGGGAGCCCAGCGGCACGGGGATGCCGGACTCGAGTTGGAGGCGGAACGCGGAGATCGTGGCCGTGCCGGCCGTGCCGTCGCCGCGGTTCGCGACGTACGCGAACTCGCCGGTGGGGGAGATCGCGACGAAGCACGAGGCGCTGCCGGCCTCCTGGGCGTCGATCTGCGTCGCGACACCCGTGACGGGGTCGATCGCGAACGTCAGCAGCCAGCCGTCGTCGGGCACGACGACGTCGTGCACCACGACGTAGGCGAAGCGGCCGGAAGGCTCGTAGGCAGCGCTCATCGGCGTGCCGCTCACGGTCTGGCTCGCACCGGTCGGCACGAGTTCGCCCGTCGTCGCGTCGATCGCGAACGTCTGGATCGTGTGCGCGCCTTCGGACACGACGAGCGCGAAGCGCTGTCGCGGATCGATCGCGATCGCGACCGGCCGATCGTCCGTGAACGCCGCGCCGCTGAACGTCAGGGCGCCCGTGGCGCCGTCGACGCGGAAGGCGTGGACGTCGTCCGAGCCGACGTTGGCGACGTGCACGAAGCGCGGGGCCCAGGAGAGCGGCGCCGCCTCGGTCAGGAAGGCGATCGACCCCGCGCCCGGTCGCATCGCGATCGAGGACTCCACGTCGAGCGAGCCGTTCGGACCGGCGTCGAGGACGATCAGCTCGTTCGAACCGCGCGCGGCAACGTAGACGTGCTCGCCCAGCGGATCACCCTGCAGCGCCGCCGGACCGACGCCGACCGTGATGGTGTCGACCAGGCTCAAGCGGTGGTTGGCGACGGAGACGCGGAAGGAGCGCACCTCGTTCGCGCCGAAGGCGGCCGTCCAGACGTAGCGGCCGCGCGCGTCGACCGCGACGTCGACCGGGGTCAGCCCGGTCGGACGCAGCGGCGTGATCGGCGTGTAGCCGCCCCCCATCGTGACGAGCACCGGGACGACCGAGTCGAACTGGGCCAGCGCCAGGTAGACGTAGGAATCGTGCGGGTCGAAGGCCAGCGCCGAGGGCCGCGCACCGTTCAGGAAGAACGGCGAACCGACCGCGGCCAGGGTCCCCGTCGTCCCGTCGAACGAGTACAGCGCCAGCGTGCTGCCGGAGCCGTCCGCGTCCGCGCCGGCGTGCGTCACGAAGAGGCGCGTGCCGTCGCCGGCCCAGACCAGGTCGCTGGGCTGCGTGCCGCTCGCGATCTGGCTCGAGAGCGTGGGCGCGCCGGTCAGCGCGTCGAGCGCGAAGACCTGCACCTGCCCGGACGCGCGGCACGTGAGGAGCAGCCAGTCGCCGCTCGAGTGGACGACGGCGTTGTGCGGGCCGGCGGCGATGGCGATCGAGCCGACTTGCTCGACGACTCCGCTCTCCGGATCGACCGTGAGCGTGGCCAGCGTGTTCGACGTGGAGTGCGGCAGGTAGCCGAACAGCCCGCTGGGATGCAGCGCAAGGCGCTCGGCGCCGTCGTCGCCCGCGCCCGACGCGGCCAGCGGGCCGCGCAGCAGATTGCCGGCCGCGGTGTCGACGGCCAGCGTCGAAATGCTGTCGTCGCTGCCGGTGACGATCGCGAAACGCTGCGGCGCGGCGATCTCGATCTGCAGCGTGGCCATCGTCGAGCCGGACACGTTGCTGGCCGTGACCGAGTAGGCGCGACGGGCGAGCGGCGCGGACGGCGTGCCGGCCACGATGCCGGTCATCGGATCGAGCACGAGGCCCGCGGGCAGCGGCGGTGCGACCTCGTAGAGGTCAACCTGGCCCTGGACGATGGGCAGGATCGGCGTGACCTCGAGGCCCGAGAGCACGAGCACGTCCTCGTCCGAGTAGACGAGGTTCTGCGGGGCTCCGACCGGTGTCGCGCCGCCTCCGCCTCCGCCGCCGCCACAGGCGGCCAGGGCAGAGAGGAGGAGCAAGGAGGCGAGCTGGCGGTGATTCGTTTCCATGAAGTCCTGCTGTCGTGCTGTGCGCGGCGAACGGCGGAGTTCGCAGCGTGCGGTCGTCGCCGCGAGCTTCCTGCAGTTTGAGGTCTGCCAGGTCTGCAAGCGCCGTTCCGCATCCGAAACGCGTGTGCGAGCGCGTTCCATCCGGTTCCGTGGTTGTCCGGGAGCCGACTCTTCTCGGAGAACCGTACCTCCTTGCAACCGCGGACGCCGGAAATGCAAGAAAAACGGCGTGAATGAAGCTTCAGGCGCCCACGCGCGCCTGCTCGAGCAGCCGCCCCGCGAGCTGCCGCGCCTTGATCACGCACTGGTCGGAGTTGTCGTACTCGAACCGGCCGAAGCGACCGAGGGTCCACAGACCCTGTGCGTCGAGCCAGCCGAAGATCGCCGTGCGCCGCGCGGCGTAGCCGTGATCGAAGACGACGTAGGCCTGCTTCGTCTCCGTGCGGTCGTGGAAGAGCACTTCGTCGCGACGGATGAGCCCGGAGTGCGCCAACCCGTCGACGATCGACCGCTCGAGCTCGGGCCCGGGGAACGGCGCGCCGCCCGCCGTCGTGACCTCGCACAGGAACGAGGAGCGCCCGCTCGGCGCGAGGCTGGGCGCGTAGTTCGACATGTACGTGATGCGGTTCGCCGGACCCTGGCTCTCGTGCGGCAGGTAGATCCACGAGAGGTCGGGGTGCTGCGCACGGTCGAGCGCGAGCAGCACGCACACGATCCCGTTGTACTCCAGCGCGCGGCACGCGGCCGCGATCGCCGTCGGCATCGCCGGCATCAGGTCGGGCAGGAGCGTCAAGCTGAGCGTGTTGACGACCAGGTCGAAGTCCTCGCCGTTCACGCGCCACCCGGCGCCGTGCTGCGCGATCTCGCGTACCGGCGTCGAGAGCCGGATGCGCGGCAGGATGGGCCGCGCGATGCCTTCCGTGATCGCCTGGAAGCCGCCACGCCGCGGGTACAGGAAGTTCGACTGGTGCGTGTAGCCCTCGGTGCGGATCCCGACCGCCGAGCGCAGCACGTCGTCGACCGGCGCATCGGGCACGCGGCCCGCGACCCAGTCCGAGGTCAGGAAGTCCAGATCGCGCTTCCAGACCTTCTGGTTGTAGGGGTCCATGAAGTGCTTCGCGATGCCCGGGCCGAAGCGCCAGCGCACCCACTGGCCGAATTCGTGGGGCGCCGCGCTCTTCGTCATCTGGCGCTCGTGCCAGGCCCGGACGTAGCCGCTCAGGCACTCGTAGTTCGCGTCGGGCGGGAGATCGCCGAGCCCGTTCTCGAACGGGTAGTTCACCCAGCGCTGGCCGAAGCGGATGCGCGTGTGGCGCTCCTTCTGGACGAAGGCGTCGGGCCCGCCGGCCTGCGCCTGCATCCAGGCCATCGTCTCGCGGTCCTTGCTGTACAGGATGTGGCCGCCGGTGACGTCGTACGTGAAGCCGTCCACGGTCTTGGACGCGCACAGCCCGCCCGTCGACGAGGCCGCCTCGAAGAGGTGCACGGACTCCGCCGGGTGGCCGCCGTCGATCAGGAAGCGGGCCAGGGACAGGCCGGTGACGCCGGCGCCGAGGATGGCGATCTTCACGCAGTGGGGCTCCCGGACAGCATCGACGGACGATACCAGCGCTCTGAAGCGGAGTCGCGGGGACGCCGGCGTTCTTCGTCCGCGTCGTCGCGCGACGATTCGCCCGGCTCGTGGCTGCCGTGCGGTGCTACGGGACCCAGGTCGCCGTCCAACCGAGAGGCCGTACGATCGGTGGCTTCTCGGCCTCTCAGCGCGTTCGCACGAGGGTCGCCGGTGCGACCCCGGCGCAGGCCAGCGCCGGTCCGGCCTCGGCCAGCCAGCGCCAGGCGTCGGTGCGGTATCCGGCGGTCGGCACCAGGCCCGGTTGGAACGCGCCGAAGTGCGCGTTGAACGCCTCCATGCACAGCTCGCGCGCGTACTTCGCCAGGCACGACGCCAGCGCGACCGGGAACGACAAGCGGTCGGCCTTCTCTGCGAACGTGATCCGCATCGCGCGCCCGTCGTCGTGGCGCAGGTGGTAGATCGAGCGCTCCGGCTTCTCGGAGTCGACGTCGACGTCCGCGCCGCGGAAGGTCGCTGCGAGCAGGGCCGCGTAGCGCATGCGGCCGCCGTGGCGGTCGACGACGAGCTCGAGGCCCTCGAGCGCGAACTCGTGCCACAGGTGCACGAGCAGCGGCGCGCACTGCTCCCAGTGCGTCGTGCCCTTGCTGTCCGTGCGCGCGAACGAGGCGTTCAGCTCGCCTGCCGGCACGGCGCGCACGTGACAGCAGGCGACCTGCAGCGGCGCGGCGCGCAACGCCTCGGCCAGGCTCGCGACGAGCGCGCTCAGGTCTTGGGGCTGCGGCGCCAGGCGCGCCGGCAGCAGGCCGTGCCAGAACTCGCCGCTCAAGGCCTCGCAGGACAGCGGCGGTCGCGTCGCGCCCAGGAACGCGCCGCCGTTCTCGGGCAGGCCGTGCACCTGCGCGTGGAAGACGAGCGCCGTGCGCTCGAGCCGCGCGCGGCCGACGTCATTGCGCGCGAACACCGCCTTGGAGTCGCCGACGGCCAGGCAGGCCGGATCGCGCTCGTCCTCGCGTCCGACGAGCGGGGCGAGCTTCTGCCACGGGTCGATCAGCCCGTCCGGCGCGCGCAGAGCCACCGCGCCGATCGTCAGTGGCCCGAGCAGCGGCCCGAAGCCGGCTTCGTCCACGCCGGCCATCACGCGCGGTGCGAACAGCGGGTCGTGCGCGCGCGAGCGCGCGAAGATGCTGGGTCCGTTGTCTCTGTGTCGCGCGGGGGGCATCGCAGTCGGTCGATCGTTGGATCCGGTCGGCTACGGCCGGCGCGTGTCGTGCAGCACGTCGGCGCGGCCGCGGAAGCGGACGAGCAGCACGGTACACACCGCGATCAGCGCGAGTGAGACGATCTGCGACGTCGACAGCGCTCCGCCGAACCAGACTCCGCGCACCGCATCCCCGCGCAGCATCTCGACGCCGAAGCGCAGCACGCCGTAGGAGAGGAGCATCCACAGCGATGCCTGGCCGGCGAAACAGCGGCGCTTCAGGACCTGGTAGCCGACGAAGGCCACGATCAGCGCCTTGATGCTCATCAGGGGCTGCGTGGCGAAGAGCAGCTGGCCCATGTTCTCCGACCCGAACAAGCTCTCGTAGGGCAGGGGATCGGGCACCCGCAGCGTGATCGGGAACGGCAGCCACTCCCAGGCCTTCGGCACGACCTTGCCGTAATCGTCACCGACGAGCAGGCACCCGACGCGCCCGATCGCCTGGCCCACGAAGCCTGCGACGAGACCCAGGTCGAGCGCGTGCCAGGGACGCAGCTTCTCGCGCTTCGAGGCCAACAAGCCCAGCGACGCCGCGCCGATCAGGCCGCCGTACATGACGAGCCCGCCCTTCCAGACGTAGAGGATGCTGAGCGGATCCTCGCGGAAGCCCGCGCCCGTCGGCGAGCCGCGCAGGATCTCGACGATCACGTACATGAGGCGCGCGCCGACGATCACGCCGACGACCGTCCACACCAGGACGCGCGAGTAGCGCGCCGGATCCTCCTTGGGATCGTCGCCGAAGCGCGCGGCGAGCTTGCCCACGATCCAGGACCCGACCAGGAACCCGATGGCGACCATCAGCCCGAAGGAGCGGATGGGCAGGCCGAGGCCGGGGATCTCGAACACGATGGGGTGCATGCGCTCTCCGAGGCTGAGAAGAATTCGAAGCCTCCGCGCGCCGCGCGCGGTTCCGCGCGGCGCCAACAGGGTCGGGGAGACCGTGCGATCGATTCCTTCTCGGTCTCTCCGTGGGGGCGGGCGGATTCTAGGCAGGCGGGGTCTGCGCCTCACGCATGCGTTCCGCTATCCTCTTCGCCCCCGCGACCGCGGCGCGGACGCATGACCGACACAGTTCCTCCTGCTGGTCCCCCTGCTGGTCCCCCTGCTGGCCCGGACGAAGAGCCGGACGAAGCCCTCGGTGCGGAACCCGGTGCAGCGCCTGGCGAGGAGGCCCGGGAGCCGCTCACGTCCGGCGATGGGCGCCGCGACGATCGGCCCAGGGTCAAGGTCTTCGTCGAGGGCCGCTACCGCAAGCTCACGCGCGACCTGCCGCAGACCGTCTTCTTCTGTCCCGAGTGCAAGGGTCACCCGCGCCGCCGGCGCGGCTGCGCACGCTGCGAGGGCTTCGGGAAGCTGACGAGGGATTCCGTGCAGGAGCTGGTCGGCTACGTCCTCGGCCCCGCGTTCAAGACCCGCAAGCACAAGTTCCACGGCGCTGGGCGCGAGGACCTCGACGTGCGCATGCTGGGCCAGGGCCGGCCGTTCGTCGTCGAGTTGCTCGATCCCAAGGTGCTCGACGTCGACCTGGCGGCCGTCGAGGCCGAGATCAACCGCCGCAACGACGGGCGACTCGAGATCCGCGGGCTGCACTGGGCCGACAAGGGCCGCGTGCGCGTGCTCAAGGAAGAGCCCCACGCCAAGGAGTACGAGGCGCTCGTCGCGGTCGACGGGCCGATCGACCGCGCGCGCTACGAGCCTCTCGTCGGCCAGCGGCTGCACGTCGTGCAGCAGACGCCGGCGCGCGTCGCGCACCGCCGCGCGGACAAGGCGCGCGAGCGCTGGATCGAGTTCCTGGCGTTCGAGCCGCTCGGTCCCAGTGGCTCCGCGCCTGACGGCGCTGCGCTCGGTGCCAGTGGCTCCGCGCCTGACGGCGCTGCGCGGGACGGCACGCTGCTGCGCGTGCGGCTGCGCACGGAGCACGGCACGTACGTCAAGGAAGCGATCCACGGCGAGGGTGGCGCGACGCGGCCGTCGCTGTCCGAGCTCCTGGGCGTGGGTTGCGCGTGCCGCGAGCTCGACGTGATCGACATCCTGGACGTGGGCGGGACGCAGGTCGAGATCCCGCGCAAGCCGCTGGAGTTCGGCGCGAACCTATAGCGCGGCGCGCAAGCGACGCGCCACCCGTATCCGAACCGCGACCCTCTCCCTCCGGCCGATCTGCACGAGGGGACCGGCATCGGGTAGGCTCGACCGGACATGATCCGAGTGTCGCAGTCTCTCGTTCTGGCCACACTGGCCCTGGCTCTTGCCGCGGCCTGTGCATCCAGCGCGACCACGCCCGCTCCCGCGAAGAAGCTCTCCGCCCGCAAGCCGATCGACCGTGCGCACCCGTTCGAATCGCTCCACGCGCTGACCCATCCGCTCCCGACGGACGGCGGCATGATCGAGCGCGTCGAGCGCGACAAGGTCGGACGCCAGGAGTGGGTCGAGCGGATGCACCGCGCCGCCGACGGCGTCGACTGGCGCGCGATCGAGGCCGAGAACCAGCGCCGCGAGGAGCAGCGCCGCGTGCGCATGGCCCTGCAGCAGGCCCAGCAGCGGGCTCAGCATCCCGGCATCACGACACTCGACTGGGGCGAGGTCGGCAGCCGCAACCAGTGCGGTCGCATCCACTGCGTCGCGCGCGTCCAGGGCGGCACGTCGGCGTCGCAGCTCCACATCGGCGCGGACCTGGGCGGCGTGTGGCGCGGCAACGCCAACGGGACGGGCTGGACGCCGAAGTCGGACAACGTGTACGGCGGCGCCGCGCACGTGGTCGTCGTGCCGACGGACATCCCGGGCGGACCGGACGTCGTGCTCCAGGCGACGGACGGCGGGCGCGTGCGCGTCTCGCGCGACGATGGCCTGACGTGGACGACGCCGGGCGGGCTGCCCACCTTGTCGTCGTGTCGCGGGCTGGGCGTGCTGGCCGATGCAGCCGGGACGATCCTCCTCTACGGGCAGTTCAACTCGGGCGGCACGCGGCCGGGCGTCTTCGCGTCGACGGACCGCGGGCGCACGTTCACGAACCGCTGGACGGGCACGCAGAACTTCCCCGGCTGGATGTGGGTGCCGCGCAAGGCGCCCTTCGCGGCGACGCAGGCCTACCTCGTGCAGCGCGGCGTGCTGTACGCCTCGATCGACGGCGCGACGAGCTTCCAGGCGCGCGGCACGATCGACGCGACGGCCACGCGCGCGATCTTGACCGGCTCCGAAGGCGGCGCGCCGACCTTGTACGCCGCGATCCAGGCCGCGAACGGCTGGCGGCTGCACCGTTCCGACGACGCCGGGCAGACCTGGGCCAACGTCCACACGATCACGGACCTGTGGGACGGCACGTTGTGCGCGTCGACGGTCGATCCGTCCAAGGTCATGTACGGCGGGCTCGAGACCTGGCGCTCGTCGAACGCGGGCGCGAGCTTCACGCGCATCAACGGCTGGGGCGAGTACTACGGCAACCCGGCGCACAAGCTGCACGCCGACATCCCCGGCCTCTTCGCCTGGCCGGATCCGGCGGGCGGGGAGCGCTGGTACTTCGGCACGGACGGCGGCCTGTACGAGAGCCTCGACGGCGGCCTCACGGTGAACAACCTGACGCTGACCGGTATCGGCACGAGCCAGTACTACAGCACGCTGACTTCGCGCGCGAACGCCGACCGCATCCAGGCGGGTGCGCAGGACCAGGGATATCAGCGCGGCATGTACATGCCTCCTTCCGGTGCCGGCCCAAGCACCGACTTCGCGCAGCTGATCAGTGGCGACTACGGCCACCTGACGTCGTCGAACGGGACGCACGCGCTCGTGTACTCGACGTACCCGGGCTTCGTGCTGATCGCCGAGGGCGAGACGAACCCGACGCTGCGCGACGCCGACTTCCCGGCCGGCTCCAGCCACGACTGGCTGCCCATGGTGGTGGCCGATCCGACCAACGCGAACTCCTTCTTCTTCTGCGGCGAGAAGCTCTACCGCTACAACCGGTCGGGGAACAATTGGACGCCGGTGCAGCACACGGCGTTCGACTTCCTTACGGGCGGCGCGGCCTTCCTGACGGCCGTCGCGTTCGCGCCGTCGGACGCGCAGCGCATGTACGCGGCCAACGACCGCGGCCGGCTGTTCTCGTCGACGAACCACGGCGTCTCGTGGACCGAGTCGGCCAACACGGGGCCGAACCCGCACTACTTCTACGGCGCCGCGCTGGCGGTGCACCCGACGCGGCCGCTCGAGGCGACGGTCGGCGGCTCCGGCTACAGCGCGCCCGGCGTGAAGCGCACGGTCGACGGCGGCGCGACGTGGACCGCGCTGACCACCGGGTTGCCGGCCACGCACGTCTACGACCTGGCCTACGCCGAGGACGGATCGGGCGACGTCTACGCCGCGACGGAGGCTGGGGCCTGGCGCTACGACAGCGTCAACGCGAGCTGGGTGAACATCATGCAACTCGGCACGCCGATCACGCTGTACTGGTCGGTCGAAGCCGTCCCGTTGCGCGGCTTGATGCGCTTCGGCACGTACGCGCGCGGGATCTGGGACTACCGCCTGCCGCCGGTGCAGCCCGTGGCCCAGTGGGTGCGCTACGGCGAGAACCTGGGCGGCGCGAACGTGCTCGACCTGGACAGCTCGACGCCGCCCTCGATCGGCACGACGGCAATCCTCGACATCGCCGCGCCCGACCAGGGCCAGCGCACCGGCTGGATCCTGCACTCGATCTTCGGCGGATCGGCGCCGTTCGCGGGCGGGACGCTGCTGGCCGACCCGATCTCGGGGATGCAACGGCTGCGCCTGGAAAGCATCGGCACGGGCACGGCGCGCTTCCGAATCCCGAACGACCCGTTCCTGATCGGCACGTCGCACTACATGCAGGCGGTCCTGGTGGACCCGAACCAACCGGGCGGGTTCTCGCTATCGAACGGGCTCGAGGCGCGGTTCGGGCCGTGAGCGCAGCACCGGACGGTGCGGCCCTCAGCTTGTTGGTGCCGCACCTGACGGTGCGGCCCTCAGCTTGTTGGTGCCGCACCTGACGGTGCGGCAACTAGAGCACAGTCCCGACGACCTCGGTCTCGAACACGAGGTCCCCGCCGACGAGACCCTGCACGCGGTAGACGAACATGCGCGAGCGGATGCGCACGGACTGCGACACGAAGTGCAGGCGCGCACCCGGCTCGACGATGCCGCGGAAGCGCGTGTCGTTCAGGCCGGCGAAGCCCAGGAAGCTCGTGAAGTCCTGCGTGCGCGTGATGTAGTCCCAGCTCGCCAGCTGCGCCGAGGCTTCGATCATCAGCGCGCCGGGGAACAGCGGTCGCCCGGGGATGTGGTCCGGCGCCCACCAGTCGTTCGCGCGGATGTCCTTCCAGCCGATCGCCGTGCCGGCCTCGCGGTCGACGTGCGCGATGCCGTCGAGCAGCGCGAAACGGCCGCTCTGCTTGAGCAGGCGGTAGATCTCGTCGTGGTTGGCGACGGTCTGGCTGAGGTCGAGCTGGGCGAGATCCAGGAGGGGTGCGGCGGGCATGCGGGGGAAGAGTCTAGGAACCCCGGCCGAAGGATCCAGCGTTTCGGTCGTGATGGGCGCACAGGCTAGGATCCGTGCGTGAAAACGCCCGCCCGCGCCGACCTGCACGACGCCACGCTCTGCATCCACGCCGGCCACCGCGCGAGCGCGGAGCAGCGTGCCGTCGTCGCGCCCGTCGTCCACAGCACGACGTTCCTGCTCGACGACGAGTCCTACGCGGCCATGACGAGCGGGCGCACAGCCGACGCGCTGATCTACACGCGCATCCGCAATCCGACGCTCGACGTCGTGCAGGATCGCATCGCGGCGCTGGAGGGGGCCGAGCGCACGCTGGTCTTCGCGTCGGGCATGGCCGCGATCCACGCCGGGCTCATGGCGTGCCTCGAGAGCGGGTCGCGCGTCGTCGCGCACCGCGAGATCTACGGCTCGGCCTGGGACCTGCTGTCGAACCTGCTCACGCCGCTGGGCGTGCAGTCGGAGTTCGTCGACCTGAACGATCCGGCCGCGCGGTCCGCGGCCTTCGCGCGCGGGGCAGACGTCGTCTACTTCGAGACGATCACGAACCCGACGCTCGACGTGCCCGACCTGCCGCGCATCGCGGCCGACGCGCACGCGATCGGGGCGCGCGTCATCGTCGACGCGACGTTCGCGACGCCGCTCGTGCAGCGGCCGCTGGCGCTCGGCGCAGACCTCTCGATCCACTCGGTCACGAAGTACCTGGGCGGTCACAGCGACGTGATCGGCGGCTGCGCCAGCGGCAAGGCCGAGATCATGGCGCGCGTCCACCGCTGGATGCAGCTGGCCGGCGGCTGCATGGACCCGAACGCCGCGTTCCTGCTCGACCGCGGGATCAAGACGCTGCACCTGCGCATGGAGCGCCACCAGGCGAACGCGCTCGAGCTGGCGCGCCGGCTCGAGCGGCATCCGGCGGTCGAAGCCGTGCTGTACCCCGGCCTGCCCTCGCACCGCGCGCACGCGCGCGCGAAGGCGACGCTGCAGGGTTTCGGAGGCATGCTCTCGATCGTCGTGCGCGGCGGCGACGAGGCCGCGCTGCGCGTGATGAGGCGCCTGAAACTTGCGCTGGAGGCCTCGAGCCTGGGCGGCGTCGAGACGCTCGTCAGCCTGCCCTTCAACACGTCGCACGCGCGGCTGCCGGAGCGCGCACGGCTCGAGTCGGGGATCCCACCCGGCCTGATGCGCGTCTCGGCCGGCATCGAGGACATTCGCGACCTGATCACCGACTTCGAGTCCGCATTGGGATGATCGTTCCGGCGGCCGCGGGCCGCCGGGCGGCCACCCCAACCAGAAGCCGACCTTGGGTTCGCCGGTCGGTAGGTTGTCGATGCGGATTGCTTCGGTGCGTTGCATCCGCGCATGGATCCCGGGCGCACCGCGCGTCAGAATCGCGGCGATGAATTGGCCGGGTGACGCGATGCACACTGACAGCTTCCAATTGGCCAACACAAGTCTGGCTTCTGGTTGGGGTGGCCGCCCGGCGGCCCGCGGCCGCCGGAACAACAAATGACTGCCGCGCGATTCGTGCACGAGCTGAACCATGCCTACGAGGCGATGCACACGCGCAAGGAGGACGCTTTCTGGCGCGCGTACATGGGCACGGGTGACGACCCCGTCGCGTCGCGCACCGACCTGGCCCGGCGCGAGGTCGAGCTGCAGGGCTTCCTGTCGGATCCCGAGCGTCTGGTCTCTGTCCGCGCCGAGATCGAGCACGCCGAGGCAGCCCTCGACGCGCCGGCGGAAGCTGCGCGGCCGCACGCCGACGACGTGCAATCGCTTTCGGGCTGGCTCGCGACGTTCGAGGCGCATGCGATCGATTCCGCTCCGGCGCGCGCGCTGCAGGAGGAGATCGTCGCGGCCGAGTCCGCGCTGGCGGGGGAGCGCGCGCGGCTCCAGCTCGGGTACTGCGACGCATCCGGCGTCCAGCACGCGGCCTCGTCAGTGCGCCTGGGCGTCCTCCTCGGCAGCGACCCGCACGAGGAGGTGCGCCGCTCGGCCTGGGACGCGTTGCGCTCGGTCGAGCCGCACGTGCTCGACAGAGGCTTCCTCGAGATCGTCCGGATGCGCAACCGCCTGGGACGCATGCTGGGCGCGGAGGACTACTACGACTGGAAGGTGCGGCGCGTCGAAGGCCTCACGAAGCGCGAGGTCTTCGCGCAGCTCGACGACCTCGAGGTGCGCACGCGCGAGCGCGCGCGCGCCGCGCTGGAAGGCCTCGCGCGCGAGCGCGGCCGCGACGCGACGCGACCCTGGAACCTGCGCTTCCACGTCAGCGGCGACGTGACCGCGGCGCAGGACCCGTATTTCCCGTTCGAGAAGGCCCTCGAGCGCTGGGGTCGATCCTTCGCACAGCTCGGCATCGGCTACCGCGGCGCCACGCTGATCCTCGACCTGGTCGACCGGCCGGGCAAGTACGAGAACGGCTTCATGCACGGCCCCGTGCCGGCCTGGCGCGAGCGCGGCGCGTGGCGGCCGGCGCGCATCCAGTTCACGGCGAATGCGATCCCGGGCGTGGTGGGGGCCGGCCGGCGCGCGCTCGAGACGCTCTTCCACGAGGGCGGTCACGCGGCGCACTTCGCCAACATCGACATGCCCGCGCCGTGCTTCTCGCAGGAGTTCGCGCCGACGTCGGTCGCGTTCTCCGAGACGCAGAGCATGTTCCTGGACAGCCTCGTGTCCGATCCCGACTGGCAGGCGCGCTACGCTCGCGACGCCGGCGGCGAGCGCATGCCCGATGCGCTGATCGAGCAGGGCATCCGCGCCGCTCAGCCCTTCGCGGCCTGGAACCTGCGCGCGATGGTCGCGGTGTGCGAGGCCGAGCGCGCGATCTACGAGATCCCAGACAGCGAGCTGTCGTCTGCGCGCGTCCTGGCCGCGATCCGTGCCGCCGAGCAGAGGCTGCTCTTCCTGGAGGAGGGCTCACCGCGCCCGGCGCTCAGCGTGCCGCACCTCCTGGCAGGGGAGAGCAGCGCCTACTACCACGGCTACGTCCTGGCCGAGATCGCCGTGCAGCAGACGCGCGCCTTCTTCCGCGCGCGCGACGGACACCTGGTCGACGACCCGCGCATCGGGCCCGACCTGCGCGAGCACTACTGGCGTCCGGGGAACAGCCTCACGTTCTTCGACTTCGTCGAGAACCTGACCGGCGAGCCGCTCACGTCGGCCGCGATTGCGCGGGCTGTGAACCGCGACACGGAGGCCGCGCTGGCAGAGGCGCGCGCCGACATCGCTCGCGAGCGCCAGATCCCGCGCTCGAACCGCCCGGTGGACCTCGACGCGCGCATCCGCGTCGTGCACGGCCGCGAGGAGGTGGCCGACACCGCGCGCGGCGGCTTCGAGCCGGCCTGCGCCGCGTTCGCGGACTGGGTCCAGGCGCTCTCGCGGTGAACAACGGTGTCAGACACCTTGTACCGAGTAGAAGGTGTCTGACACCGCTGTTCACGTCCTTCATTTCACGGTGATCGTGACGTCCGCCGTGCGGCCCTCGTCGACGACGACCTCGGAGTGCCCTCGGCGTCCGTCAGGTGCAGCGGCAGTCAGCCGGTAGCGGGCCGGCCACAACCAGGTCAGCTCCAGCCGACCGTCCCCGCCGACGGTGCCGGCCGCCACGCCCTGCGGCGTACCGGAGCCGGCCACGACGGCCTCGGCGATGCCGGCGCCGCTCGCGTCGCGCACGGCGATGCGCAAGTTGCCCGTGACGGGCAGGCGCACCTCGGGCCAGCGCAACGTCGGCGCGCGGAACCGGAAGTCTCCGACCGGCAACAGCGGTCGCATCGCCATGCCGAAGAAGATCTGGTACTCGCCGTCGATCACGTCGCGCACGACAAACATGCCCGTCGCGTCGACCGTGGTGCTCGTGCGCGCGCGCGTGCGGCGGTCCTCGATCGTCACCAGCAGGCCAACTGCCGGCTGCCCGCGGTGGTCGAACACGAAACCGTCGACGAGCCCGGACGGCGCGAGCCGCAGCGTGACGTGGACGTCGCTCGAGCCGCGCACGAGCAGTACGGACTCGGCCGACGAGTTCAGCCCGGGCAGCTCGGCCGACACGCGGTAGCCGCCGAGCGGCAGGTCGCGCTCGTCGAACACGAGATCGCCCGGCTCGTGGACCACGCGCCGCGACTCGGCGCGGTCGGCGCCGACGAGCGTCGGATGCGGCTCGATCACCAGCGTCCATGGCGAGGGGAGCGGGCGGCCCGCGTGGACGATCTCGCCCCGGATCCGACCGCGCCCTACGAAGCGTGCCGGATCGGTTGTCGGGCGTGCGGGCGAGACCTGGGCCGCTTCTTCCCGATCGCCCGTCGGGAGATCGAACGCGGCCGGTCCCGGCTTCGGAGCGGCCGCAGCCGGCTCGCTCGGGCTGCTCGATGCCGGGCCCGTCGCGCCCGTCGCCGGCCCGCGACCGAGCACCCAGGCCAGGACCAGGACGGCGGCGGCGATCGCGAGCACGGCCGCCAGCGTCACGACCGCGCCGCCGCGCTTGACCCTCGCGACTTTCCCGCGTCTGCTCTCGCTCCCGATTCGCATCGCTCGCACCGCTTCGTCCGCGCGCATACCGGCGCGCGGATCCATCCTAGCCCGCCCCCTCACCGGTTCCGTGATGCTCCTCCGATCCTGGATCACCGCCCTGTTCCTCGCGCTCGCAGCGACGACGTCAGCCGCCGCGCAGACCACGTCCGGCCGCCTGCTGGTCCTGGGCTTCGACGGCGCAGACGCGCGCACGACACGGGAGCTGATGGACGCGGGCGCCCTGCCGAACCTCGCGAAGCTGCGCGACACCGGCACGTTCGCACCGCTCGGCACCACGATGCCGGCTGAATCGCCCGTGTCGTGGGCGGCGCTGAATTGCGGGCAGAACCCGGCGAAAACCGGCATCCCCGGGTTCGTGAAGCGCGTGCTGACCTCGGACGGCACGCCATTGCCGTCGCTGGGCCACGTCGTGCACGAGCCGCGCGACTCGCAGTCGTTCGCGCTGCCGTTCCTCGAGCGCACGCTGGTCGGCCAGAACCGACTCGTCCTGGCAGTCGGCGTCGGCCTCGGTGTGGCGCTCCTCTTCCTGGGCATCTTCGCCGGGCTCCTGCGCATCCGCGCGCGGATCTCCGCTCCGATCGCGCTGGCGCTGGGCGCCGTCGGCGGCGCGGGGACGTTCCTCGCCGCGGCGTACGTGCCGCACCGGATCTCCGACGTCGTCGCCAACCCGACGAAGACCGCACCGTTCTGGGAGGAGGCCGCGCAGGCCGGCGTGCCGTGCATCGTCCTCGACAGCGCCATGTCGTGGGACCGGCCCGAGGTCGCCGGCGCGCAGGTCCTCTCCGGGCTGGGCGTCCCCGACGTGCGTTCGAACAACGGCGACTGGTTCGTCTACACGACCGACCCGAAGGTGCTCGAGCGCGCGCCGCGCGGCAAGTCGACCAGCACAGCCGGCAAGCTGTTCCGCGTCGACGAGCGCGACGGCCGCATCGAGAGCTGGGTCTACGGCCCGTTCGATTTCGTCGCGATCGACGCGGCGCGGCGCGAGCTGGCCGCGATCGAGGAACGCCAGGGCCGGCCGGGTCTTACCTCGGCGGAAGTCGAGGCGCTGCGCCAACGCAAGAAGGAGCTGACCGGCCAGGTCCTGCCGCGCCTGGAGTGCAAGGGCACGTTCCACGGCTCCGAGGAAGGCCGCGTCAGCTTGCCGTTGACCGTCGAGATCGCCGACGGCAAGGCGCGCGTCGGGATCGGCGGCAACGAGCAGCTCCTCGCGCCCGGCCAGTGGTCGCAGTGGTACCACCTGAGCTTCGAGCTCTCGCCGCTGGTCAAGGTCAAGGCGATCACGCGCGCGAAGCTCGTGAGCCTGGCGGAACCTTTCGAGCTGTTCGTCGATTTCCTGCAGTACGACCCGGCGCACCCGACGTGGTGGCAGCCAATCAGCCAGCCGCCCGGTTTCGCGGCCGAGCTGGCCCGTGCCGCGGGCGCGCCGTACGAGACGGTCGGCTGGGCCTGCCTGACGATGCCGTTCAAGGACCGCGAGATCGATCCGGTCACGTTCCTGGAGGACATCGAGCACACGCAGCAATCGCGCGCTGTGCTGCTGCGCTCGGCGCTGGCGCGCGCGGACTGGCGCGCGCTCATGTTCGTCGAGAGCACGCCCGACCGCGTCCAGCACATGATGTACCAGTTCGCCGACGCGACGCACCCGGCCTACGACGCGGCGAAGGCCGCGCGTCCGGTGTCGTTCTTCGGCGAGACGCTGCCGTTGTCGCAAGCGATCCGCGCGTCGTACCAGTCGATGGACCGGCTCGTCGGCGAGGTCGTCGAGAAGCACCTGCACCCGGGTGACACGCTGCTCATCTGCTCGGACCACGGATTCCAGTCGTTCCGCCGCCAGGTGCACCTGAACAACTGGCTGGCGCGCGAGGGATTCCTGGCCGTGCGGCCGGGGGCCACGAAGCAGGACATCATGCTCGGTTTCGTCGACTGGTCGCGCACGCGCGCCTACGCGCTGGGCCTGGGCGGGATCTACCTGAATCTCTCCGGCCGCGAGCGCGACGGCATCGTCTCACCGGCCGACGCGCCGGCGTTGCTGGCCGAGATCAAGACCAGGTTGCTGGCGCTCGAGGACGGCGACCGCGGCGCGCGCGCCGTGCGTGACGTCTACGTGCTGTCCGAGATCCATGCGGGCCCGCACCTCGACCAGGAGGCCGACCTGATGGTCGGCTTCGACGCCGGCTGGCGCGTCTCGTGGTCCACGACGCTGGGCGACATCTTCCTGGTCGAGTCGAACGGCGCGTTCGCACCCGGCCCCGTGTTCGAGGACAACCGCCTCAATTGGTCGGGCGACCACGTCTCGGTCGCGGCCGAGCTGGTGCAGGGCGTTTTCTTCTCGAACCGCAAGGTCGAGATCCCGGCCGGGGGGATCGACCTCCTGCACGTCGCGCCGACGGCGCTCGCTGCGCTGGGGGTGGCGATTCCGGCCGCGTACGACCATCCCGCGCTGACGATCCGCGATTGAGCGCGCCGCAGCGCCTGAGCCCGCGCGAGCTCGCCGACCGCCTCGCGCGCGGCGATGAGCTGCAGCTGGTCGACGTGCGCGAGCCGGTCGAGTGGGCGATCGGGCACCTGCCCGGCTCCGTGCTGATTCCGCGGGGATCCCTTGCGTCGCGCGCACAAGAGCTGGACCCCGACCGCCCGGTCGTGTGCATCTGCCACCACGGGATCCGCAGCCAGGCCGCGGCCGCGTTCCTCTCCGGCCGCGGGTTCGGGTTGGTGTTCGACCTGGCCGGCGGGCTCGACCGGTGGGCGCTCGAGGTCGACCCCGGCTTTCCGCGTTACGGGGCCTGAGCCAGACGCGTATGCCGCCTGGACAGCACGGAGGCCCGATCCTTCCTGGTTCCTGACCGAATCCTGGTCGGGGGTGAACCACGGCCGGCAAAGGTCCTGTGCTCGCGCGAACGCCGGTCGTCTTCCTGCGTACGCCCGACCGATAGGAAGCTCTCGGAGCGAAGGAATCCGCGCGGGATCGGCACGTCCATGCGTGGCAGCGAGGGCAGGGGGCAGGCAGTGGGAGAGAGAGTAGGAGAGAGAGTCATGAGGCAGCGAGACGACCAAGGCACGGGGAAGACCCCCGCGACGCCCATCCACCGGGCGCGGATCGTGTGGAAGGACGAGGACACAGGGGAATCGCTCTGGCTCGGATTGACCGGATCCCAGGCCTTCTTCGAGGACCTGGGGCACGCGGGCTTCGACCTGCAGCACGTTCCCGATGCGCTGAGCGCGACGAGGCCCGATGCGCAGCGCGGCACGCGGCCCGTCACGGAATCGATCCCGCCGTCGCTCACGGAGCCGTACGCGGCCTGAGATCCAGATGAGCCGCGGGGAGGGACGGCGGGCCCCCAGCGTTCCGAGTCCGTGGAACGTCGGGCGGGTGACGGGGGGCCCGTCGGCCAGGCCGCGAGCAGGGCAGAGACCGAGCCGATCCTGCTGCGGCCCCGCCGGGGCCGGAGGGACGCTCCACGCCCCGCACTCCGAGGCAGACCGGGCAGGTTCTTTGGCTTCGGCGTGAAGCGTCCCTAGAATGGCGCCCTCGCGAATTGCGCCCGCGCGCCGCGCGAGAACCCGCGGGCCCCGCACCCTCTCATGACGCATCCTGCCTTGATCGAACGCATCACCCGCTCTCTCGCCTACATGCTCCGGCACCAGCCGGACGAGTTCGATCTGGAGGTCGACGAGTTCGGCTACGCCGAGCTGAGCGACGTCATCCGCGCGCTGAACGAGCGCCTGGGCGAGTCGGTCTCCGAGGACGACGTGCGCGAAGCCGTCGAGTCGGGCGATCGCCAGCGCTACGAGATCGCCGGCGACCGGATCCGCGCGCTCTACGGCCACTCGATCGAGGTCCAGCCGGGCGAGCCTGCGCGGCCGCCCGAGCGCCTGTTCGTGGGGGTGTCGTGCGCCGACGCCGACCGCGCGCGCCGCTACGGCCTGCGCCCCGGCCGCCGTCGTTTCCTGCACCTGGCCCTGACGCCGCAGGACGCGCTCGAGACGGCCCAGCGCACGGCGCGCGAGCACGAGGTGCTGATCGTGCGCGCGCTCGACGCCTGGGAGGACGGGATCAACTTCTACGACCGGATCTCGCTGTTCCTTTCCGACCCGATCCCCACGCAATTCCTCGAGGCCCCGGTCCGATCGGCGCAAGCCGGGCACCGCGGGCTCGCTCCAGCCCGCTCCGCTCCCGTGCGCCACGCGCGCGAGGAGGTCGTCTACGGCGCCCACGACGACGACGAGGGTCCGCGCGCGAGCGAGGATCACGCGGCCGTGGAGGATGCACCCCTGGCTCCGGCCGCGAGCGCCGAGACCGAGGGGCCGGCCCGCCGCCGCCGCGGCCGTCGCGGTCGTCGCCGCAACGACGGGTCCGAAGCTCCCGCCGGTCAGCCGGCTGGCGAGTTCGCCCAGCGTCCGGCCTACGCCGACGACGACGCGCCGCCCGCGCACTTCTACGACGCACCTGCACGCGAGGACGCGCCGTCGCGCGAGTCCGCCGGCGGCCCGCACGGGCGTGAGGACTTCCACGCGGCGCCGCCGCGTCCCGACCGAGGCGCGCGACCAGACCGCGGTCCGCGACCCGATCGCGGCCCTCGACCCGAACACGGCCCTCGACCCGAACACGGTGCTCGCCCCGAGCATCCTGCTGATCGCGCCCCGGCCGGCGGCGATCGGCCGCAGCGAGCGCGTGCGGAGAACGATCGCGGCTACGACCGCGGACCCGAGCGTCCGCGCGAGGCGCACGCCGACGAGCGCCGCGGTCCCGAGCGCCCGCACAGCTTCGACCGCGCGCCCGATCGTCCGCCCGAGCGCGCTCCCGAGCGGGGCTACGACCGCGGACCCGAACGGGCTCCCGAGCGCGGCTACCCGCGTGGCCCCGAGCGTGGGGGCGAGCGCCCCCGCGACGACCGGCCGCGCGATGCCGGACCGCGCGACGACCGGCCGCCCACGGAGCACCCGCGCGACGAACGGCCGCGGATGGATCGCCCGCGCGACGAGCGTCCGCGCGAGGGTCACCCCCGCGAGGACCGTCCGCGCGGACCTGACCGCGGCCCCGAGCGCGGCCCCGAGCGCGGCCCGCCGCGCGGCCCGCCGCGCGGCGGCGACCGTCCCTTCGACCGGCCCGACCGCCCGGCCCGTCCGGCGGATGCGCCGCGTAGCGCGCCCCGGCGTGACGAGATCCCGCGCCCGCAGGAGGGCTCGCGACAGTCCGACGAAGGTGGCTTCGGCGGCGGCGTGACGGAGTCCCACGAGTCCGCGCGTCCGGCTCCGCAGCACACTCCGCCGCCGCCGCGTCCGGCCCCGCCGCCGCGCGCCAAGCCGCGCGTCGAGGAGAAGCCGGCACCGGCCGACGACGGCGGCTTCGGCGCCGGCGTGCTCTGATCGATCGGGAGCCGGTCGAGTTTCGGTCCCCCCACACCCTGCGGCGACGCGCGCAGGGTGAGGCCTCGAATTCATCTGCGCCTCTGACGGACCCGGTCCTACCCGACGTGCCCGCAGGCTACCGCGCCGAGCGCGGGGAGAACGGCGTGCTGGCCGTGGCCGATTGGGCCGCGCGCGAGCTCGACGCAGCCGGTTTCGGGCTCGACACGGACGGACTGCTCCAGGTCAGCGAGGTGACGGGCAAACGCGCTCTGGCGCAGACCGCGGACGGGCGCATCCTCGTGCGCTTCTTCACGCACGGCGGATTGCTGCGCTTCGTGACCGGCCGGCGCTTTCGCGATGCGGCACGCCCGTTCCACGAGCTCGTGCTCTCGTCCTGGCTCGCCGATCGCGGCGTCGACACGCCGCCGGTCGCGGCCGCGCGCGCGCGCGTCGCGCGCGACCGTTCGGGTACGAGCTGGCGCTGGCGACGCGCCGGATCGCGGGCGCGGTCGACGTCGAGTCGCACCTCGTGCGGGTGCGCGCGGACCGCACGCAGCGCGCGTCGCTGCGGCCGCTTCTCGCGGCGTTCGGCGCATTCGTCGCGCGGTTGCACGCGCTGGGATTCCTGCACGCCGACCTGACCACGAAGAACGTACTCGTCGAGCCGCGGCCGGATGGCGTGCCCCGGCTCTGGCTGCTCGACCTCGACCGCTCGCGGATCCTCGCGCCGCTGCCGGCGACGGACCTGCGAGCGAACCTGCGGCGCCTGTGGCGCTTCGTCGACCGCCGCGAGGAGCGCGACGGCCGCGCCCTGACGCGCGCCGACGTGGCGCGATTCCTGCGCGCCTACGAGCCCGACCGCCGGCGCCGGCACGCGCTGTGGCGCGACATCGCGCGCGAGCACGCGCACACGAAGCCGTGGCACAGGCTGGGCTGGACCATCGAGCTCCTGAAAGCCACGGTCGAATCGTTCCGCGGGCGGTGAACAGCGGTGTCAGACACCTTCTCCCGGGGAGAGGGTGTCTGACACCGCCGTTCACGCGTCGATGCGCGCGCGCGGGTAGAGCGGGCCGACGGGGGACAGCACGGCGCTCAGCATGCGCTGGCCGGCGCGGCTCTGGCGCATGCGCAGGAGGGGCGATCGCACGCGCGCGTTGTGGCGCTCGAGGCGTTCGTAGAGGTTGCGCTCGATCCCGCGCGCTTCGTCGACGAGCCCGGCGGTCTCGAGCACGAGCGCGCGCGTGCCGAGGATCACGAAGCGGTCGGCCAGCTCGGAGCCGAAGCGGCGCACGAGCTCCTCGGCGGCCGCGCTCCAGTGCAGCGCCGCGGCGTGGTCGTGCGCCTGGAGCAGCGCGATCCGGGCGCGCACGGCGGACACCAGCGCGGTGATGCGGTTCAAACCCATCTCGTCCGCCAGGGACGCGGCCTGCTCGAGCATCGGCGCCGCCGTCGGGTCGTCGTTCTCCCACAGCAGGATCCCCAGGAACGTGCGCGCCAGCGCCTGGCCGCGCCGGTCCTCGATCTCCTCGGCGACGCGCAGCGCCTCGCGCAGCTGCGCCTCGGCTTCGGCGGCGCGATCGACGTCGAGGTTGAGCTGTCCCAGGCGCGCGAGTGCTTCGGCTTCGAGCCGGCGCTCGCCGGCCAGCCGCGCGAGGCGCACGGCCCGCGCAGCCGAAGCCAGTGCGCGGCCGGGCTCGCCCGAGCTGCGGTAGATGCGCGCGCGCAAGAGGTACGCGTTGCCGAACACGCCCGGCCGTGAGTGCTCGCGGTCGCGGCGCAGGATGTCGATCGCGCGGTCGGCGTGTTCCATCGCCGGCTCGAGCTGGTCCTCGAGCACGTCGACGACGCCCTGCGCCAGATGGGCCAGCGCCTCTTGCGGCAACGTCGCGGCGTGCGCGAGAGCGTCCACGGCCAGCGTGCGCGCCTCCTCGAGCTCGCCGACGTGCGCCTGCACGAGCGCCAGGCGTCGCAGCGATTCCGAGAGCTCCCGATCGGATCCGGCGCGCGTGAAGAGCTCGACGGCGTTGCGCAAGAGGCCGCGCGCCAGCCCGAACTGCCCCGTGCTGGTCGCGAAGCGCGCGTGCAACAGGTACACCCTCCCGGCCGAGAGCGGATCGGTCTCGGCGTCGAAGGTCGAGTCGGACAGCCGGTCGAGCGCGACGCGCTGGTCCTCGCGCATGCCCAGGCGGTCGGCGGCGTCGGCGGCGGATTCGAGCAGCTCGATGCGCAGCATCTCGCGCTCGGGCGAAGCCGGGCGCCGCTCGAGCGCGTCGAGGCCCCAGCGCGTCAGCGGGTGCACGCGCTGCGGCTGGCCGCTCTTCAGGAGCTGCACGAGCAGCGGCGGCATCTCCGCCAGGAGCTTCTCGTCCTCGCCCGCCGCGCGCAGGTGGAACGCGCGCTGGAACTGGTCCTCCAGCGTGGCGCGGTCTGGGCCCGGCGCCAGCGCTGCGGCCGCGGCCGCGTGCAGGCGCGTGCGCTGCTCGCGCGAAAGAGCGCGGTAGACGGCCTCGCGCAACGCCGGACGCGCGAAGCGCCAGCGCCTGTCGGTCGGCGAGAGCCAGCCGGCGCGCACGAGCCGCGCGAGGATCGCCTCGAGCTCCGGACGACGCGTCTTGGGGAACGCGCGCAGGAGGAACTCGGTCTCGATGCGGCCGCCGACGACGGCCAGCCGGCGCAACCAGGTGCGCTCGCGCGTCGAGAGCCGCTTGTACGACTCGACGATGGCCGCGCGCAGCGACGACGGCAGCGGCAGCTCGTCGGGCTCGATCGCCAGGACGAGGCCCGTGCCGTCCGCATGCGGCGCGACGGATCCGCGCGACACCAGGCCGCGCAGGAGCTCGGAGAGCAGCCCCGGGTTGCCGCGGCTGCGCTGCAGCAGCACCTCGGCCAGCCGCAGGCGCGGCGTCGAGTGGTGGAACACGCGCTCGACCAGCTCGAGCACGTGCGCGCCCGTCAACGCTTCCAGGCGGATCTCGGCCGTGCCCACGCCCAGCGAAGCCAGGCGTGTCCTGAGCGATTCCAGGGCAGCGGGCGCCCGCACGGGCGTGTCGTCGCGCTGGCCGAAGAGGAACAGCGCGCGACCTCCGCGCAGGGACGCGGCCGTGTGCGCGACGACCTGCAGCGTGCCCTCGCCGGCCCACTGCACGTCGTCGACGTGCAGGACGAGCGGACCGCGGCGCGCCAGCGACGCCAGCCACTCGCCCAGCGCCACCGGCAGCGACTGCGCCAGCTCGCCCGCGAACGTCGGATCCAACGCGCGCCCCAGCGTCTCGAGCTGGCTGGGCGGCACGAGGCTCGCCAGCTCGGCCAGCTCGCGCGGACCCGGCGCCGTTCCGCCGGGCAGGCGCAACCAGCGCTCGAGCATGCGCAGCACGGGCTTGCACGGCCGGTCCTCCTCCAGCGCGCGGCTCCTGCCGTACAGGACGAGCGGCGGCTCGTCGCGCGTGCGCACACGCGCCGCGAACTCGCCCACGAGACGCGTCTTGCCCGCGCCGGCCGGACCGCGCACCCACGCCGCCTGCGGCCGCTCCGCCGTGCGCTCCCAGGCCGCGAGCAGCTCGTCGAGCGCGTCGTCGCGACCGACGAGCGGCGTCAGCGGCATGGTGTCGCCGTCACTGGCCCCGTCACTGGCCCCGTTGCTGGCTCCGCCGCGCGGCGACGTGTGCGCAAACTCGACCTCGGCGCGCCACCACGTGCCGGACTCCGCCTCGGTGAAGCGCGCCGCGATCTCGGCCGCGTCAGGCCGGCGCGCGGGATCGCGCCGCAGCGCCTCCTCGAGCAGGCGGTCGAGGAACGGCGAGATCTGCGGCGCGTAACGCGACGGCGGCACGAAGCTCGCGGTCGAGATCGCGGCCAGCAGGCGGTCCGCGTCGGGCGCGACCAGCGCGGTGCGACTGATCTGGCCGCTCGAGCCCGAGCGCTCGAGAGCGCCCTGCGTGCGGCCCGTGCCGGTCCGCGCCGCGTGCGCCGCGAACGGGTGCAGGCCCGTCGCCAGCTCGTAGAGCAGCACGCCGGCGGCGAACACGTCGCTGGCCGGGCCGCCGGCACCGCCGGTCGCCTGCTCGGGCGCGACGTACGCGAGGCTGCCGGCGCGCGGCTCGACGATCACGCCCGACGGACCCTCGATGCGCCGCGAGAAGCCCAGGTCGAGCAGCACGGCGTTGCCCTCGGCGTCGAGGCGCACGTTCTCGGGCTTGACGTCGCCGTGCACGTAGCCGGCCGCGTGCAGCGCCGCGAGACCGCTCGCCAGCGCGCGCCCGACGCGGCGCACGATCGGCTCGGGCAGCGCGCCGTCGCGCTCGAGGACCGCGCGCAGCGTCTCGCCATCGACGTAGGCCATCACGAGGAAGCGCCCGCGCGCGTCGGCGCCGCTGCCCAGCACGTGCACGACGCCGGGGTGGCGCACCGCGGCACCAGCGCGCGCCTCGGCCTCGAAGCGCTGGCGCGCGCGCGGGTCGGATTCGAGCGCCGGGTGGAGGATCTTGACCGCGACGGGCCAGCCCGCGGGCCAGCCCTCGAAGGGCTCGACCAGCACGCCGCGGTGGACGCGGCCCGTGGCGCCGGCGCCCAGCTCGGTCTCGAGGCGGAACACCGGCACGGAGCGCGCAGTCGTGTCGGAAAGGGGATCCACGGCGACGATCCGCGCAAGTTAGCACAGCGCGCGCTCGCCACGCTGGACGACCCGCCGGCGCGCGGCGATCATCGCCGCCTTCGAACTCCGCACCACGAGGTCTTCGCGTGCCCTTCACCGTCCACAACACGCTCACCCGGCAGAAAGAGACGTTCCGGACGCTCCAGCCGGGCGTGGTGCGCATGTACAACTGCGGGCCGACGGTCTACGGGCGCGCGCACATCGGCAACTTCCGCTCGTACCTGTTCGCCGACACGCTGCGGCGCTGGCTCGAGGTCTCGGGTTACGAAGTGCGCCAGGTGATGAACATCACCGACGTCGGGCACCTGCTCGACGACGCCGACGAGGGCGAGGACAAGATCGAGGCCCAGGCGCGGCGCGAGAAGCAGGACCCCTGGGCGATCAGTCGCCGCCACACCGAGCAGTTCTTCGTCGACCTGAAGGACCTGGGCTGCCTGCCGGCGATGGTCTACCCCAAGGCCAGCGAGCACATCCCCGAGATGCTCGAGATGATCGAGGGGCTCGTGGAGAAGGGCTACGCCTACCAGGTCGGGCCGGACGTCTACTACGAGGTCTCGAAGTTCCCGCGCTACGGCCGCCTGTCGGGCAACACGGTGCAGGAGCTGGAGGCCGGCGCGCGCATCAACGTGCGCGAGGAGAAACGCCATCCGGCCGATTTCGCGCTGTGGAAGAGCGATCCCCAGCACGTGATGAAGTGGACGAGCCGCTACGGGCCGGACGGGTTCCCGGGCTGGCACATCGAGTGCTCGGCGATGTCGCGGCGTCACCTGGGCGACCGCATCGACATCCACACGGGCGGCGAGGACAACATCTTTCCGCACCACGAGTGCGAGATCGCGCAGACCGAGGCGTTCACCGACCAGCCCTTCGCGACCTACTGGATGCACGCCAAGTTCCTGCAGGTCGACGGCGGGAAGATGAGCAAGAGCCTGGGCAACGTCTACACGCTCGACGACGTGCGCGCCAAAGGCTTCAGCATCCGCGCGCTGCGCTTCAGCCTGCTGCGCGGGCACTACCGCCAGCCGCTCAACTTCACGTGGGACATCCTGCGCGAGGCGACGGCGGTGCTGGAGAACCTCGACGACCTCGTCGTGCGCCTGCGGCGCATCCAGAGCGGTCAGGCCGGCGATCCCAGTGCGGACGGCGGCCTCGACGAGGTCGGCGCGTGCATGGCCGAGTTCCGCGCCGGCATGGACGACGACCTGAACGTGCCGCGCGCGATCGCGGCGCTGATGAAGCTGCGCACTCTGGCCGTCGAGGAACGGCTGGGCGCGTCGTCCGCGGCGCAGGCGCTGCAGTTCGTCGTGCACGTCGCGAACAAGACGCTGGGCTGCCTGCAAGTCGAGGAGCAGTCGCTCTCGAGCGAGGTGGAAGCACGGATCCGCGCCCGTCTCGCCGCACGCGCCAAGAAGGACTTCGCCACCGGCGACCGCCTGCGCGACGAGCTCGTGGCAATGGGGATCTCGCTGGAGGACACGGCCAAGGGCGTGATCTGGAAGCACAAGGCTTCCGGAGCGGGCGGGGGGCCGATCGCATGAGCGCCAGGCCGCGCGTTGCGCCGGTCTTGCGGCTGATGCCCATCGACGCCGGCGTGGCCGACGCGCTGCACGCGGGGCCCGACGAGTTCCTGCGCCGCTGCGGCGCGCGCGTCTCCGACGTCGCGACGCTCCTGCGCGACGTCATCGAGCCGACCGTCGCGCTGTTCCTGCACGATCCGCGCGAAGCGCCGTTCGGCTGCTACCTGGCCCAGGACGAAGCGGCGGGCGAGATCGTCGGCACGTGCGGCTTCAAGAGCGGACCGTCGTCGGCCCGGGTCGAGATCGCCTACTTCACGTTCCCGCCCTACGAGCGCCGCGGCATCGCCACGGCCATGGCGCGCGAGCTCGTGGAGATCGCGCGCCGGTCGGGCTCCGTCACCTGCGTCGTCGCTCACACGCTGCCGGAGCGGAACCCTTCGACGAGCGTGCTGAAGAAGCTCGGCTTCCAGCACCTTGGAGCCGTGGAGGATCCGGAGGACGGCACGGTGTGGCGCTGGGAGCTGCCCCTCTCGGGCTGAGCCGCACCGTGGACACGCAGGACACCTCGGTCGCCGCAGCGCGGAGCGCGGCGGCCGGTGCCGCGCACGCCGGTCCGGATGCGCCCGACCCGCGCCGCTGGATCGGCCTCTTCGCCGCGCTGACCGCGCCGTTCCTGGGCGTCGTCGACTTCTTCGTCGTCAACCTGGCCGCGCCGGCGCTGCAAGCCGACCTGGGCGCGACGTACGCGCAGGTCGAGCTGACGATCGCGCTCTACGGCCTGGGCTACGCCGTGTTCGTCGTCACGGGCGGCCGGCTGGGCGACGCCTTCGGACGCCGGCGCGTGTTCCTGGCCGGCCTGGCCGCGTTCGTGATCACGTCGGTGATGGTCGCATGCGCGCCGACCGCGTGGTTCCTGCTCGCCGGTCGACTGCTGCAGGGCTTCGCGGCCGCGATCGTGTTCCCCCAGGTGCTCGCGCTGATCACCGTGATGTTCCCCGAGCACGAGCGCGCGCGCGCGATGGCGTACTTCGGGCTCACCGTCGCCCTCGCGTCGATCACGGGCCAGGTCCTGGGTGGCGTCCTCCTGAGCCTCGATCCACTCGGCCTGGGCTGGCGCGCGCTGTTCCTGATCAACCTGCCCATCGGGGCGGTCGCGTTCGCGCTGGCGCGGCGCAGCTTGCGCGAGGTGCGCACGGTGGACCCACCGACGATCGACGTCACCGGCGTCCTCGTCGCGACCGCGACGCTGGCGATGCTCGTCGTGCCGCTGACGCTGGGTCACGAGCAGCACTGGCCGCGCTGGTCGATCCTGATGCTCGTCGCAGCGGTGCCGGCGGTCTTTGCGTTCCTCCTCCTCGAGCGCTCCGCCGCGGAGCACGGCCGCGATCCCCTGATCGACCTGAGCCTGTTCCGAATGGCGAGCTACCGCCGCGGGCTGGCCGTGATCGGCAGCTATTTCCTGGGTCAGGGCGCCGTGTACCTGGTTCTCTCGCTCTACCAGCAGATGGGGCTCGGGCGCGACGCGATGTCCGCGTCCGCGACCTTTCTGCCCGCTGCCGCCGCGACACTCGTGGCCTCGATCGTGGCCTCGCGTCTGGCAGCACACAACGGGCGCCTGTTCCTGTACGGCGGGATGGGCTGCGTGCTGGCAGGCATCGCGGGCATGGTCGCGTCGCTGGCGCTCGCGAGCGGGCGCGTGGGCGACGTGACCCTCGCGGCCGGCCTCGCGATCTACGGCTTCGGCAACGGCAGCGTGTCGCCCGTCCTCTACTCGACGATCCTGCGCGGCGTTCCGGCGCGCAGCGCCGGCTCGGCGTCGGGCGTCGTCGCGACCGTGCAGCAGGTGGCGGCCGTGCTGGGCGTCACGTTGATCGGTCTCGTGTTCGCGACGGTGCTCGAAGGCCGCACGGGGGCGGCATGGTACGCGTACGCCGCGGCGTGGGCGCTGTGCTTGAACCTGGGCTCGATGGTCGTCGCGACCGTGCTGGCGACGCGACTCCCGCGCACGGGCACGGGCCGCGCTGTCGTCGCGGCCGACCCCGGGCCCTAGTCGGAGGGAACTCTGCGGGGCGAGTCGTTCCTTGCACCGGTGCTCGCCCGATCAAGGCACCCACACCACGCGCTGTGCATCCGTCAGATTGAAGGTCGCCGTCGTGCAGAACGTCGCCGCATTGCGGTAGATCGCCTGGTAGTAGCGCGTGCCGCCTTCCGGTGGAACTTGCCCGCGCACGGACAACGACGGAGAGCCGGGTGCCGGCCACGACGCCGATCCGTTCGGCGCGACCAGCGTGCCCAGGCGCAGCGTGCTCCCGCCCGTGCAGCGCAACCCGTCGCCGAACGCCGCCGGCGCGATCGACGCCGTGGACTGGAACAAGGTCGGCAGCGTTCCCGGCGGCATGTGCGCCGCGGTGAAGGTCAGCGTGTCCGCCGCGACGCTGACCGTGCCGCCCGAGAGCAGCGTCGCCGACTGCTGCGTCGAATTGCGGCATCCGCCGGCCACGGGGATCCAAGGTGACATGCACGGGCAATCGGAGTCGAGCGCATCCGACGGGCACACGCGCACACCCGGCTCGGCGATGATGCGGACGTCATCGACCAGCCAACCGAGTCCCCAGTTGACCTGGTCGTCGAGCGAGTGGAAGTTGAACGCGAAGCGGACGCGCGCTCCGCGGTAGGCCGAGAGGTCGATCCTCCGCTCGTGCCACGGCAGGAGCAGAAAGTCCGGCCCGCTCGAGGTGCACAGGTCCTGCACGAAACCCGCGTCTGGGCCGCCCGAGGCCTGCACGATCACCTGGTGCACGTCCCACTGCCCGCCGTGCCAGCCCCAGCAGTACTCGGTCTCGCTCCACATCCAGAAGCGCAGGCTGATCGACGGCGCGTCGGGCAGGTCGACCCAGTCGTTCAGGCTGAGCTGACCGAAGTTGGTGCCCCCCGTGTCGTAGTCGCAAGAGCCTTCGATGCCGTACCACGCCGCCTTCGTTCCCTGGGCGAACGGCGCGGCCTGGCTTCCGCACGGGTCGGCCGATTCCTCCAGGTTCCACGGGCCGGTTGCGGTCCAGCCCGAGAGCCCGTTCTCGAACCCGTCGTGGAACACGACCTGCTGGGCCGAGGCCGAGGTGGCGAGCGCGAGGAGAACCGACACGAGGATGTGCTTCATGTTCGAACTTCTGCTGCCAGGGCGAACCCGTTGCGCCATTTTTGTCGGTTTTCGGCCCGAGGGCTAGCCCTGTGCCGGCCGCCAGGGCACGAGCGGCTTCTGGAAGAGCTCCGAAGGCTTGTAGCGTGGATGCGCAGCGACGCTCCAGCTGACACGCATCGTCCCCGACATCGCCTCGCCGAACGCGCCTGGCCGCACCATGGGCGCCTCGAAGGCCGCGGCGGAGTAGTAGAAGCCGCCGAGCCCGATCGCGTGGACGAGCACGCGCTGCGGCGCGTGCGCCAGCGCTTCGGTCACGACAGGCAGAGCCCCGCAGGCCGGATCCGGATCGTCGTGATTGATCGTGGGCGGGATGCCGCGCCGGCGGATCGCGAGGCAGGCGGTCACGGCCTGCAGGGCGGACGAGCCCGCTCCGTGCTGGCCGAGCATCGACTTGATCGAGTGCACCGGGACGTCCGGCAGGCACTCTCCGAACGTCTCGCCCAGAGCGAGCGCCTCGATGCGGTCGTAGGCCACGGACGACGACCCGTTCGCGTTGACCAGGTCGACGTCCTCGACCTGCCAATCGGCGTCGACGATCGCGCCGCGCAGCGCGCGCACGCACGGCCGCAGGTCGACGTCGGCGTCCTTGTGCTTGTATTGGCGGTTGTAGCCGGCGGAGGCCACGTGATAGCCGGCCAGTCGCGCGTAGGTGCGGGCCTTGCGCGCGCGCGCGACGTCCTCGGCCTCGAGCAACAGCGCAGCCGCGCCTTCGCCCAGCACGTTCCCGTCGCGGCCGCGGTCGAACGGACGCGAAGCACGCGCGGGATCGTCGTTCCAGCGCGTCGCCAGCGACTCGGAGGCGTTCAGCGCGGCGAAGACCTCCGGCACGAGCTCGCAATCCGTGCCGATGACGAGCATGCGATCGACCGCGCCCGACTGGATCAGCCGCAGCGACTGGCCCAGCGCGTCGAGACCGGAGTTGCAGCCCGAGCTCGTCGTGTGGATCGGACCGCGGATGTTGAGCGTCGAGGACACGACGCAGGCGATCGAGTGGTGGATGCCGTGGAAGGCCGTGTGCGGCGGCACGGGCAAGCCCTTCGCACGCAGCGAGCAACTGTCCATGACCGCCTGGAAGTTGCCGACCGACGTGCCGACGTGGATGCCGAAGCGCTCCGGGTCGCAAGCGTCGACGTCGAGCTCGGAGTCGTGCAGCGCGAGCACGGCCGCGGCCAGCGCGAACTGCGTCGGGCGCGGCGTGAAGCGCGCCAACTGGCCGCCGCGGTCGAGGTAGCGCTCGAGATCGAACGCCTTCACTTCGGCGCCGATCTTCGAGGGCGAGTCCGACACGTCGCACAACGTCACGGGCCCGAAGCCGTTGCGGCCGGCCATGAGCGCATCCCAGAACTCGTTGCGCCCGCTGCCGATCGCGCTGACCGGTCCGATGCCCGTGACGACGACGCGGCGGGCGGATCGCTGCGCGTCGTTCACGGCCGGTCGCAGCCCGTCGGACCGGCATCGACGCGAGAGACCGGCCGCCCGGAGCGCTCGGGCAAGGCATGTCGCGGAGCGGTGCAGGCGGATCCGGGCACGATGGCCTGATCCTACTCTCGAGCTGCAGCCGCCGGGCCGCAGGCCGTGAAATGGATGGAGCTGTCGATTCCCCTTGACGGATTCCGTCGTTGCGGTCCGACCGTCTCGAGCGGGACGCCTAGGCGTCCGCGACCCGACCCGTCGCGATCGCGCGGGCGAGGTCGAAGGTCGAGATCACGCCCAGGAGCTTCTTGCCTTCCACGACGAACACGCGGTGGATCTCCTCGGCGACCATGCGCGCAGCGACCTCGCGCACGGGCATGTCGGGCGGAACGCTGACGACGTTGCCGCTCATGCAATCCCGCACGCGCAGGCGCTCGACGTTCGCCGGGCTGTAGTCGTCGGCCATCGAGATGTCCCTCTCGACGACGTCGCCGGCCTCCATCTCCTCGACGTCCCAGCCGCGCCGCGCTTCGCTCTCGCGCGCACCGAAGCTCGCGCGCCGCGCGAGGTCGCGGACGGAGATCACCCCGATCAGCCGACCCGTGACGTCGACCACGGGAGCGCCGCTGATGCCGGCGTCGTCGAGCAGCGCGGCCGCCTCCTCGAGCGTCGATTCGGGCTCGATGCGCACCAAGGTCGTCTGCATCAGGTCGGCTGCGGTCAGGACCGCTCGTTTGGTTGTCTTCATCGCAGGAGGTCTCCGGGGCGGACGGTCCGACGTCCGCACACAGAGCGTCGTGCCCGTTGCGCGGGCGGTCCATACGACGATCGTCGCAGAGCGGCGGGGCGACACTGCGCAGGGGACCGACGCCTCGATCCGGCCGGGACGGCGCGGACGGGGATCGCCGGGCGGCGTGCGGGCTGCGCGGGCTCGCGGCGCCCGGGGAGCGTCACTTCGCGCTCTTCGTCGCTCGGCGTGCCGACGCGGGCTTCGGCGCCGGTTTCTTGGCGGCCTTCGCAGTCTTCGCGGCCTTCGCCCGCGCCGGTTTCGGGCCGCGGCCCAGACCCGCGAGCACGCTCGTGTACCTGGCGATGTACTGCCTGGCCGGCATGCGGCGGATCGCCTCGCCGACCACGTCGAGCGCGACGTCCTCGAGTTTCTTGAAGCGCACGCAGGCCTTGCCCATGTCGAGCTTCTTGCCCGTCTTGGCCCAAGCCTGCTGGAACCACCGCGACTCACCCGACTCGCCGCCGGTTCCTTCGCCGGTGTACACGCCCATCAGGTGGATGGACATGTAGTTCTTCTGCGAGGCCAGCCCGGCGAACGGCAGCGGTTGGTTCGGATCGCAGTGGTAACCCGCGGGGAACACGCGGTGCGGCACGTACCAGCCGATCATCCCGTACTGCATGCCCTCTTCGTAGTCGTCGTCGAGGTTCGCGCGGATCACGTCGCGCACGGCGGAGAGCGCGGCGCGCCGATCCGCGGGGAGCGAAGCCAGGTACGCGGCGACCGTGGTGGCTTTGGATTGCATGGCCAAATCGTACGATGCCCGGTCGCGTCCGCCACGAGCTCGCGCCGCCTGGCTCCGCGCTGCGCGACGGGCGCAGCTATCGCGACCCCTACGGAGCCCAGGCGATGGCCGTGCCGTTCGTGAGGTTGAACGTGGCCGCTGTGCAGAACGCCGCGGCGTTGCGGTACCAGATCTGGTACGTGCGCGTCCCGGGCGCCGTCACGTTGCCGCGCGCCGAGATGGCCGCGTCGCTCACGGCAGGATACTGCGATCGGCCCTCGACGTTGGCCTTCGTGCCGAGCCGGGTGATCGAGTTGGCGACGCAGCGCAGGCCGTCGCCGAACGCGACGCTGATCGGACTTTCTCCCTGGAAGTAGAGGCACGACGAGTTCGGCATCCCGTTTCCGAGGAGCACGAGCGTGTCGCTGGCCAGGCTTGCAGTGCCCGTCGCAGTCAGGTTCGCCCCGTTCGCGTTCACCGAGTTCGCGCAGCCGTTGCCCGCCAAGCCCAGGTTGCCGCACGGACACGCGGTGCCGGTGCCGTCGCCGAAGCAGAAGGGCGTCGACGGGGGTGCACCGCGGTCCCGCACGAACACGTCCGATTCCATGTCCGCGTCCGCGGGGACCAGGTTGGAAGCGTAGCTGTGGAACGCGACGTAGCGGCCGTCGGCGGACAGCGAGCCGCCGAAGCTGAGGCCGTTGCCCGACCACGCGTCGTAGCCGGGGCTCATGAGCTCCGTCGTGCCGTTGGGCCGGTCCCGCAGGTATACGTCCTGGCTTCCCCACATCGTGGGTACTAGGAATGCGACGAAGTTCCCGTTGGCGCTGATCGATGCCAGGTGGCGGGGGCCGCTGGCACCAGCCGGGACATCCACGCTGACCCGTTCCGTCGTGCCCTGGGCGAGGTCCACGAAGAAGCAGTCCCAATCTGGGTTCGTATCCCCTGGGACGAGGTTCGTGGCGTGGCTGCCGAACGCCACGAAGCGCCCATTGGAAGAGATCAGGCTCGGCGCGCTGACGCCGTTGGCCTCGGCTCCGGCGAGGCCGACGCTGAGACGCGCAGTCGTTCCGCTCGAGCGGTCCCACAGGAACACGTCCGGGACCCCATTCGTGTCTCCCGGAACGAGGTTCGTGGCCAGGCTGGAGAAGGTGACGAAACGGCCGTCCGCGGACACCGAGGGGAACTCGCTGCCGTTGTTCCCCTGGATTCCGCTGGTGGACACGCTGACGAGCTCGACGATCCCGCTCTGCCGATCGAGCAGGAAGATGTCGCGTACGTTGTTCGCGTCGCCGGGGACCAGATTCGACGCGAGGCTCATGATCGCGAGGAATCGACCCGTTGCGGAGATCGCGACGTAGGGACTGCGATGGTTGGCCTGGACGCCGCCCGGACCGACGCTCACGCGCTCGGTCGTTCCGATCAGGCGATCGCGCAGGAATACGTCGTCCTGTTGGTTCGTGTCGTTCGCGACGAGGTTCGTGGCGCTGCTGACGAACGCCACGAAGCGGCCATCCGCGGAGATCGAGGCCCCTGTGCTCCAGAAGTTCGCTTGGGTCCCTGCCGAATCCACGCTCACCAGTTCGGTCAGCGCGTTCACGCGGTCGCGCACGAACACGTCCCAGGTGCAGTTCATGTCGCCGTGCACGAGGTTCGCGCCGGGGCTGCCAAACGCGACGAACCGTCCATCGGCGGAGATGGACGCATCCATGCCGGTGTCGTCGTTGGCCCCGCCGAAGGGATCCACGGTGATGAGCTCCGTCGTCTGTGACCGTGCGGAGCCGCCGGCGAGCACGACAGCCAGCGCCACCATCGCAAGACCCGCGGCCTCGCTCATCACAACTCCTCCTGACGCATTCCCGGGGGGGAAGGCGCATGGACAACTCTACGGCCTCCTGGCTCCGCGCGGGGCAGCCGGAGTGGATCGCTGGCATCCTGGATAGCTCGCGCAGTCGGGAGCGTCACTCGATTCCGCCGTGATTCGCGGGTGGGGAAGACTGGCCAGGAATGCTGCCGTGCGGCGACGGGCGGACGGAGTTCCCCTGGAACGCGCGCAGCCCGTCGGCGCCGAGGCCAGCGGGCTGCGCGGACGGAGTCGTGGTCCTGGTGCCGGTCAGATCCCGTACGCCGACACGGGCAGGCGCAGCACGAACGTCGACGTCGCGAACGTCGCGTCGGTCGCGTTGCCGACCACGATCGTGCCGTCCGTGGACGCCGCCTTCACGTTGTCGAGCGTGAGGCCGACGGGGATCGCGATCCCGTTGACGGCGAGGATGTCCGCCAGCGACTGCATCCCGTCTGCGACGGTCCAGACGAAGGCGAACGGCGGGTCGAACAGTCCCGTCGAGGTCTGGCCGAAGATCAGCTCGCCGTCGGCCGCGATCGTGTTCGGGAACGTGCGGCCGCCGGGGGGCGTGCCGAGCTTCACGACGCCGCCGGCCTGGGTCCACTGGAAGCCTTCGAGGTTCCAGGTGCCGGCCACCATCGCGCCGTCGGCGCTGATCGAGAGCACCTCGCCCGGGCTGTCGTCCGTGAACATGCCGCCGGAGGGGATCAGCATCCCGGCTCCGCTCGGATCCCACACGGCCGGCCAGCGATCGACCATCTCCGTCTGCGCGAAACCGCCGGCCAGCGAGCCGTCGTCGGCGATCTTGGTCGCGCGGTTGTTCGGCGGATCCGTGTCACCGGGGAAGGGGGCGCCGAGCACGTCGAGCGGTACGAACGCACCCGGGCCGCCCGCGTCGCTCCACCAGAAGGCCTCGGCGACGCAGACGTTCCAGACCAGCCCGACCGTGGCCGTGCCGTCGGCGCTGACGTCCCAGCCGCCGCTCTGGTTCTGCTCGTGCGTCATCGCGTCGTACTCGCAGCCGACCGGATAGATGTTCCCGAGGTCGATCCAGCCGCCGGCCTCGGTCCAGAGCCCGGCGTTCTCGGGCTTGCCGTGGATCGCGCTGACGCGCAACCCCGACGAGATGCCCGACACGAAGTTGAACAGCGCGTCACCGGCTTCGCCCATCAGCATCGACGTATCGGACGTCGTGTCGTAGAAGTGGAACGCCGCGGCCGGCGACGTCACGTCGGTCAGCAGCACCGTGCTGCCGTCGGGCGTGATGTCTTCGGCGCGCAGGTTCGCGAGGAACGTGACGCTGCCGATCGGTGCCGGGGGCGTGACGACGACGTCGTCCGAGTCCGAGCAGGCCGCGAACGTGCCAGCCATCAATCCGAGCAGGACGATGCGGAAATCGAACGACGAGGGGGCGTTGCGGAGGGTCCGGGTCATGAGCAATCCGTTTGGATTCGAGGCGCTGAAGCCTGGGTCAGGGGGAAGAACAGGAATCCGGTGGCGAGCGGCTGCCGGACCTCGAGGCCAATTGGCCAAGTGGGGGGCGAACGCCGTTACCATCCGCGTCCGAAGATCTAACGATGCCCGCGCCCGGTTCGCACCCTCCCAAAGGTGCTTCTCGATTCCGGGACGGGAACGCCCAAGCGGGCGCAGTCGTCGAAGCCATTCCGATCGGGTACGAACGCTGACCGCAGCTCAGGCCTGTGTGGGCGTCGCCACCTGTGATTCGTCCGTTTCGGGTCCGCTCGTCGCGCCTCCCGTCGTGGGCGCGAGCTGCTCCTTTGCGATCTCCTTCACCTTGCGCAGATCGATCTTGCCGGTCCCGAGCAGGGGCAGCGCGTCGACCTTCACGAACGCGTCCGCGCGCGGGATGAACAGGTTCGGCAATCCCGCCGCGGCGAGCTTCTCGATCAGCGCCGGCACGCGCGCGGCATCCAGCGTGTGCAGCACCGCCAGCCGCTCGCCCTTCTTCTCGTCCGCGATCGCGGTCACCGCGAACGACGGCGCATCGACGCCCGCGGCCATCTGCAGCGCCTCCTCGATGCGGCCGTGCGGCACCATCTCGCCGCCGATCTTGCTGAAGCGCGCGAGTCGGTCGGTGATGCGCACGAATCCGTCCGTGTCGACGATCGCGATGTCGCCCGTGACGTACCAGCCGTCCTTCAGCACTTCGGCGCTCAGATCGGGCCGGCCCAGGTAGCCTGCGAACACGTTGGCGCCGCGCACGAGCAGCACCCCGGGCGAGCCGTACGGGACGCGCGCACCCGTCTCCGGATCGACGGTTCGCACCGCGATTCCCGGGAGCGGCTGGCCGACGCTGCCCTTGCGCGAGCCGGGCTGGAAGATGCCGCGACGCCGCACCGGCAGCGTGCTGGCGGCGACGACCGGCGCGCACTCCGTCGCGCCGTAGCCTTCGATCGGGCGCAGGCCAAAGCGCTCCTCGTACGCGGAGGCCAGCCGCTCGGACAGTTTCTCGGCGCCCGTCATCACCAGGCGCAGCGAGCCGAACTGCTCGGGTGCAACGCGTTTCAGGTAGAGCGACAGGAAGGTCGGCGTCGCCAGGAGGAGCGTGGCGCGCTGCGACTCGGCCCGCCGGCCGATCTCGGCCACGTCGAGCGGCGACGGTTGCGCCAGGAGGCCCACGCCGTGCACGAGGCCGAACCAGGCCGAAAACGTGCCGAACGCGTGGAACGGCGGCAGCAGCCAGACGAGCCGATCGCCGTCGTCGGCGTGCAGCACCTCGCGCGCGCCGAGCACGTTCGAGGCGATGTTGTCGTGCGTCAGCGGCACGCCTTTGGGCTCGCCGGTCGAGCCGCTCGAGAAGAGGATCGTGACGACGTCCTCGCGGCGGATCGCACGCGACGCGCCGCACAAGCGTTCGAGTGCAGGCGCGGGGAGCACGAGCGCGGCGAGGAGAGCGCCCGCGCGCTGCAACGAGCCGATGCGCGGCGCGATGTCCTCGAGGAACACGGGCTCGAGCCCGGCCGGCAGGTCGATCTGCGCCTTCTCGACGAACGCGCGGCTCGTCAGCACGCTGCGCGCGCCGCACTGCCGCGCGGCAGAGTCCATGGCCGCGCGGCCGGTCGTCCAGTTCAGCGGCACGCACGGGCGTCCCGCGAGAGCGGCCGCGAGCTGCGCGACGGCCGCGGCCACGGAGCAGGGCAGGAGCACGCAGGCGACGCCCTCGCTCGACCACGCGGTCCTGCGCTGGCGCGCCAACGCGATCGCGGCCGCGAGCAGCCGGATGCGCGACAAGTTGCCACGCACCACGTCGCCGACCGCGAACTTCCACGGGACGAGCCGCGCCGAGCGCACGAACGCGCGGTGGAGGACAGGCCGGTTCCGCGCGCGCCAGGCGCGTTCGCCCAGCTCCTGCACGGCACTGCGGATCTCGGCTGCCGACGAGCTGTCGGGCATCGGCTTCCCGATCGTCACCGTGACCCTGAGCGGGATGCTCCAGCGCACGTCGCGCATCGCTTCCTTGCGCGCGCCGGCGAACAGCGAGCCCTCCAGCCCGTCCAGGTGCACGGGCACGATCGGGGCGCCGCGGCCGCGCGCGATGCGCTCCACGCCGCGCCGGAACGGCTGCATCTGGCCGGTGCGCGTGAGCTGGCCCTCGGGGAAGATGCACACGCCCTCCCCGCTCTCGAGGTGCGTGCCGGCCTCGCGCAAGGCGCGCAGGACGACGCGCGGCCCGCCGGTGGACGAGACCGGGATCACGTCGAGCGCGCGGTAGAACGGCGCCAGCCAGCCCTTCTCGTTCCAGGCCTGGTCGACCAGGAAGCGCAGGGGCCGCGGCAAGGCCGCGAGCAGCACGAGCCCGTCGACCAGGGCCACGTGGTTCGGCGCGACGAGCACGCCACCGGCACGCGGGAGGTTCTCGAGTCCCTCGACGCGCACCCGGTAGAGGATCCGCGTCGCCACGAGGAGCGCGCGCAGAACGATCCGCGCCAGGATGTCTGCGGCGCGCGAGGTACGTTTCGTGTTGCCGGGATCCGCGGGCATCGGCGCAGCATCGGACTCGACGGAGGGCTCCAGGTCCAACGACGGTCCCATCCGAGCATCTCCAGGGCCCTGGAACGCGGTTGCAAGCGGATCGAGCGCTCCGCGGATGTGCCGTGTCGTCCCCGGATCCGCACGTGACGTAGGCTTCCAGCGGCTATCGCGCTCTTCCGGGGCAGGTTAGCCTCGTCGGATTGCCGGCTTCGACTCCCGGCGCTACTCGACTCGGAAGACTTCAGGGACCCCTCATGCTGTTCCGGACACAAACCACCGCTCTCGTCGGCCTGGCGCTCCTCGCGCTCGGCCTCGACACCCAGGCTCAGGGCAACCCGCCGCTCGACACGATTCGTGTCGCGTCGGGGCTGAGCCGCCCCTGCTTCGTGACGGCGCCCGTGGGGGACACCACGCGCGCCTTCATCGTGGAGCAGCGCACGAACAACCCCGCCACCGGGCGGATCCGCATCCTCGACATCGCTACGAACACGCTGGCGGCGACGCCGTACCTCTCGATCGCGGGCGTCAGCTCGGCCGACGAAGAGGGGCTCCTGGGCCTGGCGTTCCACCCCGACTTCGCCAACAACGGCTACTTCTTCGTCTACTACACCGTCGGCGGGAACAACACGGTGCGGCGCTTCCAGGCCAACGTGCCCTACGCGACGTCCACGACGGCGGACGCGGCCAGCAACACCGAGGTGATCACGTTCACCCACCCGGGCAACAACAACCACAACGGTGGCTGGATCGGCTTCGGGCCGGACAACTACCTGTACATCGGCACGGGCGACGGCGGCGCGTCGAACGACCCGCCCGGCAACGGGCAGAACATCAACTCGTACCTGGGCAAGATGCACCGCATCGACGTCAACGGGGATGATCTCCCGGGCGACGCGACGCGCAACTACGCGATTCCTCCCACGAACCCCTTCGTAGGCGCGGTCGGTCTGGACGAGATCTTCTTCTACGGGCTACGCAACCCCTGGCGGAACTCGTTCGACACGGCGACCGGTCAACTCTACATCGGCGACGTCGGTCAGAACGCCGTCGAGGAAGTCGACGTCGTGCCGGCCGGACTGGGCGGGCTCAACTTCGGCTGGCGCTGCATGGAGGGCAACAGCTGCACCGGTCTCTCCGGCTGCACCTGCAACGGGCCGACGCTCACGGGTCCCGTCCACACGTACAGCCACGGCTCGGGCTGCTCGATCACGGGCGGCTACGTGTACCGCGGCAGCAGCATCTGCGGCCTCGCAGGCACGTACTTCTTCGCCGACTACTGCACGGCCTCGATCTGGTCGTTCCGCTACACGGGCACGAACAGCCCGCCGATCACGAGTCGCACGGCGGAGCTCGCTCCGGGCGGCGGCCTGAGCATCACCTCGATCACGAGCTTCGGCACGGACGGCCTGGGCGAGATCTACATCACCAAGCGCGGCACAGGCGTGAACGGCGAGGTCTACAAGATCGTCCCGGGAGTGATCACGGACTGCAACGCGAACCTCGTCCACGACGCCTGTGACATCGCCGCCGGCACGAGCCCGGACACGAACGCGAACGGGATCCCGGACGAGTGCGAGTCCACGATCACGCCGTACTGCTTCGGCGACGGCACCGGCACGGCCTGCCCGTGCGGCAACTCCGGCGCCGCCGGCAACGGCTGCGCGAACTCGGTGAACGGCAGCGGCGCGAACCTGACCGGCCTGGGCAGTGCGAACGTCAGCAACGACAACCTGCTGCTCGTGGGCTCGGGCATGCCCGAGAGCTCGGCGCTGTACTTCCAGGGCACGACCCAGATCAACGGCGGCCTCGGCAATCCCTTCGGCGACGGCCTGCGCTGTGTCGGCGGATCGACGGTGCGCCTGGGCACGAAGCAGAACTTCGGAGGCAGCTCGTCCTTTCCCGAGCTGACGGACCTGCCGATCTCGATCCGTGGCGGCATCACGTTCGGACCCCAGACGCGCACGTACCAGGTCTGGTACCGCAACGCCAACCCGAGCTTCTGCACGATCGACACGTTCAACCTGACGAACGCGGTCTCCGTTCTCTGGGTGAACTGAGAGACCGAGCAGAAGACGATCCGAAGCTCCAAGCAGTGCTGTCGGCGCCGCGCGGAACCGCGCGGCGCGTGCGCGGCGCGAAGAGCGGCGAAGCCGTCTGCACATCAAGGGCGCGGCGCGTCGGGGCGATCCCGGCGCGCCGTGCGTGCTTGGGGGAGGATCGTGCGCCCAAGCGCGGCGCACGGCGCGAATCAGAGGCTCGCGAGGATCTCGGCCGCCTGCCCGCCCGGATCCTTCGTCGTGATCGCCTGCTCGATGCGGCCGTCGGTCCCGATCACGTAGGTGATGCGGCGCGGGTAGGCCTCGCTGGCGCTCGCGCAAGCCTTGTACGCCAGGCCGAGGCGCCGGTCGACGTCGCACAGGAGCGGGTAGGGGAAGTCCTCGTCCCGCGCGAAACGGCCGTTCTCCTCGGCCGTGTCGAACGAGGCGCCCAGCACGACGACGCCCTTCGCCTCGTAGTCGCGGGCTCGGTCACGGAACCCGCCGCCTTGCCGCGTTCAACCCGGTGTGCTGGCCTTGGGGAAGAACCAGAGCAGCACGCGCCGGCCGCGGTAGTCCTCCAGGCGCACGGTGTGGCCCATGTGGTCCGGGACCGCGAACGCCGGCGCCACGCTGCCGACGGGCAGGAGCGTGGCCTGGGATCGCGGGGTGAACAGGCGCCGCAGGAAAGTGCCCAGGTAGCTCATGGTTCCATGGCGGTGCGCGGCGCGCGCGCATCCGGCTCGTCGTCGCTCTCCGCGTCGTCGCCTGCGCCGCCGGCCGCTTCCGCGCGTGCGTCGGCCTCGGCTTCCGCCAGCTGCTCCGCGCGCTTCGCATCCCGGGCCGCGATGCGCGCAGCCTCCTTCGCGGCGGCTTCCTCGGCCATCATGCGCGCCTCGGTCGCCTCGCGCTCGGCCAGCGTCGGGTCGATCCGGCGGTCGCGCTCGCGCGCTTCGCGGATCACCTGGTCGATGTGCGCGGCAGTCTCGATCGAGTCGTCGTAGTCGAATCGCAGCGACGGCATGCGCCGCATGTGCAGCACGCGTGCGACCTGGCGCTGCACGAAGCCGCGCGCGTGCTCGAGCATGTGCGCGGCCTTGCTGCGGTCGCCCTCGTCGCCCATGACCGAGTAGTAGACCTTGGCCATCGACAGGTCGTTCGTCAGCTCGACCCGCGTGACCGTGACGAAGGTCGCGCGCGGGTCCTTCAGCTCGAACTGGATGCAGTACGCCGCCCGCTCCTGGATGCGGGCGGCGATGCGCGCCATCGTGCGGGGGTTCGACATGGGGGATGGAGCGCGTCAGCGCCGGGGATCCGCGCGCCGAGCGTGGGGGAGCGGGGAACGACCCCCGCCTCTCACGACACGGCCGCGCTGCCCAGCGTGCGCTTGATCGTGACCACCTTGAAGGCCTCGACCACGTCGCCGACCTGCACGTCCTGCCAGTCCTTGATCGTGATGCCGCAGTCGAAGCCGGAGCGCACTTCCTTGACGTCGTCCTTCTCGCGCCGCAGCGAGGCCAGCTGGCCCGTGTAGACCACCTTGTTCTCGCGCCGGACGCGGATCTTGCTGTCGCGGATCATCGAGCCGTCGAGCACGTGGCTGCCGGCGATGTTCCCCGTCTTGGAGGACTTGAACAGCGCGCGCACTTCGGCGTGGCCGATGATTTCTTCGGCCATCTCGGGCGCCAGGACGCCTTCCATGAGCAGCCGGATGTGGTCCAGCAGCTCGTAGATGACCTCGTAGTAGCGCACTTCGACGCTGAGCCGCTCGGCCGCCGCGCGCGCCTTGTCGTTCGTGCCGACGTGGAACGCGATGACGATCGCCTGCGACGTGCCGGCCAGGTTGACGTCGTTCTCGGTGACCTGGCCGACGCCGGCGAAGAGCACCTTGACCTCGACCTCTTCGTGCTTGAGCTCCGACAGGGCGCTCTTGAGCACCTCGACCGAGCCCTGCACGTCGGCGCGCACGATCAGGTTGATCGACTTGCGGCGCTGGTCCGCGACCGCCTTCATCAGCGAGTCGGCCGTGACCGTCTGGCGACGGTCCTGGCTGAGCTGCATGGCGCGGTTCTTCTTCTCGCGCTCGGTGCCGACTTCCTTGGCTTGCGCGATGTTCTCGACGACGTAGAACTCCTCGCCGACGCCGGGCAGGGCCGAGAGGCCGGTGACCTCGACCGGCATGGCCGGCGGCGCCTCGTCGACCGCGCGGCCGCGGTCGTCGAACATGGCGCGCACCTTGCCGTAGCCTTCGCCTGCCAGGATCACGTCGCCGCGCTTGAGCGTGCCGTCCTGCACCAGCAGGTGCGCGACGATGCCCTTGCCCTCGTTGATCTGCGCCTCGAGCACGATGCCCTTGGCCGGACCCTTCGGGTGGCTGCGCAGCTGCAGCACTTCGCTCTCGAGGAACACGCGCTCGAGCAGCTCCTCGACGCCCGTGCCCTTCAGCGCGCTGACCGGGATCATCGCCGTGTCGCCGCCCCATTCCTCGGGGATCAGGCCCAGCTTGGTCAGGTTCTCCTTGGCCTTCTGCGCGTTGGCCTCGGCCTTGTCCATCTTCGTCAGCGCGATGACCAGCGGCACCTTGGCGGCGCGCGCGTGCGCCAGCGCCTCTTCGGTGCTCGGCATCGGCCCGTCGTCGGCGGCGACGACCAGCACGACGATGTCGACGGCCTGCGCGCCGCGCGCGCGCATCGCGGTGAACGCGGCGTGGCCGGGCGTGTCGATGATCGTGAGCTTGTGGCCCTTTTTCGTGGCCACCTGGTACGCGCCGATGTGCTGCGTGATGCCGCCCGACTCGCCCGCGGCCACGCGCGAGTTGCGGATCGTGTCGATCAAGGTCGTCTTGCCGTGGTCGACGTGACCCAGGAACGCGACGGCCGGCGGCCGCGTGACGAGGCTCTCGGCGTCGACGCCGGTGCGCTTCTTGCGGATGCCCTCGATCAGCGCCGTCTCGGCCGCGACCTCGCGCACGAACTTGAGGTCGACGTTGTACTCCTGCGCCATGAGCACCGCGGTGTCCTCGTCGAGGATCGCGTTGATGCTCAGCTGCCCGAGGCCCAGGCCCAGGTTCTGCAGGCCGACCTTGACGAGCTCGTTCGGCTTGACCGAGAGCTTCTCGGCCAGCTTCTTGAGCGTGACCGGTGCCTCGACCTCGAGCTCCTTGCCCGAGTGCGGCGACAGGAGCCCCTCGCCGCGGCGCGGGCGACCGGGTCCGCCGTGCGAGCCGGGACGGCCGGGTCCCATCGCGTTGCGGCGCAGGAAGCGGCCGGCTTCGCGGTCGCGCAGCTGCGAAGCGGTCATCGTGTCGCGCGCGCCGCCGCGGTCGCCGCGCACGAGCGCGCCCTTCTTGCCCGTACCCAGCGTGGGGCGCACGTCGGGCGTGATGTCGTCCTTCGAGCGCAGGCGGCGCGACTCCGTGGTCGGGCGGCGCGGTACCTGCGAGGCCAGCTTGGACAGGTCGATGAAGCCGACGACCTTGCCCAGGCGCCCGGGCATCGGCGCGGACGTGGCGCGCTCGGGCGGAGCAGCGGGCGGCTGTGCTGAGGCCGCGGCAGCGGCCGGCATCGAGCCGGCTTCGGGTGCGGGTGCTTGCGGAGCCGAGGGACGCGCGGGCGCCGACCTGGGCGCGGCCGTGGGATGACCAGGCTCGGATACCGCGGTGTGCGCGTGCTCGGCCGCGATCGTCGTCGGCGACGGAGGGGAGTGCGGGCGCGGGATCTCCAGCGGCGGCTCGGGCTCCGACTCCGGCTCGGACACATCCTCGTCCACGTGCGGAACGGAGCGCGTTGGCGGCGGCGCGGTCGTCTCGGAACCTCCGGTGCGCGCCTGCGGCGCGGTCTCGACCGGCGCCTCGCTCGTTTCGGCGACGACATCGCCGCCCTCGTCGAGCTTCTTCTTCTTCTTCTTCTTGATGATCAGGCCGCCCGACGTGTCGATCGACTCGTCGGAATGCGCGGCCCCGGCGCCGGCCTGCACGCGCGCGCCCATCATGTTCAGCGCCTCGAGCTTGCCCCGGATCTGCAGCTCCTCGAAGTCCGCCAGCCCCGTCTGGGACGACTTGATGTCGAAGCCCCACTCACGGAGCTTCTTGACGAGCTCCGCGCCGGACATGCCGATCTCCTTGGCGAGGTCGTTGACGCGCTTCTTCTGACTCAAGGTGCTCCGGTTCTGTGGTCTTCGTGTTCGGTTGTGGGGTGCGCGAGCGGCCCGGCGCGTCCGCGCCAGGGCAGCCTGTTCGGGGTTACGCCGTCAGGCCTGCGCTCCGCGCGCTTCGGCAGGATCGCCTTCGACGCCGGCACCGCCGGTTCCGTCGCTCGGACCGGCCGCGCCGGCGCCACCGCCCGAGGTCCCCGGGGGCGTGCTGGCGCTGGCGGGCGCGGCTTCCTCGTTGTCGAACTCCTGGCGGGTCTTGATGTCGATCTCCCAGCCGCACAGCCGGCTCGCCAGCCGCACGTTCTGGCCGCGCTTGCCGATCGCGAGAGACTGCTGGTCCTCTTCCACGATGACGATCGCCGACTTCGTGTCGATGTCGGGATAGATGTTGTCCAGGTGGATCGTGGCCGGCTTGAGGCCGTTCATGATCAGCGTCTCGAGCGAGTCGCTCCACTTGATGATGTCGATGCGCTCGCCGCGCAGCTCGTCGATCACGGCCTTGATGCGCGACCCGCGCACGCCGACGCAGGCCCCGATCGAGTCGATCTTGGGATCCTGCGAGAGGACGGCCATCTTCGTGCGGTAGCCCGGCTCGCGGACCACGCGCTTGATCTCGATGATCGCGTCGGCGATCTCGGGCACTTCCAGCTCGAACAGGCGCCGCACCAGGTCGGGGTGCGTGCGGCTGACGAGGATCCGGACGCGCGAGCCGTCCTTGCGCACTTCGACGATGATCGCGCGGATCCGGTCGCCCGGGTTGAAGTTCTCGCCGCGGACGCGATCCTCCTTGCCGAGGAACGCCTCGACGCGCCCGAGGTTGACGACCAGGTAGTCGCCCTCGTAGCGCTGGACCACGCCGTTGACGAGCTGCCCGACACGACCCTCGTACTCCTCGAACAGGACGTCGCGCTCGGCTTCCCGCAACCGCTGCTGGAAGCCCTGCTTGACGGCCTGCGCGGCGATCCGGCCCAGCTCGGCCAGGTCGATCTCGTACTCCTCCTCGTCGTCCTCCATCTTCACTTCGCCGCTCTTGCGGTCGATGTGCACGATGAGGTCCTCGCCCACGCCCAGGCGCTTCCTGACGCCGGCCGCCAGAGCCTCCTCCAACGCGCGGAAGATGACGTCCTTGGGGATGTCCTTCTCGCGGTGGATGATGTCGATCATCCGCAGGAGGTCTTCGGGGTTCATCGGCGGGGTTGGGGCGCGAGGCGGCCGGGCGGGAAGCGGTGGCGGGAGAGGTGAGGCGAAAACCTCCCCCCACCCCCACGACCGCCAAGGGGCTTCGCGGGCTTCTTCGGGGTCGACGGGGCTCGGGGAGATCCGGGAGTGTGACCGATGACGACGTTCGAGTCAATCCGATGGGCCCTTCCGGGCCTCGTGCTGGCGTGCGCCGTCGCGGCCCAGGAATCCGTGTCGCGCGGGCTCGGCGAGGGCCGATCCGGCGCAGAAAGACTCGCGAGCCACGATCCCGCGCGCGTCGCCCGCGCGCTCGAAGCCGCGCGTGGCCAGGGCGCCTCGGCCGCACGCGCGGCGCTGGAGGGCTTCGAGTCCGCGCCGGTGGCCGAGCGCCGCGCGCGTGCCGGCATCGTGCGCGCCGAGGCCGGTCGGGACGAAGTGCCGCGGATGATCGCGCTGCTCGGTGGCCCTGGCGCGTCGCGCAGTGGCCCTGGCGCGTCGCGCGGTGACCCTATCGCGCTGCTCGGTGACCCTATCGCGCTGCTCGGTGACCCTATCGCGCTGCTCGGTGACCCTATCGCTCTGCTCGGTGACCCTCTCGCTCTGCTCGGTGACCCTATCGCTCTGCTCGGTGACGAGGACGCCGTGGTGCGCGCCGAGCTCGTGCGCGGGCTCGCGCGTCCGGATCTGGCGCGCGCGGCTCAGTCCGGCGCGGACCCGGACGAGCGCGCGCTGGCGCTGGCGCGGCTCGCGCTCGAGGATCCCGACACGCAGGTCCGAGCCGCGGCGTTGGCCGGCCTCACGGCCAGCGGCGACCTGCTCGCGCTGGAGCGCGCGGCCCGTACAGGGCCCGCGGGCGAGCGCGAGGCAGCGCAAACCCTGCTGGCGGCGCAGCCCGCCGCCCGGGACCGCGCGCGCGCGGCCATCGAGGGTCTCGCGGACGCAGGCCTGCCGCTCGTCGCGCGCCTCGCGGCCGAGGGCCCGGAGGGCAAGGAGGAGGACGCCGCCCTGGCCGCGATCGGGCAGGCGCTGGCGCGCGGTTCGGGCCTCGGCGTGGCCGCGGCCGAGCGCTACGCGCGGCGCCTCGTGCAGCTGGGCGCCGACGAGCGCGCGCTGCGCGGGCTTCGGCGCTTGCGCGCGGCGGCCGAGCCGGCGATCCCCGTGCTGCGCGCCCGGATCGCGCTCGCGCGCGCCGGCCAGCCGCGTGTTGCGCTCGAGGCGGCTGCTGCTCTGCGCCGCATGCGGCCGCGCGACGAGGGACCGGACGAGGCCGTGCTGCGCGTCGCGCTGGCCCTGCGCCACGAGGCCTGCGCGCGGATCCTGATGGGCGAGTGCGGGGCCGCGCTCGCGCCGCTCGACGAGGCGCGCCGCTCGGTGTCGGCGCTGGCCGCCGCGCGCCGCGACGCGGCCGGTGCCGCCGGCGCGGCGGTCCACGTGCGCGCTCTGCTCGAGCTGGCGCAGATCGAGCTGGCCGAAGCGATCCGCGCGCTGGCGGCGCAGACGCCCGCGGATCCCGCCGCCGCGCGTGAGGCGGCCTGGGCCCTGCACGGCGCGGCGCTCGCTGCGCAGGCCGCGGCCGCACGCGCCGAGATCCCGGCGACCGACGGGATCGACCGCATCCTGTCCGACGACGACTCCGCGCTGGAGCTCGTGCTCGACGCGGAGCCGTCGGAGGCGTTCAGCGCGGCGCGCCAGATCGAGCTGCGCCTGGCGCTCGGCCGCGCGCTGGCGACGGCCGCGCCGGACGAGCTGATCGGTTTCGAGCCGCTGGAAGTGGCCGAAAGTCCCCAGGAAACCAGCCCGGGCGACCGGCGCCGCGCGTTGCTGGGCGAGGTGCTGCGCGCCGAGCTGGCGCGCGCGCAGTCGCGTCACGGGCGTGCGTCGCTGGCGGTCGAACGCGCGCGGCGCGAGACGCCCGGCGGCGTACGCGCGGCGCTCGTGCAGGAGGAGCTCGAAGCGCGCCTCGTGCTGCAGGAAGCCTGGAACGACGTGGCCCTGGCCGAGAGCGGCGACGAGACGCCGATGCGCGACCAGCGCAGCGCCTCGTGGCTGTGCGTGACGAGCGCGCGCGTCCTGCGCGAGAACGGGCGCGGACCTGAAGCGCGCGAGTTGCTTGCGCGCGCGCGCCAAGAGCTCGAGGCGAGCGGCGCGGCGCAGCGCTGGCTGTGGGGGATCGAGATGGTGGCCGAGATCGAGGCTGCGACCGGCGCGTCGTACACGGACGACGAGGAGCCCTCGAAGGCCGAGATGGAGCTCCTGCGCGCCGTCGAGCGCTTGCGGGCGCTGGAGGACCTGCTGCGCGAACGCGGCGCGCCGCAGCGCGCGCTCGAGGCCGTCCGGAACCAGCGCGCCAACGCCTTGGTTTCGCTGGCGGTCAACGCCAACGTGCGCATGGGCCGGCCGGACCGCGCGCTCGAGCACTTCGAGGCGGCCTGGGAGCTGCGGCAGGACGAGTTCACGCGCGTGCTGCTGGCGTGCTACCGCGCGCGTTCGGGTCGCGCCGACGAAGCGCGCGCGGCGCTGGCGACCGTCGTGCCGGGACCCGGCACCTACTACAACGTGGCCTGCGCCAGGGCGTTGCTCGGCGAGCGCGACGAGGCGCTCCAGTGGCTCGAGCGCGAGCTGCGCGAGAACCATGCGCCCGGCGGCAGCCTCGAACGCCAGAAGGCCTGGGCCCGCAAGGATCCCGACCTGGCCTCCCTGCGCGACGACCCGCGCTTCCGGGAGCTGGTGGACGGATGACGACGAGCGGTGTGGTGCACGCGACGGGCAAGGGACGGCGTTGGCTCGCGACGGGTCACCCGTGGCTCTACCGCGACGACGTCGCCAGCGCGGACGCGGAGCCGGGCGATCTCGTGGCGGTCGTCGATCCGGCCGGCGGGACGATGGGGCACGGCTTGTTCAGCGCGCGCTCGCGCATCGCGGTGCGGCTGGTCAGCCGCGGACCCGAGCGGCCCGGCGCGGATCTGTGGAGCCAGCGCGTGCGGCGCGCGGTTTCTGTGCGCGCGCAGAAAGGCCTGCTCGATCAGGCTGGCGCGTGCCGCCTGCTGGCCGGCGACGCCGACGGGGTGCCGGGGCTCGTCGTCGACCGCTACGCGGACGTGCTCGTCGTGCAGAGCGGGACGCTGGGTGCGGACCGTCTGCGCGACGCGATCCTCGATCGGCTCGCGGCCGAGCTGCCGTTCCCGGTCGCGTGCGTGTACGAGCGCTCCGACGCCGGCGCGCGGCGGCTCGAGGGTCTGGAGGAGCGCACCGGGCCGGTGCGCGGCGATCTGCCGGCCGAAGTGCTCGTGCGGGAGAGCTCCGCCGCAGGAGCGCCGCTCGTCTACGAGGTCGACGTCGCGCAGGGCCACAAGACGGGCCACTACCTGGACCAGCACGCGAACCGCGTCGCTGCCGCGCAGCGCGCGGTCGGCACGGACGTGCTCGACGCGTTCTGCTACGACGGCCTGTTCGCGCTGCACGCGGCCCGCGCGGGTGCGCGCTCCGTCATCGGGCTGGACCAGTCCGCGGGCGCGCTCGAGCGCGCCCGCCGCAACGCCGAGCGCAACGGGCTCGCCGACCGCGTGCGCTTCGAGAAGGCCGACTGCATGAAGGATCTTCGTGCGCGCGCGCAAGCGGGGGAACGGTACGGCGTCGTGGTCCTCGACCCGCCGGCGTTCGCGCGCAACCGCACCGAGGTGGCCGGCGCCGAGCGCGGCTACGTCGAGCTGAACCGGCGCGGCTTCGAGCTGGTCGCCGACAGCGGCACGCTGGTCAGCGCCTCGTGCTCGTTCAACGTGCGCACGGCCGATTTCGTGGCCTGGATTGCGCGCGCTGCTCACCTGGCCGGCGTCGAAGCCTGGTTGGACGAGCTGCGCGGCGCCCCGCCCGACCACCCGGTGCTCCTGACCCTGCCCGAGAGCTCCTACCTGAAGTGCGTGTTCGCGCGGGTCGGGCGGGCGGAAGGCTGAGGGCGTCGCGGCTATACTGCTGCGCTCGTGCGGGCCCAGCGGCCCAAGAGACCATGACCGGCTGCGAAACGATCGGGATCGAGCTCAACGGCGAGCGGCGCGAGCTGGCGCGCACCAGCGTGGCCGGGCTCGTGGCGCAGCTCGGGCTGCGGCCCGAGGTCGTCGCGGTCGAGGTCAACCAGACGCTCGTGCCGCGCGCCGAGCGCGAACGGCGCGAGCTCGCGAGCGGCGACAAGGTCGAGGTCGTGACGCTGGTCGGCGGGGGCTGACGCGATGACCGCGACCACCGAGATCGCGACGCCGCCCTGGCTGGCCGACGAGTCGCTCGTGATCGGCGCGCACGTGTTCACGTCGCGCCTGCTGGTCGGGACGGGCAAGTACAAGGACAACGAGGAGACGCGCGCGGCGCTCGAGATCAGCGGCACGCAGTGCGTCACCGTCGCCGTGCGGCGGGTGAACCTCGACGTCGGCAAGGGACCGTCGCTCCTGGATGCGATCGACCGCTCGCGCTACGTGATCCTGCCCAACACGGCCGGCTGCTACGACGCGGCCAGCGCTGTGCGCACGGCTCAGCTGGCGCGTGACGTGCTCGAGACGAACCTGGTCAAGCTCGAAGTGTTGGGCGATCCCAAGACGCTATTGCCAGACCCGGTCGGGACTCTGGAAGCGACGAAAGAGCTCGTGAAACAGGGCTTCCACGTGCTCGTGTACACCTCCGACGACCCGCGCCTGGGCGTGCGGCTCGAGGAGCTGGGCGCGGTCGCCGTGATGCCGGCCGGATCGCCGATCGGCTCGGGGCAGGGGATCCTGAACCCGAATGCGATCCGGATCCTGCTCGAGCTCGTGCGCGTGCCGGTCATCGTCGACGCCGGCGTCGGCACCGCGTCCGACGTCGCGATCGCGATGGAGCTGGGCGCGGCCGGTGTCCTCCTGAACACGGGCATCGCGTCGGCGCGCGAGCCGCTGCGCATGGCCGCGGCGATGCGCGACGCGTGCACGGCCGGTCGTCAGGCGTTCCTGGCCGGACGCATCCCGCGCAAGCTGTACGCCAACGCCTCGTCGCCGGCCGAGGGGCTCATCCACGCGGCCGGACGCCCGGATCCGGCGTGATCCGCGCGCGCCTGAGCCAGAGCGCCGAGGAGCTGGCGGCCAGGGTGGCCGAGATCCAGCCGTCCGCGCTGGCGCAAGTCGGCGCCGTGGCGGTCGTGTCGACGCTCGCGCTGCTGCCGGTGGCGTGGCTGGGCGTGAAGCGTCTCGTGCCGCAGCGCAATGTCGTGTTCGCGCGCTGGGGGTTCAGCCACGTCGGCCTCGCGATCCTGCTCCTGGTCGGGGGCAGCTACCTGGCATCGCTGGTGTTGCCGCCGGACGAGGGCTTGATGCGCGCCCTGTGGATCAGCGCGGCGGGCATGGCCGCCGCCGTCGCCGGCATCGTCTTCTGGTCCGTGAAGCTCGATCCCGACGGCGTGAAGTCCCTGGGGCTGCGCGCGGGCGGCAACGCGCGCGCGATCGCCGCGGCGCTCCTGCTGTACGGCGCGGCGATGCCTGGGATCTTCGGCCTGGCCCAGATCTGGAAATGGATCCTGGGGCTCTTCGGCCACAACCCGCAGGTGCAGGAGGTGGCGAAGCGGTTCGCGGAGCTGCCGCCCGACGAGCGTCTCGTGCCGCTCGTGCTCGGCATCGCGGTCGTGCCGTTGTTCGAGGAGATCCTGTTCCGTTCCTTCCTCCAGCCGCTGCTCGTGCAGAACGTGCGCGAGGTCGCCGGCGTCGCGATCACTTCGGCGATCTTCGCGGCCCTGCACGGCGTCGACGTGTTCCTGCCCCTTTTCGCGCTGAGCTGCGTGTTCGGCGTCATCATGCTGCGCACGCAGCGGCTCGCAGCCTCGTGGATGATCCACGCCTTGAACAACGGCCTGATGTTCGCGGTGCTGATCCGGTTTCCCGAGCTCGCGGGAGCAGGCGCACCGTGACCCTCTTCCCGTCCCGCGGCCTCTTCCGCGCGCTGCCCGGCGGCGCGTTCGCGGCCACGAATGCGATCCTGACCGGCGACCTGACGCTGGGGGAGAACGTCGGCATCTGGTTCGGCTGCGTGCTGCGCGGCGACGACGCGCCGCTCACGATCGGCGCGCGCACGAACGTGCAGGACCTGACGATGATCCACGCCGACACGGGCGTGCCGAACGTGATCGGGGCCGAGGTCACGATCGGACACCGCTGCGTGCTGCACGGCGCGCGCGTCGAGGACCGCTGCCTGATCGGCATGGGCGCGATCCTCCTCGGTGGGTCGGTGATCGGCACGGAGTCGCTCGTGGCGGCCGGCGCCGTCGTACGCGAGAACTTCGTCGTGCCGCCGCGCTCGCTGGTGGCCGGCGTGCCGGCCAAGGTGCTGCGGCAGCTAACCGACGAGGAAGTCGCGCGGATCGGTACGAGCGCCGAGGGTTACGTGCGCAAGATCCGGCTCTATCTGCCATGACCGAGGGCATCGACAGCACCTCCGAGGTCTACGCGGAGCGCCTCGCGGCTCTGCGCGCGGAGCTGCAGCGGCTCGACAGCGTCGCGGTCGCCTTCTCGGGCGGCGTCGACTCGAGCGTGCTGCTGCACGCGGCGCACACGCTGCTCGGCGCGCGGGCCGTCGCCGTGATCGCGGATTCGGCCTCGCTGCCGCGGCGCGAGCTGGCCGCGGCGCGGACGGTCGCAGAGCGCATCGGCGCGCGCCTCGTCGTCCTCGAGACGGACGAGCTCGACGATCCGCTCTACCGCGCCAACGCCGGCGACCGCTGCTACTTCTGCAAGTCGTCGCTCTTCCGCGCGCTCCAGCCCTGGGCGCGCGCGCACGGCTTCGGGACGATCGTGTTCGGCGAGATCGCCGACGACGCGCTCGACGTGCGGCCCGGCGGCCGCGCGGCGCGCGAGCGCGGCGTGCTGGCGCCGCTCGCCGCCGCGGGCTTCACGAAGGCCGACGTGCGGCGCTACGCGCGCGAGCACGGCCTGCCCGTGGCCGAGAAGCCCGCGTCGGCCTGCCTGGCCTCGCGCCTGCCGGTCGGCACGACCGTCACGCGCGAGCGCCTCGCGCGGATCGAAGCCGCGGAGGACGCACTGAAGGACCTGGGCCTGCGGCAGGTGCGCGTGCGCGACCACGGCGAGCTGGCGCGCGTCGAGGTCGGGCGCGACGAGCTCGCCGACGCGCGTTCCCGCACGGCCGCGATCGAAGCCGCGCTCGCCCCGCTTGGCTTCGCGCGCGTCGAGATCGCGGTCTACCTCGCGCCGGCCGAGCGCGCCGCGGGCGCGAGCGGATCGACCGTCCAAGGGTAGGCGGCAGCCCACCCTTTCACCCGCCGGCGCGACAGCGTGGAATGCGCGCCCCCATGACGCAGGCCTCCGTCCCGCCCGCGCGCCCGCGCGGCCTGCGATTCGCGCTCCTGGCGCACCCTTCGGTGCAGGCCGTGCGCTTCCTGACGAAGCTCGCGCTGCCGTGGTTCTTCACGACGCAGGAGTACGGCGAGGCGATCCTGCCGAGCTTGATCGTCTTCGGTCTGCAGCACGTCGCGGTGTTCGGCCTCGACGAGGCCCTGGTGAGCGCGCGGCAGGTCGACGCCGACCTGTGGCGCGCGATGCGGCGCTTCCAGAACCGCGTCGGGCTGGCGCTCGCCGGGGCGTTGATCCTGGCGGGCCTCGCGCTCCAGGCCGTGCCGTCGCAAGCGCTGCTGGGCAAGCTCCTGATCGGTCTGGCGCCGATGCTCGTGATCTCGAACCGCGCCACGCTGCCGACGTGGCTGCTCGTGCGCGAGCGCCGCTTCCGGGACCTGTTCGTGGTCGACCTGGGCGCGATCGTGTCGTTCGCGCTCGTCACGCTACTCGCGGCCGGTGCCGGGCTCGGCGCGTGGAGCCTGGTCGCGGGCTGGACGGCAAACGGCGTCGCCGCCCTCGCGTTGTCGACGTGGCGCTCGCGCGACCTCGTGCCGCACCGTTCGGGCGGCGCGGACGCCTGGCCGACCGTGCGTCGGACCGGCCGGAACCTGTCGATCGCCGCCGTGCTGGGCTACGTGGGCGAGCGCATCGACGGCCTCGCGATCGGCTTCGTGCTCGGCCGCAGCGCACTGGGGCTGTACGACAGCGCGCTCAACCTGTCGAGCGTGCTGCTGGGCTGGGGCCAGAGCGTGGCCGACCGTTTCCTCTTCCCGACCCTGGCCGCGCACGAGCGCGCGGAAGGTCTGGGGCGAGGTTATCTTCGCGCCCTGCGGACGACGATGCTGTTCATCGTGCCTCCGCACGCCGTCCTCGCCTTGGCTTCCGAACCGCTCATCCGTGCCATATTCCCGGCGCCATGGCAGCCCACGGCCGGGCTCGTGCGGTTCCTGGCGCTGGCGGCGGCCGCGCGCTGCCTCGATCTCCTGGCGGTCACGGCGCTCAAGGCATCCGGCGACGGCGCGGCCGTCGTGCGTCTGGGGACGACGCGCCTGGCGTTGCTCGTCGTGGCGTTGGTGATCGCCCTGCCGCACGGTCTCGAAGCGGTCGCGATCGCGGTGCTCGCGTCCCGCGCGCTGTCGGCTGCCAGCTCGCTCTTCGTCGCGTCGCGGCGCCTCGACGTGCGCGAGACCGGCGTCGAGCTGCGCCGCGCCGGCCTCGTGCTGGCGGCCTGGGCCGCTGCGACCGGGCCTCTCGGATTCTGGATCCTGCGCGAGTGCGCCGACCTGCACCCGGCGCTGATCGCGGCCGCGATCGGGAACGTCGCCCTGTGGGCCTGGATCGCGGCACGCCTCGTCTTCGACCGCGCTCAGGCCCTGACCGAGCTCTCGGCCGTGCGCGCGCGCATTCAGCGGGGACGCGCCGGTTGAACCCGCTCGTCACCGTCGTCGTCCCGACGTACCAGGGCGAGACGTTCGTGCGCGCCACGATCGACAGCGTGCTGGCGCAGACCTACGTGCCGTTCGAGCTGATCGTGGTCGACGACGGCTCGAGCGATCGCACCGTGCCGATCCTGCAGGGCTACGGCGATCGGCTGCGCCTCGTGCGGCAGCAGAACCGCGGCGTGTCCGCCGCGCGCAACCGCGGCGCGGCCGAGGGCCAGGGCGAGTTCCTGGCGTTCCTCGACCACGACGACCTGTGGGAGCCGCAGCTCCTCGCGACGCTCGTCCCCGTCCTCGTGGGCGATCCTGCGCTCGGGCTCGTGTACAGCGACGCATCCGTCATCGACGCCAGCGGGACCGTGCGCGGGCGCCGCGGCACCTACTTGAACTACCACCACGGCCAGGTGTTCGAGCAGCTCCTGCGCGGCAACTTCATCCCGGTCGAGACCACGCTGCTGCGCGCGAGCCTGTTCCGCGAGCTGGGCGGTTGCGACGAGGGCTTGCGCTACCTCGAGGACTACGAGCTGTGCCTGCGCTGCGCACGGCGTGCGCCGGTCGGCTTCCATCCCGGCACGCTGGCGCGCTACCGGATCCACGCGCGCAACCTGAGCCACGACCTCGAGCCCATGCTGCTCGAGTGGCTGGCGGTGCTCGAGCGGCTGCGCCGGCCGGAATCGGCACTCGAGCCGCGTCACACGGCGGTGATCCTCGAAGAGGAGGCGCGCATCTCGGCCGACCTGGCCTGGCGCGCGCTGCGTCGACACGACCTGCCGGCGGCCCGCAGCTGGATGGAGCGTTCGGGCGGGCGCGCTCCGCTCGCGCGCCGGCTCCAGGTCCGCGTCTTGCGCGCGATCCTGTCGCTCCTGCCGCGCTCCGCCGCCGACGCGGTCCTGCGGCGGTTGCCGCGACGCAAGCTGTACGGCGTCGGCGCGGCCGACACGCGCGATCCGCCGGCGGACGAGGCCGGTTAGCGCGCGACGTAACGCCGGCGCGGCCGAGCCCGGCGTGATCGCGGTCCACGCTGCAGCTTGCGCGTTCCGGCAGACGCGGATCCAATGCGCGGCCCGCCGCGGCGGGAGCGCATGACAGGCGACCTCTTCGTCGGGTTGATCGGCCAGAAGTTCATGGGGCGTGCGCACAGCAACGCCTGGGGCCAGGTCAACCGCTTCTTCTCGCTCCCGCGGCGCGTCGTCCTGCAGGCCGCCTGCGCGCGCGACGCCGACGACCTGGCCGCGTTCGCTGCGCGCTGGGGCTGGAAGACGCACACGACGCGCTGGGAGGATCTGGCCAGCGATCCGAAGCTCGAGCTGGTCGACGTCGCGACGCCCAACCACCTGCACGCCGAGCCGGCGCTGGCCGCCCTCGAGGCCGGGAAGCACGTGGCTTGCGAGAAGCCGCTGGCCGGCACGCTGGCGGAAGCGCGCACGCTGCGCGACGCGGCGCGCAAGGCGAAGCACTCGAAGACGTTCGTGTGGTTCAACTACCGGCGTTGTCCGGCGGTCGCGCTGGCGCGGCAGCTCGTCGCGGAAGGCAAGCTGGGCCGCATCCACCACGTGCGCGCGACCTACCTGCAGAGCTGGGGCGGGCCGTCGACGCCGATGTCGTGGCGCTTCCAGAAGAAGCTGGCCGGATCCGGCGCGCACGGCGACCTGAACGCCCACATCGTCGACCTCGCACGATTCCTGACCGGCGACGAGGTGGCCGAGATCCACGGCGCCGTGTCGCGTGCGTTCGTGCTCGAGCGCGATATCCCCGGCACGGACAAGAAGGGCAAGTGCGACGTCGACGACGCGGTCCTGTTCGTGGCCAGCATGCGCGGCGGCGCGCTGGCGAGCTTCGAGGCCTCGCGTGTCGCGACCGGCCACCTGAACGCGAACGAGATCGAGCTGAACGGCGAGCTGGGCGCGCTGCGCTTCGCGTTCGAGTCGATGAACGAGCTTTGGTTCCACGACGCGACGCTCGGGCCGCGGACCGCGGGCTGGCGGCGCATCGTGGCCACTTCGGCCGCAGGCGAGCACCCCTACGTCGCCAACTGGTGGCCCGATGCGCACGTGCTGGGCTACGAGCACGGCTTCGTGAACATGGCGGCCGACATCGTGCGCGTGCTGTCGGGCGGGGAGCCCGAAGTGCCGCTGCCCGACTTCGCTGACGCCTTCGAGACGCAGCGCGTGCTGGAAGCTGCGCTCGTGTCGGCCAAGGAGCGCGTCGCGGTGCGCCTGTCCGAGATCAAGTGAACCGCCGTCCGCGCGCACGGCACAAACACCCAACCGAGGAACGACCCATGCCCTACGTCGATGGTTTCGTGCTGGCAGTCCCCAAGAAGAACGTCGCGGCCTACCGCCGGATGGCAGCGCAGGCCGGCAAGATCTGGCGCAAGTACGGTGCGCTCGAGTTTCGCGAGTGCCAGGGAGACGACTTGAAGGCGAAGCCGGGGTGCGGCGTGCCGTTCCCGAAGTTGGCCAAGGCCAAGACGGGCGAGACCGTGTTCTTCTCCTACATCGTCTACAAGTCGCGCGCGCACCGCGACAAGGTCAACGAGGCCGTCATGAAGGACCCGCGGATGGGCGCGATCATGATGAACAAGAAGAAGCCCTTCGACCTGACGCGCATGTCCATGGGCGGCTTCAAGGTTCTCGTGGATGCGTGATGTGTTCCGGCGGCCGAAGGCCGCCGGGCAGGAGCCCGTGTTCCGGCGGCCGCGGGCCGCCGGGCAGCCACCCCAACCAGACTTGTGTCGGTCAGGGGGAAAAGGTCACGCGCAGGCCATCGGACAGGTTGAACCCGCTGCCTCCCGGTCCGCCGAGGTTGCGGTACCAGTACTGGAAGTAGCGTGTTCCTCCGGGCGGCACCGGGTTGCCCGGCGGCGGCGTGAAGTTGCGCGTCTGCGAGCCGGAGGGGTCGGCGAACATCGGCGGGTTGAGCCGGATCACGTTGCCGCCCACGCAGCGGAAGCCGTCGCCGAACGGTACCTGCAGCTGCGTCGTGCCGTAGAAGAAGAGGCCTGGCCCGTTGGGTGACGCGGCCGTCACGCGCAGTGCGAGGTCGGCGATCGAGACGCTGGTCGTGCCCGTGTAGGAGATGATCGCCATCGTCCCGAACGAGTTCAGGCCGGCGATGCAGTAGTTCTCGGCCAGGTCGTAGCGCCGGACGTCGAGGCCGTCGGGGATCGGTTGCGCCAGCACGGCGCTGCGCAGCGCCTCGCTGAAGCCCATCTCGGCCGGCGAGGCCGACAGCGGCGTCGTGTCCAGGAGTGCGGAGCTCGCGCCGGCGACCGTGATGCGCACGAGCTCGCCACCGGTCGACGTGCCGGCCGCGAGGTAGAGCACGTCGTCGAGCTCCGACAGGTGTGCCGCGCGGATGGCGCGGTTCGCCAGCGGCACGTTCGCGACGACTGTGTTCGACGCGGTCGCGATCACGCGCAGGCGCGAACTGGCCGTGCCGTTCGCGTCGGTCACGTACACGTGCGCGCCGATGGAGTCGACGTTCACCGTGCTCGGGAAATCGATGCCGGGGATCGTCGTGAACAAGGTCGACGCCGCGCCGTTCACGGTCACGACGCTGACCGAGTCGCCGAAGCTGTTCACGACGTAGGCGCGCGTGCCGTCGGGCGTGAACGCCGCCGCGTAGGGGAACACGTTTGTCGGCGAGGGATCGAGGTCGACCCGCGCCATCTCCGTGCGCGTGACCGTGTTCACCAGCAGGAATTGGTCGTCGAAGCTGATGCACACGCCCAGCACCGAGCCGTCGGACGACAGCGCCATGCCGGAGAGGCCCGAGTAGGCGTAGCCGCCCGCGGAGCCCGTCTGTCCCGCGATGATCGACGACTGGACGAAGCTCGTCGCGCCCTGCAGACGCACGAAGTGCACGCGGTCGGTGCCGGCCACGGACAGCACGTAGGCCCACTGCGAATCGGGCGAGAGGACGACGACGGCCGGCCGCTGAACGACGGACAGGTTCGCGACGCGCGTGTCGGTCGCGAGGTCGATGATCGACACGGTGTCGGCGTCGGCGTTGCACACGACGGCGGTCGTCCCGTCGGGCGTGATCGCGACGCCCAGCGGGCGGTCGCCCGTGTCGATCCAGGCGCGCGCCGCGCCGGTGACGAGGTCGAATACGGTGACGTTGCGCGACGTGACGTTGCCGGCGACCGCCGTGCGCCCGTCGGCCGACACGGCCACGCTGCGCGTCGCGTCGCCCTCGGGCGGCGGGCCCGAGAGCGCGAACCCTTCCAGGCTGCCGCTGGCGCCGTTCACGCCGTAGAAGTGCACGTCCTCGCGGAAGCGGTTGTTCAGCGCGACCGCGCGGCGCTCCGTCGGGCTGGTCGCGCCGTCGTAGCACGACGCGAACGTGATCGTGCGCACCAGCGTGCGCGTCGGGATGTCGATCACGCGCGCGTTGAAGTTCGGCACGAACAGGAACTGGCCGTCGAACGTGATCTCGAGATCGCCGACCGTGCCGGTCGCGATGTTGGCCGCCACCGCGCCGCTCGTCAGGTTCACGAACACGACGTTGTTCAGCGCCGCGACGATCGCGTGGCTCTTGTCGGGCGTGATGCGCACGAGCCGGTCGCTGAAGTCGATCGCGCCCGTGAACGCCGCGCCCAGCGTCCGCGTCGGCAAGTCGATCCGGCTGACCGTGCGCACGTTGAAGTCGTGGCTGACGACGGCCGTGGTCGCGTCGTTCGAGACGTCCACGCCGGTCGGGTTGGCGGCGGTGGCGATCGTCGCGACCGGCAGGACGCCCGGCCGGTCGTAGACCATGACGCGCGCGTTCGCGGTGTCGGGCAGGACGATCGTGCGCCCGTCGGATGCGAGCGCGAAGCGCGTGAAGAACGTGCCGCTGATACCGGCCTCGGGCGTGAAGTAGAAGCCGACGACGCCCTGGCTCGTCGTGGGGATGACGGCGACCTCGGTCAGCGTCTGCAGGTCGACGATCGAGAAGGCCGAACTGATCGCGTCGTTGATCAGGCCCACGACGGCCCACTGCGAATCGGGGCTGACGAGCACCTTGTACGGCTGCAATCCGCCCAGGATCATGCTCGTCACCAGCGTGTGCGTCGCGACGTCGACGACGGACAGCTCGTTCGAGAGCGGGCACGGCACGAGCGCGTAGCGGTTGTCGGGCGTGACCGCGACGTTGACGGGGTAGTCGCCCACGCCGATCGAGTGCGTGACGGCGCGCGTGTTCACGTCCAGGAACGTCAGCGTGTCCGTGTCCCGGTTCGCGACGACGACAGTGCTGCCGTCGGCCAGGTAGGCGATGTCGTGGGGGATGTCGCCCTCGGGCGCCGAGCCGGCCTCCAGGAAGCTCGCCGCCACGCCGCCGTGCGGCGCGGGCTGCGCCTCGATCCGGCGCGGGGCGGACCAGCGCTCGCGGCGCGGTTCCCGCTGACCGCCGTCGGGGGAGGTGTCCTGCGCGGACGCTGCGGCGGGAACGAGGGTGAATAAGGCGGCCGCAAGGTGGAGGTGGCGCATGGCGTGGCTCGAGGTCGAGAGGGGATCCACCCTCAGGTTACCGGCACACCACGCCGGCGGGGGACCGCGCCGCACGCCTGTCGCGTGAGCGGATCGCCGTGCTCGCGCTCCGCCGGACCGCGCCCTATCCTCCCTCGCCCCCCCCACGAGGTGCCCATGCCCCGTCCCGTCTGTCTCTTCACCGGCCAATGGGCCGACCTGCCGCTCGAGACGCTCTGCCGGAAGGCCAAGGAGCTCGGCTACGACGGCCTCGAGCTGGCTTGCTGGGGCGATCACTTCGACGTCGCGCGCTCGCTCAAGGACAAGGGCTACGTCGCCAAGCACTGGGATCTGCTGCAGGACCACGGCCTGGGCGCGTTCGCGATCGCGAACCACCTCGTCGGCCAAGCCGTCGCCGACGTGATCGACGAGCGGCACAAGTCGATCCTGCCCGAGCGCGTGTGGGGCGACGGCAAGCCCGAAGGCGTGCGCAAGCGCGCGCAGGCCGAGATGATCGACACGGGTCGCGCCGCGCGCGCGTTCTTCGACGCCGCGCCGAAGAGCGTGAAAGACGTGCTCAAGAAGACCAAGCGCACGGTCGTCGTCGGCTTCACCGGCTCGCCGATCTGGAATTACATGTACGCGTTCCCGCCGCTCCCGCCCGGCGCGATCGAGAAGGGCTACGCCGAATTCGCCGCGCGCTGGACGCCGATCCTGGACGAGTACCAGAAGTTGAAGGTGTCGTTCGCGCTCGAGGTACACCCGACCGAGATCGCGTTCGACGTCGCCAGCACGGAGCGCGCGCTGGCCGCGTTGAACGGGCACAAGGCCTTCGGCTTCAACTTCGATCCGTCGCACTTCGGCTACCAGGGCGTCGACTACCTGCTGTTCCTGCGCCGCTTCGGCGAGCGCATCTGGAACGTGCACGTCAAGGACGTCTGGTGGTCGCCGACGCCGACGCCGGTCGGCACGTTCGGCGGGCACGTCGACTTCGGGCGCGACGGCCGCAACTGGGACTTCCGCTCGCCCGGCCGCGGGCGCATCGACTTCGAGGGCATCGTGCGCAGCCTGAACCAGATCGGCTACGCCGGCCCGCTGACCGTCGAGTGGGAGGACGCGCTGATGGACCGCGAGCACGGCGCGCGCGAGGCCTGCAGCTACGTGCGGCGCCTTGATTTCCCGCGCAGCGAGCGCGCGTTCGACGCGGCGTTCAGCGAGTGATCCCGACTCCCTCCGACGCGGGATCCTGCGCGCGTCCCGCTCCCCTCGTTTCTGAAAGTCTCCCACGACGATGAGCGACATCTCCCGCGGCCTCCGCGCGCGCCTCAGCGTGATGATGTTCCTCCAGTACGCGATCTGGGGAGCGTGGCTGCCGTTCCTGTTCTCGTTCCTGAAGGACCACCGCGGATTCCAGCCGGACGAGATCGGGACCATGTTCGCGGCCGGCGCGGTCGGCGCGATCTTCGGACCCTTCATCGCGGGGCAGATCGCCGACCGCTGGGTCGCGACCGAGAAGCTGCTCGCGATCCACCATCTCGTCGGCGCATGCCTGATCTGGCAGCTCGCGGAGATCGAGAGCTACAGCACGTTCCTGTGGTTCTCGCTGGCGTACGGGTTCATGTACGCGCCGACCATGGCGCTGACGAACAGCCTCGCGTTCCACCATCTCCCGGACCGCGATCGCGACTTCGGGCGCGTTCGGCTGTGGGGGACCTTCGGTTGGATCGTCGTGGGGCTCGCGATGGGGCACTGGCTCCAGAACGCGCACGCGGCGGACGTCGTGGCGGGCAAGTCGGATTCGTTCCGGCTCAGCGCGCTGCTGGGCTTCGCGATGAGCGCCTACTGCCTCACGCTGCCGCACACGCCGCCCTCGCGCGGCGAGCAGAAGTTCGCGACGTTCGAGGCGCTGCGCGAGATCGCGAAGCAGCCGCTGGTCACGCTGTTCCTGCTCACGGTGCCCGTGAGCTGCATCCATCAGTTCTACTTCGTGCACACCGAGTCGTTCCTCGGTGATCGTCAGGCCGAAGCGCCGGGGTTCCTGAAGGCCTTGTTCGGGGCCGGCGGCGGCGGGCTGATGACGATCGGCCAGATGTCCGAGGTGCTCGTGCTGGGCGCGATCACCCTGTTCGCCAAGCGCGTCTCGCGCAAGACGCTGCTCGCCGTGGGGCTGACGGCCTACGCCGCGCGCATGGCGCTCTTCGCGTACGTCGACGTGATCCCGCTGCCGCCGATGCTGACGCTCGTCGTCGGCCTCGCGCTGCACGGGCCGATCTTCGGCTGCTTCATCTTCCTGGCGTTCATGATCGTCGACGAGGAGACGAGCTCCGACGTCCGCGCCAGTGCACAGAGCCTCTACAATCTCGTCATCGTCGGCGTCGGCGTGATCGTGGGGAGCATCGTCGCCGGCCGGGTCGCCAAGTGGGCGGCGCTGCCCGCGTCGGACGGCGGTGGCACGGATTACACGCGCTTGTTCTCGGTCCCCATGTGGGCTTCCCTGGCCTGCCTCTCCCTGCTGCTCACGTTCTATCCCTACAAGAAACCCGCGCCTGCGCAGGCTTGAGACACTGATGATCCTCGTCCCGCTGCTCCTCGCGCTCGCGCAACAGGCTCCGCACACCCCGATGGAGGTGGTGCGACCGCGCGACCCGTTCGTGTTCCGATGCGTGCTCGACAAGCGCGTACGCATGGTGACGGTGGCGCTGTCCGACGACCTGTGGGCCTGCTGGGACACGCGCCAGTGCGGCTTCACGAAGGCCTGGAAGGGCGGCGTGAAGTTCGATGGTGCCGTCTACACGACCGCGCACGGGCCGACGCCGACTTCGCTCGGCCTGGCCTACACGGAGGGTCTCGACGGCGACGTGTGGTTCGCCGACGTGGGCGGCAAGCAGGTCGAGGCCGACGCGGTCTGGCGCGGTTACCGCATCGAACACGGCGCCTGCGTGCTGCTCTACGACATCGTCCTGCCCGACGGGCGCGCGGTGCGCGTCGAGGAGCGTCCCGAGTTCGTCCACCCCGAGCAGATCTTCAACGCCACGCAGGTCGAGGAGTGGGGGCTCGTGGCGGGCTTGCCCGGCCTCGTGCGTCGCTTTCACGCGCCGGCGGTGCCCGAGGACATGCTGGTCGCCGTGCTCGTGCGCAGCGATGCGTCGCGCGGCCGGTTCATCGACGCGGGCGGCGCGCGCGCCGAGAAGTTGATCGACGTGAAGGACGCGAAGGGTCAGGTCGTGGACACGCGGATCCACTCGCAGATGTGGCTGAACGCGCAGCGCAAGACGAACAGCTTGATCCAGTTCTTCGATCCGATCGAGCTGCCGAAGATGGAGCCTGAGGCTGGGCCCAAGCCGGCCGCCGCCGGAGGTGCACGGTGAGCGTGCGTCTCCTGACACTTGCGATCCTCCTCGTCGCGCTGCCCGCGCCAGCCGCCGCGCAGGACGAGAAGGGCCCGCGCGAGCCCGGCCTCTCCGTCTACTGGTACTTCCTGGGCGAGCCGTTCGAGACGATCCTGCCGCTCGTGCCGGGCCAGACGCCGAACGTCGCGCGTCGCCTGGAGACAATCGACCTCGAAGACGCCGACCTGGGCGGCATCGAGGACACGTTCCTGACGCACGCCAAGGGTTGGCTCGAGGTGCCCGAAGCCGGCCGCTACACGCTGCGCGTGCGCAGCGACGACGGCTCGAAGCTGTGGCTCGACGGTCAGCTCGTGATCGACCACGACGGACTGCACTCGCCCCAGAACAAGGACGTCGAGCTCGAGCTCACGCAGGGCTTGCACCCGATCGACCTGTGGCACATGGAGGTCTACGTCGGCTGGGTGCTCAAGCTGTCGTGGAAACGTCCCGGTGCGCAGGCGTTCGAGGTGATCCCTTCCACCGCGCTGTCGTGCCCGGCCGGAGAGGTGCGCGTCACGGCGCCCGGCAAGAAGAAGGTCATCCGGCCGTTGAAGAAGGGCCGGCCGGGCGACGGCATGCCGCTCGATGCGGTGCACCCGTCCTTGATCGTGCAGACGATCCGTCCCGAGGGCTTCGAGCCCAAGGTCGGCGGGCTCGCGTGGACGTCTGATGGTTGGCTTCTCGTCGCGACGTGGGACGCGGTCGGCGCGGTGTACGCGCTGACCGGCGCGCAGACCGGCGATCCCGCCAAGGTCGCGATGACGCGCTTCGCGGCGGGGCTCGCGGAGCCGCTGGGCATCGCGCTGCTCGGCGAGCGCATCTTCGTCGTGCAGAAGCAGGAGCTGACCGAGCTGATCGACCACGACAAGGACGGCACGTGCGACGAGTACCGCGCGGTCTGCTCGGCCTGGGACGTCAGCCCGAACTTCCACGAGTTCACCTTCGGGCTCGTGCAGAAGGACGGATCGCTCTACCTGAACCTGGCGATCGCGATCGACCCGGGCGGCAAGAGTACGCGACCGCAGGTCCCGGGCCGCGGGTCCGTGCTCAAGATCGATCCGGACTCGGGCGCCTTCGAAGTAGTCGCGCACGGCCTGCGCACGCCGAACGGCATCGGGCTCGGGCCCGACGGCTCGATCCTGATCACGGACAACCAGGGCGACTGGCTGCCGTCGTCGAAGCTACTGCACCTCGAGCCGGGCGCGTTCTACGGCTCGCGCGCGGTGCTCGACGAAGCCGCTGCGTCGCTGCCCGTCACGCCACCCGTCCTGTGGCTGCCGCAGAACGACATCGGCAACAGCCCGAGCCAGCCGGGCGTGATCCCGAACGGCTTCGGTCCGTTCGCCGGACAGGTCGTGCACGCCGACGTCACGTACGGAGGCCTGCAGCGCGACCTCGTCGAGGTCGTCGACGGCGTGTGGCAGGGCTGCGTGTTGCGCTGGACGCAGGGCCTCGAGGCCGGCATGAACCGCTTGGCGTTCGGGCCCGACGGCGCGATCTACGCCGGCGGCATCGGCTCGACCGGCAACTGGGGCCAGGAAGGCAAGCACATGTTCGGGCTGCAGCGGATCGCGTGGAGCGGCGCGAGCGCGTTCGACATCCTGGCGATCCGCGCCAAGACCGGCGGCTTCGAGGTCGAGTTCACCGAGCCGCTCGCGCCGGAGCTCGGCTGGGAGCCCGAGAACTGGGTCGTTCAGGATTGGCGCTACGTGCCGACCGCGACGTACGGCGGCCCGCCGATCGACGAACGCCGCCTCGTCGTGCGCGCCGCGTCCGTGTCCTCCGATCGACGGCGCATCGCGCTGCAGGTCGAGGGTCTCGAAGCCGGTCGCGTCGTCCACGTGCGCGCCGCCGGGCCGTTGACCGACGTGGCCGGACGCCGGCTGTGGTCGACCGAGGGCTGGTACACGCTGAACGCGCTGCCCCGGGACCGTCCGCTCGAGATGCGGCCGGCGCCGCCGCGCAAGCCGCAGAACGTCCTGACCGCCGTCGAGAAGTCCACCGGCTGGAAGCTGCTCTTCGACGGGAAGTCGCTGGCCGGCTGGCGCAACTTCAAGAAGGAGGGCGCCGTGAAGGGCTGGGAGGCGATCGACGGCGCGCTCGTGCGCACGGGCGACGGCGGCGACATCGTCACCGACGCGCTCTACCCGGATTTCGAGCTGGCGCTCGAGTGGCGCATCCCGGCCGGCGGGAACAGCGGCGTCTTCTTCCACGTCGAGGACCAGGGCTCGTACGTGTGGGAGAGCGGTCCCGAGCTGCAGGTGCTCGACAACGACGGGCACCCGGACGGCAGGAACCCGATGACGTCGGCCGGGTCGAACTACGCGCTGCAGGCGCCCGAGCGCGATTTGACGCGCCCGATCGGCATGTGGAACGAAGTGCGCCTCGTCGTGAAGGGCCCGCACGTCGAGCACTGGCTCAACGGCGAGAAGCAGATCGAGTACGAGCTCTGGACGCCCGATTGGACCGCGTCCGTCGCGGCCAGCAAGTTCGCGAAGATGCCGCGCTACGGGCAGGCGAAAACAGGCCGGATCGCGCTGCAGGACCACGGCGACCGCGTCGAGTTCCGCAACGTGAAGCTGCGCGTGCCGTAGCCTGCCTATGCCTTCGCTACAGCTACCGCAGGGGACGATCCGCGTCCTGCTGGCCTTCGACATCGGGCTGTCGATCCGGCTCGAGGCCTGCCGCGGGCAGGCTTCGGGCCTCGAGGCCGACGAGCGCATCCGGCACAAGGGCCACGCGCCGCAGTACTTCCAGTTCGATCCGCCGCCGCTGCGCCTGAACCGCGAGATCGAGCCGGTCGCGATCGCGGGACTGCACACCTCGTCGACGGTCGAGATCCTGCTCTACGACTTTGGCGGCGTCTCGGTCGGCTACACGATTCCGTTCGCCGGGACGCTCGAGGAGCTGATCGCGATCTCGTGCACGCTCTCGGGCGATCCCGCTCTGCCAGCGCACGCCGAGCAGCTCGTCGCGGGCCTTCTCGAGCTGATCCGCGAGCACGTCGACCGGCCGTGCCTGGCGGATCCCGTCGAGGACTACCTCGTGTTCCAGGTCCCGGCCTTCGCGACGGGCGTGGACCCCGAAGCCGTGCTGGTCGAGCACGCCGCCGATTTCGCGCGGCTCCTGCGCTCCGAGCGCGACCGCCTGTCGGACCAGGAAGTCACGGAGGCGCTGTCGGGTCGCGTGCGCTTCGGGACCGACGACCTGGCCGTGCTCGACTGGAACGCGGCGCTTCTCGTCGACCGCGAGCCGGAGGACGTCGTGTCCGTGCTCGAGTTCGCCAACCTCGAGCTGCTCGAGGTGCGCTTCCTGGACGAGAAGCTCGACCGCTCGCTCGACCGCGCCTACGAATCCCTGCAGCAGCCCGGCACGTGGAGCGCCCTGCGGCTGCCGGGCGCCTCGCGCGGAGAAATGCGCCGCATCGCGCAGATGCAGGTCGACGGCGCGATCCTGTTCGAGCGCGTGTCGAACGCCCTCAAGCTGTTCGGCGACCAGTACCTGGCGCGCATCCACCGCACCGCGTCGCAACGCTTCCGCGTGGCCGAGTGGAACTCCGGCATCCTGCGCAAGCTCGAGACGCTCGACAGCATCTACCAAAAGGTGCACGACAGCGCGTCGACTCGCCGCATGGAGGCGCTCGACTGGATCATCATCGCGCTGATCGCGACCGAGATCGTGCTGACGCTGTCGCGTTGAGAGTTCGCGAGCGGGCGCGCGAGACAGAAAGAGGGAGAACCCAATCCGTACCGGTGGAGCCGCGCGCGAGCGCGCGACTCAGGGCGTCCGCGGCGCCGTGTGGTCGACCGCGCGCCACTTGGCGCCGTCCTTCTCCCACCAGCGCAGCCACTCGCGCGCGGTGCCGCCCGGGCGGAAGTGGACGAGCTTCTCGAGCGCCTGACGGATCGCCATCAGCTCGATCTCGACGCCCTCCTCGCGCGACGAGATGACGGCCGCGTCGGTGACCTGGCCTTCGAGCAGCACGTTGACCTGCGGGTCGGCGACGGCCTGGAACTGCGCCACCTCGACGTCGAAGTCCTGGATGTAGGCGATCTGTCGCCCGATGAAGATGTTCGAGTGCGGCGCGCGCGCGTCGCTCGACGACTGGAGCGCCGCTGCCATCCGCGCGATCAGCGGCTCGACCGCCACGGGGTAGCCCATCTCGCCCAGCGCCGTCGCGGCGTTCGAGCGGATCGAGAGCGACCGGCTCGAGAGCGCCTTGACCAGCGGCACGACGAGCGCCGGATCGCCGGCCGAGCGCAGCGCGCGCGCGCTCTCTCGGCGCACGCCTTCGGACGCGTCGCGCACCGCGTGTACGAGCAGCGGCTTGGCCTCCTCGCCCGGGAAGATCCGCCGCAGCGCCAGCGCCGCGAAGCTGCGGCGCACGACGATGGGGGACCACAGGTCGCGCGCGAGCTCGCTCAGCAATGCGGCGCGGTCCTTGGTGCTGCGCAGCTCGTTCACCGCCACCTCGCGGCCGGCGGGCGGCAGCGACGAGCCGAAACGCATCAGCTCCTCGCGCGCCGGCGCTTCCTGCTCGGCCGGGACGTCGAGCGAGGGCACGCTCAAGAGCCACTTGTCGCTCAGCACCTCGAGAGCGCCCGCGTCGTCGGGTGCCGCGCTCAACACCGCATCGAGCTCCGACAGGGCTTCCGTCGCCAGCCCGTGCTCGGCACCCCAGCGCGCCAGCGCCGTGCGCGCGACCAGGTCCTTCGTGTTGCACTTCTCGCGCTCGTCGCGCCACGCGCGCAGCACGTCCGTCTCCAGCTCCGCGCCGGTCACGAGGCGCGGATCGAGGCGCTGCCAGCCGCCCTTGCCCTTGTACTCCCACGCGCCGTCCTTCCAGCGCGACAGCACGCGGATCGTCTGCCCGCTGGCGAGCTTCAGCACCCGGCGCGCCTCCTTCTCGCGGACGGCCGTCGGAGCGGCGTTGGCCTCGTCCGACGTGGTTGCACTCGGGGCCGAGGGGGCGGAGAGGAAGGCCAGCAGGAGGAGAGCAAGGACGTTCGGCATGGAAGGCTCCGACCGGCGGGTTCGCCGATCTCCGAGTCGATCTGAGGCTACGGCATCGCGCGTGCGCACGCAGGCTGTCGGCCTGCACCCTCGCGCGAGCACATGGCGTGCCAGGGCCTGCAGGGGGCGCAGGGGCCACTTCCGGGCCGTCGCCCGCTCGCTCAGCGTGCGGCGCCGCACACGCTAACCCGAGCTGTACGGCGCTGTTACCGACGAGGAAGCCGAGGTTCGACGACGCGGCTCGGGGGTCGTGGCGCAGGCCGGACGGGCGTCCACGATCCTCCGACCTCGGACGGCGCTAGAGTCGTCGGTCGATGATCCACCTCGCCCTTCTGGCGCTCGGGAACCTGCCGTTCTACTGCGAGACGCGCAGCGTCGGGCTCGACGAGCCGCAAGCGATCGCGCGACTCGCGCGGAACGGCGCCTACACAGTTCTCGAGGTCGGTCCCGCGGCGGAGTCGATCTGCACGAGCCCGCCCCAGCGCGGCGCCCACCCGTTCCGCGAGCTCCTCGTTTCCTGGAACGTCGACGCTCCGCCGGTCACCGCGTTCGTCGTCGAGCTGCGCGTCGGCGAGAAGGGCGAGGAGGCCTGGTCGGAATGGATGCACCTGGGCGACTGGGGCGAGGCTCCGTCCACGCCGCGCACCGTCGTCTGCGACGGCGGGAAGGTCGACGTCGACTTCTTCGTCGGCGAGCGTCCGTTCGCCGTCGCGCAGGTCCGCGTGCGCGCCAACGCGCGCGAGGCCGCGCAGAGGGTCGTCGTCCGGCACCTGACGCTGTGCTTCTCCGACCGCGAGCGCGACATGACACCGATCGAAGCGCCGGCCCGGCCGACGCGGGTCAAGCCGCTCGACGTGCCCTTCCGCAGCCAGAAGGTCGAGAAGCCGGACATCTCGGGCCGCATCTGCAGCCCGACTTCGCTGGCGATGGTGCTCGCGTACCGCGGCGTCGCGCGGCCGACGACGGAGGTTTGCGAGCGCGCCTACGACGCCGCGAACGACATCTACGGGAACTGGCCGCGCAACGTGCAGGCCGCGTACAGCCTGGGCGTTCCCGGCTACCTGACGCGCTTCTGCGACTGGACCGCGGTCGAGCGCGAGATCGAGGCCGGGAATCCGCTGATCCTGAGCATCGCCGCGAAGAAGGGCCAGCTCACGGGCGCGCCGTACCAGCAGACCTCCGGCCACCTGCTCGTGCTGCGCGGATTCGACGAGCGCGGCGACTGCGTCGTGAACGACCCCGCCGCGCCCGACACCGAGCGCGGTCAGCTCACGTACAAGCGCGCGGAGCTCGAAGAGGTCTGGATGCGCCGCGGCGGCGTCACCTACGTTCTGCTGAAGCCATGAGGCTCCTGCCTTTCGCCGGCGCCGCGCTGCTCTGCGCGTGCAACAGCGCGCCCGATCTGGGCGGAGGCCTGCCGCTCGTCTCGCGCGGTTCGCCGTACGAGCCGGTCGAGGGGCTCGAGAACTCCGAGCTGCGCCAGATCGCGACCGGCTCGATCCTGTCCGCGCGCGGCGAGAAGCCGATCGAAGTGCGCCGTCTGCCCACGGGCGCGACTCGCGACCACGGCATCCGCGGCCAGATCGTGGCGCTGGCCGGCCCGGCGCCGGACGGGCGCTTCGTGTACGCCGTACGCGACGACCGCGGGCTGTTCCTGCGCCGCGCGCACGTCGACGGTCGCGACCTCCCCGTGGCGCGTTTCCCGCGCGCGATCCACGCGCTGTCCCTGTCGCCCGATGCAGAGCTCGCGGCCGTCCTCGCGCCCTACGACGAGGACGACGCGCGCTCGCACGGCGGAGCCCTGCGCGAGCTCGTGCTGATCGATCTCGAGACCGGCGCAACCGACGCGACCGGCGTCGCGTGCTGGCCCTCGACTCCGGCCTGGGTCGACCGGTCGCAGTTGGCGATCGTCGTCGCGCACGACGACGGCTCGCGCTGGATCCGGGCGTTCGGCGTACCTGCGCGCACCGTGGTCCGGGAGCTGGCCGCGGGCGAAGCGGTCGTCGTCGACCCGGAGGGGCCGGCGCTGGTCGTGATGTGGCGCGACGACGAAGGCCAGAACCGCCTGGCACGCGTTTCGCTCGACGGCGCCACACGGACCGACGTCCCGGTGCGCGGCGTGATCGTGCCTCTGTGCGTGCAGCCGGGCGGCCTGCTCGTGGCGTTCGCCGCGCCGACGCTGGGGGCGCCGCCCGAGTGGGAGCTCGACCTGTTCGGCCCGCAGATCGCGCTCGCGACGATCAAGCTGTACCGGCTGAGCGACGGCGCGTTCGCGACCCTCGAGCCGCGCGCATCGCCGCGTCGGATGTGGAGCGCGGGTGGTCCGTTTCCGGCCGCAGCTCGATCGGGTGAACCGGCAGGAGCGGAGTAGCGGGAGCCGACTCCGACCATCTTCGTGACATTACGAGAATGGTCGCCGACGCGGTTCGCGGCGACTTCGCAGGCCCGGTCTGGAGGTCGCGGGCGAGATACTCACCTTCGGCGATCTGCGCCGATCGCTGCGGCGCTCGCGAGTGTAGGCTTGAGCCGCGCCGTCTTCTGGCACGACCCAAGCCACACGGAACGACTCTGCTCGCATGCCCCAGGTTCCTCCGTCGTGGCGACGCCGACTGATCGTCCTCGCGATCTCGTGTGCCGCCTCCGCGTGCATCCTGTGGGGCGGTCTCCATGTGCTGCGCAAGCGTGCGCCCAAGGCACTCGAGATCCATCGGCCGACACCGCCTCCGCCATCGCGCGTGGCCGGGCCCCGGGATCTGGCCGAGGTCTTCGGCGAGCCGCCGATCCCGACGCGGCCCGAGGACTGGGTCTTCCACCTCTCCCCGCAGGTCGCCGGCGTGTTCTTCACGTTCGGGAACACCTCCAGGTACGACCCCTGGACGTACGCGCGGCCGGTCCCGGTGCGCGACCAGAGGATGCCGTGGCCCGAGCACCCTGCCGGAGAGGTCAACACGAACGTGAACGCGCAGGGCGGCCGCGAGGACCACGAGCTCTCGGACCCGCCGCGCGATCTGCGCGTGCTCGTGGCCGGCGACTCGCACACCTTCGGCGTGTGCGACGACTCGGAAGTGCTGACCGAGCGGCTCGAGGCCCTGCTCGGAACGCGCCGGCCGGGCCGGAGCATCGAGGTGCTCAACACCGCGGCGGGCGGCTACTCGTTCTTCAACTACCTGGGGTCGTGGTTCCGATTCCGCGAGTTCCGGCCGCAGGTGTTCGTCGTCGTCGTGTTCGCCGGCAACGATTTCGCGGAGCTCCTGGGTCAGAGCCTGCACTTCACGGGCCACCCCTGGCCGGTCGAAGCGCAGGGGCGCGCCATTCTCAGGAATGCGGCCTTCCGGCGACGGCCCGCCATCATGGGGCAAGGGCTCAACTCGATCGAGATCGCGCGGCAGTGGCCGGTGGAGCGCGAGAACACCGTGCGTGACGCCGTCTACCTCTGCCGCGAGATGCAGCGTTGCGCGAACGCCGGCGGCGCGACGCTGGTCGTCGCATTCCTGCCGACGCCGTTCCTGCTGAAGTGGCCCGACGGCAAACTGCCGGGCGCAGAGGTCATCGAGAAGTTCGGGCTCCAGGCCGAGGACTTTCAGCGCGAGGCCGATCAGTGCGCAAACTTCCTCGCGGGAGTGCGCGCAGCCGGGATCGAAGTCGTCGACCTGACGCCGACCTTCGCCGCGGAGCCGGTGCCGCCCTTCTGGCTCCACGACCTGCACCTGTCGACGCGTGGGCACGAGCTCGTCGCCGAAGCGCTGCTGCCGGTCGTCGAACGCTTGTTGCCGCGCTGACGCGCGCTGCGCGCGGACCCTACTGCTGGCCGTCGTGCACCGGCCTCGACTCGGGCGGCGGCGGCGAAGTCGGCGCGGAAGTCGGCGCGGGAACGGCCGAGACTTCGCCCAGGCGCTCGATGCCCTGCGGCAGCGGCATGGCCACGTCGCCCAGCTTTTCGACCGCGCACACCTTGCCCATCTTGGACGGAGGCTGCGCGCCGTTCGTGCCGCCCGCGGGATCGTTCGGCGCCGGATCGGACACGCCTCCGTTGCAGGCCGCGAGCAATCCGGCCGCGGCCGACACCGCCCAGCGCGCCAGGCGCGCGCGCACGCTGCGGCTCGCGCGCGGCCGGAAGCGCGTCGGCCCGCGTGTCGCTGTAGATCGGCTGGCCGGCCGCGTCGTACTGCAGGCGCATGCAGACGCGCGAGGTCGCACTCGACACGATGGCCTCGGCTTCCTTCTGCGTGAGCTGCACCGCGTCGTGCACGTGCAGCGAGCACGACGAGCAGAATCGCTGCTTCCCCGCGCCGGTCAGCTCGTCCCAGCTCTTCGGACAAGCCTTCTGGATCTGCAGCGGAGCGTGGGAGTCCTGCGACGGAACGGTCATGGTGCGGTCCTCGGCATTCTCTGGGCGTGACATCGCCCGATGAACGGCCCGGACCGCAGGGATCTTGGCCGCGGCGCCGGATTCGACGAGGAACGTTTTTCCGCGCGCCGCGCGCGGCGCCAACGGGGTCGGAGAGGCCGTAGGCTCGGTTTCCTCTCGGCCTCGAAGTACCACCTCAGGGGCAAATCGTGAACCGCGCCGCGTCCGTGAGGCCCGAGCCGTATCCCGCCGGATCGGGCGGGTCGCGGTAGTACCACTGCGCCGACACCGTGACGCCCGGCACGAGCGCCGGGTCGGCGCCCGAGAGCACGTGCGCGTTGAAGTCGAACGCGAACGTGCCCGTGCAGTCGGGCGGTCCGACCGTGCCGCCCGAGAATTGCGCTCCGGTGCGCCGCGGTCCCGTGACGCACAGCGTGCCGCCTTGGAACGGCAGGAACTGCGATCCGAAGCCGTACACCATGAGCCCGAACTTCTGGCTGAGCACGTTCGTCGCCGCGATCGTGAACGGCGCGCCCGACGACAGGCTGGGCGAGCCCGAGACGCCGATCGCCGGCGTGCAACCTTGCGAGTTCACCTTGGCCGTGCAGTAGACCTGCGGCCCGGCCGTCTCCTGGAAACGGCGTGCGTGCACGTCGAAGTCGGTGCCGTTCGCCACGTCGTAGCCCAGCCAAACGGCGCCGCTCGCGGCGTCACCCGCCAGCGCGGGACGCTCGGCGCGCAGGCCCGGCTCCGACGCGGCGAACTCGAGCGCGTCCGGTCGGCCGTCGGCGCGGAAGCGTCGCGCGCGCAGTCGGGGCAAGCCCGTCGAGCGATCTTCCCAGGCCACGAGACAGCTGCCGTCGGGGTCCATCAGCACGACCGGGTTCGTCTGGTTGCCGGCCGTGACCGTGTTCACGAGCCGGTCGGGGCCCAGCGCGTTCCCGGCCGCGTCGAAGCGCCGCAGCGCGATCGCGGTCCCGGCGCCGTCGGCCAGATCGTCCTGCCACACCACGGTGAAGAGCCCGGCTGCGTCGACCGCGACGCGCGGCACGCGCTGGTCGCCGTTCACGAACGTGCTGGGCAGCGGGAACTCGTCGCCCAGCGGCGTGCCGCCGGCCGCGAAGCGGCGGCCCCACAGGTTCAGCCCGCTGCCCACGTTCCCGTGGCTCGAGAAGTCGACGAACGCGACGAAGATCGTGCCATCCGGCGCGGCGGCAACCGCCGGGTCGACCTGCGCGTCGTTCACGAACTGGTTCACGCGAACGTCGCCGCCCAGCGGCGCGCCGCTCGACGACAGCACGCGGAAGAACGCGTCGCCGTCCCAGCCGCCCGACCAGGCCACGACGAACCCGCCGGCGGGGGTCGGTGCGATCAGAGGGCGCCACTGCGAAGCCTGCCAGATCTCGTTGATCTGGAACTCGCCCGCGAGCGGCGTGCCCGACGCCGTGTGCACGCGCCCGAAGATCCCCATCTGCTGGCCGTCGTAGCCGTAGCGCTCGGACCACGCGACCAGGAAGTTCCCGCCAGCCGCGACGCCGATCGCGGGCTCGTCCTGCACCTGCTGCCAGAGCGTCGTGTTGACGAGCGTGTCGCCGGACAGCGGCGCGAGCTGATCGCTGAAGCGGCGCAGCACGATGTCCTGACCCGCGCTCCAGACCATCGTCCAGCCCGTGCCCGTGCGCGCCGGCGTGGACCAGATCTGGTCGTACGTCTGGGCCTGCGACACGCGCACGCCGACGTCGAGCGGGCCGAAGACGTCCCACGCTTGTGCCAGGGCCGGAACGCTCGCCAAGCAGAGCGCGGCGCCGGTTCGCACCCAGCGCGCAGTCACGGCGCGCTGCCGCGCGAGGCGGCGTTTCCGCCTCGAATCGCGCTGCGGAGCGCGCCGTTCTGCCGCGCAGGACGCCATGAGAAGAAGCCTAGCACGCTGTCCGGCCTTGCGCTGGCCGACGGCGCGCTGGACAGGCTGCGCACCTGCCCCGAGGATGCGTGCGTGTTCCTCCAGACCCTCGCGACGTGCGTCCTCGTCCTCTCCTGCGCCGCGTGCCAGGGCCTTTCGGCCCAGCGTCCGCCCGACACGCGCTACGAGATGATCCGCCCCGAGCTGCGCGGCGGCGATCCCTCGCACTCGCGCGAATGGTTCCGTTTCCCACTCGGTTTCCTCGATCGCGTGCAAGAGGACGGCGACCCGGTCGACGACGGGCTCTACCTCGGCGTCGACGGCGGCTTCGACATCGCGACGACCGTGCTGACACCGTCCGTGGAGTTCGGCATCGGCTACACCTCGGCGCACGTCGACCAGTTCAACGCCGAGAGCCTGGACCTGTGGCGCGGGACCGTCGGCCTGCGCGGCACGTTGTACGCCGAGGGCTGGCGCCCGTACGTGCGCGGCGGCGGTTTCGTGCGCTGGTCCACCGACGACCTGAACGAGCCGCTCGACCCGTACGCGATGGGCTACTTCGTCGGCGCCGGCGCCGACTGGCCGTACCTCGACGGCATGTGGCTCGGTCCCAGCGTCACGTGGTACCGCGGCGCGCACGAGGACGACGTCGAGGAATGGCTGTTCGCGCTGTCGGCGACGTTCCGGCTGTAGCGCGAAAACGCGTGTAGCATGGAGCGATGCGACACCACGACGGACTCCTGGGCGGTCTGTTCCTGCTGGGTCTGGTCTACGGCGTGGCCGGAGCGCAGAGCCTGAACGTCGACGTCGGCGCGAACGACGCGCACCCCACGCCCTCGACGACCTACGCTGCCGCGGGCTCGGCCGGTGCATGGAACGCGGTCGCGGTCCCGGCGAGCGCGCAGCCTCTCGTGGGCCTCGATGGCCTTTCTGTCGCGGCGACGGTCAGCTCGACGGGCGGCTTCGTGAACCTGAACTACGACAACCCCGCGACGACCGGGGAAGACGACGGCCTGATGGACGACTTCCAGGACGTGGGCGGGCTCACGTCGAGCGTGACCTGGACCTTCGCCGGGCTGGCCGACGACACGTACACGGTGATCACCTACTCCTGGGCGCCGGACAACGCGGGGTTCCAGACGCGCGTCGCCGTGCCCGGATCGACGGATGCCGCCCAGGACGTGGGTGGCGCGTGGCCCGGCGCGCACGGGCAGGGCACGACGTACGCGCGCCACCGCGTGAGCGTCACGGGCGGAACGCTCGTGATCGACCTCACGGTCACGTCGGGCTTCGGCTCGCTCAACGGCATCCAGCTCGTGCGCGAGGCGCCGGCCGTCGCGCTGTGCGCGGGCGACGGCAGCGGCACGCCGTGTCCGTGCGGCAACAGCGGGGGAGCGGGCCGCGGGTGCGCCAGCTCGGTCGAAGCGAACGGCGCGCTGTTGACCGCGAGCGGCACGGCCAGCGTGGGGAGCGACACGCTGATCCTTCTCGGCAGCGGCATGCCGGACAGCTCCGCGCTCTACTTCCAGGGCACGACCGCCGCCGCCGGTGGCGCCGGTGCCGTCTTCGGCGACGGCTTGCGGTGCGCGGGGGGATCGGTGAAGCGCCTGGGCACGCAGACGAACGTCGCCGGCGCCTCGCAATACCCCGACGTGGGCGACGCGCCCGTCAGCGTGCAGGGCACGGTCGCGCCGGGCGACGTGCGCGTCTACCAGGTCTGGTACAGGAATGCGGCCACGTTCTGCACGGCCGACACGTTCAACTTGACGAACGGCCTGCAGCTGACGTGGGGGACGTGAGCGCCGTCGTTCACCTCTGGAAGATCGGCAGCATGCCCTCGGGCAGCGCCAGCACGAGGCAGTTCATCGCGGTCGCGTAGACGTCGCCGAAGCGCGGGTCCGACCACGAGCCGTCGCTCTTCTGGCTGCCCAGCACGCGCGGCGCTTCGCTCCTCCACCACGTCTTCCACGTCTCGACGTCGGCGTGCTGCCACAGCGCCTGCGCCAGGTAGAAGCGTTCGTAGAACGGGCACACGACCAGGTCGCCTTCGATCGTGGCCGGGCCGTCGGCGCGCAGCGCGAGCCGTCGCGCGATGAAGTCGTAGCCCTCGACGAGAGGCCGACCCTCGTACGTGCCGGTCATCTGGAACGTCGCGATCGCGGCGGCGGTCAGCGCCACGGAAGAGCTGGGATCGCCCAGCGCGTAGCGGAACGACCCGTCGGGCTTCTGCGTGCGGCTGACGTAGTCGACAGCCCGCGCGATCACGGCGCGGTCGACCTCGATGCCCGCTTCCTTGGCCGCTCGCAGCGCCTGCACGGCCGTGATCGTGATCGAGTTCTCGTGCGCCAGCCCCTTGCGCGGCTCGTAGTCCCAGCCGCCCTCGACGCCCTGGCTCGTCTCGATGCAGCGCACGGCGGCCTTCAGCGCCTCGAACACGCGCGCGCCGCGCGGCGTGTGCGGCGACATGGCGTAGGCCTGGGCCAGCGCGAGCGTCGCGAAGCCGTGACCGTGCATGCGCGAGAGCGTGTCGCCGTGGCGCGCGACGTAGCCGACGCGTTCCGAGCGCGGGTCGACGTCCGTGCGCGCGACGAGCCATTCGATCGAGGCCGTGCAAGCCCGTCCGTGCGGTCCGCGGTCGGGCGAGCTGCCGGCCGCCATCCAGGCCAGCGCGCCCAGCGCCGTCACAGCGACGGGCGCGTGTCCGCCGACCTCGGCCGCCGGGCCCGTGCCGGCGCTCGTCGTGCGCGCACCCTGCGCCGGGAACGCGCCGTCGGCAGCGCGCGCTTGCGCGGCCTCGAGCCACTCGAGCCCGCGCTCGAGCGCCTGCCGCGCGGCTTCGTCGATCCCGGCGGTCGTTGCGCGTGAAACCGGTGCGCTGCGCTGGACCGAGGAAGCGCCGGCAGATTGGGTCTCGACGGGCGCGAGTCGCGCGTGCACGGCGACCGTCGCCGGAGCCTCAGCGCGCGCGGCTGCGCCGAGCGACGCGAGTGCTGCGAGCGTCCTCACGAGCAACGTTGGGGCCAAGGAATGTGCGCCGCGCGCCCGCGAAGCGAGCTTGCGAGCGGAGCCAACGGAATGGGCGGGCCCGTTCAAGGGGCCCGCCCTACGGCTTCTTGTTGAGCCGCTTGTAGTAGGCGTCGATCCACTCGCGGTAGACGGGCGGCATGTCGCGCCCGCCCTCGTTGCGGAACACTTCGCGCGCGTGCGTGGGCAGGTCGCCCCAGCGATCGCGGTCGTCGACCGGATTCACGCCCGCTCCCGACTGGCCGGCCTTCGGCGGGCCGCCCGGTCGCTGCTCGGGATCCAGCGGCGACCCGTTCGGGCTGTCCGGGTTCTCGCGCCCGCCCGGCGCGGGCTTGGGCTTCTCGCCGCCCGGCTCGGGCTTCTCGCCCGGCTTCTTGCCGTCCGGCTGCTGACCGTCTTGTTTCTCTGTACCGCCGGCTTCCGGCGTGGAGGGCGTCGACTCGCGACCCGTCGACTGCTCGCCCTGCCTGTCGAGCGGGCTCTGACCCTGGCCTTCGCCCGATTGCGGTTGTCCCTGGCCGCCGCTGCCCGAACCGGGCGGAGGCCGCTGGCTGGCCGCGATCTCGAGGATGCGGTCGATGCCCTCCTTGACCTTCTGGCCCGACGACTGCGCGTCGCGCAGCATCGTGGCCAGCTCCGACGCGCCCGACGGGGCCGCGCGCGCCGCCTCCTGCAGCAGACGGTCGATGTCGCGCAGCTGGCGCTCGACCTTGCCGAAGAGCTCCACCATCTCGCGCTGCGCGTCGTCGCCGGGGAGCGGCACGCGGACGGGCGTCGTCTCGACCGGCTTGGGCGCGGGCGGATCCTGCGCGCGCAGCGCGAGGGCGGGCGACGTCGCGCTGCCGAGCGCCAGCACGAGGCCCTGGGTCCAGAAGTGAACGATCATCACGGGTTCTCCTCTCCGGGCGGCGGCAGGCCGAGCCGGGCACGGAACTGGGTGAACAGGTCGGACAGGCGCACGTGGCGGTGGCCCAGACGCGCGATGTCCTCCAGGAGCAGGGGATCGATCTCGCCGCCCGACTCGATCTCGGGGTGCAGGATGCGCAGCCGCTCGATCTCGTCGACGACGTCGACGCCCAGGCGGCGCAGGAGCTTCAGCTCGGCGACGTCCGGCACGAGGCGGTTCTGCGGTGGCTGTTGCTGCTGACCGGGCTGCTGTTGCTGCTGCTGTTCCTCCTGGCGGCGCTGCTTCTCCTGCTGCAGCGCCTCGGCCAGCCAGAGCAGGCCCTGCTCGACGTCCTGCTGCAGCGCCTGCACGCGCTCGCCGCTCTGCCATTCGCCCTCCTCGGAGAGGTCGCGTCCGATGCGCGTCAGGTCGCGCGCGGCCTGATCGAGGATCTCGGCGAAAACCAGGCTCTGCTCGCCGCGGATCGCAGTACCGATCTCGGTGGCGCGGCCCGCGAGCTGTTCCTCGACTTTGCCGATCTTGCGCAGCCGCAGGCGTGCCGTGTGGCTCGGACGCTCGCCCTCCTTGCGCTGCGAATCCACCTCGAGCGTGGCGCGCATCTGCGCCTGGTGCTCTTCGGTCAGCGTCTTGACCTGCTCGGCGATCTTGAAGAGCAGCTCCTCCTGCCGCAGCCGCTGGTACTGCTCCTCCTCGGCGCCCAGCTCCTGCTCGGCCTCCTTCATCTGGCGCTCGGCGTCGGCCTCGTTCTGCTCGGCCTCGGACAGGTCCTCGTCGGCCAGCGCGTCCTCGGCCTGCTGCGCGCTCTGGGCCGCGCCATCCATCGCGCTCGACGGCTTCGCGCCCTCGCGCTGGCGGTTGCGCTCCGCGAGCTTCAGTAGCTCGGCCCGGATCTTCTCCTGCTCGACCTTCAGGCGCTCGGCCTCGGCCTTGTCTTCCGCGCTCTGCGGGCGCGTGCCTTCGCGCGCCGACTTGGCCGCTTCGTGCAAGCGCGACAGCGCCTGCTCCTGCGACTTCGCCGCCTCGCTCGTGCGCGACTGGCCGACCTGCGAGGATGCTTGCTGCATCGCTTCCGACGCGGACTCGAGCGCCTTCTGCGCCGCCTGCGCGTCCTCCGGCTGGAGGCCGGCCTGCTGCGCCTTCTGGCTCAACGCCTGCGTCTGCTGCGCCAGCTCCTGCTGCTCCTTCTGCAGAGCCTGGGCGGCCGGGCTCTGCGCGGCCTGCGCGGCCTGCGACTGGCGCGCGGCCGACAAGGCCTGCTGCGCGCGCTCGAGCGCCGCTTGCGCCTGCGCGGCCGCGGACGCCGCTTGCGGTGCCTGTTCCTTCTCCGCGGCGGCTCCGGCCTCGGCTTGCGACGCTGCGGCCGACTCGAGCTCCTTGGCCGCCTGCGCGGATTCCGTCGCCGCCTGCGGCGACAGCGACTTCAGCGCCTCGGCCAGACGCTCGGCGCGTTGCGCCGCCTCGCGTTGCGACTGCGCCAGCATGGGCTGGACGCGGCGCATGTCCTCGAGCCCGCGCTGCGCCGCACGGGCTGCTTCCAACGTGGCGCGCTGCGCGTCGGCCTGTTCCTGCGACGGATCGCCGGCGGTCGCGGAGCGCTCCTGCGCGGCGCGTTGCGACGCGGCTTGTGCGGCCTCGAGCGCCTGGCGCGCGGACTTGGCGGCCGAGCCCGCGGCCGTCTCCGGATCGGACAGCTTGGCCAGCTCGGCCTTGGCCTCGGCGCGCGCGGCCTGCGCGGTCTGATCCTCGCGCGCGGCTTCGTTCTCGAGCGTGCGCGCGAGCTCCTCGAGCTGCGCCGCGGCGGCTTCGCGCGTCGCTCGTCCGGCGGCTGCTTCGCGCACGGCCTGCGCGCCGCTCTTGAGACTCTCGGCGGCCTTCTGCGCCGCCGGATCGGCCGCCGCGCGCGCGTGGCGTTCCTCGCGCTCGCCCGCGCGCTCGAGTGCGCGCTGCGATTCGCCCAGGTCGGACGCGGCCTGGCGCGCCGACGCGGCGGCCTGGCGCAACTCGGATGCGGCCTGCGCCAGCCGTTGTGCACGCGCGGCCGGGCTCGCGGCCTGCTCGGCGGCGCGCGCCGCCGCTTCCAGGGCCGCGCGCTCCTCGGGCTTCCAGGCCGCGAGCACGCCCGCGTCGGCCTTCTGGTCGGCCAGCAGCGATTCGAGCTCACGCTCGATGGCCGCCAGGTCGAGGTCGCTCGAATCGCGCGCTTGCGCCTGCGTGCGCTGGAGCAGGTCGCGCTGCGCCTCGATCGCGCGCTCCAGCGCCGCGCTCAGAGCGCGCTGCTCGGGCGTCGCGGACTTCTCGCGCAGCGCGGCGGTCTGCTCGCGCAGCTGCGCTTCGCGCGCAGCCAGCTGGCCCAGCTCCTTGCGCAGCTGCTGCAGGTTTTCGAGCGACTTCTGCAGGTCCTCGAGCCCGCGGCGGTCGGTCAGGATCGCGTAGAGCCGCTCGAGGCTCTTGACCGCCGCCTCCTGCGCCTCGACGGACTGCACGGAGCGGCCCGACACGAGGCTCTCCTGCGCCGCGTTCATCAGCTCCTCGATCGTCTTCGCGCCCAGCTCCTCGGCGCGCGCGTCGAGCTGCTTCAAGCCGTCGCGCAGGAGCGTCGCGGCGTGCGCGCGACCCTCTTCCTCGAAGCGCTTGGCCAGCACCTCCATCGTCTGGCGCAGGCGCTGGAGCTGGCGACGCAGCAGCGCCTGGTCCTCGGCCAGCTGCGATTCGGTGCGCGTCTCTTGCGCCGGGGCGAGGCCGCTCAGGCCCACCAGGCCCAGCCCGACCTGTGACAGCCCGACGAACACGAGCGTGGCGAACTTCATGTCACTTCTCCTTGGCAGCCTGGCGCGTGCGCTCGCTCAGGCCCTTCTGTCCATTCAGGATGTCGCGCGTGAGGCCCAGCACGGACTGGAAGTTGTCCCATTCGGCCAGGCGCTCGAGCAGCCGTTCCAGCCGCTCGACGACCTGCGCCTGGTGCTTCTCGGCCGCCACGAGGTGCGGCTGGACCTTGGTCAGGTCCGTGGCGTCCTCGGCCCGCGCCAGCTCGTCGACCGCGGCCGTCGCCAGGTCCTCGCTGATCTCCAGCGCGAGCGCCGCGATCTCGACCAGTTTGCCGGCCAAACCCGGCCCCGCGACGTCGCCCGAGCGCGCGGCACGGGCGAGTTCGCGCCAGGGCTCGGGGTCGAAGCCGCGCGAGACCGACGTGCCCAGCGACGCGGCCTGTGCGCTGTCGAGGATCTCGAGCGCTGCGCCGGCGCGCTCGTCGATCTGCGCGTAGAGCACGGCTTCGGCCGCGGCCGACAGCTCGCGCGCCAGCGAGCGCGCGTCGCCCTGCACGCGCCGCTCGCCGGTCAACGCGGCCGAGACGTCGCTCGTCGTCGTGTCCGTGCCGGGTGCGTCGCTGGTCAGCGCGGCCAGCAGGTCGAGCGCCAAGCGGCGCTTCTCGCGCTGCAGCTCGAGCAACGCGGCCGTCTGCCCCTGCGCGCGCGCCAGACGGTCCTGGATGCGGCGCAGGAACTCCTCGGGCGCGACGATGCGCACGCGCAGCGGGGCGGAGCGGCCCTCGTGCGCGACGGGCTCGGCCGCGTCGGCGGCACGCACGATCAATTGGAACTGCTGCCCCTCGAGCGCGGCGTCGGCCGCGGCCAGGTCGCGCACCGCGATTCTCGCGCGCGCGATGGCCGTGGAGCCAGCGACGGGCGCACGCTCGCTCGAGGCCGCGTTGCGCTCCTCGGGCGTCAGCAGGCGCCACTCGAGCTCCTTCGAGGTGCCTGTGCCGGGCTCGGCGCCGGGCGCGGCGATCTCGTAGCTCATGCGCGCGATCGCGAAGTCGTCCTGCGCACGCGCGCGCAGCGGCAGGAGCCCGCCCGCGACCGTGTCGAAATCGCCGCGCGCGGGCGAGAGCAGCTCGACCTCGGGCGCGCGGTCCTCGACGACCGTCACCGCGAAGAGGCCCGGGTCGGGGTTCGTCAGGCCTTGCGCGTCGACCAGCTCGAAGCGGTACCGCACGCTGCGCTCGGCGCGCAACGCGAAGCTGCTGCCGGCGCGCTCGGGAACACCCTCGACGGCCGGGAACGGCGCCGGCAGGAGGTCGATCACGCGGTCCTCGGGGAGAAGGCGCACCTTGCCGGTCACGTCGGCCGGCGCGGTCAGTACGTGCACGACGAGATCGGATCCGGCCAGCACCTCGACGTCGCGGTCGAACTCGGTGCGATCCGGCAATCCGGAGTACGTCGGCGGCCGGATCGTCACCGCGACGCCGGTCACGTCCGGCGGTTGCAGCACGATCAGTCGCACGCGCGGCTCGTCGTCCTGGTCGTCGCCGCCCGTCGCCTGGAACGACAGGTCCTCCTGCACGGAGCGCAGGACCGTGCGGAAGATCGCTCCGCCCGACGCGCCCAGCACGGAGCGGTGGCCGCCCTCGAAATGAAGCACCACCTCCTCGGGCACCTCGCCCTCGGCGCGCACGATCACGGGCACGTCGCTGCCGCGCGCGACGCGCACGACGAGCTCACCCTGCTGCACGGCGGGCTCCGCCGGATGGCCGACCAGCGCCAACGGGATCTCGACGACCAGGTGCGTGCGCTGCGGCCAGGGCGTCGAGCCGCCGACCATGCGCGCGCCGAAGATGCTGGCGGCCGAGCCGTTGGCGATCAGCAGGACAGCGACCCCGACTGCCGCGAGGAGCCCCAACGCGGCGCGGCGGTTCGGGCGCCGCGCGGAGAGCGCCGGCGCCGGATCGAGCGCGCTCGCGGCGCGATCGGCGTCGACCAGCACGCGCTCGACGTGCTCGCGGTCGCCGCTGGGATCGGCCGACTCGCGCAGCTCGACCGCGCTGACCAGGAGCTCGGCCAAGCCCGGGTGCGCGCGCTCGAGCAGCACCGCGATCCCGGCGCGGTCGGGCCGCGCGCGCAGCGGCCGCACCAGCTCGCGCACGACGAGGTACGTCGGCAGCGCCACGAGCACGAGCAGGTGGAAGATGCGCACCGGCGCGGGCAGGTGCAGAAACCAGTCGGCCAGGAACGCGAAGGCCAGCCAGCCAGCCGGCCGAGGCCGCCGCCACCGTGCCCAGGCCGTGCAGCACGACGAGCCGCGTCATGCGCGCGCGCACGCGTTCGATCAGCTGATCGAGCGCGGGCGTCGCGGGCAGCGGCATCTCGCTGCGCGTGTGGGCTTCGTCCTGGGTCATGGGTGCTGGTCGTCGCTCACCGCTGGAAGATCGGCAGGAACCGGTAGGGGATCTCGAGGATCAGCACGCCGACCGCCGTGCCCAGCGCGGGCCCCGGACCCGTCTCATTGGGCCACGACCCGTCGTCCTTCTGCATGAGCAGGAGCTGTTCGCGCAGATCAATGAAGTACGGCTCCCAGTAGGGGCTGCCGGCCGTGTACATGGCCTGCACGCCGTAGTAGTGGCCGTACCAGAAGTAGTAGTGGCCCTTCTCGCGCTCGCCGTACTTCTGGTTGAACTCCTGGCGGTTGTTGCTCAGGTAGTCGAGGCCCTTCTTGATCAGCTCGTCCGAGTAGATGCCGAGGCCGTGCAGCGCGGTCACGCCCGCCGCGGTCAGCGGGAAGGACGAACGCGAGTGGACTTCCTTCTGGTAGTGGAACGTCCCGACCTCGTTCATCATCGCGAACCCGGGGCCGTCGAACCCCGATTCGCGCGTCACGGCCGAGTCGACCACGTAGCGCGCGGCCCGGTCGACCGTCGCGCGCGGCACGCGGATCCCGATGTTGCGCGCGGCGCGCAGCGCGATGACCTGGCACACGACGATCGACATGTCCGACTCGGTCGCGTAGGGCTCGTAGCGCCAGCCGCCCTCCTCGTTCTGCGAGCGCACGATGAAGTCGACCGCCTTCTGCAGGCGCTTCTTGACCTCCTCGCGGTGCGTCATGCCGCAGATCTCGGCCAGAAACAGCGTCGCGAAGGCGTGGTCGTACATGCGCGACCCGGCGTACGTCACGTAGCCGTCGTCCTGCACGGCGGCGAGCACGATGTCGAGCGCGCGCTCGACGTTGGGGCCGTACTGCCCGCGCCCGGGCAGGTGTCCACCGGCCAGGAAGGCCATGCCGGCCAGCGCGGTGACGCCCAGGTGCCCCTTGTCCTCGGACGTGTAGTTGTAGCCGTTGTTCAGCTTGTAGCCGATCTTCGACACCCAACTGCCGTCCGGTCCCTGCGTGCGCGCCAGCCACGCGAGCCCTCGCTCGACGGCCGCCTCCTGCTCCTTCGTGACAACCACCTCGGTCGAGTCCTCGCCGCGCGGTGCGGGAGTCTGCGCCTGAACGGCGGACCAGGCCGTCGCGCCGGCGATCACGATCGGGAGCAGCATGTGTTTCATGGAAACCTCTTTCATCGCAGGATCTCCAGCGACTTGGGGCGCTTCACCAGCAGCGTCTCGCCGAAGGCGTGGAGCTGCAGGTGTTCTCCTCTGTCGGTCCGGACGATCTGTCGCTGGTCGTGAAACAAGCCCGTCTCGCGGTCGTAGACCTGGAGCAGGGTGGTCAGGCTCGGCGGCTTCTGCTTGCCATCGTACAGGGGGATCGCGACCACGACGGAGCGCTCGCTCCAGGCCGCCTGGACGCCGGCGGTTCTCACATCGTCGAACGAGCGTTGCAGACCCTGCACCCAGAGCTCGCCGCGTGCCGGATCGATCGCGCGCAGCCGGGCTTCGCGCGGCGCTCCGTCGCGCGAAATGCGCGGCGACAGGACGAGCAGCGGTCCTTCGGGCAGGCGCACGCGCGTGTTCTGCATGAGCCCGATGATGATGTCCTCGCTCGCCAGCCGCACCGCGTCCAGCGGCGCGGCGGCACCGATTGCGACCGACAGCTCGGCCAGGGTGGGCGCCGGCAGCGGATCCTCGTCGATCGCGCCGGGCACCGTGCCGATGCGCAGCCAGGTGTGGTCGCCCTGCTGGACGACGCCCGTCAGCATCCGCCGCTGCGCCGAGTCGAACGGCAGGCGCCAGGCCAGGCTGCCGCGCTCGAGGTCGAGCGCGACCACGTGGTTGCGCGCGGGCAGGCGCATCTCGTCGAGCCACGGCACGACCAGGAGCCCGCGTTCGACCCAGGCCTCCTGGTCGACGCGGCCGACGGCCGGCGTGGGCAGCTCGAAGTGCGTGATCGTGCGCCCGGTGAAGAGGTCGCGCACGCTGCCGCGCGTTTGCCCCGACGCGGGCAGGAGCACGACGTGGCGCTCCGAGACGAGCGGCGCGCGCTGCCCGCCGGTGGTCGAGAGCGTCGCGTCCCACAGCACGGCGCCGCCCGACGCATCGAGGCCGACCAGGCGCGGGCGCTCGTCGCGCACGGCCAGCGAGACGACCGCGACGCCTGAAGCGCAGACGACCCAGAGCGATTCGACGTCGCCGTCGGGCCGGTGGCGCCAGCGGACGTCGCCCGTGGCCACGTCGATCGCCAGGACTTCCTCGCTCAGGGCCAGCAGGATGCAACCGGGAGCGAACGCGGCGCGCCGCAGCCAGGGCGTCGGCCCGGCCACCTTGGGCATGCTCGCGATCGGGATCTCGGTGCTCCACCGCGGCGTGCATGGATCGTCCGAGCCCAGGAGCCGCAGCTCGGGGCTCTTGCCGTCGCGCTCGCGCTGCGTCTTCAGGACCACCATCTCGCGCGGCGCGCCGGCCGCGACGTCGCTCAGGGCCGTGTCCGCCAGCGCGATGCCAAGCACCTCGAACTCGCCGGGCAACACATCGCACTCGCGGCCGAACTGGCCATCGAAGCGCCCGACCTCGCTCGTGCCCGGCCAGGGCTCGAAGACCGGCTCCGCCGCGGCGATCTGGTGCAACGGCAGCGACGCGAAGCCCGGGACGTCGGGCACGAGCTCGGGACGCGCCTCGGCCAGGAGTCGCACGAGCTCGGCCGACAGCGCGCGGTTCCCCGAGCGACGCGCGGCGCCGGCCAGGTGCAGGAGGAGGCGTCCGGCGCGGTCGTCCAGCGGGACGCCGCCGACCTCGTCGGGCAGCTCGGCCGCGAGGATGCCCGCGACCGCGGCCACGTCGCCGCGCTCGAGTGCCAGCGTCAGCAGCGCGTCGTTGGCGTCGCGCGCCGCCTGCGAGCCGGGGTGCTGCCGTGCGACGCGCGCCAGCGCGGCCGCGTCGCGCCCCGTGCGGGCCGACTCGAGCGCGGTCCGCGCGCGCGCTTCGAACGGCTCGTAGCCGTGGCTTTGGCCCGACGCCAGGAGCGCGAGGATGCGCTCCGTCGCGAGCTCGCCGGCGGTGCCGGTCGGCAGCTCCACGTCGCCATGGCGCTCGAGGATCGAGTGCAGATCGGCGAACTCGGCCGCGGAATCGGCGCTCGCGGCATGCGCCATGGAGCGCTCGAACAGGACCCACAGGCCGACCGGGATCTCGGCCGCGCGGCCCTCGAGCACTGCACCGCCCTTGAACACTGCACCGCCCTCGAACACTGCACCGCGCGGGATCGGCGCGAAGGTGACGCGCAGCGCCAGCTGGGAGCCATCGCGCAGGTCCGTGATTTCGACCGGCAGCGACTCGAGCGCGCTCGTGCGCTCCAGGTCGTCGAGCGCGGCCAGCACCGCGGCACGCTCGGCCGTCCCGCGCGCGCGCAGGAGCGCGATCTGGTCCAGGATCACGTCGCGCGCCTGCGCCGGGTCGTGGGCCATCTCGCGCGCGCGCCGCAGGAGCTCGAGGGCGCCGGTCGAGTCGGCCAGCTGCGCGCGCACGCGCGCTTCGCCGCGCAACGCGTTGACGAGCTCGGCGGCCATTGCGGCGCGGCCCTCGACGCCCTGTCCGGCCAGAGCGCGCTCGAGCACGGCGCGCGACTCGGCGAAGCGCGCGCGGGCCGGCTCGCCCTGTCCGCGCGCCCAGTCGGCTGCCGCGCGTCCGGCTAGGAGCCGCGCCAGTGCAAGCGCGCGGTCGGCGTCGCGCGGCGACGCCTCGAGCGCCATGCGCGCGCGCGCCAGCAGCGCCGTCCACTCGAAGACGCCGCGCACCTGCAGCGGGCTCGTCGTGTAGAGCTCGCCCGGGACCGACAGCAGGTTCCCGCCGCCGCCGCTGGCCGGCCAGGGGATGCGCCCCAGGATGCGGCCGTCCTCGCGCGCCAGCTCGATGCGCTCGCTGTCGAACGGCACGACGACGCGGTCGCCCAGCAGCGCCGGCCGGCCGACGCGGTAGCGCGCCTCGTCGTCGTCGGGCCACGTCCAGCGCGCGCGCATGCGTTGCCCGGATCCGAGCCCGCCGGGTGACTCGAGCGCCACGATGCGGTCGCCGCCCAGGTAGATCGTGCGGCCTTCGACGCCCAGGAGCAGGTCGACGCTGCCGCGCACGGCGCGCGCGTCGACGTGGATCTGCCGCGTGCTGCGCTCCCAGGCCAGCGCACCGGTCTCGAGGTCGAGCGCGACCAGCATCTCGCTGTCATAGGGGACGGCCAGCACGGTTCCGTCGCACACGACCGGCGGGCAGTTGCGCCAGGGCGTCACGCGCTGGGCCGCGCGGAACTCGCGCGTCTTCGGCAGCGCGATCTGCTGGTAGAGCGTCTCCCACAGGATCTCGCCGCTGAACAGATCGAGCGCTGCGATCGAGCCCAGCTGCGTCAACACGACGACGCGGTCGCCTTCGACGCGCACCGGCGGCGCGCAGAACTCGTGCTCCGCGCGGTTGAACATGTTCAGCTCGCGCTGGCCGCTGATCACCGCGGTCGACCAGATCGTGGCGCCCGTGTCGAGGTCGAAGCAGGCCACGTGCAGGCCGATGCGGCCCTCCATGCGCACGAGTGGCGCGATCACGCGCCGGCCGACGATCACGGGCGGTCCGGCCGCGATCAGGCGCTCCGACAGCTCGCCGCTCTCGCCGTCCCACAGGATCGGCGGGGCGTGGCTCCAGAGCGGGCGGCCGGTGTGCGCGTCGAACGCGAAGAGGCGCCGCTCGGGGATCGGGCGCGTGATGTCGATGCGCTGGAACTGCTGGAACTGCAGGCGTATGTAGGGCACCTGCAGTGCGGCCACGACCACGTCGTCGCTGGCCGCCGGCGCCAGCAGCGCGGCCTCGTGGTCGATGCCCAGGAAACGATCGTCGCGCTCGTTGTCGTTCAGCGCGGCCCAGCCGGCGGGCTCGCCGCTGTCCCACAGGAGTTCGCCGCCGAACGCCGAGAGGCAGACGAGCCGCAGGCCCGTGGAGACGAAGAGGCGGTCGCCGGCCTTGGCGGCGAAGAGGCCGTCGCCGCGCGGCGCGCGCTGCATCGGGTGCCAGGGCAGGCGGAAGCTCTCGGGCCAGGCGTCGTTCTCGAGTCCGGGCGGCGGACCCGCGGCCTCGCCGCAACCCGGCAGGCGCAGGCCGCGCGCCAGGTCCTCGGCGCCCAGGACCTGGTCGCTCGCGAGCGCCACCGCTGCCTGGATGCGCGCCGCGACGCCCGCGTCGAGTGGTCCGCGCGCTGCGAGCCGCTCGCGCGCCAGGTTCCAACCGCTGGCGTCGCTCGGCGCCGCGCGCAGGTCGCCCAGCGCAAAGGCCGTCGCGCGCGCCCAGGCGTAGGCCGCTTCGCTCGGACGCCCGGCCTCGTGCTCGAGGTCGCCGAGGGCCCACCAGGCGCCCGTCGCCGCCGGCGTGAGCGGCCAGCGGCGCGCCACTTCGATCAGGGCGGCCGCGTCGCCGCGCGTCCGGGCCGCGTCGAACGCGGCGCGCGCCTCCCGGCCGTGGCGCTGCACGTAGAGCTCGCGCGCCTCGGCCGGCAGCTCGAACAGCCGTTCGCGCACACGGTGCGCTGCACCCGGGTGCACGGGCTGGTCGGAAGCGTGTCCGAGCGTGTTCTGCGGTCGCTCGCCGCCGAGCAGGTCGCCGGAGTGGTCCTCGAGGATGCGCTGGAGATCGGTCAGCGCCTCGCTCCAGCGGCGCGCTTCCAGGTGACGCTCCGCGCTGGCGTGCAGCGCCAGCACGAGCCGCGTGTTGGGCAGCGAGAACGAGCGCGTCTCGACCGGGACTTCGTTCAGCTCGGCCGGATCCTGCCGCGCCAGCGACGTCGACGAGCCCAGCGACGAGGTCGCTGCGGCTGCGGCGAGCAGCACGGCGAGAGCCAGGGCGGGAACGGCGAGAACGGCGGGGACGGCGGAGAGCGACATGGTCGTCCTGGTCCTAGACCATCTCCCAGCGCTTGCGCAGCACCCACTCCACGGACAGGATCACCAAGGCCAGGAGAAGGGTTCCAAAGCGGTCCCAGGCGTCGATCAGCTCGGCCGAGATCGGCTCGCGGTGCTCCTCGCCGCCGGGGAACTCGGACGCGATCTGGCGCACGCGGGCCAGCTCGAGAGCGCGGCCGCGCGTGATCGATGCGATCGCCTGCAGGGTCTCGGGGTCGGGCGTCGGATCGGCGTTCTCGCGCGAGGGCAGCACGACCTCGAACTCGGCCGTCGCCACGCGGCGACCCTCGCTCTCGATCCAGGCCGAGTAGACGCCCGGGCGCTCGACGTCGAACGAAGCGCGGAAGAGGCCCGGCCGGTCGGGCGCGCGCACGAGCGGCAGCGGCTTCACGGTTCCGTCGGGGTGTTGCAGGCGCGCTTCGACCTGCGCGCTCTCGGCCGGACGGAAATCCTCGTCGAGCACGCGCGCCTCGAGCGTCACGCGCTCGTCCAGGTCGAAGCTCGACTGCGCCGCGTCGAGCTGCACGCGCCGGTCGCCGCTCTTCAACCGGCCCAGCGCGACCCAGCGGATCGCGTTGCGCCAGAAGCGCTCGTGGTAGCGGTCGCCGAAGCGGTAGCGCCAGGCCCAGGTCGCGTCGACGCCGACGAACAGCGTCCGCCCGGCCGGGAAGTAGCCGGCCACGAGCAGCGGCAGGCGGCCGTGCTGGTTCTGCGCCTCGGGGTGGCGCAGGAGCACCTGCGCGCCGGGCTTGGCGCGCGCCACCGGCGCGAACCAGTAGAAGCCGCGCAGGCCGCCCGGTTCCTCCCACAGCTCGCGGTTCAATCGCGCGTCGCCGGCCAGGCGCACGATCTCGTGCGGCAGCGCCGCGTCCTCGATGCGCGGGCGGAATTCGCGCGTCGTGTCGGACATGGCCGACGCCGAGCGGCTTGGGTCGAGCACGACCGGCGCCAGCTCCTCGAGCGGCGTGCCGGCGTAGGCGCGCGGCGAGTCGTTTTCGCCGGCCTGCAGGATCAACCCGCCGCCGCGTTCGACGAACTCGCGCAAGCTCTCCATGAACTCCTCGCAGCGCGCCGGGTCGGGCGACACCTCGTAGGGATTGACGTCGCCCAGGATCACGACGTCGTAGTTCTCGAGCAGCTCCTTGCGGCCGGTCGGCACGGCGGCCAGGTGCGGCAGGCCGCGCGAGGCTTCCTGCAGGAAGTCGGGCGTCGCCGACAGGAGGAAGCACTGCGCTTCCAGGTTCGCGTCGGCGCGCAGCAGCAGGTTCTTCAGGTAGCGGTATTCCCAGCGCGGGTAGCCGTCCACGTAAAGCACGCGGATCTTCTCGGGCGCGACGTGGACGCTGACCTCGATCGCGTTGTCGTCGCGCAGCGTCTCGTCCGCGCGCGGCGGGACCGAGATGCGGAAGCGCCGCTCGGTCGTGCCCAGCTCGAGGCCTTCGGGCGGCGCGACCAGCACGACGCGCGTCCCCGCATCGTCGGCTTCGACCGTCTCCTCCGACAGCGGACGCGGCGCGCCGCCGTCGCGCGCCAGCTCCTCCAGAACCACGCGCACCTTGGCGTGCGGCTCGAGGCCGCGGCCGACGATGCGCGCGGCCAGGGCGATCTCGTCGCCTTCGAGCACGCTGGGCGGCGCCTCCGCCAGCTCGACGATCAGGTTGCGCTCGGGCCGCGCGTCGCCGACCACCAGCGTGTGGACCGGGATGCCGATCGCGCCGGCCGCGCGCGCCGCCTCGAGCGGCGAGAGCCCGCCGTTGCTGCGGCCGTCGGAGAGCACGACGACGTCGGTCACGTTGCGGCCGCGATGCATCGACAGGGCCTGCTGCAGCGCGTCGCCCACGTGCGTCGAGCGACCGCGCGCGCCGAGCCGCGACAGATCCGGTGCGAGCTCCGCGCTCTCGGAGAAACTCAGCACGCGCGGCACGTAGCCGCCGCGCTCGAAGAGCGGGAAGAGCACCTTCTGCAGCGCAGTCCGCGCCAGCTCGGAGCGGGTGACGTCCGACGTCGGCCGTCCGGCCAGCTCGTTCAGCGCTTCGCGCGCGCGCTCGTCGGTCGCGTAGGCGTCCTTGCGGCTCATGCTGGCCGAGTCGTCGACGAGCACGATCACTTCGGCCGGCCGGACCTCCTCGCGCCGCTGCACGAAAACCGGGCGGCACAGCACCGCCACCAGGATCAGCAAGGCCAGCGCGCGCAACGTGACGAGCACGGCCCGCGGACCGGTGGCGATGTCCTCGCGCCGGTAGGCCAGCCAGGCGATGCCCGCGCACAGCGGCAGCACGACCAGCACGACGATCCAGGCCTCGGGCAGGTCGAGCAGGCGGAACGTCTCGCGCACGCCGGTGCCCGTGTCGGGTCCCGACAGCAGCGCGAGGTGGGGGAGGATCGTCACGCGCGCACCCTCCGGCGGCGGCCGATCCACGCGCCCCACAGGGACTCGAGCACGAGGAACGCCAGGCACGCGGCCGCGATCGGGCGCCACAGTTCTCCTCGACGCGGCGCGTCCTCGCCGCGCGCGTCGTCGCCGTCGTCACCGCGCAGCGCGACGAGCGCCGGGTGCACGCCCGCCAGCTCGTCCAGGCTCAAGCGGTCGAGGTCGCCCTCCATCGGATCGATCAGCACGGCGAACGCCAGGTTGCCGGCGCCCTCCGTCTCGATCCGGTAGAGCCCTGCCGCCTCGACGTCTCGGCCCGGGACGCTCGGCAGACGCCAGCGGTTGCCGGGCAGCGACTCGGGCTCGCCGTCGAGCGGCTTGCGCGTGCCGTCGGGGCGCACGATGGCGGCGGCGCGCGGGAACGTCGCGACTTCGGCCACGAGCGGCGTGCCGACCGACACGTTGCGCGGCGCGCCCTCGCGCGAGCTGGCATACCGCAGGAGCTCGTGCACGAGCGGCACGAGCGTGGCCGGCGATTCCGACAGCCGCGTCCAGGCCGGGTCGATCGACGTCGTCCACAGGAACGTGCGGCCGCGGTCGTACGCGCGCTCGACGAGCAGCGGGCTCGAGGCGTCGTCGTCCAGGGTCGCCAGCACTTTCGCGCTCGCGACCGGTCGCGTGGCGAGGAACTCGTAGACCGGCACCTCGGTCAAGAGCGGCTGGAAGCGCTCGTCGGCGAAGAACGAGAGCGCCGGGTGCTCGGTCGCGAAGGACTTCACGCGGTGCCAGCCCTCGGAGCGCGAGCGCACCGCGACGCGCCCGGCCAGCTCGGCCGGCAGCAGACCGGAACCGTCGGCGCGCCAGGCGCGCGCGTTCCAGCCGGCGGCGTCGACGAGGTCGCCGAGGCTGACGATCAGGGCGCCGCCCGCGGCGACCCAGGCTTCGAGGCGGTCGACAACTGCCGTGGGGAGGTTCTCGACGTTCGCCATCCAGACCACGTCGAAGGCCTCGATCTCGGCTGCGAGCGACCCGAGGTCCTCGGGCGCGACCGTGCGCGCCTCGAACGGCGCGGCGCCGGCCAGCGGTCCGCCGTCGTCGGCCGGCGGCTCGAGCACGGCGCGCAGGAAGCCCACCTCGTCGTCCTCGATCACCGCGCCCGGCGCGCCGTTCACGAGCAGCACGCGCACGGGCGGCGGGACGGCCAGGACCAGTGCGCGCGCGTTGTCGAGCGGCAGCTTGTCGCCGTCCTCGACGCGCGCGACCAGCGTGTGCTCGCCGGCGCGCGCGAACACGAGCGGGAAAACGGCTTCGGCGCGGCCGCGCGCCGGGACGTCGACAATCGTGGCCGGACGGCGTTCGCCGTCGACCTCGAGCGCCACGCGCACGCCGCCGCGCGGCGACGGGCCGTGGTTCCTGACCTCGACGCGCAGGTCGGCCGGCATGCGCGGACCGAGCACGCGCGCCGACGGCCGCACGGACGCGATGCCGAGGTTCTGCGGCTGGCTGGGCGCTCCCGAGACGTCCTCGACCAGCGCGCGCACGTCGAGCTCGCGCAGACGGTCGAGCGCTTCGCTGAGCGGCTCCTGGCCGGCACGCAGCTCGGCCGGCAGGAACGAACGGCGTTGCAGGTCGGAGAGCAGGCGCACCTCGAGCGCGCCGCGTGCACCGAGCGAATCCTCGCGCTCGGCGGCCGCGATCGCCTCCGACAGCGCGGCGGCCAGATCGAGCGGCTCCTCCGTGACCTGCAGCGCGTCGAGCAGCGACAACGCCTGCTCGGGCGTCGTCCACGGTGCCGTGCGCGGATAGCCGCCGGCCAGCACGACCAGCACGCGGTCACCGCGCGCGCCCGAGAGCTCGCGCACGATGTCGCGTGCGCGCGACGTGGCGCGCTCGAACACGGTCTCGACGCCCTCGCGCCAGCCCATCGAGGCCGAGCCGTCGACGATCAGCACGAGGTCGCGGCGCGTCTCGGTCATGCCCGCCAGCGGGCTCGATTCGCCGGTGAAAGGGCGCGCGATCGCCAGCGCCAGGAGCGCCACCGCGCCCATGCGCAGCAGTAGGAGCAGCAGGTTCTCCATCTGCACGCGCCGGCGCACCTTGCGGTGCGCGGCGACGACGAAGCGCATCGCCGCCCACTGCATCGGCTTGTGCCGGCGGCGGTTCAGGAGGTGGATGATCAACGGTACGAGCGCGAGCGCCGCCCCGGCGGCGAGCCCTGCGTGCACGAACCCTCCGATCCAGCCGCCCACGACCTACCGCCTCCTGCCGCGCGCGCGCGCCGAACGGTGGGAGAGGTACGTCGACAGGGCCGCGTCGAGCCCCTGCGCGGTCGACATGTGCACGACGTCGACCGACAGCAGGCTGGCCTGGCGCGCTAAGGCCTTGTTGTGCGTACCGATCTCTGTCAAGTACGCCTCGCGGATCGCACGCGGGTCGATCTTGCGCATCCCGGCGCCTTCCAGGCCGTCGAGCCGCAGCAGGCCGTTGAAGTCGAACGCCAGCTCCTCCGCGTCGAGGATCTGGAACACGATCGGCTCGTGGCCGGCGTGCACGAGGCGGCGCAGCCCTTTCGTGACCGCGTCGAGGTCGTCGAAGAAGTCCGAGAAGATGCACACGATCCCGCGCTGCTTCAGCTTGGGCGTGATCCAGTCCAGCACGGAACCGATGCCGGTCGGGCCGCGCGCCTCGCCCTTCTCGAGCGCGTCGATGATCTCCTTGCGTTGCATGGCGCCGTTGCCCGGGCGCACCTTTGCGCGGAACTCGCTGTCGAACAGCACGAGCCCGGCCGTGTCGCGCTGAGTCAGCACGAGGTGCGCCAGCGAGGCCGCGCACCAGCGCGCGTAGTCGAACTTGCTCCACGGCTTGCTGCCGTAGGCCATCGACTCGCTGGCGTCGACGAGCAGGTGGCAGACGAGGTTCGTCTCCTCGACGTACTGCTTGACCACCAGCCGGTCCGAACGGCCGAAGACCTTCCAGTCGACGCGCCGCAGCTCGTCGCCCGGGACGTACTCGCGGTGCTGCGCGAACTCGACGGAGCTGCCCAGGCGCGCCGAGCGGTGCTGGCCGGCCATGAACCCCTCGATCACCGTGCGCGCGACCAGCGACAGGCTGGACAGCCGGTCGAGGACCGCCGGATCGAGCGCGGAAACGCCTTGCGCCATCCAGCCCGCCTAGCCGCGCGCGGGGACGCCGGGGACGCCGACCCCGACTTTTTCGGCCGGGCTGATCTCGGAGAGCATCCGATTGACGATGTGGTCCGACGTGACGCCTTCGGCCTGGGCCGAGAACGTCGTCACGATGCGGTGGCGCAGCACGGGGTGCGCGACCGCGCGCACGTCCTCGATCGCGACGTGGTGGCGGCCGGCGATCGCGGCGTGGGCCTTGGCGCCCAGCACCAGGAACTGGCTCGCGCGCGGACCCGCGCCCCACGTGACCCAGTCGCGCAGGAACGAGAGCTGCGAGTCGGTGCGCGCGCGCGTGCCGCGCGTCAGCGCCAGCACGAAGTCGTACACGCTGTCGGCGATCGCGATGCCGCGGATCGTGCGCTGCAGCTCGAGCAGCTCGGCCGCGGCCACGACCTTGCGTGGCTCCTCGGTCGCCCCGCCGGTCGTGCGGCGCAGGATCTCGCGCTCTTCGTCCAGCGACGGGTAGGAGACCTGCACCAGGAACATGAAGCGGTCGAGCTGCGCCTCGGGCAGCGGGTACGTGCCCTCCTGCTCGATCGGGTTCTGCGTCGCCAGCACGAAGAACGGGTCGGGCAGCTCGTGGCGCTTGCCGGCGCTCGTGACCTGGCGCTCGACCATCGCCTCGAGCAGCGCGGCCTGCGTCTTGGGCGGCGTGCGGTTGATCTCGTCCGCCAGCACGACGTTGGCGAAGAGCGGCCCGGGCGCGAACTTGAACGAGCGCGCGTTCGTGGCCGGATCGATCTGCAGGAGCTCCGTGCCGGTGATGTCGCTCGGCATCAAGTCGGGCGTGAACTGGATCCGCGAGAACGTGAGGTCGAGCGTGCGCGACAGGCTCGAGACGAGCAGCGTCTTGGCCAGCCCGGGCACCCCGACGAGCAGCACGTGGCCGCGCGTCAGGATCGCGATCAGGAGCTCGTCGATCACCTTCTCCTGCCCGACGACGGCCCGGTGGAGTTCGGCCTTCATCTGCGCGTGGACCGCGCGGAGACGTTCCAGGGATTCGGTCATGGCGGGATGTTCGAGGAACCGGAGACGGCCGGGCGGAGGGGGATCCGGACGACGCGAGGACCTGGGGCTTCCAGGTCCTGCGCTACCTATCGTCCAGGGTCGATCCGGTTCCGCGTCTTCGGCTCCAGATCGTCTCCGGCGCACCGTACTCGTGGCGCTCGCGTCGCGCGAGAGCACTTTCGCAAGGCTTGCGGGGCGCGACGGGCGGCCCCCTTGAACGGGGCCGCCCATTCCGTTGGCTCGCTCGCAAGCTCGCTCGCGCCGGCCCCCCCCTCAACGTGGCCACTGATTCCACTGGCAAGCTCGCTAGCGGGCGCGAACGAAGGCCAGACGCTCGGCCCCGGCGATGCGCGCGAGCCCGCCGCGGGCTGCGATCGCGACGACCGGCCAGGCCGATCCGGAGCCGAGTTCGAGTTCGTCCTGGAGGGCCAATTCGCGCGCTGGATCGAGCAGCCAGCCGCGCCCCTCGGCGGCCACGATCCAGCGCGATCCGAGGCGGGCGGCGGCCACCGCGCCGCGCTCCACCCGCGCCAGGGGCAGGGCGGCCGACCGGGCCTCGCGACCGCTCCCCAGGTCCTGGGTCCGGAGGTCGGCGCGGCCGCGGTCCCCGGCCAGGGCCGTCCAGGCCGTTCCGGTGGCGAAAACGGGGGTCCGGGGGCCCTCCAGGGGCAGCGGCAGGGCGGTCCACAGGCCCTGGCCGTCGGCGTCCGGGCCGTCGCGCAGGCGCAGGAGGGCTCCGCGGGCCTCCGCCGGTGCGAACCACCAGGCCGGGGCCGGGCCGGAGCCCCGGACGATGCCCCCGACCGCCGGCAGGCGGCCGCCGCCGTTCTCCGCGGCCGACCGGGCCGTGCGGACGAGCGCGACGACCCGCCCGTCGACGGCGTCCAGGAGCGCGATCGCGCCCAGGCCGGTGTCGACCGCGACCCGCTGGCCGTCGGTGGCCAGGGGCAGGGCCGGCAGCGACGTCGGCTCGGGCGGAGACATCCGGCCGCGGCCCAGACCGCGGCTCGTCGCTCCGGTCGCCAGCCGCCGAGTCCAGCGCGCGGAACCGTCGCGCGGATCGAGGCCGGCGCACCAGGCCTCGACCGCGGCCTCGTCGAGGTCGGGCGACGCGCCATCGGCGCGCGGCCAGGAGCGGACGTGCACGACCAGGACGTTGGCGGCGCGGCACGGGCCGGGCTGGAACTCGAGCAGCGCGTCGGATCCAACCAGCGCCGACGTCGCGGCCGGCCTCGCGGCCGTGCGCACGAGGCCGCGCTCGCTCCAGGCCCACGCGAGGCGCGGCGCGGCGCGCACGTCGAATCCGGCCAGCACGTTGCCCGCGTCCTCGCGCGCGCGGCCGCCGATCAGAGCGAGGAACCCGTCGTCGAGAGCGATCGCGTCGTCCCACGGCGCGCCGGGTTCGGAGAAGCTGGCGCGCGCGTCGATCTTCGCGGCCTGCAACGCGGCCGCGACGTCGATCGCGGCCAGCGCGCGGCCCTCCACGTCGAACGCCGCGAGCCGCCCAGATGCGTGCAGCCACGTCGTCCCGTCCAGCGCGATCGCGAGGCCCGGGATCGCGGCCTCGGAGCGTCGCGCGCGGCTGGAGCGTTCCGTGCCCAGGTCCACGGAGCGCACAAGCTCGATCCCCGCGACGTCGCCCGCGGGTGCGTCGTCGTCTCGAGCCTTCGTCGCCGCGAGCGTGCGGCGATCGACGGCCTGCACGAGCTCCGCGTCGTCGTCCGCGGCGTGCACGCGCGCGCGCAGCAACCATGCGCGTGCGGCGTCGGATTCCGCGCGCTCGAGCGCTCCGTCCGCGAGAGCCAGCGCGGCGAGCGCGGCGGCGCGCGTCAGAGGGAACGCGTGCTCGAGAGTGCGCAGGGCCGTTTCGTCTCCTCCGGCCGCATCCAGGGTCACGCGCGCCAGCGGCTCGAAGCGCTCTCGCCACGCGGCGCGGTCCGCGGCGCTCGTCGCGTGCAGGCGGCGGCGCACGCTCGTGGCCACGTCTTCCGCGCGCCGCGCCAGCGTGCCGTCGACGTCGCCCGCCAGGGTGTTCCCCAAGGCTGGGCCCGGCGGCGGTGCGACGACGACGCCGGACGGCAGGCTGACCTCGATCGCCTGTCGCCACGCGTCGAACGCGCGCTCGCGCGCGGATTCCTTCCAGGCTGCATCGCCTGTGACCAACGCCGTGTGCGCAGCCTCGGAGCCGTCGAGCGTCACGCCGGATTCGGGCGGACCTTCCACGCGCGCCAGAGGTTCCGCGCGCGCCTTCGAGGTCGCGGCTTGCGGCGCGGAGAACGCCGACACGGCCAGGCACGCGCCCGCTGCAGACGCGAGGACGCGTCGCGGCGCTCGGAGCGCGCCCACGCTCATCCTCAGCTGCCGGCCGGGCGGGTCGCGAGGCGCGAGCGGCGCTGGCGCTCGCGGAAGATCGGATCCTTGCGCGCTTGCAGCTGGAGCTCGTAGGCGTCGTAGAGCTGCTGGTCCTTCTGCCAGCGCGCCGCGAGCACGTCGGACGCGTCGGTGAGACGCCGCGCTTCGCTGATCGCCGGGCGCAGACCGAGGAACGCGACCTGTGCGAACAGGGCCAGCGCGGCGAAAACGGGCGTCCAGAACACGATGCGCGCAGCCAGGTGACGCACGACACCGCGCGGTGCCGGACCTGCGGCCGGCCGGGACGTCGTCGACGCGTCCGCCCGATCACCGACCGGTGACGAAGGTGCCGGATCGCTCTGCGGCACGAGCGTCATCGGCCCTCCACCAAGAGCTTGGCGCCGTAGACCGCGTGCGCACCGAGCTCCTCCTCGATGCGCAGCAGGCGGTTGTACTTGGCGACGCGGTCGGTGCGGCACGGCGCGCCGGTCTTGATCTGGCCGGCGTTCACGGCCACCGCCAGGTCGGCGATCGTCGTGTCCTCCGTCTCGCCCGAGCGGTGGCTCGTCACCGTTTTCCAGCCATTTCTGTGCGCCAGCGCGATCGTCGCCAGCGTCTCCGTCAGCGTGCCGATCTGGTTCACCTTGATCAGCACGGCGTTCGCGGCGCGGCGCGCGAGGCCGGTGCGCACGCGCTCGACGTTCGTCACGAACAGGTCGTCGCCCACGATCTGCACGCGCGCTCCGACCTTGCTGGTGAGCTCGGCCCAGCCGTCCCAGTCGTCCTGGTCGAGCCCGTCCTCGATGCTGAAGATCGGGTAGCGCTCGCACAGGCCGGCCCAGTAGCCGACCATCTGGCTCGAGCTCATCTTGCGGCCTTCGAGCGTGTACTGGCCATCCTGGAAGAACTCGCTCGAGGCCGCGTCGATCGCCAGCATCATGTCGCGGCCGGGTTGCAGCCCGGTCTTCTCGATCGCGGACAGGATGAGGGTGATCGCCTCCTCGTTCGACTTCAGGTCGGGCGCGATGCCGCCTTCGTCGCCGAACGCGGTCGAGAGCTTCTTCGACTTGCAGATCGCGCGCAGCGCGTGGAACACCTCGGTGCCCTGGCGCAGTCCCTCGGCGAAGCTCGGCGCGCCGAGCGGCATCACCATGAACTCCTGGATCTGCACGCTCGTGTCGGCGTGCTTGCCGCCGTTCAGGATGTTCATCATCGGCACGGGCAGCACGTGCGCCGAGGCGCCGCCGATGTAGCGGTAGAGCGGCAGCCCGACCTCCTCGGACGCGGCGCGCGCGACCGCCAGCGACACGCCCAGGATCGCGTTCGCGCCCAGACGCTTCTTGTTCGGCGTGCCGTCGAGCTCGATCAGCTCGCGGTCGATCCCGGCCTGGTCGACCGCGTCCAGCCCGATCAGCTCGCGCGCGATCTCCTCGTCGACGTGGCCGACGGCCTTCAGGACGCCCTTGCCCGAGTAGCGCGGGCCGCCGTCGCGCAGCTCGTAGGCTTCGTAGGTGCCGGTGCTGGCGCCCGACGGGACGGACGCGCGTCCGGTCGCGCCGCTCTCCAGCGCCACGTCGACCTCGACGGTCGGGTTGCCGCGCGAGTCGAGGATCTCGCGCGCGTGGAGGTGGACGATCGCCGACATGGCCCTCCCAGTACCCTTTTCGCTGCGGCCAGGGAAGAGCTCGCGCGCTGGCCCCTTGAACGGGCCAGCCCATTCTCCCGGCTTCGCTCGCAAGCTCGCAGGATGCAAAGGCCAGGCGCGCGCCGTACCGTTTCGGCCCCGTGCGCAAGGTCCACCTGCTCCCGAACCTCCTCACCCTGGGGAACGCCGTCTGCGGCGTGCTCGCGATCTGCAAGGGCATCGACGCGCTGGCGTACTCGGGCGACGACCCGTTGCGCTTCTACCAGAACCTGTCGAGCGCGGCCTGGCTCGTCTACCTGGGCATGGTGCTCGACGCGCTCGACGGCAAGGTCGCGCGGCTGGTCGGCGGTGGCAGCGCGTTCGGCGCCCAGCTCGACAGCTTCGCCGACATGCTGACGTTTGGCGTCGCGCCGGCGATCCTGACCAAGATCCTGATCGAGCACGAGGGTCCGGCCTGGGGCATCGCGATCAACCCGCGGCTCACCTTTGCGGCGGCGGCCGTGTTTGCGGTCATGGCGATCCTGCGGCTGGCGCGCTTCAACCTCGAGAACGACCCCGACCCGGAGGCGCACAAGAGCTTCAAGGGCCTGCCGTCGCCGGCCGCGGCCGGGACGATGGCGTCGGCCCTCCTCCTGTACGTCGCGATCCGCAAGCCTCAGCTCGAGCACGCCGACGGCATCCGCACGCCGCTGGGCAACGTCCTGGACTACCTCCCGCAGAACATGGACCTGGGCTGGACCCTGCCGACCCTGTGGGCGTTGCTCGTCGCGCTCGGGCTGCTCATGGTCAGCCGCGTGCGCTACCTGCACATCGCCTCGGCGATCACCGGCCGCGGGCAGTTCGTGACTCTCGTGTGGGCCGTCGTCACGGCGATCCTGCTCTTGACCGTGCCGGCCCCGGCCCTGTTCGTGGTCTTCCACGGCTACGTCCTGATCGGTTTCGTGCTGTGGCTCGCTCGACGCGGGAAGGCGCCGGAGGCCCGGGTGTGACCGGAGGGTGGGACGCCACCGCCGCGATCGCGCTGGGGAGCAACCTCGGGGACCGAGCCGTGCACCTGGAGCGGGCGGTGGCGGCGCTGCGCAAGCTGCCACGGTCGCGCGTCCTGGCCGTGTCGAGCTGGTTCGAGACCGATCCCGTCGGCGGTCCGGCCGGCCAGGGCCGGTACCTGAACGCGGCCGTCCTGCTCGGCACGATGCTCGAGCCGCGCGAGCTGCTCGAGCGGCTGCTCGTGATCGAGGCCGGGGCCGGGCGCGTGCGGGTCCCCGGGGTCCAGGCCGGGCCGCGCACACTGGACCTCGATCTGATCGTCCACGGCGACCGCGTGGTGGCCGAGCCGGGGCTCGAGGTGCCGCACCCGCGCGCTCTCGAGCGGGCGTTCGTGCTCGAGCCGCTGGCCCAGATCGCGCCGGACCTCGTCTTCCCGCGCAGCGGCCTGACCGTGAGCCAGGCGCTGGAACGCCTGCGGGCTCAGCCGGCCGTCGATACCCGTGCAACCCTCGCGCTCGACACGCCCGCCGAGGCGCGCGCGTGGTGCGCCGCGCGGCGGCGCGCCGGGCGCACGATCGGCTTCGTGCCGACGATGGGCGCGTTGCACGAGGGGCACCTCGAGCTCGTGCGGCGCGCCGCGCGCGAGACCGACGCGGCGGTCGTCAGCGTGTTCGTCAACCCGCTGCAGTTCGGCGACAAGGCCGATTTCGAGCGCTACCGGCGCGATTTCGCCGGCGACGTCGCGCTGTTGTCCTCGGCCGGTTGCGCGATGGCGTTCACCGGCACGCTGGCGCAGTTCTTCCCGACCGAGCTGTCGCCGGACGGTGAGCTGCCGCGCGCGCACCTGGTCGATCCCGGTCCGGCCGCACTCGGGCTCGAAGGCGAGTTCCGCCCGGGACACTTCGCCGGCGTCGCGACGATCGTGGCGCGCCTGTTCGACGTCGTCGGGCCGACGACCGCGTTCTTCGGCGAGAAGGACTTCCAGCAGACGCTCGTCGTGCGCGATCTGGCGCGACGGCGCGGCGGCCCGCCGATCGTGGTCTGCCCGACCTCGCGCGAAGCGTCCGGGCTGGCGCGCTCGTCGCGCAACGAGAGGCTCTCGGCCGAGCAGCGCGCGCAAGCGGTCGCGATCGTGCGCGCGTTGCGCGCGGCCCGCGAACGGTGGCGCGCGGGCGAGCGACGGCCGGGGCTTCTCGCCGACGCGCTGCGCGCCGTGCTGGCCGAAACTCCGCTGCAGGTCGAGTACGCCGCCGTGCGCGATCCCGAGCGCTGGACCGCGGCTGAACCGGCGGCGCCGTTGTCGCGCGCACAAGCGCTCATCGCCGCGCGGCTGGGCGGCGTGCGTCTCATCGACAACATGCGCCTCGACGGGGACGGCCCGTGAGCGCGACCTGGGTGCGCGCGCTCGCACCGGCCAAGGTCAACTTGACGCTGCAGTTGCTCGGCCGGCGCGCCGACGGCTACCACGAGGTGCGCTCGTGGATGCTGGCGCTCGATCTGTGCGACGAGATCACCGCGCGCGCCACGCGCGACGGCCGCGTGCACCTGCGCGTCACGGGTCCGTTCGCCAGCGCGGACATCCCGGCCGACGCGCGCAACCTCGCCACACGCGCGGCCGATCTCGTGCTCCAGGCGGCGCGGTCTCAAGGGATCGCGGGAGCGTCGGACGGGCTCGAGCTGCGTCTCGAGAAGCGCATCCCGAGCCAGTCCGGCCTGGGTGGCGGATCCTCGGACGCGGCGGCGGCCTGGTTCGCGGCGCGCGCGGCGCTCGCGCCCGACGGATCTGCGCTTGCGCCCGACGGCTCGCCCGCGCTGCCGCGCAGCCTGGCGCGGGCGCACATGGCGCACTTGGGCTCGGATTGCGTCTTCTTTGCCGCGGCGATCTCGGGTTTGGGAATTGCCACCGGCCGCGGCGAGATCGTGGAACCGCTCGAGGGCCCGGCCCCGCGCTGGTGGATCGGGCTCCTGGTGCCCGATTTCGGCGCGTCGACGGCCGAGGTCTACGCGCGGGTCTTGTCGGGGACGGTCCGTCGCCCTACGTTGCGGCCGGATGTCACGGAGCCTGCAGCCCATGCACGCGGCTCACTGGAAAACGAACTCGAAGCCGCCGCGATCCTCGCCGTGCCCGCGCTCCAGTCGTGGAGGTCGCTGCTCGACGCGCAGGGTTGCGCGCACTTTCGTCTCTCGGGCAGCGGCTCGTCCTGGTTCGGGATCCACGACGATGAGCAAGACGCGCGCGCGACGCTCGCGCGGCTCGAGCGCGCGGCGCGCGATCGCGGCCTCGGGTTGCGCCTCGCGCAGGTCGTGCGCCCCGCTGGCCACGGCGCGTGCCTCGATCGGGAATGTTGAACCGCGCGCGGGGCAGGCTGCGGACTCGTCCCCGTGCGTTCTCAGGCGTCGGGTCGGAGCGAGGCTCGCATGAGGATCACGGAGATTCGCATCAAGCTGCTGCTTTCGGCGCGCGACAAGCTGCGCGCGTTCGCGAGCTTGACGCTGGACGACTGCCTGGTCGTGCGCGACATCAAGATCATCGAGGGCGCCAAGGGTCTGTTCGTGGCGATGCCCAGCCGCAAGCTGTGCGACCGCTGCCCGGCCTGCGCGGCCAAGAACCACATCCGCGCGCGCTTCTGCAACGAGTGCGGCGCGAAGCTCTCCGACGACCGCGGCGAGTTCGACGAACGCCGCCGGCCGCGGCTCTACGCCGACATCAGCCACCCGATCAGCCAGGAGGCGCGCGACTTCGTGCAGAGCGCGGTCCTGAGCGCCTACAACGAGGAGTTCGAGCGCTCGAAGAAGGAGGGCTACGTGGCCCAGAACTTCGACGACCTCGACTACGACTACCTCGAGGAAGACTCCAGCAGCGATCTCAGGTAGGGCGATCTGAGGCAGGCCTGTCGCCGGCCGAATCGTCGGTCGGTACCGTGCGCGGGTGAGCGGGCTCTCCGGCACGGTCGTTTCGGTCCTGGCGCAGGACGTCGAGTCGCTGGTCGAGATCGCGCGCGAGCAGGTTCCGTTCGCCGACGTGATCGAGCTGAGGCTCGACCACTGCTGGCGCCACTCGCTCCGCGGCCCGTTGAAGCGCGCGATCGCACGCCTGGAACGGCCGATCCTCGTGGCGATCAACGGCCCGGAAGCCTTCGGTGCGTTCACCGAGACCGACGAGGATCGCTTCGACGTGCTCGAGCACGCGGACGCGGCCGGCGCCAGGTTCATCGACGTGCCCTGGTTCAGTACGGACCGACGCGGTTTCCAGCGCGCGCGGCGCGTGCTGTCGCGCCATCTGACCGATGGCACGCCGGGGGATCTCGCCGCCGTGCTCGCCGAGCTCGAGCTGCGCGCGCGCCCCGAGGACACGCTGAAGCTCGTCACGCAGGCGCGCTGCGCCGAGGACGCGCTGCGCCTGCTGATCCTCTGCCGCCGGCGCGCCGCCGCCGGCCGCCCGATCGTCGCCTTCTCGAGCGGGCCGCTGGGCAGCTTCTCGCGCATTCTGGCCCCGATCGCCGGGTCCTTGGCCACGTACGCCGCGCCGATTCGCGGCAGCGGAACCGCGACGGCGCCGGGCCAGATTCCGGCGGACGAGCTGCGCGCCGCGTGGCCCTCGAGCGGACCGAGACACTCGACGCGCATCCTGGGCGTGGTCGGCAGACCCGTCGGCCATTCGCTCTCGCCGCTCGTGCAGGGCGCGGGCCTGCGCGCGCTGGGCCTCGACGCGGTGTACGTCGCGTTCGAGCCGGCCGACCTGGCGAACTTCCTCGCGCTGGCCAAGGAACTCGGCGTGCACGGCCTGTCGGTGACGATGCCGTTCAAGGCCGAGGCCGCGCAACTCGCCAAGGAACGCGACGCGTCGGTCGAAGCCTGCGGCGCCGCGAACACGCTCGTGTGGATCGGCGACGGGTGGAGCGCGACGAACACCGACGCGACGGCGGTACGGACCTGCGTCGGTCGCTCGCTGTGCACGCAGGATCGCAAGCTCGCCGGCACGACCGCGATCGTGATCGGCACGGGCGGAGCAGCGCGTGCCGCGCTGTACGGCCTGCGCGGTGCCGAGCTGATCGTCGCAGGTCGCGATGCGCAGAAGACCGCGTCGCTGGCACGCGCGTTCGGCGCGCGCGCCTGCGAGCCGGCGCAGATCGCGACGATCGCGCACGACGTGCTCGTGCACACGACGCCGCTCGGCTCGAAGCTCCACCCTGACATCTGTCCCATTGCGCCCGACGCGCTGCGCAAGGGCTCGATCGTGCTCGACGCGGTCTACCGTCCGGCCGACACGCCGCTCCTGCGCGCTGCACGCGCCGCCGGCGCCGTCGCGATCCCCGGTGCCGACTGGTTCCTCGAGCAGGCGCTGGCGCAGTTCCGAGCGTTCACCGCCGCCGAGCCGCCCGTGGACGCGATGCGCGCCGCGCTCACGAGCGCGCTGACCGCCGAGGACACGGCGTGAGCGCGAGGCCGATCGCGCTGCTCGGTCTGCGCGCCAGCGGCAAGAGCACGGTCGGTCGCCTGCTGGCCGAGCGACTGGAGCGCGCGTTCGTCGACCTCGATGACGAGACCGCGATCGAGGACGCGGCGCTGCGCGGCGTGCCCGATCTGCGCGCGGTGGGGGAGGTCCTCGCGCACGAAGGCGTCGAGCGCTTCCGCGACCTCGAGTCGCGCGCGCTCGAGCGCGTGCTGGCGCGCACGCAGCCGCTCGTGATCGCGACCGGCGGCGGCGTGGTCGAGCGCGCGCAGAACCGGCTGCTCCTGCGCACGCGCGCCGACTGCGTCTGGCTGCGCGTGCCGGTCGACGAGCTGCAGCGCCGCCTGCGCGCCGACGCAACGCCACGTCCGTCCCTCACCGGCGCCGACCCGGTCGCGGAAGTGCCCGCGATCGCCGCCCGGCGCGAGGCCTGGTTCCTCGAGCTCTCGCCCCGGATCGTCGCCGGCACGGGCTCGCCCGAGACCGTGGCGGGTGACATCCTGCGCGCGCTGGGAGAAGCGAACTGAGCCCTTTGTCCCCGTTTTCGGGACGCCAGAGGGGGTGCAAGGCCTCCCGGGCTTGAAGCGCCGCCCTCGAAGGCACATACTCACCCTCGACAACGCGTCGCGGGGTGGAGCAGTCTGGCAGCTCGTCGGGCTCATAACCCGGAGGTCGCAGGTTCGAATCCTGCCCCCGCTACCAATCAAGAAGGGGCTTGCGAGAGATCGCGAGCCCCTTTTTCGTCGGCTCGAGGCCTCCGCGCCTCTCAGCAGCCTCCGTGCACGCGCCACGCCGAGGGGTAGTCTGTGCCACGTGACAGGCGCCCCCGCGCCGCTCGAGTTCGCCGCGACGCGGGTGCGCCGTTCGCACGGCCCGCAACTCGAAAGGGGACTCCGCAATGCAATTGCGCACCTGGATGGCAACAGCGCTCGCACTCCTCGCACTCCTCGCAACGCTCGGCGCGGCCTCGGCGGCGTTGGCCTCGAGCGCGCACTCGGGGCAGGCCGACGGGTTGCGCGCGTTGGACGGCGAGTGGATCTACGTCGAGGACCGCACCGAGGGCCGCACTCTCGAGCAGCTGGGCCCCCCGATGAGCTCGAAGTTCTCGCTGGGCATCGAGGAGGGCGCGGTCGTCCTGAACGGCCATGGCTCTGGACACCGCGACGTGCGCGTCGCGCTCGACGGCTCGATCACCGAAATCGCAGAGCCAAAGACGATCTCGCGCTACCGCGGCGCGTGGAAGGACGCCACGTTCGAGTACGAGGTCGCGTTCGAGCGCGTGTCCGGCAACGCGCCCGACGGGATCGGGCTGATCCGGAGGAAGTTCCGCATCACGACCGACGGATTGCTCGTGAGCGTTGTGGTCGATCCGCCGGCGGGAGATGAATCGGTTGGGCTCTACCGCCATGCGCAGGACATCGCGCTGCCCGCGCCGGCCAAGGCCGCGATTGGCGACCTGTCCTGGCTGGCCGGCGCGTGGGTCGGAACGAGGAGCTCGGGGTCGTCGATCGAGGAGCGCTGGAGCCCGCCGCTCGGCGGCGCGATGCTCGCCGTGTCGCGCACGGTCAACAACAGCGGCAAGATGTCCGCGTTCGAGTACCTGCGCATCGTCGAGCGCGACGGCGGGCTGGTCTACATCGCGCAGCCCGGCGGCAAGACACCGACCGAGTTCGTGCTCACCGAGCTGGGCGCATCGCGCGCCGTGTTCGACAACCCGCGCCACGACTACCCGAAGCGCATCGTGTACGAGCTGTCGGCCGAGGGTGGCCTGAGCGCCACGATCGGCTTCACCAAGGGCGGCACCCCGCGGCGCTTCGATTTCAAGCGCGAGGGCAGCTAGAGGTGCCCGGTTTGCCCGTCCCATCCCCGGAGTCATCGCCGACGATGTCATGCGTCGGCAAGTCGCGGCCCCAGGTGCCGCGAAGTCGTGATCGCGGCGCCGCAGCTCAACGGACGGAACCCTTCAGCCCATGATCCGGCTTCCTCCGGTAGGGGAGAGAGCCCCATCGGAGTGTGTGAGTCAACTCGAAGACAACCCCCGCTACCAGCACAGAAGGGACTTGTGAGGCAGCGCGAGTCCCTTTTTTCGTCGGCTCGGAGTCCGATGGTTCTCGTGCCGACGTTGGGGACCGGACCTGGCCCAAGCCGCCTGAATCGCCGCAACACCACGCGCCGCGACTCCGCCGTGACACCCGTCAGCTTGGCGAGACTGTCCTCCGGGTTTGGTGACGGCGATCAGTCGGCCTTCAGCTCGAAGCGTGAGACGGTGAAACCGACGGGCGTGAGGGCCGCCCTCACGTTGGCCTCGAGGGCGTCGCACGGCTCCTTGAGCCAGAGCGTCGCCGTGCCGGTGTCCTGGTAGACGTGGACCGCGACGACTTTGGCTACACCGGCGAGCGCGTCCGCGACCGTCCGCGTCTCGACGACGTCGTTCATCCCGGAAACCTCGACCACGTACGTCGCGTCCAGCTTCGGCCAGGTCTTCGTTTCGAAGCCTTCAGCCGCGTGTCCTCGTTTCTGCAGGCTCGCGGAAACCGCGTTCTGCGCAGCGGCGGCATCTCCGCTCACAACGACGGTCGCACGACCGAGGCTGTCGACCGCGACTTTGTCCGCGCCCTCCAGATCCTCGCGGAGGCCGTTCTCGAGGCTCGCGCGCCCGTCGGGCTCGAACTGGCTCACGCGGAAGAGGTACGCCGTCAGCTTGGGCGCCTCGCCGCGCTTGAAGCTGACGACCTTGTAGCCGGCGTTCCGGATCACCTCATTGGCATCCCGCTCGCCGAGAACCGCGTCGTTCTTCATGGTGACAGTCGCCACCTTGCAGTCGTACTCAACGCTGGCGACGCCGTCGATCTTTCCGAAGGCCGCACGGACCTTCGCATTTGCGCTTCATCCTCCGCCGGCGACACCGACGAGATAGACACTGCCGCTGCCCGCGGTCTGGCCCGCAACCGTGGCGCAGCTCGTCGCGACTGCGGCGAGCGCCAGGATCGCGGCGCCGAACGTGATGGAGATTCTCATTGTCTCGCCCTTCTTAGCCTTTCATGTCGAGTTGTAGGCCGCTGCCGTCGAGCACGGTCAGGTCGCTCTCATTCTCGCCGCCGCGGTTCGACAGCGCGAGGCCGCGCAGCGGGATGGTTCAGGTGTGGTGGTAGGAATGCGCGTCGAGCAGAGCGAGTGCGGCTGCGATCGCAGGCTCGCGCTCCGTTCTGGCGCTGGAACTCTCGTCCTGTGCGGCGGCCCAGGCCGGGACTGCGGCCACGAGGGACAGAGCGACTCGGGTGTCATGGCGACGCATGGCGGGGTCGTGTTCTCCGGTTCGTTGGACCGGCGAGGAACGCGGCCTGGCGTACAGACTGCGTAACGAGCTCGAATCTCGGCGAGTCAGCTCCTGCACGCCGGCCTTGCACGTCCCGTGCAGGCCGGCGGACTCAAGCCTGCCGGCGAACCATGGCGTCGATCCAGATCGGTGCGAAGGGAGACGTGCAGCCCTTCGAGACGGGGTAGTCGCGGTAGATCCCCAGCTTCTCTCCGATGGCGAGCGCGCGTTTGCGAAGGCTCGGGGCGTTGATGCCGATCTGGGCGAGGCAGCTGTTCATCGTCCACTGGGCCGCGGAAGGCGCGCTGCCCATCCCGGACTCGATGCGATCCAGGAGCCCGGGCAGGTCGAGGCCGTCAGGGCGCTGAACGACCCGTTCGGCGGTCAGATTCCAGGCGGCGCGGGCGAGCATGGGATCCTTGGCCTTCATCCACTTCTCGCGCAGGGCTTCCTTGTCGGCGTGCTCCTTGACGACGTAGGCGTTCAGCCAGTCGGCGAGCCACGGGAACGTGACGGAGCGGACCATACCTTCGAGCTCCTTCGAAGACAGGTTCTTCGGACTGATCAAGAGGATCGCCAGGAGCCGGGCGTCGATGTTCTCGGTGGCCCAGAGCTCCAAGCCCAGTTCGTGGTCGGCCTTGATCTTCTTCGCCAGCTTCCGGATGTCGCCCATCTGGACGCCGTACTGGTTGTCGCCTGCGCCGGACTTGGCGTTGCGCTTGCGCACGCTCTCGTTGCCGAGCGTCTTCAGCTGGGTGAGAGCCTCTTTCAGCTTCATGGCGGGCATGTTGCGGTGTCGTCGCCGGGCTGCCAAGAGCGCCCGATCGCGCGGCCGGGCCCCAGGTCCACGGCGGGGTGGTCGCGCTGACCATGGGATCGGCGCTCCCCTCCCGCGAACCTGCGGCACTCGCGACCAGGGATCTCCCGGCGGTACCGCCTGGGGTGACCCTCGGATTGCGCCCGACTCGGCCACAACTCCGCGAGCTTCTGCACGCCGAGCTCGTCGAACCTGAGCAACCGTGTGGCGATCGCCTGGGTTCCGTGAAGTCGGACGTCCGAGCGCTACCGGATCGCGACCCTACGCCCGATTGACCGGGAGCTGGCAGGCGATCGCGAACTGCTCGAAGCCGTGCGCGAACGGGCGTCCGATCCAGGCCTCGAACGCAGGCTGGTCGTCGGGCACGTAGCCGCTGCGCGGCAGCCAGGTGCCGAAGAGCCAATCGAGCGCGCGCAATTCCAGCTGCACGTCGCCCTTGATCCGCACCTCGGCGACGCGCATGGCGGGAAACTGGAAGCGTCCGATCTCGCCCTCGGGGCGCACGTCGTCGACCTCCACGGCGACGTCGTAGCGGCAGTCCTTCAACGCCACGATCTCGGGATCCTCCCACTGGTAGCCGAGCCACTGTCGATCGGAGAGCCCGCGCGCCGACGCCCAGGCCATGAGGCGCTCGTAGGCCTGCCTCACCGCGGTGAAGGACGAGTAGGGGTCCAGCACGCGCACGTAGGCCACCGTGCGCGGCGGCAGATCCCGCAACTCGACCGCGAAGCCGTCCGGGTTCTCGCCCGGAGGAAGCCGCGCGAAGCGCAGCGCACCGTCGACGTCGCTGGCGCCGTCGCTGGCGTCGGCGCTCTGGGCCTTGTTGAACTCGTCGCGCCGCGAGTCGCGGAAGGTCGCCAGGTCGAAGGCGCTGGGTGGCGTGCCGAAGCGCTGCTTGAAGCTGCGCGAGAAATCGGAGGAGGACGAGAACCCGCACTCCAGCGCGATCTCGGTGAGCGATCGCCCCCGCGCGTGGGACATCAAGTACAGGGACCGCTCGAGCCGCTGCCGCTTGACGAAGTTGCCCAGCGTCTCGCCGGTCAAGGACTTGAACACCCGGTGGAAGTGGAAGGGCGAGAAGCCTGCCGCCCGCGCGACCTCATCCAGTTGCAGGCTGCCGTCGAGGTTCCGCGTGACGTGGTCGATCGCTCGGTTGACGCTCTGGACGTAGTCCACGGGGACCTCGTCGCGAAAGACCGGGTGGTTCGCAAGATCTGACAAGCCGGAGTCCCTCGACGATGTCATCGTAGCCGCCAACGCACCCGCGCCGGGGCGCGTCGACCCGAAGGAAGCCCACACATGAACCCCATCATCCCGATCATTCTCGCCTGTGGCCTGGTCGCAGTGACCCAGACGACCTCGCTGCCCCAGGGGGAGCAGGCCAAGAAGGACGACTCCATGCAGCTCGGCAATTTCTCCGTCAGCCTCACCGTGAAGGACATCAAGGTCTCCAAGGCCTTCTACGAGAAGCTCGGCTTCAAGCAGGTGGCCGGGCAGCTCGAGCAGAACTGGGTCGTCCTCATGAACGGCACCACCAAGATCGGTCTGTTCCAGGGCATGTTCGAGAAGAACAGCTTGACCTTCAATCCGGGCTGGGACCACGAGCGGAAGACGCCGAAGGACTTCCAGGACGTACGCGAACTGCAGCGCATCCTGAAGGAGCGTGGCATCCAGCTGCAGACCGAGGCCGACGAATCCACCGACGGCCCGGCGAGCTTCTCGCTCCTCGACCCCGACGGCAACCCGATCCTGGTGGATCAGCACGTGCCTAAGCCGAAGCGCTAGCGCTCCGGCGGTTCGTGCGTGCACCGCTGGGTGCCGGTCAGTCCTGCTTCGGCGCGAGCTTCGTGTGGTGCACGTCGAGCATCAGCTTGCGGCCGGTGCCCTCGAGCGACCAGACACGCTGGCGCAGCGTCCCGTCCTTCTCGAAGTCGAAACGCAAGACGCGCGGAACGACCTGGTCACCCTCGTAGCCCTTGAGGTCGAGCTGTAGAGCGCCGCCGTCGAGCACGGTCACATCGCCTTCGTACACCCCGCCCCGGTCCGACAGTGCGAGGCAGCGCACAGCGCCGGTTCCGGTGTGGTTGAAGACGTACGCGTCGAGCAGGTGCGTGGCCTCGCGATTCCCGGTCACCGCGACCGTACGCGCATGGATCCCGTTGGCGTAGGGGATCCACTCGAAGGTCGACCGGATGGGTAGGGCGTCTCCGGTGTCCCTTTCGACCTTGGCCTCCCAGGTGTGGCCCAGCAGGGACTCGAAGACCTTCAGGCGCCCCGAGGGTCTCGGCGCCTCTTCGGCAAAGCGCGGGCGTGGCGCAGGGGGGCCCTCGGAACGGAAGTGGTCCCACTCGTTCATCGGCTGGAGACCCTCGGGCCCGGTCTCTTCCAACAGGATGTCGTGATACTTGTCGGGACCGTCGAAGGCCCAACGCAGACCCATCTTGCGGCGACCGTGGGTCTGGTAGAGATCGAACACGCCGTCCGCGGTCTCCTCGTCGAACCGGATCGTGCCTTCGCTCACGCCTCCAACGGCTGGGCTCAGACCCAGGAAGCAAACCTGCTTTTGACCCGGGTGCCAGTAGAAGACCTGCAGCTCGCACCACGGCTCGGGGACCACCTCCGACCCCGACCCATCGGTCATCACGCGCATCGAGCGCTGGCCCGGGCCCCAGTGCCAGGTGTCGAACGTGCTCGTCCCCCTGATAGCCGTCATCCGCCACTCGCCGGGCACCATGCGCGCGAAGCTCGCCATGGGATCGGCGACCTCGGCCGACGCACCCTCATGCGCCGGCCTGGCGTCCGAGGTCTCGTCCTGCGCGGCGGTGCAGGCGGACAGGGCGGCTATCAGGGACAGAGCGAGTCGGGTGTGATGGACACGCATCGTTGGGTCACGTTCCCCGCCAAGTTGGACCGGCGAGATGCGCGGCCGAGCGTACGTTGTCGGTAACGAGCTTCGGAATCGGCGAGGCAACCGTGGTGCTACAGGGCTCCAGACGGGAATCTGCTTAAATTTGAGACTCAGTCTCAAATAGGGTGGCGCCGGCGATCGATCCGACGCCCAGGCACTGAACAACCACGCCGCAGACGACGCGCAACTCGACCGAGGCAGCGCAGAAGAGCGCGAGCAGGGGCTCGTCGGGTACGGCTGGGAGATCGCGGGCACGCTGGCCCTCCAGATCGTCTCCGTGGCCTTCATGCCGTGGCTCGCGGGCCGCATCTTCGGGAACGGGGTCATGCGGACGGGCGCGCCGACCAAGATCGTCGAGCTCGTGCGGATCCTGTGCCGCTGAAGGACGTTGCGTGGAGCGCACGCGCACGGCGCGCGTGCAGGTCGGCGCTCGACTTGCACACGCGCTCGGCGATGGGCGTATCCTGGCGACGGGTGCGGGACCGCCGCGACGTGCGCCCGGTCCCGATCACCCGATCCGACCGGACTTCCGAGCAGGGAGAAGGAGCGCGCATGACCACCGCAACCCGTACGGCGCCGACCGCCAACATCCCGAAGATCGCCTCGGCCTTCACGCCCTCGATCCCGATCCGCGCGCGCTACGAGAACTGGATCGGCGGCGCGTACGTGGCCCCGACCCGCGGACAATACTTCACGAACCCCTCGCCCCTGACCGGGAAGCCGTTGTGCGAGGTGGCCCGGTCGACGCACGAGGATGTCGAGAAGGCCCTCGACGCCGCGCACGCCGCGGCGAAGACGTGGAACCGCTCCTCGCCCGCGGAGCGCGCGCTGATCGTGAACAAGATCGCCGACAGGCTCGAGGCGAACCTGGCGACCTTCGCCTACATCGAGACCCTCGACAACGGCAA
>JANNQS010000109.1:0-191257 GCA_031400875.1 Planctomycetota bacterium | reverse complement strand
GGCAGTCCGATCTGGTAGACGATGCCCGGGCTGGCGAAGTCTCGCGGCTCGACGCCGGCAGCCGCGAGCGGTGCTCCGAAGGCGAGCAGGGCCCGCCATGTCCGGTCGGCATTCGCAGGGGTCGGACGAACGAAGACGTCGATGTCTCCCGTGGCCCTCGGAGCTCCGTGGAAGGCCAGCGCGTACGCCCCGACGAGGACGTACTCGACACCTTCGCGACTCAGACAGACGAGCAGGTCCCGGAAGTCCGGGTTCAGATTGCGCAGCGGGGTCATTCCGTCGGGCGGCGCAGGATGAGGAAGGGGAGGTTCCCGCGTGTGTAATCGGGAATGGGGAGGCGGGCGAGGTTCCACGCCTCGAGCGCCAACGGCCACATCATCGCGATGCGCTCGCTCGCCGAGGTTTGAGCCGACAGGTCAGAAGGCTCTTCCCCCAGGGCGTAGCGTCGCACGGGCCATGCAGAGCGCTGCGCAGCTCGCTGGAGGAACTCGTCACGCTCACTCACATCCCGAGTCTAACGTTGCGCGTCGGCGAACCCGAGGGAATCGGGATCGCCCTCGCCAGCTTGCGGCGACAGCGCGCGCCCAGGGCAACTTCTGGTCTCGGCAGGTACGGAAGAGGTGTGAGTCAAGCGGGGGTCGAAACCGGCTTCTTCAGCTTCGTCGAGACGACTTCGGCCAGGCGCGTGAGCAGCTCGTGCCCGTCCTTGTCGTCGAGCCAGGTGCCGTTGCTCTCGTCCAAGCTGTAATGCCACGCGCGCGCTCCGGCAGCGAACCACATCTGGTTCGTGGCGGTCTGGCGGTTCAGCACGAAGCGCGTGCGGTCGCCGAACTCGAGGGTGACGACGCCGTCGGTCGACGTGCCCTCGAGCTCGTCGGGGTCGAAGTGGTCCGCCCAGCGCGCGACGCGCTCGAGGCAGGCGTCAGCGGTGCGCAGGTACGTCTGGCGGTCCATGGCCGCGCAGGATACACGCTCGGCTACGCGCGGATCTCGGCGAAGATGCCGTCGGCGGCCCAGCTCGAGAACCAGCTCGCCACGCGCGCTTCCAGGTTGCGCGAATCGGGCGCACGTTCGGCGGCGGACACCGCGATCGCGAGGCTCCGGCCGGCGCGCAGCTCGCTGAGCACGGCGTAGGCCGCCGGTTCCAGATCCTGGCGCCACACGACGTGCTCTTTGCGCCACACGAGCGTGTGCGTGCGCACGCGGCCGAGCTCCGGTAGCGCTTCACCGTGCCGCGCGGCGCGCACGATCGCGTTCGCGCGGTGGCCGAACGCGAGCAGGTCGAGCGCGCCGATCAGCCGGGGTTTCGGGTCGACCCACGTCTCGGGCGGCAACGCGGCCAGGTCGGTGGGGGAGAGCACGCTCTCGCGCGGTGCGTCGAACACGACCGTCATCGCGCGCTCGAGACGCGCGACGTCGGCCAGCAGGGCGCGGCGCGGCAGGCTGCGCTGCGCCGCGATCCACTCGGGCAGCGCGCGGCCCAGCATGTTCAGCGTGAACGCGTGCGGCGGGTGATCGGCCAGGTAGCCGCGCGCGATGCGCTCGAAGCCGGCCTCGCCGGCCACGGCGCGCAACGCGGCGAAGTCCTCCTGCAAGACGCCGAGCAGGCGTGCGTAGTGGGCGTCCGCATAGATCGCGACGCGCTCGATCGGCGCGAGCGACGTGCTGGGCTTCACGTGCTCGGCGGCCGCGCGTTCGTCGTCGCGCGCGGCGGAGGTACGGCGCGCGCGCGCGGGCAGGCTCGGGCGCACGAGGGCGTCCTGGAACCAGCTCTGGAGGCGCTCGAGCTCAGACTGCGACACGCTTCACCTTCGGCGCGCAGCGCTCGAGCAGCTCGCGCGCGCGCAACGCTTCCGCGTGCACGACGTCGAGCTCGGGGATGTCCTCGTCCCATTCGTAGAGGACCGCGCGCGGGCCCGTGCGCTCGAGCGCGTGCCGCAGCAGGTCCCACACCTCCGTGCGCGCCGTGCCCGTGTGCGAATCGAGCAGGAACGTGCCCTTGTCCGTGTGCCCCGCGACGTGGAACTGCACGACGCGCTCGGCCGGCAGCGTGTCGACGTACGCGTACGGGTCGAAGCCGTGGTTCTTGCCGGAGACGAAGACGTTGTTCACGTCGAGCAGCAGCGCGCAATCGGCCTCCTCGGCCATGCGCGCGATGAACTCGGCCTCGCTCATCTGTGAGGCGTGGAACTCGACGTACGACGACGGGTTCTCCAGCGCGATCGGCCGCTCGAGCACGTCCTGCACGATCCGGATGCGCGCGACGACGTGACGCAGCGCCTCTTCCGTGTAGGGCATCGGCAGGAGGTCGTGCACGTTGCGCCCGGCGACGCCGGTCCAGCACACGTGGTCGCTGATCCAGCGCGGACCGATGTGCGCCGCCAGCTCCTTGACCGCCGACAGGTACGCGCGATCGAGCGGGTCCGTGCTGCCGATCGAGAGCGAAACGCCGTGGAAAACGACCGGATAGTGCTCCGCGACCTGCTCCAGCACGTGCAGCGGCCGCCCGCCGGTCGCCAGGTAGTTCTCCGTGATCACCTCGAACCAGTCGACGGGCGGACGATCGGCCAGCACGCGCGCGTAGTGCACGGTGCGCAGGCCGATGCCGACGCCCAGGGCCGGCCAGTCGAATCGAGGAGCTCGGTTCACGATGAAAATGGGAGAGCCGGCCTCCCTGATGGGACGCCGGCTCCCTCGTTTCGTCTAGTGCTTGACCGGAACGGCGCAGCCGCCCTGGCCCTTGCAGGCGTTCTTGCCGGCGCACGCATGGCTGGAGGTCTTGCAACCACCCATGCCCTTGCATGCGTTCTTGCCGGCGCACGAATGCTTGTCGGCCGTGGCGCAACCGCCCTGGCCCTTGCACGCGTTGTGGCCCGCACACGAGTTGCTGGCGGTCTTGCAACCACCCTGGCCCTTGCAAGCGTTCATGCCCTTGCAGGCATTCTTCTCGCCGGCCGTCGCGCTCATCGACGAGTCGTGATCCGAGTTGCTGCGGCAGCCCGCCAAAGGCGCGCCGGCGACGAGGGCCGCGACAGCGGCGGCCAGGAGGGGGGAAACGTTCTTCATGGATTCTCCGCAGGTAGGGAAGTGGTCCAGCCGGCGGAATGGCCGGCCACGCCGAAACTACGGAGGTTGCCCCCGGCTTCGGACGTGGTTTTCCGCGGGAATCCGCCCGAACCGCCGCCCGCCGTGCCCGCGCCGCCTACTCGAGGCCCATGGCCGCCACGCCGTCCTCGTCGAAGCCCGGTGCACAAGGGTGTCAGACACTTTGTCCCAGGGTGGCGCTGGCTGACCACGTAGGCGGGACAAGGTGTCTGACACCGTTGTCCCGGACCGCCGCCCGCTGCGCCCGCGCCGCCTATTCGAGGCCCATGGCCGCCACGCCGTCCTCGTCGAAGCCCAGCAGGTGCCCGATCTCGTGGTAGAGGGTCGTGCGGATCTCCTCGACCAGGTGGGCTTCGTCCTTCGCCCCGCGCTCGAGGTTGCGCTGGAACAGGAAGATCCGCGGCGGCAGCTCGGCGGTCGCGTCCTCGGAGCGGTCCAGCGCCGAGGTCCCGACGAACAACCCCAGCACGTCGGGCGGCGTGCCGGCCGGATCGTTCAGGTCGACCATCCAGGCCGACGGCACGGCCTCGACGACGATCTCGGTGGTCTCGAGCGTCGCGCGGAACTCGGCCGGGAGCGATTCGATCGCGGCCGCGATCACGCGCTCGAAGTCCTCGCTCGCCAGGCGCGGCGGCATCGGTGCGGCAGCGGCGTCGATCGTGTGCGCTTCGCTCAGCAGGCGTTCCGCGCCGGGGAAATCGCCCTGGATCTCGTGCACGAGCGACAGGCGCTCGAGCGCTCCCGCGCTGCGCTCGATCGTGAGCAGCTTCTCGAACACGGTGCGCGCGTCGTCGATGCGCCATTCGGCCAGCCGCAGCGATCCCGAGGCCCACAGCCAGTCGGGGTGGTCGTCGACGTCGGCCGATTCGCGCACGCGCTCGAGCGCGGCGCGCGCGCCGGCCAGGTCGCCCAGCTCGGTGCGCGCGATGCCTTCGGGGATCCAGCGGTCGGGCCAGTCGGGATCGACGCCCTCCAGCTCGCGCAGCGCGCCCTCGTGATCGCCGGCGTCGATCGCGTCCCAGGCCCGATCGAGCGCCTCGTCCTCGGGCCCCGGCTCCTGATCGTCCCAACCGCTCCAGGCGGCCTCGTCGGTCTTGGTCTCGTCGCTCACGGAGGGGGATTGTCGCGTGCGGCCGACCTCGGGGCCACATTCCGTTGAGCGAAGCGCGTCACGCGCCTTAACCTGTTCGCGCACCGGGTCGACCGAGCGCTTGTCCTACCTCGTCTCCAACGTGGCGCTGGCCACACTCGCCGCCGACGACGTCACGCGGCTCCTGGTCGCCCTCGGGGCCTTGCTGGTCGCGGCGCGCGTGCTGGGCGAGCTGGCCCGCAAGCTGAACCAGCCCTCCGTGCTGGGCGAGCTCCTGGCGGGCATCGCTCTCGGCCCCGCGATCCTGGGGAACCTCGCGCCCGACCTGCAGGTCTGGCTGTTCCCCAGCTCGGGCCCCGCAGCGGTCGTGCTGGACGGCATCCGCATCTTGGCGGTGACCCTGTTCTTGTTGGTCGCCGGGCTCGAGGTCGATCTCTCGCGGGTGCTGCAGCAGGGTCGCGCGGCGTCGGCGGTCGGCATCGGCGGGATGATCGTGCCGTTCGCGATGGGCTTCGCGCTGGCCTGGCTCGCGCCGTCGGTCGTGGGCTGGAACGGCGAGGTGCCGCGCGACATGTACGCGCTGTTCTTCGCGACGGCGCTCTCGATCAGCGCGCTGCCCGTGATCGCGAAGACGCTGATCGACCTGCGGCTGTACCGCTCCGACTTCGGGATGATCGTGATCGCGTCGGCGATCTTCAACGACCTCGTCGGCTGGATGGTGTTCGCGGTCATCCTGGGGATGATCGGCGCCAAGGGCTCTCCCGACGCGCTGCTGGGCGTCCTGGCGTCGATCGTCGCGTTCACGGCGCTGATCCTGACCGCCGGTCGCTGGGCCATCCACCGCGCGCTGCCGTGGGTGCAGGCGCACACGTCGTGGCCGAGCGGCGTGCTGGTCTTCGCGATCGCCCTGGCGCTGTTCGGCGGCGCGCTGACCGAGAAGCTCGGCCTGCACGCGATCTTCGGCGCGTTCCTGACCGGCGTCGCGCTGGGGGACTCGTCGCACCTGCGCGAGCGCACGCGCACGACGATCCGCGAGTTCGTGTCGAGCTTCTTCGCGCCGCTCTTCTTCGCCGGGATCGGCCTGTCGGTCGATTTCGTGGCGCATTTCGACCCGGCGCTGTGCGCCGTGGTCCTGGTCATCGCCTGCGTGGGCAAGATCGGCGGCGCGGCACTGGGCGCGCGGATCGCCGGCCTCGTCCCGCGCGAGTCGTGGGCCATCGGCTTCGCGATGAACGCGCGCGGCAGCATGGAGATCGTGCTGGGCCTGACCGCGCTGCACTACCGGATCATCGACGAGCGCATGTTCGTGGCGCTGGTCGTCATGGCGCTCGTGACGTCGATCGTCAGCGGCCCGATGATCCAGCGCTCGCTGGGCCGCGGCCGCCCGCGCCGTTTCGCGCGCCTCTTGAGCGCGAAGGCGTTCGTCGGGCGCCTCGCGGGGACCGACCGCCGCGCCGTCGTGCGCGAGCTGTCGCAGGCGCTGGCCACTTCGTCCGAGCTCGACGCCGACCGCATCGACGAAGCCGTGTGGGCGCGCGAGGTGCTCGGCACGTCCGGCATCGGCGACGGGATCGCGATCCCGCACGCGCGCGTGCCGGGCCTGCCGAAGTCGCTGATCGCGTTCGGGATCTCGCCGCAGGGCATCGACTTCGACGCCCCTGACGGGCAACCGGCGCGGCTCGTGTTCCTGATCCTGACGCCGGCCGAGCTGGCCGGCGAGCAGCTCGAGATCCTGGCCGACATCAGCCGCACGCTGCAGGACCCCGACGTGCGCTCGAAGCTGGTCGAGGTCACGACCTGGACCGAGATGCTGGCCGCGCTGCGCGCCGACGTCGACGCGCGGTAGACAACGGTGTCAGACACCTTGCACCACCGTCGTGAGCGCGACGAGCGCGTCGTCAGTGCTCGCGCGGGCGCAGGAGAGGGGACAAGGTGTCCGACACTGCACCGGTGCAAGGTGTCTGACACCGTTGTCTACCGTCACGCTCGAGGTTTCTTGGCCTTCGCTTTGGCGACCGGCGCGCTGGCGCGCACGCGTTCGCGTGAGGCGGCCCACGAGCAGATCTCGCACGTGCTCATGTCGTGGCGCAGCGCGGGACAGTGCTCGCGGCCGAACAGGATGATCTTGAGGTGCATGGGGATCCACGCTTCCTCGGGGAACACGGACTTCAGGTCGTGCTCGGTGTGCTCGACCGTGCTGCCGTCGGAGAGGCCCCAGCGCTCCGCGAGCCGGTGGATGTGCGTGTCGACCGGGAAGGCGGGGATGCCGAATGCTTGCGCCATCACAACGCCGGCCGTCTTGTGACCGACGCCCGGCAGCGCTTCCAGCTCTTCGAACGTGCGCGGGACCTGGCCGCCGTGTCGCTCGACCAGGAGTCTTGAAAGGGCAGAGATGTTCTTGGCCTTGGCCGGCGCGAGCCCGCACGTGCGGATCGCGGCGTGGATCTCCTCGACCGGGAGCTTCGCCATCGCGCGCGCGTCGGGCGCCTTCGCGAAGAGCTCGGGCGTCACCATGTTCACGCGCGCATCCGTCGTCTGCGCCGAGAGCACGACCGCGACGAGCAGCGTGAACGCGTCCCGGTGGTGGAGCGGGATGTCGGGGTCCAGATAGAGATCGTCGAGGATCTTCCGGATCCGCTCGGCCTTTTCGGACCTCTTCATGGCCGCAGGATACGGACTCGACGCCGTCGGCGTCGCCGAGGCTGAAACGCATGAACCACATTCTTCGCCGAGGACCCCGCGGGTCGTTCCGTCTGGTCCTGGCCGTGCTCCTGATCCTGACGGGAATCGCGGACGCGGCCCCGCAATCGTCGGCGTGCCATCCCGATTGGGTGCCGACGTTCGGCCAGAGGCCGGGCACGAGCTCGGCGGTCCGCGCGACCGCCGTGTTCGACGACGGGCACGGGCCCGCGCTCTACGTGGGTGGATCGTTCGTCCAAGCCGGCGGCGTGCCCGCCGACCACGTCGCACGCTGGGACGGCACGACCTGGTCCAAGCTCGGCGACGGGTTGCAGTGGTACGCCGTGCACGCGCTGGCCGTGTTCGACGACGGGAGCGGGCCCGCGCTCTACGCCGGCGGCAACTTCACGTCGTCGGGCGACGACGAGCTCGGCTACATCGCGCGTTGGGACGGCTCGGACTGGAAGCCCGTCGGCCGCGGCGCGAGCGGGCCCGTGAACACACTCGCGGTCTTCGACGACGGATCCGGGCCGGCGCTCTACGCCGGCGGCTGGTTCACGTTCACGACCGGTGCGCAGGCCGCGTGCGTCGCGAAGTGGGACGGCGCCACGTGGTCGGCGGTCGGAGGCGGCATGAGCGGCTCCGCGCATCCCGCGTACGACAGCGTGAACGCCATCGCGGTGTTCGACGACGGCACCGGGCCGGCGCTCGTCGCGGGCGGCACGTTCACGAGCGCGGGCGGGGTCGCGGCGAACAACGTTGCGAAGTGGAACGGGTCGAGCTGGTCGGCGCTCGGCAGCGGGATGACGTTCGACCAGCCGCTCGTCTCCGTCGACGCCTTCGCCGTGTTCGACGACGGCACGGGGCCCACGCTCTACGCCGGTGGCGCGTTCACGAGCGCGGGCGGAGTCCCAGCGCAACGCGTCGCGCGGTGGAACGGCGCGGCGTGGTCCTCGCTCGGTAGCGGCACGAACGGCGCCGTGAAGGCGCTCACCGTCTTCGACGACGGGTTCGGCGCGGCGCTCTACGTCGGTGGGGAATACATGACCACCGCCGGCGGTGTGACGGTAAACGGTCTCGCGCAGTGGAACGGATCGAGCTGGCTCCCGCTGGGGATGGACGCTGGCAGCCACGTGTTCGCGTTGCGCGGCTTCGACGATGGCAGCGGCGCGGCGCTGTTCGCCGGAGGAATGTTCGAGTCGGCCGGCGGCGTTCACGTCAGCCACGTCGCCAAGCGCGAGGGTGGAACGTGGTCGGCGCTGGGCCGCAGCGCGAGCGCGGAAGTGAACGCCGTCGTCGCGTTCGACGACGGGCACGGACACGCGCTGTTCGCCGGCGGCGACTTCACGACCGTCGACGGCATCCGCGCGAACTACATCGCACGGTGGGACGGCATCAGCTGGTCCGCGCTCGGGAACGGAATGAACCACCGCGTCGAGGCGCTGGCGGTGTTTGACGACGGAACCGGAGCGGCGTTGTACGCGGGCGGGCTCTTCACCGCCGCGAGCGGTGTGCAGTCGCGCGGCATCGCCCGCTGGAACGGCACGTCGTGGTCGTCTCTCGCGGGCGGCTTGGAAGGCGCAGTCTACGCGCTGGCCGTGCACGACGACGGCACGGGACCCGCGCTGTACGCGGGCGGCATCTTCACGAGCCCGGCGGGGAACATCGCGCAGTGGGACGGAACGAGCTGGAGCACGCTCGGCAGCGGCGTGAACAGCTCGGTCGACTCGCTCACGTCGTTCGACGACGGCACCGGAGCCGTGCTTGTCGCGGGCGGCGGATTCTGGACGGCGGGCGGCGTCACGGCGGTCGCGCTGGCGCGGTGGAACGGCACGAGCTGGAGCGACGTCGGCGGCGGAGTCGGCTGGGGCGTCGAAGCGTTGGCGTCGTTCGACGACGGGTCGGGTCCGGCGTTGTACGTCGGGGGCACGTTCGTGGCCGGCACCATCAGCGTCGGCAACCGCATCGCGCGCTGGAACGGATCGAGCTGGTCGCAGGTCGGTTTCCCGCACGATTGGAAGGTGCTCGCGCTGACCGTGTTCGACGACGGGAACGGTCCGGTGCTGTGCGCGGGCGGCGGCCACTTGAACGCGGGCAACGTGCCGGGCAACCGCGTGGCGACGTGGAACGGGTCGACGTGGACGAGCCTCGGTCAAGCGACGAACAACGAGGTGTACGACCTGACGACGTTCGACGACGGCACCGGTCCAGCGCTGGTCGCGTGCGGCAACTTCTCGAACGTGGGCGAGAGCGGCGACAGCTTCCTGGCGCGCTGGTATCGCTGCGCGTGCGAGGTCGGCACGACGTACTGCTCGGGCGAAACGGGCTGTCCGTGCGGGAACGACGGGCCGCCCGGCGCGGGCTGCCTCAATTCTCTCGGTCTCGGAGGTCGACTCAGAGCCGTCGGGTGCGCCTCGCTGGCGGCCGACACGGTGATCCTCGCGGGCAGCGGGATGCCGAACAGCTCCGCGCTCTACTTCCAGGCGATGTCGCAGACATCGGCCGCGTTCGGCGACGGCTTGCGCTGCGCGTTCAGCTCGGTGATCCGGCTCGCGACGAGGCAGAACGTGTCGGGCGGATCGCGCTACCCCGAGGCGTCCGACGCGCCGATCTCCCAGCGCGGTGCGATCACCGCGCCGGGCCTGCGCAACTACCAGGTGTGGTATCGCAACGCGGCGAACTTCTGCACGGTGGGCACGTTCAACCTCACGAACGGTCTGGAGATCGCCTGGACCTTGTGACAGCGCTCGTGCGGCGCGAGATTTCGCGCCGCGCGCACGCAAGGCACGCGGGCGCGAGTACGCTGCGGGGACGATGGACGTCCAAGAGCAGATCAGCGACTTCCTGCGCGGCGACACCTTCGCGGTCGTCGGCGCCTCGCCTGTGCGCGAGAAGTACGGCAACAAGGTCTTGCGCGCCTACCTGCAGAAGGGCCGGCGCGCGTTCCCCGTGAACCCGCGCGAGTCCGAGGTCGAGGGGCAGAAGGTCTACCGCGACCTGATGTCGCTGCCCGAGCCCGTGCACGGCGTCTCGATCATCACGCCGCCCGAGATCACCGAGCAGATCGTCGAGGACGCGGCCGCCGCCGGCATCACGCGTCTGTGGATGCAGCCTGGCGCCGAGAGCGCGCGTGCGCTCGAGCGGGCGCGCACGCTGGGGATGTCCGTGATCGCCGGCGGTCCGTGCCTGCTCGTCGCGCTCGGCTACCGCGAGTCGGCCAGCCCGCCCGCGCCGCGGTCGGACTCGGCGCGTTGAAGCGTTGCATCGGGCGGTGTGACTTCGGCCGCTCTCGCGCTACGCGCGCAAAGCGTGATCGACGCCGAGGGACTGCGCGAAATCGCCCGTGCGGAGACGCAACCGCGCGCTGCGCACGCGTCCGTGCTCCCACAGCCGCGCGGAATTGGCTGTAACGGCCGGAACGCATGTTGCCAAGAGGCTCGTCCAACGTTCAGGTTCCGTCCCGACCCGACGAATCCCCGGAATCCTCCTCATGCTCCGCACATCTCGCGCTGTGCCCGCCTGCCTGGTGACGAGCGCATGCCTGCTGGCCCCCGTCACGCTCCAGCCGGTGGCCGCGGCGCAATGCCCGGGCTGGTCCGACGCGCTGTCGACATTCACCGGTTTCGTGTATCCCCGCGACGTGGCTACGTTCGACGACGGACAAGGCGCCGGGGCCACCCTGTGGCTCGCGCACACGGGCGCATCGTGGGAGATCCTCCACTCCTCGGGTGGCGTGAAGCGTTGGAGCGGCAGCGCGTGGGTCGAGAGCATGCCGACGAACTCGGTCGGGATCACCTCGCTCGCCGTGTTCGACGAAGGTCCAGGGCCGCGGCTCTTCGGAGCTGGATACGCCGGAGTCTGGCGCCTCGATGGCACGGCGTGGACGCACCTCGGGCCGACGGACGGGAGGATGTTCGGCCTCGAAGTCCTCGATCTCGGCAGCGGGCCCGAGCTCTACGCGTTCGGACGCGACTCCACTCCGAGTGGCGCGGCGTGCATCGTGAAGCGCACGCAGGGCGGGTGGACGTCTCTCTCCCAGAACATCGGCAACGGCTCGACGCGCGTGTCCGAGCTCGCGGTGTACGACCCGGGTACGGGTCCGGCGCTGTTCGCGGCCGGACAGCTCTTCGACGCGATGACGGGACAGCAAGCGGTCATGCAGCGGACGCCCACGGGTTGGGTGTCGATCGGCGGAACTCCAGCCAACTACCATCGGCTCACTTTCGGCCTGCTCGTGCACGACGACGGCTCGGGACGCGCGCTCTACGCCCCATTCGGGTTCGTCGACACGATGGGCTTCACGAGAGCCGTGGTCGCGCGCTGGAACGGCACGACGTGGACGGAGCTGCCCGGACACTTCATGTCGACTCCTCCCGGCGGCCCCTCGGTCCTGAGGCTGGGCGAGCTCGCGGACGACGCCAGCGGAACGCCGCGGCTCTTCGCCAGCGGAACGTTCGATGCCGTCGGCGGCGCACCGGTCGCGAACATTGCGCGCTGGGATGGTCAGAGCTGGTCGGGGCTCGGTTCGGGCATCGTGGGGGGCCAGCCGAGGATGCTCGCGCCGCTCTCGGCGGCGGAAGGCGGGCCGCGGCTCATCGTGGGCGGCGGATTCGAGCAGGCCGGCGGCTTGTCCGCCTACCACCTGGCATCGTGGATCGGTTGCGGGGGAGTCGTGGGCACCGTCGTGTGCGCCGGCGACGGCAGCGCGGCGGCGTGTCCGTGCGGAGCGGGCGGCGCGCAACGTGGCTGTCCGAATTCGGTCGAGCCGCTGGGCGCGCGTCTGCAAGCGATCGGCACGAGCGGGCTGACGTCCGACACGCTGCGGCTCGAGGGTTCGGGCATGCCGAACGCTGCGGCGCTCTACTTGCAGGGCACGTCGATCGCGGGCGGAGGCAGCGGCGCGCCGTTCGGCGATGGGCTGATGTGCGCGGCTGGCAGCGTCGTTCGTCTGGGAACGAGCACGAACGCGCTCGGTGCGTCGCAGTATCCCGAAGCCGGCGATCTGCCCGTGTCGCAGCGCGGGATGATCACGTCGCCGGGAGCGCGCACGTACCAGGTCTGGTACCGCAACGCAGCCACGTTCTGCACGCCCGCCACGTTCAACCTCACGAACGGCGTGACGGTTTCCTGGAGTCCCTGACCTCTCGCCGCTGCGGCCGGATCGCCCCGACCCGCAGCGCGTGAGACGGACTCGTGGTGAGCGGCCCTGGCGCGAGGCCACCTTGACGCTGGGGTCGGGGAGGCGCAGGATTCACAACGCGTGAACCCAGCCCCGGCGCCCCCGTCGGTTCGCCACCGCCCCCTCGTGCCCGGCTCGCCCACGCAGATCCGATCTGGCCCGGGGCGCCTCGTGGTGCAGCGCACGCCCGCCTCCTCATGAGCGACATGACACTGGAGGCGACCGCGGGAGCACCCGGATCCTCGCGCGGGATGACGGCGTCCGCGCCCGCCGGGCGCGGGTACCGGGCACCGGCGCTCACGCTGGCGTTCACGCTCGCGTTCCTGGCACTGACGCTCGTGCCGCGCGTCTCGTCGAACCCGAAGCTCCTCTGGACCTTCCTCGGCGTCGGCGGAGTGCTGCTGGCCTGGACCGGAGCGGTGTGGGTCGCGGGCCGTACGCGGGGTCGGACGTTCACGGTGTTCTGGACGCCGGTGAAGTCGCACTACGTCCAGGCCAGCGTGCAGTTCTGCGTCTACGCGTACTGGGGCTGGTACTGGCGCGAGGTCTACGCACAGGCGCCGCTGATCCTGGCGCAGATCCTGTTCCTGTACGCGGTCGACGGGCTCGTGTCGTGGACGCGCGGCAAGCCGTGGCGCATCGGGTTCGGAGCGCTGCCGATCATCTTCAGCACGAACCTGTTCATGTGGTTCAAGGACGACGTCTTCGTCTGGCAGTTCCTGATGGTGGCGGTCGGCGCGCTGGGCAAACAGTTCATCAACTGGACGCGCGACGGCCAGAAGGTCCACATCTTCAACCCGTCGGCTTTCGGGCTGGGCCTGTTCTCGATCGTCCTGATCGCGATGAACTGGACCCACTACACGCGCGGCGTCGAGATCGCCTCGACGCTGGCGCAGCCGCCGCACATCTACCTGGAGATCTTCCTGGTCGGGCTGGTCGTCCAGTACTTCTTCTCGGTCACGTTGATGACGCTGTCGGCCGCAGCGGCGTTGTACGTGATGAACCTGATCTACACGCAGGTCACGGGCGTCTACCAGTTCCTCGACACGAACATCCCGATCGCCGTGTTCCTGGGGCTCCACCTGTTGATGACGGACCCGTCCACGACGCCGCGGACGAACGTCGGGCGCGTGATCTTCGGCTCGCTGTACGGGGCCGCGAACTTCGTGCTGTACGACGTCCTGGCGAAGATCGGCGCGCCGGAGTTCTACGACAAGCTGCTGCCGGTGCCGATCCTGAACCTGATGGTGCCGTGGATCGATCGGTTCTCGCGCACCTGGATCCTGGGCCGTTTCACGCGCTGGGAAGGACGGTTCGCTCCGAAGAAGCTGAACCTCGCCCACATGGGCATCTGGATCGCCTTGTTCCTGACGATGCTGCTGACCGGCTCCATCGAGGCACCGCACAAGGGGGCGTCCCTTGCGTTCTGGAAGCGCGCGTACGAGGAAGGCCGGCACCACGCGGACTGGAAGTACCTCCAGCTCGTGCAGTCCACGGCCGCGGGCGGAACCATGGCTGCGCCGGCCGCGTACAACGAGCTGGGCGTGATCCACATGGAGGGCAAGCTCGCCCAGCAGGATCGCGGTGCCGCGGCGCACTACTTCTCCACGGCGTGCGAGCTCGGGAACTCGGACGGCTGCGCCAACGCCGCGCGGCAGTTCCTCTTCCTGCGCGAAGCCCGGTCGGACGCCGACGTGGCGCGCGCGCTGGCGCGCGTGGAGCAGGACTGCGGCCAGGCCACCGACGGCCGGAGCTGCTTCCTGCTCGGCTACGCCCACGAGACCGGACGCGGCCGTCCCCAGGATCGGAGCCGCGCGCTCGAGCTGTACGAAACCGGGTGCGCGCGCGGCCAGGCCGAAGCCTGCAAGGCGCTGGCGCGGCTGCGGACGTCCGAGAGCGCGCTGCGCGGCAACCTGGCGGGCACGGTCGCGACGCTGACCCGGGACTGCGAAGCGGGCGACGCCGAGAGTTGCCTGTACCTGGCCGCCATCTACCGCGGCGACCAGGGCGTTGCGCCGGACCCGGCGCGCGCGCGCAGCCTGCTGGAACGGGCCTGCAGCCTGGGATCGGCGCCGGCCTGCGAGGCGTTGAAGCAGCTCAAGGAGTGAGCGCGCGTCCGCTTCACTCGCCCGCTCATCCGCTTCACCAGCGGATGGTCGTGATCTCGCCCGGGACCAAGCGCAGCGGGCGCACGGCCTCGGGCTGATTCCCGCCGCTCAGGACGAGCGACGTCCCGTCCTCCGAGACCGCGAACACGGGCGTCAGGCCGCCTTCGATCCGGATCGTGTTCGACGACCACGTGCCGCCCGACTGGAAACGCATCAGCGAGACCGACTGGCCGTTCGCGTCGCGCACCGCGACCAGCGTGAATCCCGACGTCTCCGGCACGCCCTCGACGCGCAGGTGGCAGCGGCGCTTGGCGACGACGCGGATCGGCGTGCGCTCGTCGTGCTCCGCCAGCTCGAAGTGGGTGGGCAGGATCGCGTCGCCGTCGAAGTTGAGGTGCGAGTCGCGCCGCGGCACGCCGCGGATCTCGAAGCGGCCTTCAGCGTCCGTCGTGACGTCGTCGGAGTGCTCCGACGTGTAGCCCCACTTCGTGCGGAACGTGATCAGCCCGGCGCGTACACGCACGCCCTCGATGCCCTTGCCGTCCATTCCGGTCACCACGCCGTTCAGCCGCTCGAACTTCGCGTCGGCGGGAACGACGAGGCGCACGTTGCGCGATCCGGCCGCGATCGGCGCGGACTCGATGCGCACGAGCTCCTCGCCGGAGTGCGCCTGCAGCCGGTAGTCGCGGTCCTGCAGCCCCTCCAGCACGAAACGGCCGTCACCGTCGGTCGTCACCGCGAGCGGCGAGCCCTTGCCGGCGCCCTCGGCGCTCTGCGGCGGGATGTGGCCTTCGGAGAGCAGCACGGGGTCGATCGGCTGCACGATCCACCCCTTGCGTCCGCGTCCCTCCGCGTCGACGACGAGGCCTTCGATCGCGAGCGGCGCGGGACCCAGCACGAGCCGCAGGCCGGTGATGGGCTCCTTCGCGGCCGCGAGCTGCGCGCCGAAGTCCGGCAGGACCGCGGCCTGGTAGCCGGACTTCACGGCCAGAAGCGCTTGTGCTGCGTCGGCCTCCGCTTCGGCGTGGAATGAGAACCGACCTGTCGCGTCGACCGGCTGTCCGTCCACGCCGAAGTGCACGCGCGCCCCTGTCCCCGTCGAGCCGTCCGTGTGCACGACGACGCCTTCGACGAGGACGCCGCGCGGCGCGGGCGGCGCGAGCTTCAGCACGAGGTCGAAGCGCGACGACGGCGGCGAAGCGGTCGTCGCGTCTCCGAAGCCGGCCTTCGACGCGGTGAGCCGCGCCGGGGGCGCGATCGGGACGTCGAGCTCGAACGTGCCGTCGGCCGTGCTCTCGAGTTGCGCACGCCGCGGGTTCCGCGCACGGTCCAGCGACTGGGGAATGCGCGCGAAGGCCGAGGCCGGCACGTCCAGCTCGACCGTGGCACCCGCCACGGGCGCGCCATCGGGATCGACCACGCGGCCGCCGACGCGGATGCGCGGGGCGGCGACGACCACGATCTCGGAGAAACCCTCGCGCGCGATCGGCTCCGAGTCGCGCAGCGTGTACCAGCGCTCGTCGGCCACGGTCAGCTCGCGGTCGTGTTCGCCGAGCGGGAACGTGCCGTCGTCGGCGCTCGTCGCGATCGTGCGCTTGGGATCGTCGCGCGGCGCGATGGTGACACCCGCGATCGGAGCGCCGTCGAGGTCGAGCGCGCGACCCGTGATCCGCGCTCGTGCGAGGGGGGCAGGAGCCGGTGCGGCCGCGGGCGCAGCTTCGAGAGCGGACTCGGCGCGCTCGCGTGCGGCGGAGGGATCCGATGCCTGCGCCAGCTCGAGCGCCGGTCGCTCCGTCGGCGTGGCCTCGCCGCGGCGCGCCGCCGTGGCGCTCTCCTGCTGCTCGGCGGAACCCGACGGACCCTGCCGGAGGAGGAGGAACGCGGCCGCGATTCCCAGCGCGAGCACGACCACGACGAGGATCAGCGCCCGCGATCCGCGCGCTGCACGCGAAGCCGCCATGGATCAGCCCTCCGCCACGGCCACGGCCGCCGCGAGGCCGGCGTCGTGCGTGATCGCGATGTGGATCGTCGCGATGCCCTTCCCCGCCGCGATCCGCGCCGCCGCGCCGTGCAGGACGACGCGCGGAGCCGAGCCGCGCTCGCGCACGACCTCGATGTCGCGCCAGCGCACGCCGCGCGCCCAGCCGGTCCCGAGCACCTTCATGACCGCCTCCTTGACCGCGAAACGGCCGGCGTAGCTGTGGAAGCGCGTCTTGCGCGCCTCGCAGTAAGCGCGCTCGCCGTCCGTGAAGAGCCGCAGGAGCAGGCGCTCCCCGCGCCGGCCGTAGGCCGCTTCCAGACGGTCGATGCGCGCCAGATCGAGTCCTACCGCCACGACGGCCATCGGTCACCGAGCCGCGAGCAGATCGCGCAGCGCCGGCTCCAGGACGGGGAACCGGAAGGGGAAACCCAGGTCCAGCGGCCGTCCGGGGACCACGCGCTGGCTGGCGGTCAGGACCGAACCGATCTCGCCCAGGACGATGCGCAGGGCGATCGGCGGCGCGGGCAGGATCGCCGGGCGCCGCAGCACGCGCCCCAGCGTCGCGCTGAACGCCTTGTTGCGCACGATCCCGGGCGAGACGGCGTTGAGCGCGCCGCGGGCGCGCGCGTCGTCGAGCGCGTGGACGATCAGGCTGCACACGTCGTCGAGGTGGACCCACGGGAACCAGGCCTTCCCCGAGCCCAGCGGACCGCCGAGACCCAGGCGGAAGATCGGCAGCAGCTGCTTCAGCGCGCCGCCCGCGCGTCCAAGCACGACGCCGATGCGCACGATCGCGACGCGCACGCCCAACGCTTCGGCGCGGCGCGCTTCGGCCTCCCAGTCGACGCACAGTTGCGCCAGGAAATCCGTGCCCGGCGGCGACTCCTCGGTCAGCTCCTCCTCGCCGCGGTCGCCGTACCAGCCGATCGCCGAGGCCGACACGAGCACGCGCGGGCGTGTCGTCGAACGCGCGAGCGCCTCGACGAGCTGCCGCGTCGTGTCGATGCGGCTGCTGCGGATCTCGGCCTTGTACGCCGCGCTCCAGCGCCGGTCGGCGACGCCCGCGCCGGCCAGGTTCACGACGGCGTCGAATCTCGCCACGTCGACGGGCCAGCCCGCATACGTCACGCCTGCGCGGGCCGGACGCGCGGCCTGCGGCGTGCGCGTCAGGATCGTGACCTGGTCATCGCGGGCGCACAGCCGCTTGACGAGCTCGTGCCCGACGAACCCGGTGCCGCCCGTGACGAGCACGTTCACGGCGCGAGCTCGGCCGCTTCGACCTCGAGCACGGCATCGCCGCGCCGCACGTCCGCGCCGTCGTGCACGAGCAGCGCCACGACGCGCGCGACGGCCGGCAGCCCGCCCTGCGCTCGGTAGGTCGCGTGGCTGAACGTCTTCATCACTTCGAGCAGACCGACCGGCGCGCCGTCCTTCACCAGCGAGCCGGCGCTCACGAACGCCGGTTCGCCCGGCGCGGGGCGGTGCCAGAAACGCCCGCTCGTCGTCGCGCGCAGCACGAGCCGGCCGTCGTCGGTCGCCGCAGCGCGCGCGGCTGGTGCGGAAACTCCGGTCGTGGTGCCGCGCACGACCTCCAGCTCGACCACGACGTCGCCGTAGCCGAGCGGATGGTGGACCCGCTCGGGCGGATCGGAGGCGACGCGGCCTTCGATGCCCGCGGGCACGACGAGCCGGCGGCGCACGCCGAGCTGAACCAGCACGCCCGCGACCGTTCCGGGGCCGACCAGCGCACCGCGCTCGAGCGCGGCCGTGTAGAGCCCGACCTCGGGCGAGAGCAGGCGCAAGCGCTCGCCCTCGCGTTCGACCCCCAACTCCAGCGCTTCCGGCATGCGCGGTCCTATCAGTCGAACTGCTCGGCGCGGATCTTGGCGCGGCGCTCCTCGGCCGCGCGCACCTCCTCGTCGGTGATCTCGCGGAACGAGACCTCCCAGGTGCCGTACTCGTCCTTGAGCTCGGTGACGTACGTGCGGCCCGCGCGCACGTCGATCTCGACGTTCTTCTCGCCCGTCGGACCCGCGGCGCCCTGGTCGGTGATCCGGTACAGCACCGTCAGCTGGTGCTTGCCGGGCATCAGCTCGACCGAGACCGGGTAGCCCTTGCCCCAGCCGCGGAACGTGTTCTTGCCGTCGACCATGGTGATGGAGACGTCGCGCTCCACCCCGAACATGACCCTCGTCTCGGACAGGCCGAGGACGGTGGCCTTCTGCTCGGCCGGCACGTCCAGCTTGAGCTTGTCCTGGTTCGTGATGCAGCCCGTGCTCCCGAGTCCCAGGAACGCGGCGGTCAGGATGATGGCGATCTTCTTCATGTTGCTTCCCCCCGAAGCGGTTTCAGTTTCCGGCCGGACCGTCGAGCGCCGCGAGGTCGTGCAGTGACCAGATGCGCGGGTTCTTGACGGTGCGGTATCCGATGCTCTGGTAGCTCGTCTCGGCGAAGAGCGCGAGCCAGGCGCGCAGCTCGTGGAGCGGGACGATCTCGTCCGTGTCCATCTGCGCCGCGGCCTTGTACGGGTCCATGTCGCCTTCGATGCGCGCTTCCGTGTCGCGCATGCCGGCTTCCACGCGCTCGCGCTCGGCCGGGTCGGCGGCGGCGATGCGGAATTCCTCGTCGAGCTTCGTGCGGAACGCGGCGATGGCCAGCGTGCGCCCTTCCATGACGGAGAGGCGCGAGATCGTGGTCGAGAGCTGCACGACCGGCTCGTAGGGCATGCCGGCCAGCGCGTAGTAGCCCGCGCCCGACGCCTTGCGCAGCAGCACCGTGAACATCGGCACGCGGTTCGTGCTGTTGGCGTAGATCAGGCTCGAGCCGTAGCCCAGCAGCCCGAGCCTCTCGGCCTCGATGCCGATGTCGAAGCCCGACACGTCCTGCAGCCACACGATCGGGATGCCGTCGGCCTCGCAGGCGCGGCTGAAAGCGGCCACTTTCGCGATGCCTTCGCGGTACAGGATCCCGGCCGGCTTCTTCGCGCCGCGGTGCTCGGGATCGTCGATCACACCTTGCCGATTCGCGACGAAGCCCATGTAGAGCCCGGCCACACGACCGACGCCGACGATCATCTCGACGCCGCGCTCGGGGTAGAGCTCCCAGAACAGGCTGCGGTCGACCAGCCGCGCGATCACCTCGTCGGCCGGGTACGTGTGGCGGTGATCGGGCGGGAAGATGCCGTCGAGCTCGTCGGCCGGATGGTGCGGCTCGGCCGGATCGAAACCGCCGCGGTAGTAGGGGACCGCGCTGCTCGGCAAGCGCGCGATCTCTTCGCGGATCAGCGCCAGCGCGGCCGCGTCGTCCGGCACGCGCTCGTCGGCGCAACCGGAGATCGCCACGTGCACCTCGGGCCCGCCGATGTCGAGCGACGAGAGCGACTGGCTCTTCGCGCCCTGGATCAGCGCCGCGCCGGCGATGACCATGTAGGCGCTCTCCGTCATCACGACGCGGTCGCTGATGATCGGCATGTAGCCGCCGCCCGCGATGCAGTCGCCGAAGACGCCCGCGATCTGCGGCACGCCCGCGGCCGAGAGCAGCGCGTTCTTCTGGAAGATGTGGCCGGCGCCGGTGTGCCCCGGGAACGACTGCGATTGCTCGGGCAAGTAGAGGCCCGAGCAGTCGACCAGGTAGACGACCGGGAGGCGCAGCCGCAGCGCCATCTCCTGCGCGCGCTCGATCTTCTCGGGCGTGCGTGGCCACCACGAGCCCGACGCGACCGTGTTGTCGTTCGCGATGACCATCGTCCAGCGCCCGTGGATCGTGGCGAAGGCCGTCACGACACCCGCGGCGGGGGACTCGAGCTTGCCGAACTTCCGTCCGTGGTTGACGAACGTGCCGACCTCGAACGCGCGCGTGCCGGGATCCTTCAGGCGCTCGAGACGCTCGCGCGCCGAGAGCTTCTTCTTCTGGTGGACGCGCTCCAGGTACTCGGGGCCCCAGCCGTCGGCGACCTTGGCGCGCTTCTCGAGCAACGCCCCGTCGCGCTCGCGCATCGCGGCGCGGTTCTTCTGGAACGTCGCGGCGTCGAGAAACGCGTCGCGCGGACGTCCGAGCGGACTGAGGGGGACTCTGGCCATGCCGGGAGGAGCGGCCGATGTTGCGCATTCCTCGCGACCGATTCCAGGCGGCCGTTTCCGCCTCGTGAGCCTCAGGCCGCGAAGTCGGCGCGCGCCTGATGGCGGCGGAGCGCGAGGAACCAGGCCGTCTCGATCGCGACGACGGCGGCGACCCAGGCCAGGACCTCGAGTCCCAGCGGAAGGACCGGTAGTCCCGAAGGGGTGGCCCACGCTCGCACCAGGGAGCCGACCGCGAACGACAAGAGGAGGATCGTCACCCCGGAGACGACGCCCTGCCGCAGGGAACTGGGCTGACCGTGCGCCGTGTCGAGGAACTCGAGCCGCGCGAAGCGGGCCGGCGGGCCGGCGAGCGCCAGCGCCAGAACGGTCGCGACCCAGGGCGGCATGCCCGGAGTCACGGACACTTCCGGCCGCAGCGCATGCGCGACCGCCGCGAGCAGCCCCAGCGTCGCGCCGATCGCCAGGAGGGCGGCGCCATCGTCGAGCAGGCTCGCGATCCAGGCCACGCGCGCCCGCCGTGCCCGCGACAGCGGCCGAACTGCGCTGATCACGGGCAGGAACGGCGTCCCCAACCCGGCCATCGTGAACCAGAGCGTCAGGTAGAAGGCCGGCGCGGCCGTGAAGGTCCCGATCTGCTCGAGGGAGCCGAGGAGGGAGCGCGCCAGCCGGCTGGCGAGATCTCCGCTGCCGCCGCCGGCGGACCGATTCCAGATCGGCAGCACGACCAGCGCGACGGAGAGCAGCGTGCAGACCGCACCGCCGCGCACGGCCGAGCCGATCCAGCCGCCCGATTTCCAGCCGTGCGCCTCGTGCAGCGTCGCGCGCGCCCAGTCGAGGTCCGTGCGCAAGGGACCGGCAACGGAGAGCGTGCCGTCGCGCGGCGCGTCCAGGTGCAGCCCCCACGTCCCGCTGCGCACGTCGAGGTCGCGGTAGGCCGGGTCCAGCCGCAGCGTGTCGGTCAGCGCGCGCACGCGCCGTCGCTCGGAAGCGAACGGCAAGAGGACCAGCACCGGCCCGAGTGTGATGGCGACCAACATCGCCAGTGCCAGACCCATCTGGTTCCAGCGGGGCACCTCCGGCGACACGACGACCAGCGCTAGGAACACCGCGATGTAGAGCCAGCCGTGGCCGCGCCGAGGCCGGCTGCGCGGGTCGGAGCCGAAGTAGCACAGGCCGAAACCGAGCATCGACAGCGCGCCGGTGGCCGCGCCCGCCGCCGGTCCCGCGAGGTACGAAGCGACCGCGCCGGCGATCAGGGCGACGAGCACGCAGAGCCCGACCGCCTCGTCGCGCAGGCGCGCGTTGAGCCTGGGCACGACGGCCGAGTACGGGCACGACAGGACCTCGAACGTCGTCCACCCGACCAGGGCGCCGATCGCGGCCCCGCCGACCAGGACGGCCACGAGCCCACCCTCGATCTTCGCCGACGGACCTCCGGCGATCGCCATCGCTCCGCGGACCAGCCAGGCCGATTGCCCGAGGAGGAGACCCAGCGACGCGATGACGAAGAGGTTCCAGAGCGTCAGCGGCCGCAGCAGGAGCTTCGGCAGGACGAGCGTGCTCACGCTGGCCCCCTGTCGATCCAGAGCGGGAAAAGGCGCTCCAAACCGAGGGGGCGGCTCTCGACCTCGGCCTGGTAGCGCGTCGCGAAGTGCGCGCGGTGCTCCTCGGGATCGCGCACGCACAGCACGGCCTGGCGGCCTTCGACCGCTTGCGAGATCACCCACGGCTCGACGAAACGCGCGGGCAGCGCGCCGCGCGGCGTCGTGACGCGCCACTCGGCGTAGCCTTCCTGCAGCACGTCCAGCGGCGCGTCCTTCACGACGCGGCCGCGCTCCAGGCACGTGATCCAGTCGACGATGCGCTCGACGTCGCGCAGCGCGTGCGACGAGATGACGATCGCCGGCCCGTCCTCGCGCAGGAGCTCGAGCAGGCTCTGGAGCAGAGCTTCGCGCGCCAGCGGATCGAGAGCGGCGGCGGGCTCGTCGAGCAGCAGGAGCTGCGGCCGGTGGCACGTGGCCGCGACGATCGCCAGCTTCTGCACGTTGCCGGGCGACATCGTGCCGATCTTCTGCGCGAGGTCGAGCTCGAGCGCGTCGACGAGCCGCCTCTCGCGCTGTGCGTCCCACGACGTGAAGAACGAGCGCACGAAGTCGAGGTGCGCGCGGCCGCTCATCCACGTCAGGAAGCGGTTCTCCTGGTGCACAGCCCCGAGCCGCGCGAGGTCGGCGTCGCCGAGCTGCGCCACGTCGGTGCCGAAGACCCTCGCCCTGCCGTTCGTCGGGAGCAGAAGACCCTGCAGGACGCGCAAGAGCGTGGTCTTCCCGCTGCCGTTGCGACCGACGAGCCCGACGACGCGGCCGCGCGGGATCGCGAGCGTGACGCCGTCGAGCGCCAGCGATCCGGCACCGGCCGCGCCGAAGCGCTTCTCGATCCGGTCCGCGACGACGATCGCGCCGTTGTCATTGCTTTCCATCGTCACCTCCGCGCCGGGCGAGCGCCTGGCGGAACACTTCGAGCGCCACGTCGACGTCCAGACCGAGCTGGCGCGCGGCCGACGCGGCCGGACCCAGTACGCGCGCGAGCTCCTCGCGACGCCGCGCGTCCAGCTCGTCCCCGCGCGGCGCGCGCACGACGAGCGACAACCCCGGCCGCCGCTCGACCACGCCCTCCTGCTCGAGCTGGGCGTAGGCCTTGCTGACCGTCATCGGGTTCAGGTCGAGGTCCGCTGCGAGCTGCCGCGTCGAGGGCAGCTCGTCGCCGGGCTTCAGGATCCCGCCGGCCACCTGGAAGCGGACCTGCTCGAGGATCTGGCGGAAGACCGGCTTGCCGGAGTGGGAGTCGAGGAGGATCAGCACGGCGGTGTACTACTGTATCACTACAGATATACACCAGTCCGTCAGGGCGCAAGAGGCTGCGGGACCGACCGTGGGGAGTCGCTGCAAAGGCCAGCGGGCCAGACGCTTGCGTCAGCGCGCGACCGTAGCCCGCCAGCCCGGGATGGCGCGCGTGTCGTAGGCCCCCGACCGGAACTCGGGGCTCGCGAGCACCGCGAGGTGCAGCGGGATCGTCGTCACGACGCCCTCGATGCGTGCCGCCGCCAGCGTCGCGAGCAACGTCTGGATCGCCGCTTCGCGCGTGTCGCCGTGAGCGATCACCTTGGCGATCAACGAGTCGTAGTGCGGCGTCACCTCGTCGCCCGTCTCGACGTGCGTCTCGACGCGCACGCGGCCCGGGCCGCGGTCAGTCGGGATCTCGAAGCGCTCGAGCACACCCGGTGAAGGCCGGAAACCCTGCGTGGGATCCTCGGCGTTCACGCGCACCTCGATCGCGTGGCCGCGCGCGACGACGTCCTGCTGGCGCATCGAGAGCGGCCGGTTCGCCGCAAGGCCGAGCTGCTCCTTCACGATGTCGATGCCGGTGACCATCTCCGTCACCGGGTGCTCGACCTGCAGGCGCGTGTTCATCTCGAGGAAGTAGAGCGCGCCGTCGGGCGCGCGCAGGAACTCGACCGTGCCCGCGTTGCGGTAGCCGATCGCGGCGCAGGCCGCCGCCGCGCGCGCGCCCAGCGCGTTGCGCTCGGCCGGCGACAGCGCGGGACTCGGGCTCTCCTCGACGAGTTTCTGGTGGTTGCGCTGCACGGAGCAGTCGCGCTCGTAGAGGTGCACGGTGCAACCGTAGCGATCGCCCAGCACCTGCACCTCGATGTGGCGCCCGCCGGTCAAGTACTTCTCGACGTAGACCGCGCCATTGCCGAACGCCGACGCGGCCTCGGCCGCCGCCTGCGGGAACGCGGCGCGCACCGTCGCGGCGTCGGCGCACAACCGCATGCCGCGTCCGCCGCCGCCCGCGTCGGCCTTCAGGATCACCGGATATCCGGCCGCGTCGGCCGCGCGCACGGCTTCGGCCACGTCGGCGGCCGGCCCGTCGGAACCGGGGATGACGGTCAAGCCCGCGGCGCGCATCGCGCGCTTCGCCGGCGTTTTCAGGCCCATCAGCTCGATCGTGCGCGGCGTGGGCCCGACGAACGTGATGCCGTGCTGCTCGCACAGCGCCGCAAAGCGCGCGTTCTCGGCCAGGAAACCCCAGCCCGGGTGGATCGCGCTCGCGCCCGTCTGCAGCGCGGCCTGCACGATCCGCTCGGGCCTCAGGTAGCTGTCGCGGCTGGCGGCCGGCCCGATGCAGACCACCTCGTCGAAGCGGCGCGTCCAGCTCGCCCCGCGGTCCGCCTCCGAGCACACGCCGACGGTCCGGATGCCCAGCTCGCGCGCCGCACGCGCGACGCGCACCGCCACCTCGCCGCGGTTCGCCACCAGAAGCGTCCGGAACATGCGCGCGGGAGCCTAGCAGTGGACACGGGTGTCAGAAACCATTTCCTCGGGACAAGGTGTGTGACACCCGTGTGCGCGGCTACCCATCGCCCGTGTTCGCCATACTCGTCGTCTGCGCGCTGCTCTCGCCGGTCCCGGCCGACGAGACGGCCGCGAGCTGGCTCGCGCAGCTCGACGGGCCGACGTGGGCGCAGCGCGATCTGGCGCAGCGGCGCCTCGCCGGGTTGCTCGGGGCGCGCGACGAGGGGCTCGTGCGCGCCGCGCTCGCCGCCGGCGGCACCGAAGCGCGCGTCCGGCTCGCCCACGTCCTGGGCGGGGAGGACCGGCTGCTCGGGATGGCGGCCGACCTCGCGGTCGACGGCGACGAGGCCGTTGCGCGCGCCGGACGCACGGCGCTGCGCCTCGCGATCGAGCGCTTCGAGCCGTGGGCGCGCGATGAGCCGCTCGAGCGCGACGAGCTGCGCGCGGCACTGGCCGAGCACTCCGGCGTGCCGCTCGACACGGCACGGCCCGGCGCGGAGCCCCTGTCGGCGGGGGAGCTCGCGGACCTGCTCGCGCGCGCGCAGCCCGGCGCGCCACCGATCGTGCTCGCTCCCGAGGTCGCGGGCGCGGCGGCTCCGGGGCGCGAGCGCGGTGCGGATCCGTGGTCCGACCTGACGCGGCGCGTCGCGCTCCTGGCCAACGGGCGGCTCCTCGGGTTCGGTCCGCGTCGCGAGCCGACGCCCGCCGCGGTGCGTTGGCTGGTCGTCGTGCCGCGCGAGCTCTCGTCCGCCGATTGCACGCCGGCCGCGCTCGTCAGCGGTTGGTGCGAGCTCTTCACGCGAGACCGTACGCCGCATCCGGCGACCGGCGAGGAGAGCGAGCAGCGGGCCGCCGCCGCGCGCGCTCTGGCCGCGCTGGGCTGGACGCCGATCCTCGACTGGCTCGGCCGCGCCTGGCTCGACGCGGACGACGCGGCCGCGTTCGAAGGCGTGTTGCTCGCGGCGCGCCGCGGCCGCCCGCCGGCGTGCATCCAGGAGCCCGCCGCGCGCGCGAAGCTCTGGGATGCTCTCGACCGCAGGCTGGAGAGCGGCGAGCGACGCCCGTTGCACGTCGCGCTCGCGCTCGCGGCGGCCGGGCCGCCATCCGGCGCGACCGCGGACGTCGATTCCGAGCTCGCACGAGCCCTGGCCGGCCTCGATCCGGCCTCGCCAGCGCGCGCCTACATGCACCTCGTCGTGCTCGAAGGCTGGGGCGGACCGGGCGCGGAGCGCGCGTTCGACTCGGGCGTCCGCGACCTGCTCGAGCGCGCGGACATTTCTCCGGCGCTGCGATTCCAGGCGTTGCGCGTCGCGTCCCGCGCCGGCACGACGATCCCGCCGCTGCGCGCGGCCGACGCGCAGGCGCTGCTGGCGCACGCGCTCGCGGCGCGTCTCCTCGACGAGCTCGCGCGCCTCTTGCGCGGCGCCGAGGGCTGGCCGCCCGAGGTCTGGGCCGATCCGGCCACCGACGGCCTGCTGATCGCGACCGAGGTCGCGGTCGTGCTGGCCGACGCGTGGCTCGCGCGCGGGCGCGAGGACGCCGCGCAGCGCTACCTCGCGCGCCTGCTCGACGACGCCGAACAGGGCCCGCAGCGCGTCGCTGCGTTGCTTTCGGTGCACCCGCTGTCGCGCCTGCGCCCGGCCGTCGACCGCGCCGTCGCCGGCCGCGACGCGGGCTCCGCGGACATGGTGCGCGTGGCGTGCCGCGTCGCGTCGCCGCCGGAGCGGGTGCGCGTGCTGGAGATCCTCCTCGCGCGTCCGCCTGCCAGCCCCGAGGAATGGAGCGCGATGGCCGCGCTGTGCGCCGGAAGCACGGGGCCTCAGGCCACCGAGCGGCTCGTCGAGGTGCTGGAGTCGGCACCGCCCACCGTGGTGGTGCCGGCCCTGCTGAACGTGGTCCGCGGCCTGCGCGCGGCGCTCGACGAGACCTCCGAGCGCGAATTCGTCCAGGCGGTGCGCGGCGCCGTGCGCAGTAAGCCCGGTAGTCCGCTCGACGCCGCGTTGCGCCCGCAGGTCTGGCCGCCGCCGCGCGAGACGCCGGCGCGCAACTTGCGCGAGCTGGACCGCGATCCCGGCATCGGGAGCCGTTGAGGGGCCCATTTCCGCGCCGCGTCGCGCGGCGCCAGCGATGTGGGAGAAACCGTGGGATCGATTTCTTCTCGGTTTCTCCGGGCGTGCGCCGCGTCGCGCCGAAGAGCATCCTGTGGCCCACATGTCCCTCCTCCGCCGCTTCCAGGCCCCGACCGGGGCGCTCCAGCAAGCCGAGCCCGACGAAGCGCGCAAGGTGCCGATCGACCGCGAGGAGATCGCGGTCGCGCGCGATCCGCGCGGTCCGATCGCGGAGCAGTTCCGGCAGCTGCGCAACTCGATCACGGCGCTGAACCCGGAGGGCGCGCCGCGCACGGTCGTGCTGGCCAGCGCGGTGCGCGGCGAGGGCAAGACGGTTTCGACGATCAACCTGGGCCTGGCGATGGCCGAGGTGCCGGGCACCGGCATCCTGCTCGTCGACGCGGACCTGCACCGGCCGATGCTCGAGAGCTACTTGAACCTGCCGCGCCGCCAGGGCCTGGTCGAGGTGATCCGCGGCACGTGCCCGCTCGACCGCGCGATCCGCGCGACGAGCGTCGAAGGCGTCTCGGTACTGGGCCCGGGCGAGCTGCCGCGGAATCCCTCCGAGCTGCTCGGCAGCGAGCGCGTCAAGATGGTGATCGGCGCTTTCAAGCAGCGCTTCAAGTACATCCTGATCGACACGCCCGAAGCCGGCGCGATCAGCGACGCGTCCATGCTGGGCGCGATGGCCGACGGGATCGTGCTCGTCGTGCGCCTGGGCTCCACGCCGCGCAACCTGGTCGAGGAGACGCACAACCGCCTCGAAGCGCTGGGCGGGAACGTGCTCGGGACGCTGCTGACCGCGGCCTGATCAGTCCGGAAACAAGAGCTCCTGCAGCAGCCTGAGCACACCCTTCTCGGTGCACAGCGGCTTCTGGAGATCGCGCGGCTTCGGACCGCTGCGCACGAGATCCGGGTCGATCGGCACGCCGCGCCGCGCCGACTTGATGAGCGCCTTCAAGTGCGCGCGCTCCCAAGCCACCGCGCGGCGGTAGTCGGCATACGCGCGTTCCCTGCGGCGGAACTCGCGCCCGTGGTGGACCCAACGGTCGTCCGTTCCGCGCACGGGCGGGAAGACCGCGTGCAGCAGCTCGTGGAAGACGACGAAGCGCACGAACCAGGTCGGCACCGCGGCCTGGTCGAGCACCGGGTGGATGCGCACGAGCCGGCCGTCCGGGTCGTAGCTGCCCAATCGCAGCGAGCTGCGCGTGCGGCTCGCGCCGCGCCGGCCCCACGACACGCGCGGTCGCTCGCCGCCGAGCGCGTCCGATGCAAGCTCGCCGGCCAAGAGCTCGTCGACCAGGCCCTCGAGGTCATGGTGTGCACCGCGCGCGGCGCCGACGTCGAAGCGCGCGGTCGGCGGCACGCGCCGCAGGATCTCGGCGATCCAGGCGTCGAGCTGCGCGCAGGCGCGCGGCGCGCGGCGGCCGGACCGGACCCAGCTGGCGACCGCGGCGTGCACGGCGGGCGGCGCTTCGGCGAAGAGACGGTGCAGCCGCACCTCGAGCGCGCCGCGCGGCTCGCGCGCCGGGCGCACCGCGACGGGCGCCTTGCGCGAGCGCGTGAAGCGCGCGCTGACCGGCACGCGCAGCTCCGCCGCCAGGTAGGCCGACCAGGCCGCCTCGGTCGGGAGTGTGGAAACGATCGCGCGCGCGGCTTCTGCCACGCGCGCGACTCTATCAACCTCAACACCGAGCAGAAACTCAATCCGTGCTGGTGGCGCCGCGCGCAAGCGCGCTGCGCTACTCCGTCAGGTGCAAATCCTGCGTGCTCGTCTGACCCTCTTCCACGGTCACGCGCATCTCCGAGTTGCGCGCGTCGGCGATCTGCGCGAAGGGGTTGTCCTCCCCGCCGCCCGAGCGCATCCCAGTCAGGATGTACCGCCCCGGCGTCACGTTCGAGACCTGGAAGCGCCCGTCCGAGCCGCTGCGGGTCGTGTACTCGCGCGGCACCTCGCCGTCGGCGATCCGCAGTTGCACGGTGCCGCCCACGAAGGGCTTGCCCGAGGCGTCGAACAGCGTGCCGCGCAGCATCCCGCCGCGACCGACCTTGATGTCGCCGACCTTCGTGTCCTGGCCCTCGGTGACGCGCAGGTCGCGGCGCATGAACTCCGTGAAGCCCTGGGCGTTGACCGTGATCTGGTACGTCTCGGGCGTCAGCCCCTGGATCATGAACTTGCCGTTGGCGTCCGTGCGGGCCGTGGCCGACGTGGCGTTCGTCGGGTAGGTGGCGCCCAGGGCCTGCGTGAACGGGTCGTCGCTCCACTCGTTGTCGTGCGTCGTGACCTTGGCCATCGCGACGGGCTTGCCGTCGCCGTCGACCACGCGACCCGAGATCATCCCGCCCTGGCCGAGCTGGACCAGGATGCCCGCCATGGGCACGCCCGGCGCGACCGTGAAGTTCGACGAGAAGCCCGGCGCGTAGCCCGGCGCCCAGGCCTCGACCACGAAATCGCCGGCCGGAACGCCCGCGATCGTGAACTCGCCGTTGGCGTTGTTCTGCGGGTACGTCTCCTCGTTGTACGGCGCGGTCGGCGCGCCCGGCCCGTAGTAGCTGCGCATCCGCACCGTGAAGGACGCGATCGGCTTGCCGCTCCCGAGCTCCGTCGCGCGGCCCGTGAGCGTGGCCTCCTTCAGCATCTCGATCACGTGGTTGCTTGTGTTCGTCGAGACGCGGTTGCTGCGCGAGACCATGCGGTAGCCGCGCGCGTTCGCGATCAGGTTGTAGTCACCCGGCGCGAGCTCGTCGAAGCTGAACTCGCCGGCCGCGTTCGTGGTCTTCTGCGCGCGCGCCGTTTGCTGCAGGCTCGACACGCCGACCGCGATGACGAGCGCCTCGGGGATGCCCGTGTTGCCCGGCCCGACCACGCGTCCGTTGATCCCTTCGGCGATCGGCAGGGTCACGTCGCGCACGACGATCTCCTCCTTGTCGAAGTGCAGGTTCGAGACCTGCCGCGTGGCGTAGCCCGGCGCGCTGGCGATCAGGTAGTGCCCGCCCTTGGGCAGGTTCTTGAAGGTGAACGCGCCCGCTGCGTCGGTCACCGTCGAGACGCGGTCGGGCGCCACGATGCCGAGGCCGGCCCAGCTGAAACCCTCGACGTGCACTGTCGCGGCCGGGATCGGATCGGCGGCCTCGTTGCGCACGTGGCCCGACAACGTCGCGCCCGGCGCCATGGTGATCGGCGGCATCTCGGCCGCGCCCTGCTCGCCGATCGGGACCGTCGGCTCTTCCTTCCGCGCGTAGTCGGCATGCGTGAGGATCAGCGTGTAGCGCGCGCGCGGCGTGACCGCCGCGAACGTGTAGCGACCCTCGGCGTCCGTGCGCACGCGCGGCTCGCGCGTCATGTCGGGCAGCGGGTCGTTGTGGAAGAACATCTCGGACGACTTGAGCGTGCTGAGGATCACCTCGGCCCCGACGACCGGCCCGCCCATCGGGTTCTTGACCAGCCCCGTCAGTCGGTTGTCGAGCGGCACGACGTCGGGTCCGCCGGCGGCCGCGCGCGAGCTCGGATCGGGCTCCTGCGCAACGCGGTCGGGCGCCTTCGTGCCGCCGTCCAGCTGGGCCGGAACCTTGGGCCCGGGTGCGGGCGTCGCGGTCGTGGGCGCGCTGACCTCGGGCGGCTTGGGCGCCTCGGTGCCGAGCCGAGAGACGGCGAAGAGGAGGGCCCCGATGGCGGCCAGGACGAGCACGATGACGAGGAGAGGTCGCATGGTTCTTCGAGGGGCCCCCGCAGGTGCTGCCAGGGTGGGGGACCCGAAAGGGATTCGGATGTCGGCGGCGTTGGATGGAGGCCTTGCCGCCCAGGGACGCCGGGACGGGCTCCAGCTTCCCGCGAAGGGGCCGGATGGTAGCCCTGGACCGCCAAAAAGTCCCCCGGCGGGGCCTCTCCGCGCCCTCAGACCTTGGAGGCCGCCGTCGGCAGGCTCTCGAGGTCGTCGACGACCTCCGGCCCGGGCCAGAACGACTCGGCGTAGACCAGCGAGCCCACGAACCAGGCGAACAGCGCCAGCTCCAGGTCCAGCCGCCGGTAGACGTGGATCGTGGAGCCCTGACCCAGGCCGCGCGGGCTGATCCGCGCCAGCTCGCCCGTCTTGGGCGCGTGCAGCCGCCAGCCGCGTCGGAAGCCGGGCACGGGCAGCATGCGCAGCGACTTGTTCGGTGTGGAGAGCGCGATCTCGCGCCCGAAGAAGCTCGAGCGCAGCGACGATCCAAGCCACTCGCGCCCCTCGGTCCAGACCGAGAACTGGCTGCGCAGGAGCCCCGGATCGCGGCGGAAGGTCAGGACCTCGCCCTTCTCGGGCCGCCAGGTGGCGCGGACGGTGAGGCCCCAGCGGTTGCGCTGGGCCGAGAGCACGCCGATGCGCCCGTTCGCGTCCAGGATCTCGTGGCGGACGGCCAGGATCCCGGTCTTGCGGGTCTGGTAGGTGGCGATCGGAACGGACATCGGTCGGACGCAGCGCGCGGACACCCCTGATCGGTCGGGCGGCTCGCAGGGCTTCAGCGGGGCAACGAGTCTCCCCGCGCCGCTGGAGAATCGCAATGCTGCGCGGGCTTCCGACGCGCATTCCGCCGACTACGGCCGCTGAATACCCGGTCTCCGGAGATTCGGGCCGGACAGATGCAGGGTCCGACCCATGCACGCTGGGTAGCCAGGCCATGGCCGACGACGAGACGCCTTCGCCGGAAGAACGGGAGCGCCGAGGACGGTGGTTCCACGAGTCCTGTCGCCAACTCACCGAGGAATCCGTCGTTCACGGACCGGGACGGGACTTGTCGCCACGTCGGACGGGCCGCGAGGACCCTGCTCGTCCTCGAGCAGGATTCGGCTCTTTCTCCCTGCCGTAGGCCTTGTCGCCAACTTGGCAATCAGCCGAGCTCGGATCTAGCGATCAGCCGATGCTCAGAATTGGGATCAGCGCAGCGTGCCCCATCTCGCGGGCTCGCAGCACCTTGCGTCACTCGCGCGGTCCGGCGCACGCACATTGGGCGGATCGCCTCGCAGCGTTCGGGGTGATCATGCAGGTCTGTCCACTCCATGTTGGGGCACCAGAGAGGCTATTCCGGTGAGTACCAGGATCGACCCGTGGCTTGTCGAGGAGTCCGCGTTCCCAAGGCAGGGGACGGCGGCGGATCAATTGCGGTTTCTGGTCAGCTATGCCGTCCTCGCGCCGTCTAGCCATAACACCCAGCCGTGGCTGTTCCGGGTTGCCGGCGGAGCACTGGAACTGTACGCCGACCGCACTCGCGCACTCCCCGTCGTGGATCCGGACGACCGTGCGCTCGTCATCAGTTGCGGGGCCAGTCTCCACACACTTCGGGTGGCCATCCGCCACTTCGGGTTCACGGACCACGTCGAGGAGTATCCCGAGCCTTCGCAACCCGATCTGCTCGCGCGGGTCGCGCTGGGTGCCCACCGGTCGCCAACCGCTGACGACGACCTGCGGTTTCACGCCATTCCACATCGGCGGTCGAACCGCCAGCCGTTCGAGCCTCGATCCGTGCCTGATGCCGTGATCTCCCAACTCAAGAGCGCTGCCACAGAGGAATCGGCATGGTTTGCAGTGGCTCAGGGAGAAGAGACTCGAAACGCGGTCGCCGACTTGATCACAGCGGGGGATCGGATTCAGGCATCGAGCAAGCCGTTTCGCCGGGAGCTGTCCGCGTGGATTCACCACAACCGGAGTCGGAGCCGAGACGGCATGCCGGGGTACGCCCAAGGGATGGGCGATCTGATGTCGTTGCTCGGGCCGTTCGTCATCCGCACCTTCGACTGGGGCGATGGACAGGCAGCGAAGGACCGTCAGTTGGCGACCGGGTCGCCGGTGTTGGCGGTCATCGGGACATCGGTGGATGACCCTTCCTCGTGGCTGGCGGCGGGGCAAGGGTTGTCTTCCGTCCTGCTCCTCGCCCGTGCCCACGGCCTGTCCGCGTCCTACTTGAACCAGCCGGTCGAGGTGCCGGAGTTGCGGCCACAGTTGCGCGACCGTTTCGGCCTGAACGGCTACCCGCAACTCCTGTTGCGTCTGGGGTACGGTCCCGACGCACGGGCGACGCCCCGTCGTCCGGTCGATGAGGTGATGGTCGGATGACCGTCCAGGGAGATGCATCGTTGTTCAAGGCCGCAGTGATCTACTCCGGCATGGTGTTCGGGGTCGGGTTCGTGCTTGGACCGTTCCGAGTCCTGGTGCTGGAGCCACGGGTTGGAACCCGCGCGGCTGAACTGCTCGAAGCACCGGTGATGCTTCTTGCGATCGTCCTGGTGGGGCGATGGGTGGGCCGGCGGTTGTGTGCGGGCTTCGGTGCAGCGGCCCTGCTCGGGGTCGGGCTGATCGCAGCTGGCCTCGTGCTGGCCGCCGATGTAGCTGTCGGGGTGGGCCTCCGCGGAATGTCGGTCGTGCAGGTGTTCACCGCACGGGACCCAGTCTCCGGGACTGCGTATTATGCCCTTGTCGCGTTGACCGCCGTTGCCCCGAGAATGCTCGGCCGGGCGTCGGCACCACGCATCCGCGGGGACGCTCGTGTGAGGAGCCCTCTCTAGAGAGATCAACATGGTTGTGCTGGTCTCGCCATCGACCAAGGCGGTCGGATTCTGGTCCGCAGTGCTCGCCACGGTGTTCAGCATCACGTACGTCGTGGGGCAACTCGCTGAATGGTCGGGATTGCTGGGATCTCAGGGGGGGGCCAGAGAGTGCCAGCAAGCCTCTCGGGATTGTCGTTCTGCTGACGCCCTCCCTGCTCTTGGGCTCGTCGTTCGTGGTGCTCATGGTCAGCGTCCACCAACTCGCGTCGCCGGAGAGGCGCGTCTGGAGCCACTCAGCCGTTGCTTTCGCCACCGCCTACGCGGTCTTGACGGGACTGGTTTACTTCGTGCAACTCACGCTTGTGCTGCCTCGACTTGTTCGCGGACAGACCGAAGGCATCGATGCGTTCCTGTTCGTGCCGTTCGATTCATTCCTGTACTCCGTTGACATTCTTGGATACAGCTTCATGAGCGTGGCCACGCTCTTTGCGGCCAAGGTGTTCCCCGGCCCTGGCCTCGAACGGTTGGTGAGGCTGTTCTTGACCGCAAACGGCCTGCTGCTCCCCTTCCTGGCGCTGCAGATCTACTTCCATCCTCTGATATAAATCGCGGCGCTGTGGGCAGTGACCTTTCCAGGCTCAACTTGGGCGCTTGCTGTGCTGTTTCGTCGCGCACCAACTGCAATAACCGGCATTGAATCGTCGGCGTGCTAGTACAGGCGCGGTTCAGCCGAGAGCGAGTCACAGAAACTGCTACTGTGCTTCTAGCTAACCCGAAGAAGTATGGCTACCAAGCGCTACCGTGCATCTAACAACGCGTTCCAGCCGACGGTCCTCGCGCTGCGCGCTCGGCCCGCGGCTGAACGCGGGCGTTAGGCGACCCGAGGGATCATCGATAACCCAGCTTGATGCGACTCTGAAAGTCGGAAGAAGGTGGAGGGGCGCTTTCGCCCCTCCACGCGTGCACCCAGTCGAACGGTCACTTGAGGGCGGACAAGCTGGCGCCAAAGTTGATGTGAAAAACCTGGCCATCTAGGGAGAGCGCGGGGACGGACTTGATGCCGAGCTTTTCCGCCTCCGAGACTCGGCCCTTGGCCGTGCCGAGGTGAACGACCTCGACATCGAAACGGTTCCTGTCGAGTGCAGCGAGCACCGACTGCTCGGCGCTCACGCACACGGGACATCCGGCGTGGTAGAAGACGGCTTTCTTCTTCATGATTCTGCTCCTTTGGTTTCGAACGGCTCACTGTGACCTCGCGCCACCCACGCAGCAGGGTGCACGAGCCGCGCGATCGCGCCCAGAAGGTACCTTCTGGTACGGTAGGTACACGATGGTCCACGACGATCCGTCAGCTCATGCGATGCCCACGACCAACGATGCAAGGGCCATCCCCGTCGCCTCGATGGTCGAGAGCATTGTCGGATGCAAGTGGTCCGTCGGACTGCTCGGCCTTCTCGCCGACGGTTGCAGTCGGCCCAGCGCCATCCTTCGGGCGTCCACGGGTTTGTCCGCAAAGGTGATGAATGAGCGGCTCCGCAAGATGCTCCGCTTCGGCATCGTGCGTCGCACGGTGTTCGGCGAGAAGCCGCCCGTCGAAGTCGAGTACGCGCTCACACCTTTTGGTCGTCGATTCATCGGGATCATCGACGAAGTGCGCCGGCTGCAGGAGGCTGTTGACAGCGGGGCCATCTCAGAGAGTGCAGCGATACGGAAGGAGGCGACCGCGCGCGGTCGCCGAACCAGCCGATGAAACTGACGGTCGCCTGCGGCGCCCGCAGCCTATCGGCGAGGCGTTGGGCGGCCCAGGAGTCGTCGCTGGAGGTCGGATGACACGAAAACAAAAGATGCTCGCTTTCCTTGCGACGGCTGTCGTCTCGGCAACCGTCACCGCACTGGCCATCATGATTCTCGAGAACGAGCCGCCGGTCGAAGGCGCAGTGTCGGCGACCGTCCGGTCCGCCGTTCTAGGTGAGGACCGCGAGTACTTTGTCCACCTTCCGGCGCCGAGCTGCTCTGAACACCGTGTTTGGCGCGAGGTCAGCCTTCACGATTGAAGCTGATCTGCCCAAGTCGCTGCAGCCGACGCGCACACCGCCCGGCAGAGTTCGCTCATTCGACTGCACTGTAGTCCCACACGCGCTCGGCGAGCGCCCTCAGTGGTGCTCGCCGAGTCAGACGGCGGAACAAGGGCCTCCCCGCGGGATGTTCTGGCTTGTTGCCCGCACGGCCAGCATCCAACAATCGATCGGCCGAACGGGCTGGTGGCCCGGCGCGTGGCGCTGATCCTCCGGGTGCGGTTGCTCAGCGGAACGAGCGCAGGGCCTCGACGGCCTCGACGACGATGTCGAGCGCGCGATCGATCTCGTCGGCGGTCGTCGTGCGTCCCAGGGAGAAGCGAGCGGAGCCAGAGGCCTCGGCGGGGGAGAAGCCCATCGCCACGAGCACGTGCGAGGGCCGCCGAGCCTGGGCGTGGCAGGCCGAGCCGGCCGAAGCGCACAAGCCGGCCGCGCTCAGGGCCGCGAGGAGAGATTCCGCGTCGAGCCCTTCGAAGCCCACGTTCGACGTGTTCGGCAGGCGCGGCGCGGCGGCGGCGTGCACGCGCGCGCCGCTCACGCGCTCGGTGAGGGCGCATTCGAAGCGGTCGCGCAGGCCGCGCACGCGATCGAGCGCGCCTTCGGCGAGCGCCGCGCGGGCCAGCACCGCGGCGCGCGCGAAACCGGCGATGCCGGGCACGTTCTCGGTGCCGGCGCGGCGCCGGCCTTCCTGCGGACCGCCGCGCAACAAGGGCTCGAACGCCGCGCCGTCGCGGGAGAACAGCGCGCCCACGCCCTTCGGACCGTGGATCTTGTGCGCCGACAGCGACGCGAAGTCGGCGCCCAGCGCGCGCAGGTCGAGCGGGACCTTGCCCGCGCTCTGCACCGCGTCGACGTGGAACGCGGCGCCGATCGCGCGGCAGCGCGCGGCCACGCCGTCGAGGTCGAACAGCGCCCCCGTCTCGTTGTTGGCCGTCTGCAGCGTGACCAGCGCCACGCCCGCTCCCGCCGCGGGCTCGAGCTCGCGCTCCAGCGCCGCGCGGTCGAGGCGGCCCTCGCCATCGACGCCGACGCGCACGACGCGCAGGCCGCCGCGCTCCAGCTCCTCGAGCGGCTCGAGCGTGGCCGAGTGCTCGACCGTCGACGTGACGACCGTGCGCCGCCCTGGCCGCGCCGCGAGCGCCGCGCGGATCGCCGTGTTGGTGGCCTCCGTGCCGCCGGACGTGAACGTGATCTCGCGCGCGTTCGCGCCCACGAGCCGCGCGACGTCGCTGCGCGCGGCCTGCACGAGGTCGCGCGCCGCTTCGCCGGCCGGGTGCGCGCTGCTCGGGTTGCCCCAGCGTTCGCCGAGCCAGGGCAACATCGCGGCCAGCACCTCCGGCAGCACCGGGGTCGTCGCGTTGTGGTCCAGGTCGAGGAGGTCCTTCACGGACCCTCGATCGTAGCCGGGACCTGCCGATCCAGCGCGCAGCGGCACAGCGCGCAGCGCTCAGCGGCACAGCGCGCAGCGCTCAGCGGCACAGCGCGCAGCGCTCAGCGGTACAGCGCGCAGCGCTCAGCGGTACAGCGCGCAGCGCTCAGCGCTCAGCGGTACAGCGCGCAGCGCCTAGCGGTACAGCGCGCTGAGCTGGTCCGGCAGCCGTTCGCCCGTCGTGGAGCACGGTTCGCAGAAGTTGTTGTCGTGGCGCGGCGCCTGCGCGCAGTGGCCGCACTCGCGGATCTTGTGCAGGGCCTGCGCGATCTTCTTGCGTTGCTCCTCGACGGCCGCCGTGCGCAGCGCGAGCAGCCGGTCCTGTTCCTCGAGCGCGAGCTGGACGCGCGCGTGGAACTGTTCGCGCGGCTCGTCGGCCGAGCGCGCCGCCACGAGCTCGCAGATGCGGTCGAGGTGCAGGCCCAGCTCCTGCAGGTCCCGGATCATCTGCACCCGGTTGATGTCCGTCCGGCGGTAGTAACGGAAGCCGCCCGGGCTGCGCGACGCCGCGTCCAGGAGGCCCAGTTCCTCGTAGTAGCGTAGGGTGCGCAGGTTCGTCCCTGCCAGGCGGGCGAAGTCGCCGATCTTCAGGAGGTCAGGATCGAGCATGGGCAGGTTTTCGGGCAGGCCGTCGGGAGAGCGTGCCGTCGGGATATACGACGCGCGGATCTTACGTGAGGTTCCTATCGGTTCGATTCCCCAGGCGCTCCGCGCGCCCTGGATCCACCTCCCGGCCCCGCGCTCGTGGCAGCCCTGGGAATCCGGCCACTCGAGCTGCCCGCACGGCCTGAGGCCAGCCCAGGTCGACCCGCGCCCGGGCGAGGGTCTCCGCGCGGCACGGCGCGGGCGTTACGCCCGGGTCGCCCCAGCGAGTCGGACGACGCTGCGGTCGGCTGCGCGCGTGCGGTTTCCCTTCAATCGACCCGGCTCCATGGCGTATAGGTGCGCGCGCCTCGTTGCCCCCGAGGACCACGAAAGAGCCCCATGTTCGCCTTCATCACGTTCGACCCCATGTACTGGTTCCTCGTCGGCCCGGCGATGCTCCTGGCGCTGTGGGCGTCGATCCGGGTCAAGACCACGTTCACGCACTTCTCCAAGGTCGGCGTGCGCAACGGCATGACCGGCGCCCAGGCCGCCATGGCCGTCGCGCGGGCCGGCGGGGCCGACGACGTGACCGTCGAGCGGCACCAGGGGTTCCTGTCGGACCACTACGACCCGCGCTCGAAGACCCTGCGCCTCTCGCCCGACGTCTACGACGGTCGTTCGATCTCCTCGATCGCCGTCGCCGCGCACGAGGCCGGCCATGCGATCCAGCACGCCAAGGCGTACCCCTGGCTCAACTTCCGCTCGGCCATGGTGCCCGTGGCGCAGATCGGCTCGAACATCTGGATCTGGGTGTTCTTCCTGGGTCAGTTCATGCAGCAGCCGGGGCTGGTCGACATCGGGATCATCCTGTTCGCGGCCACCGTGCTGTTCCAGATGATCACGCTGCCGGTCGAGTTCGACGCCACGCGGCGCGCCAAGGCCGTGCTGGCCGGGAGCGGCATCGTCTCCTCGCAGGAGGAGGCGGTGGGCGTGAACAAGGTGCTGGGAGCCGCGGCGATGACGTACGTGGCGGGTGCGCTGACGTCGATCATGACGCTGCTGTACCTGCTCATGCGCCGGCGCGAGTGAGAGAGCGAGAAGAAATCGATCCTACGCTCTCTCATATCCGAGTGGCGCCGCGCGGAACCGCGCGCGGCGCGCAGAGACTTCGAATTCTTCTGAGTCTCTGAGCGCCCGGCTTACTCCAGCTCGAGCCGAGCCTCTTGGCCCGCTTCCACCGAGACTCGGCCGAGCTCGCGCTCTGTCCCCAGCACCGCGTGAACGGCGCGCCACTTGCCGGCCGGCAACGCCTTGACTGCGAAGGACCCCTGGGCGTCCGGCACGGCGGACAGCACGAACACGAGCCCGTCCGGATCGTCGAGCGCCAGCCGCACGCTCTTGACCTTGGGATCCGAGACCTTGCCCGACAGCGCGCCCAGCTCGAGGTCGCGTTCCCAGGCCGTCTCGCCCGCGGGCAGCTCGAGCGTCGACTCGATGCGCACGTCCAGGCCCTCGAGCTTGCCCATGATCCGCAGCAGGTGAGCGCCGGTCGTCTCGCCCGCCAGCCGGAACGCTCCCGCGCCGTCGATCACCGCGTCCTCAATCCGCGGTGACGCGCCCGGCCCGCGCAGCGTCGCTTGCCAGCCCTGCATCGGCTTCTTGCCCAGCACCAGGCGTCCTCCGATGCGCGGCGCGCGCGCCAGGTCGATGTCGAAGCGCGTCTCCGCGCCGACCTTGGCCTCGACCGGCAGCGGGATCCCCTCGTCGCCGACGCGCGACATCTCCAGGTTCCCGCCGCGCAGGCCCGGCACCTTCGGTTGCACGCGCACGTGCCAGCCGCCGGGGGTCATGCGCTCGAAGCGGTACTCGCCCTTCCCGTCGGTCAGCGTCGAGCGCGGGAACGCATCGCCGCGCGAAGCGCACACGCGGAGCCCCTCGACGCGACCGCCTTCGCGCTCGGGGGACACGCGCCCGACGATCGTGCCGCCGGCGTCGAGCTGGAGCTTCAGCTCGGCCTTCTCGCCGGCGGGTTCCAGCACGATCGGACCGCTCTCGGAGGGCGCGAAACCGGGCGATTCGACGCGCACGAACCAACCGCCTTTGTTGGGGACGCGCAGCGCGAAGCGCCCGTCTCGGTCCGTCATCGCCGTCGACGAGGGATCCGCGGAGCTGCGCTGCGAGAACCCCTCGAGGCGCACGACGGACACGCCTGCCCAGGCCGAGTGCAGCGTCACGCGCGCGCCCGCCACGGGAGCGCCGGCGCTCGTGACGAGGCCGCGCTGGGGTTCGGGCGGCGCGGCCTGCAAGGCGAGCAAGAGGAGCGACGCGGTCAGCCCGTTCCGGAGATTCAGCAGGTTCAGCATGGCGTGGTGGACCAGGGTAGCGCGCGGGGCGCGGTTCAGCGCGCGCGCCAAGCGCCCAACGGGGTGTGGGCGCGCGGCTCAAGCGCGCGCCCACGAGCGCGCTCCACGCGCGCGGAGAACGCGCCGAGAACGCGCTCCGCGCGCTGGACATGCCCCGGCGCCGGTGGCCAACATGGCGCGCGAGGGGTCGGACCGGCGTCGCTTGGAGGATCGTACGTGATGGGCAAATTGCTCGCGGAGTTGCTGGGCACGTTCTGGCTCGTGTTCGGCGGCTGCGGATCGGCGGTGCTGGCCGCGGGCTTCCCCGGGCTGGGCATCGGGTTCGTCGGCGTCTCACTCGCCTTCGGCCTCACCGTGCTGACGATGGCCTACGCCGTCGGCCACATCTCGGGCGGCCACTTCAACCCGGCGGTCTCGGTCGGGCTGGCCACGGCCGGCCGCTTCGCGTGGAAGGACGTGCCGGGCTACGTGATCGCACAGGTACTCGGCGGGATCGCGGCGGCAGCGTTGCTCAAGTACATCGCCAGCGGGCAGGAGGGTTGGACGCCGGGCGGTTTCGCTTCGAACGGCTACGGCGCGCTCTCGCCCGGACAGTACACGCAGAGCGCGGCCTTCATGGCCGAAGCCGTGCTGACCGCGTTCTTCGTGCTGATCATCCTGGGCTCGACGAGCCCGCGCGCGCCGGCCGGCTTCGCGCCGATCGCGATCGGCCTGGCGCTCACACTGATCCACCTGGTCAGCATCCCCGTCACGAACACGTCGGTGAACCCGGCGCGCTCGACCGGCCCGGCGCTGTTCGCGACGACGGCGGCGATGTCGCAGCTGTGGCTCTTCTGGCTCGCGCCGATCGTCGGCGCGCTGATCGGCGGCGCCGTGTGGAAGATCCTCGGTCGCGAGCCCGTCAGAGGCTGAGAATTCGAAGGCTCTGCGCGCCGCGAAGCGGCGCCAACAGGATCGGAGAGGCCGTAGGATCGCTTTCTTCTCGGCCTCTAGCGCCGCGAAGCGGCGCCAACAGGATCGGAGAGGCCGTAGGATCGCTTTCTTCTCGGTCTCTCAATCCGGCTCCCCGCTGAGCTGCCATCCGGCCCAGTCGCGCAGCCGGTAGATCGGCTGACCGGCCGGAGTGCGCGCATCGCGCAGGCGCTTTTTCGCTTCCCACAGCGCCTGCGCCTTGGGCTTCTCCTGCACCCAGATGCGGCGGTAGAAGTCGACCATCAGCTCCTTGGTCGCCTCGTCGGGCACCTTCCACAGCGACGTGATCACAGAGCGCGCACCGGCCGAGTGCAGCGCGGTCTGGAACGACGCGACGCCCTGCCCGGCGCGGCGCACGCCGACGTTCGTGTCGCACGCGCTGAGCACGGCGAGCTCGCAGCCCGACAGGTCGAGCGCGGCCAGCTCCTCGGCCGTGATCACGCCTTCGAGGCGACCGAGCGCATCGGGCGGCCGGTTCGCGCCCGCCAGCGCCAGGCCGCACAGCACCATCGGGCTGAAGCCGCGCACGCTGCCGCCGGACGCCTCCGCTTTCCCCGACGGCCCCGCTTCGGCCGCGGTCGCGTCGCGCATCGAGGGCACCGACTCGGGCGCGAAGTAGCCGTGCGTGGCCAGGTGCAGGAACCGCGCCGTGCCGAGCTCGGTGCAGAAAGCCGATTTCGTGGCCGCGCGGCCGTCAAGGAGAAGTGCCGTGCCCTCGTCCGCGAAGGTCGACGTGAACAGCGCCTCGACCGTGCGCGCTTCCGCGCGCGAGTCGGGCAGCGGCGTGAACCCGCGCTCCCAGGCCGCAGCGCGTGGCGTGCTCGTCGCCGCGGCGGGCCCCGCTGCAGCGTAGACGGGTGCGACCGTTCCGGCCACGGCGTCGGGAGCGGACTCGTAGTCGATGCCGCCCAGTACGAGGAGCCGCAGGGCCTGCGGCCGGCCCGGCGCGTCCTCGACCAGCTCCGACAGCGTGGGGCGCACGTGGATCCGCAGCTTGTCTCCGACCAGACCGTCGCCGTCGGGCAGCGCGTCGATCGGCACGAGGTGCAGTACGTCGTCGAGCGCCACGATCCATTCCGTGGCGTCGCCGCAGGACGCGCGCAGCGGATCGATCACGAGGCGCCGCAACTCCTCGCCGGCTGCGCGCGCGTCGTCGCCGGCCGCGCGCGCGTCCTCGCCGGACGCGGCGGCTGCATCCAGACCACGCGGCGTCGCGGCCAGCACGGCCTCGCGCCAGCGCTCGACGGCGCGCGCGATCGTCGCGGCGGGTCCCAGCTCGACGCGCACGACCGCACCGTCGGGTCGCAGGACGAAGGCCAGCAGGCTCTCCGTCCAGCGCGTAGCGCTGGGGTCGGCTTCGTCGAGCTGCAGGCGCGGGTACCACCAGTACGCCACGGCGACCTGGCGCGGCGCGAGAGCCGCGGCGATCGCCGCGCACGTGGCGGGCCGCGCGCTCTCCAGGAGACCGCTCGACGTGCGCAGCGCCCTCTCGGCGCGGTCCTTGCGTCCGACCGCTTCGAGGTACTCGGCGCTGTCCGCTCCGGTCCAGGACAGTCGGACGATGTCTCCGCTCGCGGCTCGCGACTCGGCGCGCAGCGCTGCCACCGCCGGCGAATCCGCCGCACTGTCTCGCAGGCTGCGCAAGCTGCGCAGCCCGACGCCGCGCGCCGACTCGACCAGCTCGAGCGACGGCGCCTCGAAGCCCGGCATCGGCTCGATCCGCCCCGCGCCCTGGGCGAACGAGAGTGCCGCGGCCAGGCGCCAGCGCAAGCTCGAGGCCAGCGCTTCGACCTCGCGCGGCGAGGCCAAGAGGACGGCCGAGCGCAGGCCCAGCTGCAGCGACTCGTACAGGCGTCGGTTCGCGCGCGCGGCCTCCTCCGCCTCTTCCATCTGCACCAGGTTCCAGAGGACCCCGACCCGCGCCCGCACGACGTTCAGGTGATCGGGCGGATAGCGCGCCTCCTGTTTCTGCAACACGTCGGCCGCGACGGCGCGCGCCTCGGCGAAGCGGCCCGCGCGGCTGAGCATCGTCGCCTGGCACTGCCGGGCGTCGAGCAGGAAGGGGTGGTCGGCCGGCACGTCGCTCGAGCGCGTCGTCAGGATCTTCTCGAGGAGCGGCTCGGCCACCTCGGGTTGATCCAGCGTGGACAGGAAGGTGAGCATCGACACGCGCGCGCGCAGCAGGTCGATGTGGTCGTCCGGCAGGAGCGCCGTCCGTCGCTCGAGGACGTGCGCGATCATCTCCATCGCCCGCTCCCGCTCCCCGAGCTCCCAGAGCGTGCCGGCCAGATTCTCGCGCTCGGACAGGAGCCGCGCTTCGTCGTCGGGGTGAAGGCGCGTGTCGACGTCCAGAACGCGCTCCTCGAGGGCCAGCGCCGCATGCAGGTCACCCAGTGCGCGCAGCGTGAGCGCCAGGTTCCCGCGCGTCGCGCGCACGTCGATGTGGTCCTCGGGCAGCACGCGCAACCGCGACGCGAGCAGCTTCTCGTGCAGGTCCTGCGCGCGGCGCAGGTCGCCCAGCACCCAGAGCGTGACCGCCAGGTCGGAGCGCAGGGACTGCTGATCGGGCGAGTCCTCGGGATACAGCCGCGCGAACACCTCGACGGCCTGTTCCTGCAGCTGCCGCGAGCCTGTCGTGTCGCCCATGCACAGGCGCGTCCAGGCCAGGTTCTTGCGGGCCCACTGCACGTCGGGGTGGTCGGGGTGCAAGGCACGCAGGCGGCTCGCCAGCACCTTCTCCTGCAGACCGCGCGCCTCGGCCAGCGAGCCGAGCTTGCTGATCGTCCAGGCGTAGTTGGCGCGCGCCCAGGCCAGGTCCAGGTCGTCCTCGGGCAGCGTGCGCGTGCGCACCTCGAGCACCTTCTGCTCCAGCTCGCGCGCGCCCTGCAGGTCGCCCAGCTCCTTGATCGCCCAGGCGTAGTTGGCGCGTGCCCACTGCAGGTCCGGGTGGTCGTCGGGCAGCGTGCGCGAGCGCACGTCGAGGACGGCGCGCTGCAGGTTGCGCGCGCCGACGAGGTCGCGCAGGCGCATGAACGTCCAGGCCAGGTTGCTGCGCGCCCAGGCCAGGTCGGGATGGTCGGGCGGCAGATAGCGCTCGCGAAACAGGAGTAGGGCGTGTCGTACACGCGACGCCACGGCCAGGTCGCCGGCCGAGTGCGCCAGGAAGCCGAGCTGGTCGCGCACGCCCGCGACCTGGGCGCTCGTCGCGCTGCCGGGCGCGTCAGTCAGCGCCTTCTCGCAGTCCGTCGAGCTCGCGCGAGCTCCCGCCAGGTCGCCCTTGGCCAGGAACTTCTGCGCGGCCGCGAGCTGCGCGCGCGTCGTGTCGGCCGCGCGCCGCGTGTCCGCGGTCTCGGGCGCTTCGTCGACATGCACGTCGATTAGCCCGGCTTCGGCCACGCCCGGCGCTTCGATCACGATGCGGATCGGCTGTCCGGCCGCGATCTCGAGCGCGATGCAAGCGGTCGAGCCGCCGCCGCCGTTCTCGTTCGCGCCGAGCACCGTCCCATCGGGCTTCTCGAGGCGCAGCCGAGGATCGAGCGTGCTCGAGGCGGCCCAAACGAAGAGCGTGCCGTCCGAGCCGGTCGTGTACTCCAGGACCTGCGACACGTCCGCGCCCGGCCGCGCCTCGACCGTGCGCGTCCACGCGGCTCCGGCCTCCACCACGCCCTCCTGTTGCGACGCAGCAAACAGGCCGAGCGCGAGCACGGCCACACAGATCCACGAGCGCGGGACGGAGAACGATTCCACGCGCGCCTCAGGATAGCCCTCGACGGTGAACATCGGTGTCAGACACCTTGTACTGAGGACAAAGTGTCTGACACCGTTGTCTACCGGCGCGCTCGGAGCGCGTTCTCGACGATCCTCTGCACGACGTCGGCGTACGCATGGCCGGCGCGCGCCGCGCACAGCGCGAAGCCGGCGTCCGGCGACAGGTCCGGGTTCGCGTTGACGTCGACCACGAACGGGTTCCCGCTGCGGTCGAGGCGCAGGTCGACGCGGCCGTAGTCGCGCAGCCCGAGCACGTCGAAAGCGTCGCGCGCGACGGCTTCGATGCGCGCGCACTGCTCCGGCGAGAGATCGCGCGCGGCGATCACGTTCGTCAACGCCCAGTCCCGGCTCGTGTCGATCCACTTGCCGGCGTAGGTCACGATGCGCGGCATGTCGGCCGGGAAACCCGCGTAATCGATCTCGACCAGCGGCAGCATTTCGAGCCCGCTCGGACCGTCGAGCAGCCCGACGTTGACTTCGCGGCCGTCGACGAACTCCTCGACCAACGCGGGCTGCGCGTAGTGCTCGATCACGTAGCGCGCGCGCGCACGCAGCGCCGCCTCGTCGCGCACGACGCTCTCCGACGCGATGCCGTGGCTGGCGTCCTCGCGCGAAGGCTTTACGATCGCCGGCAGGCGCAGCCCGGCGAGCGGTTCGTCGCCGCGCGCCAGCACGACGTGGCGGGGGACGGGGATGCCGCGCGCGGCGAGCAGCGCCTGCGTCACCGGCTTCTCGAGGCAGAGCGTCATCGCGCGCGGCGGCGAGCCCGTATAGGGGAGCCCGCGTAGCTCGCACAACCAGGCGAAGATCGGCTCCTGGCGCGCGTCGCCACCGATCGCCTCGACCAGGTTGACGACCACGTCGCAGTCGAGCGCGCCAGCGAGCCGCAGGATCGCCGCTGGCTCGGGTCGCAGCGGCAGGACCTCGACCGCGTACGCGCGCGAGAGCAGCGCCTCGGCCACCGCGCTCGCGCAGGCGACGACGCCCTGCACGGCCAGCGCGTCCTGCGCGTCGCCGTGCGCCAGCGCCGTGTCGTCGTTGTAGACGACGGCGACGCGCGTCTGGGCGGCGCCTTTCGACGCGAGGCCCCTCATCGCAGTCCGAGCCGCGCGCAGGCCTGGTCCAGGATCGTCCCGATCAGGTCCTCGTACGGTCGCCCGCTGCGCTGCCACAGGAGCGCCAGATCGCTCCAGCCGGGCGCGATCCCCGGCAGCGGGTTGGCCTCGATGAACTTGGGCTCGCCGTCGCGGCCGGTGCGCACGTCGACGCGCGCGATGTCGCGGCAGCCCAGCGCCTGGTACGCCCCGAGCGCGACCGCTTCGATCGCCGCGATCTCGCGCGCGGGACGCCGCGGCGGCACGACGTACTCCATCTCCTGTTCCCAGTCCGGGCTGCGCTTGAGCTCGAGCGAGTAGACGAAATCGGCCGGGGAAATGCGCTTCGGCACGATCTCCATCGCAGCGACGACGCGCGCGCTCTCGCCCGTGCCGACGACGGCCACGGTGAACTCCGCGCCGCTGCAGAACTCCTCGACCAGCACGGGCTCCCTGTAGTGGTCGAGCAGGACGCCGACGCGCTCGCGCAGCGACGACTCCTCCGCGATCTTCGAGTTGCGCCGGATCCCCATGCTCGAGCCTTCGAACAGGGGCTTCGCGAACAGCGGGTACTCGAGGTCGAGTGTTCGCAAGTCACGCGCGCTCTCGACGACGGCGTAGCGCGGCGTCGGCAGGCCCGCGCCGGCCACAATGCGCTTCGCGATGCCCTTGTCGAGCGCGACCGCCATCGTCAGCGGATCGGAGTGCGTGTACGCGAGGCCGAGCATCTCGCACACGGCCGGCACGTGCGCTTCGCGCGAGCGCGAGCCGTGCCCTTCCGAGATGTTGAACACGAGCTGCGGCGGCGTCTCGAGCACCGCCGTCAGGAAACGGCGACCGCCACCCAGCTTCCGCACGCGGTGCCCGCGCGCGACGAGCACACGCTCGATCGCGTCGACCGTCGCGGGCGAGTCGTACTCCTCGAGCGCGTCGTCCGGTCCCTGCGCCTCAGCCGGGTTTCCGCTCGCGAAGTCGGACTTCAAATCGAAGGCGATGCCGATGTTCATCGAGGGCGAGGGGACGGTCGCGCTCGTCTCGGGACGTCAACGGATCCGACCTGCGGATCCCGGCGCGCACGATCGAGCGGAATCTATCCCGCGCCCGAGCGGGGGACCAGGACCGGACCCCTCGCGCGCGGCCGGCTGGCACCACCGCCGGCGGGCGCCCAGGCCGGTTTTTTGCGGAATGCACACGAACTGGGGAATCGTGGCAGGATCGTGGCTGGCCCGGTGCCCCCCGGCACCAGGGTCTCCCCCCTGCTCATCGCCGGCTCCACGGCGCAATTCTGCGTGGCCACGTCCCCGGCCCAGGAAAGCACACCATGAGAATTCAATTCGTCAGCGCAGCTCTGGCTCTTGCACTCGGCATCGGTGCGGCCGTCGGCACCTCGACCTCCGCGGTCGCGTTCCAGACCTGGACCGCGGGCGCGTCGCCTCCGACGCCGATCGTGCGTGGCACGGGCGTGTGGTTCCCGACGAACGGCCGCTTCTACGTGATGGGCGGACGTACGGCGGACACCGCCGGCTCGGACCTGCTCAACCCGAGCGTCTACAACCCCGGCACGAACACGTGGTCGACGGCGGCCGCGACGTTCCCCACGAACCAGGTCAACAACATGGGCGGCGGCGTGCTGACCGACGCCGGCACGCCCTACATCTACGTCGTGGGCGGCTCGGCCGCGGGCGCGACGACGTCGACGCCGGACGTGCGCCGCTACGATCCGATCGCCGACGTGATCACGACCGTGGCGACCGACCCGTGGCCGGCAGCGGCCAACACGCTGCCCGGCGGCGGCGTGGTCCTCAACAACAAGCTCTACGTGATCGGCGGCTTCACGATCAGCGTGGCGATGTCGAACCAGATCTGGGAGTTCGATCCCGCCGCCGCGGCCGGCGCGCGCTGGACGCTCAAGACGTCGACCCTCACGGTGCCCGTGGGCTACGTGCCGGCCAACGCGATCGGCAGCCTGATCTACATCGCCGGCGGCGCGACGTTCGTCAGTCCGGGGTTGTTCGACAGCACGGACTCCTACACGTACGACCCGGTGGCGGACCTCCTCACTCCGATCGCGCCGATCCCGCGCGCCGTGGGCGAGACCCGCGCGGTCGGGCAAAAGGGCCAGCTGTGGGTCCTGGGCGGCGGGCGCACGTTGCCGAACCCGAGCAACCAGGTCGACGCCTATTCGCCCGGCCCGGGCACGTGGGGCGTCGCGACTCCCATGACGTTCGCGCGCCGCAACATCGCGGCCGACATCGATCCGGCCACGAACACGGTCTACGTCGTGGGCGGTTACACCTCGGCGAACCTGCCGACGGCCGACTTGGACATTTTCCGTGGTGCCCCGATCTCGAAGTTCTGCCCGGGCGACGGCACGGGCACGCCCTGCCCGTGCGGCAACAACAGCCCGGTCGGTCCGGGCGCCGGTTGCCTGCACTCGCTCGGCACCGGCGGCGATCTGAACGGCTCCGGTACGCCCAGCATCGGGGCCGACACCTTGCTGCTCTCGGGATCGGGGATGCCGAACTCCTCGGCGCTCTACTTCCAGGGCACGACGGCGCTGGCCGGCGGACTCGGCGTGCCGTTCGGTGACGGCCTGCGCTGCGCTGGCGGCAGCATCGCCCGACTGGCGACGAAGTTGAACGCGGCCGGCGCCTCGCAGTACCCGGACTCCGGCGACCTGAGCGTGTCCGTGCGCGGCAACGTCATCGTGCCCGGCAAGCGCCGGTACCAAGTGTGGTACCGCAACGCGGCGGCGTTCTGCACGGCCGACACCTTCAACCTCACGAACGGGCTCGAGGTCATCTGGCAGCTGTGATGGGCATCTGAGAGTCGCTCACAACGAGCCGTGAGCCGCGCCGGGGGCCTCCGCCTCCGGCGCGCTTCGTATCAGCGCACCAGATCGCGACGGCGCAGCTCTTCGGCCACGAGGCGCGCCGCGAGCGCGTGGCCGGCCGCGTTCCAGTGGCCATCAGGCAGCAGGAGCGATGCGCCGTCCGCGCGCCCTTGCTCGAACGCGGGCGCCAGCAGGAGCGGCTCGAGACCCGCGGCGGCGAGCTCCGACACGGCGCGTGCATCGACTTCGGGTTTCGAGGAGGGGATCACGACGCACAGGAACGGCTTGCCGTGCGCAGCGGCGGACTGGCGCAGCGCGCTCGCCACGGCGACGAACAGCGGCAGGCCGTCGCGGCCGACCCACGGCTCGGCCACGTCGTGCGCCAGCGCGCGGCCGTGAAACGGTGCCATCAGGAGTTCCGTCAGGTAGCTCGCGTCGCGCAGGCGCGCCAGGAGGCTCGGCGCGGGCGCGTGCGGGACGAGCCGTTCGCCGTCGAGCTCGTACCAGGGCTTCGCGAAGCTGTAACGGCGGTTGTAGCGCACGTCCTCGACGTCGTTGGCCAGGCTCGTGAACCACACGACGACGTCGGCCGCGTACGCGTCGATCACCGACTCGAGCAGGATCAGCTCCTGGTCCGGGCCGTAGGCCGTGACGCCCAGGTTCCAGGCCTCGAGCTCGGGAATCTCGCGCTCGAGCGCTTCGGACACGCGCAAGCCGTCGTCCACGCCCACGCCGAAGACGTACGAGTCGCCCAGCAGGAGCGCGCGCTGCCTGCCTGGCGTGCGCGCGATCTCGCGCGGCTTGTCGCGCCAGCCGAGCGCGTTCGTGCGCGCCGGGAGGTGCTCGCCCCACAGCGCGCCGCGCTTCTCCAGGTCGGGCAGCGGGCGCCAGCCCAGCACGGTGTCGAGCACCAGCCCGCGGTCGCGCCCGAGTGCGAACGCGGCACCGCGCGCCACCAGCTCCAGCGCCGCGACGAGAGCGATCGTCCCGGCCGCGATCAGCGCGACCCGCCGCCTCGTCCGCACTGGTTCTCCAGCGTGTTCAGCGTGCGGATCCCGAGCTTCTGTCGCGTTCCCAGGAGCTTCTCGACCGCCTCCGGCGAGAGCGGCTTGACCGTCCCGACGCAGTTCGCGATCCAGAGGATGCGCGCGGTGTGCTCGAGCATGTCGAGCTTCTTGTAGGCGTCGAGCAGGTTCTTGCCGAGCGTCACCGAGCCGTGGTTCTGCATCACGACCGTGTCCGAGCAGCTCACGATGTTGCGGATCGAGTCGCCCAGCTCGTCGGTGCCGGGCGTGCCGAACGGCGCGGTGGGGATGCCGCCGATCGTGACGATGATCTCGGGGATCACCGGGATCTGCATGTCGATGCCCGCGAGAGTGAGTGCGACCGCGTGCGGCGGGTGGCAGTGCAGCACGGCGGACATGTCGCGGCGCTGCTGGTAGCAGACGAGGTGGATGCCGACCTCGGTCGATGCACCCGGGCCATTGTCGACCACCTTGCCCGACTGGTCGATCCGCGCAAGCTGCTCGGGGATCAGGAAGCCCTTCATCGCGCCGGCCGGCGTGATCAGCAGCGTGTCGTCGCTCATGCGCACGGAGATGTTCCCGTCCGCGCCGACGATGTAGTTGCGCGCGTAGCACAGGCGCCCGATCTCGCAGATCGCGTTGCGCAGGCGCGCCTCTTCGTCGCTCCAGCCGCGCGCGCGCGCCAGTTCCTCGAGGTTCGTCATCGCGTGGTCGCGCCTTCCCGGTGGTCGTAGGCGAGCTCGCCGCCCATCTCGACGTAGTCTACGACCGCGACGACGATCGTCTTCACGGGCGCCTTCGGATCGCCCAGGATCTGCCGCGCGGAATTGCCCTCGTCGATCACGAGCACGCGGTCGCCGACGCCGGCCTGCGCGCGGTCGAGCGCGATGCGCGCGCGTCCTGCCGGCCGTCCGTCGGGCGCGATCGGGCGCAGCAGCAGGAGCCTCTCGCGCGCCAGCGCGGGGATCGTCACCGGCGTCACGATCGTGCCCACGACCTCGGCCAGGATCACGGGCGCGCTCCGGTCTCGCGGCCGATGAAGACGCCGTTCGACACGGCCTGCTCGACGTAGCCCAGGATCGAGGCGTCGACCGGCACGAACGTCTCGGGGCAGGCCAGCGCGGCCTCGCGCCCGTCGACGAAGCTCACCAGGTCGCCCGGTCCGGTCGAGATGACCGCGCACGCGACCAGCGCATCGCCGGCGGGCGCGCCGCGCTCGTCAAGCGGCTGGATCCACTGCAGCGGCACGCCGGTCAGGCCCGGGTACCTCGTCGACGCGACGACGCGGCCGATCACGCGCGCGAGGTACATGTCAGGCTCCGCACACGCCCAGAGGCTGGGATGGAATCGCAGCCTCTCGCGCCGCGGAGCGGCGCCAACAGGTTTGGAGAGCCCGTACGATCGATTCCATCTCGGGCTCTCAGACCCACTTCTCGTAGACGTTGGCGCCGCCCAGGTCCCACGAGTCGACGATCGCCATGATCACGGCGTCGCAGGGCCGGTTCTCGGTCAGCGTCGTCTGCCGCGCGCTCGAGCCCGTCGCGTACAGGACCATGTCCTCGTTGCCCGCGCCGACCGAGTCGATCGCGACGACGTACTGGTCCTTCGGCTTGTTGTTCTGGTCGTGGACCTGCACGACGAGCAGCTTGCGGTTCTCGAGCTTCTCGTCCTTGTGCGTCGCGACGACGCTGCCCACGACCTTTCCGATCAACATGATCAGGATCCCTCGAACACGGTGACGACGGCGGCGCGCGGCAGGACGTCCTCGACGAAACGCCGCCGCAGCTCGGCCCGGACGTAGGCCGACATCACGTCCCACGACGGCTTCGGACGCCGGCGGCCGACCCAGAGGAGACAGGAGCCGTTCGCGAGCCGCAAGGGCCCGACCAATCCGCCGGCGGCTGCCTCGGGCAGGGCCAGGCGGCGCACGACCTCCTCGCGGATCTCGCGCGGGATCTTGGGCGTCAGCGGGCCGACCCAGCCCAGCTCGCCGCCGGCCTGCCGCGTCTCGGCGTCTTCCGAGCGCGACTTCGCCAGGTCGCGGAACTCCTCGCGCGAGCGCGCGCGCTGCGCGAACTCCTTGAGTTCCTTCTCGGCCTCCTCGTACGTGCGCGGGTTCAGCTCGTTCCTGTACTTCGCGGCGCGCAGGAACATGAGCGCCACTTCCTGCGCCGGACCGTACAAGCCGTCGAACAGCTCGCGCTCTGTCTCGTACAGCTGCCTCAGGTGGTCGGCCTCGTAGGAGCGCTCGACCCACAGCTTCGAGAGCGCCGAGATGCGCACGGCCGGATCGTCGCCGATGCGCTCGACCAGGATGCCTTGCGCGCCGAGCAGCTGGTCGAGCGGCACGCCCTTGTTGTTCGGATCGTCTCGAGCTTCGTCGCGGCGTCGCTGGACCTCTTCCGCGACGGCCTTCTCCAGCTTTTCCGGCGCCAGATCGGGCATGCGCGCCAACATCCGCTTCTGCAGCAGGAGCTGGAAGCAGTCCTCGCGCAGCGTCTCCGCCGGCAGTCGCCCGCGCAGGTAGTCGAGGAACTCAGGCGGCGCGATCGTGAAGTCGCCGCCGCGCGCCACGACGCCTTCCTTCCAGGGCGGCGGAAAAGTCTGGAAGCCGCGCTTGGCGAGCTCCTCCTCGATCCAGATCTCCTGCTGGTCGGGCGTGACCGGCTTCTTGTCGTCGAGACCGAGCGCGCGGCGCGTCAGCGTCTCCTGGACGTAGGCCAGCCAGAGGAAGTGCTTGAACTGCTCGCGCGTGAGCCGCGCGCGCTTCAGGTGGCCGGTGAGGCCGTCGGCCGCGCCCGCCTTGCGCGCCTCGTTGTCGGCGTCGCCCGCGCGCCGCTCGAGGTCCGCGTCGGAGAGCACGAGCCCGAACTCGTGCCCTAGCCTCTCGAGCAGCTTCGACTTGGCCAGGTGGCGCAGCGCGGCGCGCCCTTCCTCGCCGCCCGCGCGGCGGACCACGAGCAGATCCTCGAGCTCCTTGGCGGTCAGGACCGTGTCGAGCGCCTGCGCCACGATCTCGTCGGGCCGGGCCGCGCGCGGCGTGCTGGGGGATGTTCCGGTCGGGCTCGTCGAGCCGGCGGACCAGCTCGCCGCCGCCACGGGGCCCGAAGTTCCCAGCGCCAGCGCGACGAGCGCGAACGGCGCGGACCGGCTCCGCAGGAGGACGAGCAGCGACGGAGCGGGGCTGGACATGCAGTCTGGGAGCCGCGGAGGGCGCCGCGCGGCCGCGGGAGGATAGCCGTGCGAGCGGCGGGGGGCTACGGGAGGGGCCCTTGAACGGCCCCTCCCATTCCCGATCGCCGCGAGCGTCAGGGCTGCTCCCGGACAACTCGCGGGGCGGAACTTCCTTCCCGCCCGCTCACTTCCGCTCACCGACGAGCGCGCGCGGCTCAGCCTGCGGGAGCTCCCGGTCCGAAACATGCAGGGGCCCCTTTCAGGCAAGCACATGCTCGAGCGATTCCTCGCGTGGTTCCGATCCCTCCTGTCCGGCACGGCGACATCCGCGCCGCAGAAGCCGCGCGTGGCCCAACCGGAGCGGCGCGCTGCGCCCGCAGCGCCGACCGCGCCGACCAGCAAGTCGCAGGCTTCGGCCAGCAAGCCGAACGCTCCGGCCAGCACGCCGTCGGACGTCGCCAGTGCCGCGCGCCCGGTGGAGTCGGCGCTGCCCGAACCGGCCGCGCCGCTGCCCAGGCGCCTCCACAACCTCGACACGAGCGAGCGCGCGCGGACGCGCTTGCGCGCGCGCGAGGAGGAGATCCTCAAAGCGGTCGAGCAGGCGCTGGACAACGGCCGCCTCGAGCTGCCCAACCTGCCGGCGACGAGCGCGGCGGTCATGCAGATCGTCGGGAAATCGAACGCCGACGTCGCGCAGATCGTCGCCTTGATCTCGACCGACCCGGTGCTGTCGAGCGAGCTGCTCAAGACGGCCAACTCGGTGCTCTACGCCGGCGCGGTGCCGACCGAGACCTTGCAGGCCGCGGTCGTGCGCATCGGCATGCGCAACCTGCGCATGCTGATCCTGACGGTCTCGTTGCGCGGCGCCGTTCTGAGCGACCGCTCGCTGGCCCTGTACGCGGAAGAGGTCTGGCGCCAGTCCTACACGATGGCCTGGATCGCGCGTTCGATCGCCAAGCCGCTGGGCTTCGACCCGGACAAGGCCTTCCTCATGACGCTCGTGGCTGACATCGGCAAGGTGCCGCTGCTGGCCGAGCTGAGCCGCGAGATGCGGCGCGCGAGCCTGCGCCCGAGCGACATCTCGCCGGCGCTCGTCGGCGGCGTCTTCCACGCGTTCCACGAGCGCGCCGGCAGCCTGTTGGCGAAGGCCTGGCACATGTCGGACGAGTTCATCAGCGTCGCCGGCTGCCACCACGCGTACGACCGCAACACGCAGAATCGCGAAGGTGCCGCGCTCGTCAGCCTGGCGCAGCGCATCGACATGGCGCTGACGCACGGCGACGACGAGGCGCCGGCCGAGCTCGTGCACGCGCCCGAGTTCGCCGTCTTCACGCTGGCCGAAGCGCGCCGCTGGGACGTCGTGCAGATGGCGCAGGCGGCGCACACAGCCGCGGGTGCCGAGGTGGCTTCCGCGGCAGCGGCCTGACCGCGCCGCGAACGGTCGTACGGGTGCGCGGGTTCCGCTGCGCTCCCGGTTGAACTCGCCATCCCGTGGGCGATCGAAAGCCGCGTTCCCGCGGCCTGCCAGGGCGACGCCCTAGCCCAGGTCCGAGCGGTTTCGCGGTCGCCCCTGTCGGATCCGCGCAACGGAACCGGGCGTCCCGACAAGTTCTCGCGAGGAAGATGGCGACTCTCGCGCAAAAGATCCCTAGCGGGGTTCCAGCGCCGGGTCCCGCGCCCTCTCCCTCGTGGAACTGGCTTACTGGTCCCGAGGCTTCCGATGCTCCGCTCGCCCTGCCCGCTCGCGCTCCCCCTGCTCGTCGCCACCGTCGCGATCGGCACTGCGGCCCACGCGTCGTCGGCCGACACGGTCCGCCACTCCGGGGCGCGGAGGACGGCCAACCACGGTCCCGCGACCTTCGGGAGGCTGCCGCAGCCGGGTGATTTCAACGTGATCGTCGTCGTGCTGGACGACCTGGGCACGGACAAGCTCGCGATCTACGGCGCCGACGTGGGGCCGCCCGTGCACTGCGCGTCGGCGCAGGTCTCGTGGATCCCGACGCCGACGCTCGACCAGTTGCGCGCGGAAGGGATCCTGTTCACGCGCTGCTACTCGAACCCCACCTGCAGCCCGACGCGCGGCACGATCATGACGGGTCGCTACGCGATGCGCACGGGCATGGGCTACGCGATCTACCCCTCCGACAACCCGGGCTACGAGCTCCCGGCGAGCGAGACGCTTCTGCCAGAGCTCGTGCGCGACGCGAACCCACATCCCTACCGCCGCGCGGCGTTCGGCAAGTGGCACCTGACCGACTACGACTCGGGCGACTGCAATCCGGCCGACAACGGCTTCGAGCTCTTCGAGGGGATCCACGGCAACCCGGTGAGCCACTACGACTGGCGCAAGGTCACCTCGGTCGGCGGCACGGCCGCCGGCTGCACGTCGACGATCTCGGAGGACGTGCGGGACCCCGACGGCTCGCCACCGTCGATTGCAGCCTGGGACGCCGCGGTGACGCGCACGGACGCGGCCGCGTGGATCCACGGGCTCGACGCGAGCGAGCGATTCTTCGCGTACGTGTGCTTCAGCCCGCCGCACGCTCCGTTCCAGGTGCCGCCCTTCTCGACGCTCTCGCCGGCGACGTGCGCACTGCTCGGGGCGCTGAACTACGATGCAGGAGACACCGCGCACGGCGGCAACCCGGACGACGCACGGCTCATCTTCCACGCGAACATCGAGGCCGTGGACCACGAGCTGGGCCGGCTGCTGGCCGGGATTCCGGTCGACGTGATGGCGCGCACGATGGTCGTCGTCGTGGGGGACAACGGCACCGTCGGGACGATGATCAGCGACCCCGCGCTCGCGGGGCACGGCAAGCGCTCGCTGTACGAACTGGGCACGCGCGTCCCGCTGATCGTGAAGGGACCGCTCGTCGGCGCGCACGCCGGCGGAACGTGCCGCAGCCTGGTCGGCACCGTCGACTTGTGGCGCACGGTGGCCGAGATGACCGGCCTGCGCAGCGTGGACGTCGACGCCGCGATGGGCGGCACGCCGATCGATTCCCTGAGCTTCCTCGACGCGATCCTCGACCCCTCCCGGCCGCTGGCGCGCACGACGGCCTATTCGGAGGAATTCCCGAACGGGGAGATCCCGCCGCTCGGGCCTGAATTCAAGCGCGGCATCACGGACGGGACGTTTCGCTACAAGCGGATCCACTTCGGGGGGGGCGTGACGGAAGAGGACCTCTTCCACACCGCGGTCGATCCGTGCGAGCTGATCGACCTGCTCGAGCCGCCGCACGTGCTGACGGACCCCGAGGCCGCGGCGCTGGCGGCGCTGCAGGCGGCGATGGACGCGATCTGACGGGCATTCGGCCCTGACCGGACGCCGATCCGCACGCGACAACCACAATCCGGGTTCTGTCGCGGGGGTCCGCGGCCCTCTCTCTCGTGGAACTGGCTTCCTGTTCCCGAGGCTTCCGATGCTCCGCTCGCTCTGCCCGCTCGCCCTGCCCCTGCTCGTCGCCAGCTTCACGATCGGCCTCGCGGCCGGTGCGTCGGCGGCCGATACGGTCCACCACGCGAGCGCACGCAGGACCGGCCCCCGCGGTCCAGCGACCTTCCGGACCCTGCCGCAACCGGGCGAGTTGAACGTGCTCCTCGTCATCCTGGACGACCTGGGCACGGACAAGCTCGGCATCTACGGCGAGGACATGGGACCGCCGGCGCACTGCGAGTCGCCGCAGGAGTCGTGGATCCCGACGCCGACCCTCGACCAGCTGCGCGCGGAAGGGATCCTGTTCACGCGCTGCTACTCGAACCCGACGTGCAGCCCGACCCGCGCGGCGTTCCTGACCGGGCGCTACGGGATGCGCACGGGCATGGGCCTGGCGATCTACGAGACCGACAACCCGGGCTACCAGCTGCCGTCGGGCGAGACGTTCCTGCCCGAGCTCGTGCGCGACGTGAACGCACATCCCTACCGCCGTGCGGCGTTCGGCAAGTGGCACCTGACCGACGACGAGGCGGACGACTGCCACCCGGCCGACAACGGGTTCGAGCTGTTCCAGGGGACCCACGCGAACCCGACGAGCCACTACGACTGGCGCAAGGTCACGGCGATCGGCGGCACGGCGTTCGGCTGCACGTCGACCCACTCGGAAAACGTGCCGGGAGTCGACGGTCTCCCGCCCTCGATCGAGTTCTGGGACGCGGCCGTCACGTGCGACGACGCCCTGGCGTGGATCAACGGGCTGGCGCCGAGCGAGCGGTTCTTCGCGTACGTCGGCTTCAACCCGCCGCACGCGCCCTTCGAGGTGCCGCCCTTCGAGACGCTGTCGGAGGACACTCAGGAGCTGCTCGATGTGCTGGACTACGAGGCTGGTGACACCGCGCACTTCGGCCTGCCCGACGACGAGCGCCTCATCTACCACGCGAACATCGAAGCCGTGGATCACCAGCTGGGCCGGCTGCTGGCGGGCATCCCCGCTGCCGTCATGGCGCGCACGATGGTCGTCGTCGTGGGCGACAACGGCACCGTCGCGACGATGATCAGCGACCCCGCGTTGGTCAGCCACGGCAAGCGCACGCTCTACGAGCTGGGCACGCGCATCCCGCTGATCGTGAAGGGACCGCTGGTCGGCACGCACGCGGGGGAGACCTGCCGCGCGCTGGTCGGCGGCGTCGACCTGTGGCGCACGGTCGCGGAAATGACCGGCATTCGCAGCGCCGAGATCGACGCGGCCGTGGGCGGCACCGCGATCGACTCCGAGAGCTTCCTCGACGCGATCCTGGATCCTTCGCGCCCGCTGGCGCGGACGACCGCCTACTCCGAGTCCTTCGACAACGGGCCGCCGCCGCCCGAGCTCAACGGCTACGGCCGCGGGATCACGAACGGAACGTTCCGCTACATGCGCCTGCGCTCGGACGGCGGCGCGCTGAGCGAGCGTTTGTTCCACACGGCGGCTGACCCGTGCGAATTCACGGACCTGCTCATGCCGCCGCACGTGCTGACCGCCACCGAGGCCGCGGCGCTGGCCGAGCTGCAGGCGGCGATGGACGCGATCTGACCGCCACAGAAGCTGTCCCGGTCCGTTGTGCTGGGCGCTCCGTGCAGCCCGGAATGGGGGGTCGACCCCCTCTCCCGGCCCGTCGAGAGGCGCAGCACAACGGACCGGGACAGCTTCCGGCGTTCCCCGTGGCGGGGGGATGCGTCCCTGGCGCCGAAGATTGCGGGATTGCGTTCCACCGCGAAGCGCAGAGGATCACTCCTTCGTGGAACCGGCACGCCCCCCGGTCCGGAGGTCTCGATGGTCCGCTCACGCTTTCTCGCCGCGCTCCCTGGTCCGATGGCCGCGGCGCTCTTCGGTCCGCTGGCCGTGCCCGCCACGGCGCAGTTGTTCCGTCCCGGGTTCGAGGCCCCTGGCACCTCGGGCGGCGTCTATGCGCTGGCCGTCCACAACGACGGGACCGGCGCGGCGCTCTACGCGGCGGGTGAGTTCGACGCGGCCGGCGCGGCCGTCGCGACGCGTGTCGCGCGCTGGCGCCTGGGAGCGTGGACACCGCTGGGTCCGGGGATCGACGGCCGCGTCGCCGTCCTGCACGCCTTCGACGAGGACGGTGGGGGACCTGCTCCGGCGCGCCTCTTCGCCGGGGGCCAGTTCACGAGCGCGGGGACGGTGCCGGCCAACAACGTGGCGCGCTGGAACGGCGTGCAGTGGACGGCGCTGGGCCTGGGCACGGACGACGTCGTGAGCGCGCTGGCCGACTTCGACGACGACGGTCCCGGTCCGCGGCCGCGCGCGCTCTACGCCGGCGGCAGCTTCCTGCACGCCGGCGACCTCGTGGCCAGCTCGATCGCGCGCTGGAACGGCGCGGGCTGGGAACCGCTCGCGGCCGGACTCGACGGGCCGGTCAGCGCGCTGGCGACGTTCGATCCCGACGGCAACGGGCCGCAGCTCGAGCAGTTGATCGCCGGCGGCTTCTTCGAGCGCGCCGGCGGCGTGCTCGTGCAGCGCCTCGCGCGCTGGGACGGCATCCAGTGGTTCCCGGTCGGCGGCGGAGTGGGCGGCTCGGACAGCGCGCCCGCGGTCCACGCTCTGCGTTCCTACGACGCCGACGGCAACGGACCGCAGCTCCCGCGCCTGATCGTGGGCGGATCGTTCTCGAACGCGGGCGGCATCCCCGCGAACGGCGTGGTGCAGTGGGACGGCCTCGGCTTCATCCCGATGGCGAACGGCGTCGCGGCGCCCGGCTCCTTCCCGGCCGTGCGCGCGCTCGGCGTGTTCGACGACGGCAGCGGGCCCAAGCTCTACGCGACCGGGCTGCTGCGCTCGGCCGGCGGCGCCGCGGCGGTGCCCGACGCGTTCGACAGCCGGCCGCTGCTCATCGCGGCGCGCTGGGACGGAGCAACCTGGACGGCGCTGGGCGGTGGGCCGGCGAACAACTCGAACGCGGTCGGTCGCGCGCTGGCGTTCTTCGACGACGACGGCGCGGGTGGACCGTCCGTGTTCGTCGGCGGCTTCTTCTCGCGCGCCGGCAGCAACGGAGCGCTCGCGGTCACGCGCTGGAGCGGGAGCGCGTGGCAATCCCTGGGCGCGGGCAACGGGCTCGACGCCGACGTGCACTGCTTCGCCGGGCAACAAGGACCGAGCGGGCCGCTCTTCGTCGGCGGCGACTTCGTCACCGCGGGATCGCAGATCGTGAACCGCGTCGCGGTCTGGAACGACGTGGCCTCTGCGTGGGCGCCGCTCGGCCTCGGAGTGGACGACACGGTGCGTGCGCTGCACGTGCACGCCGGCACGCTCTACGCCGGCGGCGACTTCGAGAAGTCGGCCGGACTGCCCGTGCACAAGGTCGCGCGCTTCTTCAACGGCACGTGGGTCGAGCTGGCCGGCGGCACGGATGGTCCCGTGCATGCGCTGGCGAGCTACCAGAACTTCCTCGCGGTCGGCGGCGACTTCCGCCGCGCGGGCGGCCAGACGACGGGACCGCTGGCGCTGTGGTCGGGCTCGAGCTGGCAGCCCTTGCCGGTCAGCCCCGACGGTCCCGTGCGCGCGCTGATCGAGTACGACGACGGCACGGGTCCCGCGCTGTGGGCCGGCGGCGACTTCGCGCGGGTCGGCAGCCAACCGGCCAGCGGCGTCGCGCGCTGGAACGGCACGGCCTGGTCGGGCGCGGGCGGCGGGTTGTGCTGCGGCAGCGTGCACGACCTGGCGCTACACGACGACGGGACGGGCGTGACGAGCCTGTACGCCGCGGGGGATTTCGACCTGCAAGGCGACGGGCGCGTCGACGGCGTCGCGCGCTGGAATCCGTCGACGCAGAGCTGGTCGGCGCTGGGCCACGGCTTCAGCGGCGGGCGCGGGACGGCGGTGCGCAGCCTCACGTCGTGGAACGCAGGACTCGCACCCGCGCTCGTCGTCGGCGGCGATTTCGCCACCGTCGACGGCATCCTGGCCGGCAACCTCGCGCAACTGCGCGGCGGTGTGTGGCTCCCCTTCGGTACCGGCATGGACGACACCGTCCGGGCCGTGCACGCCCAGCTCGTGCCCCCCCCGGGCCAGGCCCTCTTTGTCGGCGGCAGCTTCAACCTGGCCGACGGCCGATCCTCCGCGCGCATGGCGCGCTCGAACTGAAAGTCGCGAGGTGAACACGATGGCACGCACACGCACCCTTCCGCTGCTCCTCGCGACCTGCACGATCGGCCTCGTGGCCGGCGTGGAGGCGGCGACGACCGACATCCACCACGGGGCCGGGACGAACGCCGGCGCGCACACGCGCGCCGGGCGGCTGCGCCTGCCGATGCCAGGCGAATTCAACGTCTTGATGATCGTGCTCGACGACCTGGGCACGGACAAGCTGCGCATGTATGGCGTGGACGCCGGGCTGCCGGCGCACTGCCTGTCGCCGCAGATCAACGGCATTCCGACGCCGAACCTCGACCAGCTGCGCGCGGACGGCGTGATGTTCAGCCGCTGCTACTCCAACCCGACGTGCAGCCCGACGCGCGCGGCGTTCATGACCGGACGCTATGGGTTGCGCACGGGCATGGGGCACGCCGTCAATCCGAGCGATTCGCCCGGCTACGAGCTGCCGACCGGCGAGACGTGCCTGCCCGAGCTCGTGCGCGACGTGAATTCGTTCAGCTACCGGCGCGCGGCGTTCGGCAAGTGGCACCTGACCGACTACGACATCAACGACTGCCATCCGGCCGCGTCGGGGTTCGAGCGGTTCGAAGGCATCATGGGCAACCCCACGAGCCACTACGACTGGCGCAAGGTCACATCGGTCGGCGGCGGCATCGCCGGTTGCACGTCGACCTCGTCGGCCGACGTGCCGGGCGTGGAAGACCTCACGCCGTCCACGGACTTCTGGGACGCGTCGGTCACGCGCGACGACGCCGTGACGTGGATCGGCGGCCTGGCGGGGAGCGATCGCTTTTTCGCCTACGTCTGCTTCAGCCCGCCGCACGCGCCGTTCGAGGTGCCGCCGTACTCGACGCTGTCGGCGGGCACGAAGGCACGACTCTCGTTCAACGGCTACGAGGCCGGTGACCGCGCGCGCTCCGGCGAAGCCGACGACGAGAAGCTCATCTATCACTCGAACATCGAGGCGGTGGACCACGAGATCGGCGAGCTCCTGGCGGGCATCGCGCCGGCCGTGCTGGCGCGCACGATGGTCGTCGTCGTGGGCGACAACGGCACCGTGGCCACGATGATCAGCGACGCCGCGCTCGTCGGGCACGGCAAGCGCACGCTGTACGAGCTGGGCACGCGCGTGCCGCTGATCGTGAAGGGGCCGCTCGTCACCACCGCGGGCGGAACGTGCCGCAGCCTGGTCGGCGCCGTCGACCTGTGGCGCACGGTGGCCGAGATGACCGGCCTGCGCAGCGCCGAGATCGACGCCGCGATGGGCGGCTCGCCCGTGGATTCCGAGAGTTTCCTGATCGGGATCCAGAATCCTTCCAGCGCGCTGGTGCGGACGACGGCCTACTCCGAGGCCTTCTCGAACGACACGCCGCCGATCCTGAACTTCGGCTACCGCCGCGGGATCACGGACGGATCCTTCCGCTACATGCGCAACTACGCCGACGGCGGCGGGCTGAGCGAGAACCTCTTCCACACTGCGGCGGACCCGTGCGAGTACACCGACCTGCTCGCGCCGCCGCACGTGCTGACGCTGGCGGAAGCGGCCGCGCTCGCAGCGCTGCAGGCTGCGATGAACAGTATCTGATTGAGTTCCGGCGGGGGGCGCGCTTGAGTTCCGGCGGGGGGCACCCCCGCCGGGCAGCCACCCCGACCAGAAGCCGACCTGGGGTTCGGGAGTGTGGGGTCGTCGGTGGTGCGCTCACCAGACGACTTGCAGTGCGCTCGTCAGGTTGCTGCCGGTCCCGCAGGGGCCGGCGAGGTTGCGGTACCAGACCTGGTACATGCGCGTGGCGCCCGCGGGCACGGCGCCGCGCACCGAGACGGGCGCGTCGCTGGGGCGCGGGTAGCTCGTCGTGCCCGTGGGCGCGGCGTGCATTCCGATCCGGGTCACGATGCCCGATGCGCAGCGCAGGCCGTCCTGGAAGGGGAGTCCGGCTCCGCCGTTGACTTGCGTCGTGCCCTGGAAGAACAGGACCGTCGTGCCGGGCGGCAGCGCGCTGGCCACGAGCTCGAGCGAGTCGGCTGCGACGTCGGCGACGCCGATCGCGGTCAGCTCCGCGCCGGCGCCGGTCGAGTTGCGGCAGCCGGCGTCGTCCCAGCCGTTGTTGCACGGAGTGGCCGCCTGGCAGAAGCAGTACGACGACACGTCGGCCGGTTGCGGCCGGAATTCGTCGGCGTGCGCGGTCGGCATCAGGCCTTGGATGATCCCGCCGGCTGGCACGAAGATCCCGGTGTCGAGCGCGACCGCCGCGACGCCGTGGCGCGGGACGGGCATCGGCTCCTGTGTGCGCCACAAGTTCGAGACCGGGTCGTAGACCTCGTTCTTGGCGAAGAGCATGGGCACCTCGCCGCCCATCACGACGAGCTGGCCGTTGTAGAACGCGGTGGCGGCGGCGCTGCGCGGCGTGGGCATCGGCGGCAGGTTCTGCCACACGTTGTTGACCGGGTCATAGCGCTCGTGCGCGCCCGTTGCGGCTCCGGCGCGGCCGCCGACGACGTGCACGAAGTTGCCCACGACCTCGGCCATCAAGTGCTCGCGCGCCGTCGGCATGTCCGCGCCCTGTGACCACAGGTCGATCTGTGTGTCGTACACGAACGTCGTGCGCCGCACGGCGCCGGCGGCGTCGATGCCGCCGAAGACGTAGATCTTCGACTGGTGCGCCACGGCCCAGTGGCCGCCGCGCGCGGAGGGCAGTGCGGCGCGCGGCGTCCACGCGTTCGCCGTCGGGTCGTAGCGCCACACCTCGCTGCGCGCAGCGAAATCCCCGGCGAAACCGCCGATCGCGTAGAGCATCCCGCCGACGGCGCACAGGCCCAGGTGATCGCGCGGCGCGGGCAGGGGGGCGACGAACGTCCAGGCGTCGCCGGCGATGTCGTAGCGCTCGACTGTGGGCGTTGCCTGGAAGCTCGGTGTCGTGACGAGCCCGCCGACGACGTACACGAAACCGCCGATGCGCGCGGCCCCGACCTCCTGCCGCGCCAGGTTCAGCGGCGATCGGTTGCGCCAGACGCCGCCGGTGTCGGCCAGGGCCGCGGCGGAGAGGAGCAGGCCGGCGACGGCGGAAAGCATCGAGCGGGGTGCCATGCGGCCCATGCCATCACGGCCTCGAGGATCCGTCGAGGGAGCGTGCATTCCGCGCCCGCCCGCGCGCGACGGTCAGGATTCCGGCGGGCCACGGCCTGGGAGGGAAGCCCATGACCGGGCCTTCTCAGGGAAGGCACCGATGTTCAGTTTTCGAGATCGAAGCAAGGCTTGTCAGCCTGGATGCGCGCGCGGATCAGGCCGCGGCGGCGCGTGCCGTCGAGCAGCATGCGCGACAGCGGGGCCTCGATCTCGCGCGTCACGACGCGGCGCAGCTCGCGCGCGCCGTACTCGGTCGAGAAGCCCAGCTCGGAGACCCACTTCGCGACGGCCGGGGTGAACGCGACGCGCAGTCCTCGTCTCCTGGCGCGCGCGGCCAGCTCGCCCAGCTGCCGTTGCGCGATCGCGACGGCCGTGCGCTTGTCGAGCTCCTTGAAGACCACCGTTTCGTCGATGCGGCCCAGAAATTCAGGGCTGAAGCTGGTCTCGAGCGCCTCGGTCGCGATGTCGGACAGCGACGAATGCTCCAGCTTCACGTTGCGCTCGAAGCCCAGCCGGCGCCGCGCCTGGATCATCTCGCGCGCACCGGCGTTGCTCGTCAGCACGATCAGCGCGTGCTCGAAGTTCACCGTGCGGCCCTTGCCGTCGGTCAGGATCCCGTCCTCGAGGATCTGCAGAAGCAGGTTGTGCAGGCGCGGGTGCGCCTTCTCGACCTCGTCGAACAGCACGATCGTCTCGGGGTGCCGCGACATCGCCTCCGTCAGGAAGCCGCCGTCCTCGTGGCCGACGTAGCCCGGCGGCGCGCCGATCAGCTTGCTGGCATCGTGAGCCAGCGCGTACTCACTGCAGTCGACGCGCACCAGCCCCTTCGGATTCGTCTTCGGGTCGGCGAAGAGCTCCGCCGCCAGCGCGCGCGCCAGCTCCGTCTTGCCCGTGCCCGTGCGGCCGACGAGCAGGAAGCAGCCCAGCGGCCGGCCCGGCGCTCCCAGCCCCGCGGCCGATTTCTCGACCGCGCGCACGACCTTCTGCACGGCCTCGTCCTGGCCGATCACGCGGCGCGACAGCCGCACGCCCAGGCCGCGCGCGCGCTTCGCCAGCCGGTCGTGGAAGTCCTCGACGACGGTCAGCGCGGTTTCCGGCACCGGCTGCGACTCGGGCACGACCTCGGCGGTCCGCGATTCGCCGCGCAGGCGCACCGTGTGGATGTCGAGCGAGGGGTTGACCTCGATGCACAGCTGGTAGAGCAGGTCCTCGGCCAGCAGCGGATCGTCGGAGCACAGCTCCTGCAGGCGCGCGCCGAGCTCGGCCCGGTAGTCGGGCACGCAGGCCGTCACGACGAGCCGGCGGTACGCGGCCCGGTTCAGGTGCTCGCTCACGTCGACGTCGATCGCCGACGCATCGCACACGACGATGCGCACGAACGTGTCGGCGGGCTCGAAGTAGCGCCAGACGGCGCGGCTCTTGGTCGGGATCACGGGGGGTCGTCGCTCGGCCGGGGAGACCGTGGGGCGATGACGATGCCTTTCGGAGCCTCCGGCGGAACGACTTGACGGCCGCTCCGGCTTTCCGTCGGGAGGGACCCTTCCGGCGGGGACGACGCTGTGCGCCACGCAGTCCGGGCCGATACGATCGGGCTGCGACCCGCATGCAGAAGGCTTCCGACGCTCAGTTCCTGGCCCAGCTCGTCCAGCGCGGGCACCTCGCGCTGGACGCCGCCCGGGCCGTGGACACCGCCATGCGGGGTGGAGCTGCCCTCGACGACCTGCTGGTCCGGATCACGGGCTGGTCGCCCGACGCGGTCCAGCGTGCGCGCCGCACCCAGGCTGGCGTCGTGCCCGAGATCCCCGGGTACGACGTGGGTCCGAATGTCGGCAGCGGCGGCACGTCCGACGTCTTCGCGGCGCGCGACAAGAAGACCGGCGAGCCGGTGGCGCTCAAGGTGCTGTTCCCGACCGCGGCGCGGAACGCGGCCACGTTGAAGGCCTTCGTCAACGAAGCGCGACGACTGGCCGAGCTGGCGCACCCGGCCGTCGTGAAGGGCTACGGCATCCGCAAGTTCGCGGGCTTCGGCCCCGACGCGTGGATCTACTTCTCCGTCCTGGAGCTCGTCGACGGCTCGACCCTGCTCGAGCGGCTCGACGCGGGGCAGCAGTTCACCGAGGACGAACTCCTCGACGTGGTCGGTCAGATCGCGGTCGCGCTCGACTACTTGCATGGTCAAGGCGTCGTGCACCGCGACGTGAAGCCCGGCAACCTGATGCTGGCGCGCGACGGCTCGCTCAAGCTGATCGACCTGGGTTTCGCGGCCGGAACGGACGAGCGCGCGGCGGCCGGATCGGCCGCGGGGACCAAGGAATATCTGGCGCCCGAGCAGGCGCGCGGCGGCGCCGCGGCGGACCTGCGCAGCGACGTGTACTCGCTCGGTGCGACGCTGTTCCACCTGTGCGTCGGGCGTTTGCCGTTCGAGGCCACCGACGACCAGGAGCTCCTGCGCCAGCACGTCATGGACGGGCTTTCGAGCCCCGAGATGAAGTCGCGCGGCGTGTCGCCGCAGCTCCACTATCTGATCGAGCGCATGATGTCGAAGGACCCGACGCAGCGCTTCCAGAGCTGGGACGAGCTGCACCGCGAAGTGCGCGAAGTGCGCGAGACGCAGGCCAAGATCCGCGACATGGGCACGGCGGTCGACTCGCCGGTGCGCAAGGCGCCGCCGCGACGGCGGAAGTTCTGAAACATGGCCATCGACGGCCTGCACGGGGCGCGCAATCCGGGTCTCGACGCCGCCGTGCCGTTCCGTTTCGCTTGCTCGCGCTGCGGGCACTGCTGCAGCGGCGGCGAGGGCTACGTCTGGCTCGAGCCGGACGAGGTCGAGCCGCTCGCGCGCGCGCTCGAGCTGAGCCCGTCGTCGTTCCTCGACCACCACGCGCGCGACGCGGCCGACCCGCGCACGGGCGAGCGCCGGCTGGCGCTGCGAGAGCGCGCCGACGGCCGCTGCACGCTGCTCGAAGGGCGCAACACGTGCCGCGCGTACGCCGTCCGACCCGCGCACTGTCGCACCTTCCCGTACTGGCCCTCGGTGATGGCCGGCGGCGCAGGCTTCGAGGCCGCACGCGCGACCTGCCCCGGGATCGCGGTCCAGGTCGATCCGGAACGGGCCGAACGCGCGTTCACGGCCCTGGAAGCCCTGTATGTCGAGATCCGGACAGAGGCGGTGGGGCCCAAAACCGGGCCGGGGCCGGCAGAGGGCTGTTGCCTGGACGGCCAGGCGGCCGACGATCTGTACATGAGCGCCCTGGAAGCCGATCACGCCGCCGCGCGGATCCATGCCGCGGCGCAGGCCCGCGCCGAGGACGGCTGTCGCCTGGGACCCGCGCGACCGTTGGGTTGCCGCGTCGCGCGCGCGTCGGCGGACGCGGGCGAGCGCTGGCGCGCGCGTCTGCGTGCGATCGAGCGCGAGCACGCCTATCCGGCAGCGTACGGCGAAGCGCGCAGTCTGCTCGGAGCGCGCAGCGTCGCGCTCGGAACTCAAAGGGTCGCCAGCGGTTCGAAGGAGCACGCATGAACGCAGCCGGCGTCGCAGTGGCGGGGCTCTCGCTCGCGCTCGGGTGCGTGTTCGTGCTCTCGTTCCGCGAGCCGCCGCGCAAGAAGGCCCAGCCCGAGTGGAACCCGCGCGCGAGCGTCGACGACGAGCCTGCGCCCTCGCGCCGAGTGCCGATCGGTGGCACGGCGGACGAGCCCGACCCCAGCGTGCCGAAGGTCCCGGCCGCGCGCGGCGTGGACCCGCTGTGGGCGCAGAAGAACCGCGCCGCGATCCAGGCGCTCGAGAAGGGCGAGCTCGCGCAGGCCGTGGCCGGCTTCGAGGAGTGCGTGGCCGCCGTCCCGAAGGAAAAGGTCTTCCGCCAGAACCTGTCCGAGGCGCTGGCGCGGCTGGGCGGCGAAGAGTGGGACCGCGGCGGCGAGGCGGGCCAGGCCAGCGGCATCGCGCGCATGGCGCGCGCCCTCGAGCTCGCGCCCGACCGCGACGACATCCGCAAACGGCTCGAGCAGATGCGCGCGCTGGCGCACTCCGAGGCCGGCCATTGGACGGAGTCGTCCGGCCATTTCGACCTCTCCTACGATGGCTCGCGCGACGACCTATCGTTCCGCACGACGGAGATCTTCGACACGCTCGAGGGCGCCTACCTCGATTTCACCGAGCATTTCGGCCTCGATCCGGTCGCCAGCGGACGCGGGCGCATCCGCGTCGTGCTCTACAAGCGCGAGGGCTTCCTGGGCGCGACCGGCATCGGCCACTGGGCCGGCGGGTTGTACGACGGCTCGATCCGCGTGCCGCTCGAGGACCTCGGGAAGGAACGCCGCCAGCTGGAGCGCGTGCTGCGGCACGAGCTCGTGCACGCGTTCGTGCACGAGGCCGGCGGGCGCGACGTGCCGGGCTGGTTGAACGAGGGCATGGCGCAGCGCTTCGAGAGCGAGGACCCGGCGACGATCGGGCGCACGCTGGACGCCGCGCGCAAGACGCTGGGCGCGGCGCCGCTCATGTCGCTCGAGACCCTGTCGGGCAGCCTGGGCGCGGTGGGGGACGACGCCGCGATCGGCCGGGCCTACGCGCAGTCGCTGCTGTTCATCGACTTCCTCGCGCGCGAGCACGGCGAGCGCGTGCCGTTCGCGATGGTGGCTGGTTGCAAGACGGACGGGCTGGCGGCCGAGTTCGAACGGCGCACGGGCCTGAGCCTGGCGACGGCGTTCGATGACTTCGCCGGGGCGCAGCGACGCTGAGGCGCAGTCGTGAGGCGGTGATCCGGGAACCACACCGGACGCGCGTGGTGTCGGAATCAATCCTGGTGGGCCGCTCGCAAGCTCGCTGGCCTGCGTTAGACTCCGGCGTTCGGATGCGCTCTTCGTGCGCCCGGGGAAGGCCCCGCCGCGCGCCCTCCGTTCCCTCACGCCTGGAATCCCATCATGTACGTCCACGAACTCATGACGCCCGCGCCCGCCGTGTGCACGACGAGCGACCACCTCTCCCGCGCTGCGCAGATCATGTGGGACCGCGACTGCGGCGTCGTGCCCGTCCTGGACGCGGCCGGCCGCCTGGCCGGTATCGTCACGGACCGCGACCTGTGCATGGCGGCCTACACGACGGGCGTCGCGCTGCACGAGCTGCCCGTCGAGCGCGTCATGTCCAAGGTGCTCACCACGATCGGGCCCGACGCCAGCGTCGAGGACGCGCTCGAGACGCTGGCCGAGGCCGAGGTCCGGCGCTTGCCCGTCGTCGACGCGCAGGGCCGGCTGATCGGCATCCTGTCCTTGGCGGACTTCGTGCGCGCCGCGCAGCGCACGACGCCGCGCCGTCAGCCCAAGGCGGAAGCCCTGGTCATGGTGCTCGCCAGCGTGACGCGCCCGCGGCCCGTCTCGAACGTCGCACCGATGCCGAAGGCGCAGCGCAGCGAGCTGGCGTCGAAGGTCATCGTGCCGGCCGCGCGCAAGCCGAAGACGCGCTCGAAGTCGGCGGCAGCGAAGGCCGGCGCGTCGAAGACCGCCTCGACGTCGAAGTCGGCGCGCAGGAAGCAGCCCGCGCGCGCGTGACGGTACCCGGAAGTTTTCTTCCCGATTCGCCGCAGAAGTCGCGGTCTGGTTGCAAGGCCAGAAGCGCGGCGAATCGGGAAGAAATCTTCCGGGTACCGTAAAGGCGGCCGACCGTGTCAGGAACACGGTCGGCCGTTTGTGTTCCCTCTGCGCCTCAGGTCAGCGCAGAACTGGAACCGGGCCGCGTGCGCGTCGACAGTCCGCGCGCCGCGCCCGCCGTACCGGAAACGGGGATGGGTGGCGTCGACACCCCGACAGGACCACGATCGAGCTTGTAGAGGACGAGGTAGATGAGAACCTCGGCCACCCACAGGCTCACCAGGATCACCCCGACGACAGACAGGATCTCCACGATTCCGACTCTCTTTCCGGCACGTGATGCCCCCTCGGGCAGGACATTCATTCGGCCGATCGAACGCGCTTGATTCCACGCAATCGAAAGATTCCGTAAGGATTTCACTCGTTCCGTGCCGGATTCGGGACGCGCGCTGCAACCGTCCGGGCTCCCGAACGTCGAGACAGGTGTGGAGACGGACGCGCGGTCGGGGTTGGCGGGGGTGCGCAAGCCGTGCGTCGACGTGTCGCGCGCGCGCGCCGAAGCGGAGGGGCCCGACGCGCTCGACGTGCGTGCGCTGCTCGAGCTCGTCGCGGGAGAGCGCGCGGGCGCAATGACGCTCGAGGGCCTGGCACGCGAGGAGCTGGGCCCGCTCGCGCGCCGCTCGCCGCAGGACCTGCGGGCGCGCACCGGGCTGTCGCGCGGCGCGGCGCTGCGCCTGGCGGCCGCGTTCGCGCTGGGTCGGCGTGTGGAAAACGCCGTAGCGTCGCCGCGCGTCCCGCTTTCCGGCGCGGCGCTCGTGCACGCGGTCATGGCGCCCGTGCTGCGCGGGCTGGACCGCGAGCAGTTCCACGCGCTCCTGCTCGACACGAAGCACCGCCTCGTGCGCCACGTGCGCGTCAGCGAGGGCACGCTCTCCACCGCGCTCGTGCACCCGCGCGAGGTGTTCGCGCCGGCCCTGCGCGAAGCCGCGGCCGCGCTGGTCGTCGTGCACAACCACCCCTCGGGCGATCCCGAGCCGTCGGCCCAGGACCTCGAGGTCACGCTGCGGCTCGTCCAGGTCGGCAACCTGGTCGGCGTGCCGCTCCTCGATCATGTGGTGATCGCGGGCGAGCGCTGGATCTCGCTGCGCGAGCGGCTGCGCTGGGATGCGGCGGCGGCGGAACCGATCGCGGCGGGGCGGGCCGGCTAGGCCGCGGATCTGCGCAGCCCGGTCAGGAGGCCGAGGCGCGCGCGACAACGACCGCAACGGCCGCTTCCGCCGCCGTTTCGATCCGCAGGACGTGCGGGGCGAGGCGGGCGCGCACGGAGCCGGCTGCATCGAGCGCGGCGTCTTCGGCCGGTGAGAAACCGCCCTCGGGGCCGATCCAACAGCGCAGCGGCTCCTCGCGCGTGCCGGACGGGTGGGTCGGTGCGACCAACTCGAACAGCGCCTGGCGCGCGAGCGGATCGAGGAGCAGGTCGGTCCGCGCCGGCCGCGCCAGGACCGCGGCGAGCGTCTCGGGCGCGTGGATCTCCGGCCACCAGAGGCGCCCGGACTGCTTGCAGGCCTCGCGCGCGATGCGCTGCAGGCGCTCGGCGCGCCGGTCGCTTTCGCCGCGCGCGGCGGGGCTGGCGCGCTCGGCCGCCAGCGGGCGGATCGCGGCCACCCCCAATTGCACGAGCCGGTCGACCATCGCCTCGGCGCGCTCGCCGCGCGGCAGGGCGCAGACGACCTCGATCCAGGGCAGGCGCGCGCCGAGCTCACCCGGCGCCGGCTCGACCTCCGGATCGCCGTCGCCCTCGACCTGGAACTCGCGCGCGTCCGACCGCCGGACAACGAGCGGCCAGGCCGCCCCCTGGCCGTCCAGACCGACGAGGCGATCGCCGGCGACGAGGCGCAGGACGCGCCGCGCGTGCTCGATTTCGCCGTCGGCAAGCTGCGCGCGCCCTCCGGCAGGGGGACCGGTCAGGGCGAACCGCCGCAGGGCGGCGTCACCGGGGGCGCGGGGGCTCATCGCAGCATTCTGGGGAAGCTGACCCGGTCCATTGTGCTTCCAGATTCTCGCCACGACAGGTTGGGGTACCAACACCAGTCGAGCCCCCGCCCGGAACGCGGGCACAATCGACGGGGACAGCCCCCGACGGACAGGGCTGGCTTCGGGACAGGTTCGACCTACAAGGTCGGCTGACAGGGTCGGCTTCTGGTTGGGGCGGCTGCCCGGCGGGGCGCCCCCGCCGGAACACGAACAACAGCTTCCGAGGGGTGCCGTTTGTTACAACGCTCTGCCGCCCGGATAGCTCGCCGCGCCTCGATGGTTCCGCGTCCCTGGGCCCTGCCCGCGCGAGCCCCGGCCGCGGCTCTCCGCGTGCCCTGCCGCCCGAGCCCCACCTGCCTGAGCCCATGACAGAACGCTTCTCCCTGCGCTTCGAGAGCGACGACCGGCGCGGGGAAGTGGTCGGGATCCCGCGCGGCGGGTTGACCGTCGGCCGGAAGCCCGGGAACAGCCTGCTGATCCTCGACAACTCGATCTCCGGCAAGCACGCCGAGATCACGGTCGAGCCGTCCGGCGTGCGCCTGAAGGACCTGGGCAGCACGAACGGCACGCGCATCGGCGAGGACCGGATCCTCGAGCAGATCCTGACCGACGGCGACGTCGTCGTCTTCGGCAACGTGCGGCTCGTCTTCCGCGACACGGAGTCCGCGGGGCCCGACCTGGAGGGCGAGTTCGACGATCTGCCCGTGGCGCACGCCCCGGCAGCACCGGTCGATGCGCTCGAGCGCGTCACCTCCGACATGGTCCAGCGCGCGGGCAAGCGCTCGCCGGCCGCCGCGATCGGCCTGGGCGTCGTCGTGCTGGCGTCGGCCGGCGTCGGCGCGTGGCTCTGGTTCGGGCGCTCGAGCTCCGCCGGGGAAGGACTCGCGGCCGTCGAAAACGTGCCCGGCAATCTGCTGGCTTCGGGGTACTCGTTCGAAGGCGACCGCGACACGTGGGAGCCGCTCGAAAGCGCGCCGGCCGCGTTCCTCGTGAACGCCGCCGCGCGGCACGCGGGAGCTCAGGGCGCGCGCGCCGATCTGGCTCCCGGAGAATGGGCGCTGCACCGCTCGCCGGCGGTGCGTGCCGGCGCCGAGCGCGAGCTCAGCGCGCGCGCTTCCCTGCGCACGCGCGGCGCGGCCGAAGCGCGCCTGGGCATCGAGTTCCTGGCCCCCGAGGGTGACGATGCGCGACCTGCGCCGATCACGGCCTGGGCAGCACCCGTGCGCGAATCGTCCGACTTCACCGACAGCTCGATCGTCGCGGCCGTGCCGCCCGGATACGACTCGGCGCGCGTCGTCGTGCTGGCGCGCGCGTCCGATCCGGACCAGGGCGGCGCGGTCGACGCCGACGACGTCAGCGTCGTGGAGGCCCCGGCGCCGTCGAAGCCGGCGGCGGAAGTCCACGGCGCGGCGCTCCACCTGCACGGCGATCCGCCGATCGTTGCGCAGCTGGTGCGCGTCGATCGCGTGCTCGCGACGGGCATCGAGTTCACGCGGCCCGACGCGGCGCCCGGCCGCGACGGTGCGCGCTTGAGCGCGCGCGCCGAGGGCCCGCGCATCGTCCTCGAGGCGCAGGGTGCCGAGCGCCCGACCCAGCTCGTGTTGCGCGCCGAGCGCGCGCTGGTCGTTGCCGGCATCGCAACGCTGGGCCAAGGCGGCTACCAGACCGCGGGCGCGACGCAGGAGCGCGCCGGCGTCGAGAGCCTGCTGCTGGGCCGCGCGCCCGACCTCGTGCGCGTCGACCTGCCCGCTCCGTGCACCGTGCGCGGCGAGAGCGACGGCGCGGCCGTGCGGCTCGTCGTCGACCTGGGCAAGGCGGAACCCAAGGTCTCGATGCAGCTCGATTTCTCGGCCGACAAGGGCGCGGCCGAGGATCTGGCGCACGCCGCGCTGGCGGCCGAGAAGAAGGGCGAGCTGGGCGGCGCGATCGCGAAGTGGAGCGAACTCTTGAGCCGCTTCCCGTACGAATCGCGGCTCGTCGACGACGCCGAGACGACGCGCACAAAGCTCGTGCAGCAGGGTCTGGCCGAAGTGCGCTCGCTGCGCGCCGACGCCGAGCGCGCGCGCTTCTTCAAGCTGCCGGGCATGTTCGCGACGACGCGCGAGCGCGCGCTGTCGATCGCGCAGCGCTTCGCCGGCAGCGAGGTCGAGGCCGATGCGAAGACGCTGGCGCAGGCCCTCGAGCAGGAAGTCGCGACATTGCGAGCGGACGAGGATCGCGCCGAGCGCGCGCGTCTCACGGCCATGCTGGCGGTGCTGGAGAAACAGGGTTCGCCGGGGATCGCCGCGGAGTTGCGCGCGCGCCTCACGGCCATGCAGGCCGTGCTGGAGAAACAGGAGGGCGGAGGCTAGATGCCGCGCACGGTGACAGGGCTGGACATGGGCTCGCGCACGGTGAAGGCCGTGCGCGGCTTCGCCAAGGGCAACACCTTCGTCGTCACCGACTTCGCGGTGCGGCCGGTGAAGGCGAACGAGCTGACCGAGGGCTGGACGGGCCTCACGCTGCCGTTCAAGCCGGGTGACACGCGCGTCGGGCTCTCGGGCCGCGACGTGAACGTGCGCTACGTGCGCGTGCCGCGCGTGCCCGACTGGCAGCTGCGCAAGCTGATGCGCTTCGAGGTCGAGGAGATCGGCGGTCAGTCGGGCGCGGGCGTCGCGTCGGACTTCAACCTCTTGCCCGAGCTGCCCGAGATCGAGGGCGAGGACGTGTGCCTGCTGGCGATGGCGCGCGAGAGCCTGCTCGAGGCGCACGCGCAGGGCCTGGCCGGGATCGGCGGCAAGCTCGACGCGTTCACCCCGAATGCGATCGCGCTCTACAACGCGTTCCTGCGCTTCGGCGCGGTCGAGGACGAGGTGGTGCTGCTGGCCAACATCGGCTGGGACAACACCGACGTCGTGATCGCGCGCGGTCCCGACCTCATTTTTGCGCGCAACCTGTCGGGCGGCTCGCGCCTGATCGACGACGCGATCGCTCAGCGGCTCGAGGTCTCGGGCGCGAAGGCGATCGACTTCAAGGAGCGGCTGGTCGACCTGGATCCGGCGGCGCGCTTCCCCCGATGCCGCCGCGGAGCGCGCGACGCGCGCGGCGCAGGCGGCGGCCGGGCAGATCCTGTCGCTGCTGCAGTCGGCGGTGCTCTTCTCGAAGAGCCAGGTGAAGATCACCGGCCTCAAGCTCGACCGCGTGCTCCTGTGCGGCGGCGGCGCGGCGCTCAAGGGTCTGCCGCGCTACCTGTCGAGCGGCATGTCGGTGCCGGTCGAGCTGTTCGACCCGTTCCGTGTCGTCGACACCACGAAGCTCAGTCCAGAAGCGAGAGACGAGCTCGAGGAACAGAAGCTCGGCGCTGTCGTCGCGCTGGGTCTCGCCGCCACGGCTTCGGATCCGGCGGCCTACTCGATCGAGATCCTGCCGGCGACGTTGCGCAAGAAGCGCGAGTTCGTCGGCGGCACGGCCTGGCTCATCGCCGCCGGCGTGTTGGCGCTCGGCTTCCTGGGCTACGAGGCCTGGCGCACGAAGCAGCAGCTCGACGACGCGCGCGTCAAGGCGACGGCGCTCGAGCAGCAGTACAAAAAGGCCGCGGGCACGCACCGCCGCGCCGAGGAGCTGGCCGCGGAGAACGTGCGGCTCGCGAAGCTGGCCGACGAGCTGCACGCCTCGAAGGGCTCGGGCGAGCAGGTGGCGCGCACGCTCGACTGGCTCGCGAAGGACCTGCCGGCCGAGTTCTGGGTCACGCAGCTCACCAGCGATTTCCGCTCCGATCCCGATCTGGGGATCGCACGCGGACAGGAGAAGCCCGTGGTCTCGGTCGTGGGCAAGGCCAAGGAGGGCACGAACTCCCTGCCGCAGCTCTACGAGAGCTTCCTGCACAAGCTGCGCGCGCAGCTGCCCGAGGGCGTCGTGCCCAAGGAGAAGCTCACGCCCAACGGCGCGCGCTTCACGCTCGACCTGTCGATCTTCGCGCCGCCCGCGGCGCCGCCCGCGGAATCGCCGGATGGCGCCGCGTCCAAGTCGGCTGCGCCGTCCAGCTCGAGCGCGCAGGCCGCCGGCCCGCGCAAGGGAGGCTGAGCATGGACCTCGAGGGCTTCTGGCAGGAGAACAAGCGCTCCGTGCTGATCGTCGGCGGCGGCGCGCTGGCGTTCTTCGTGGGCTGGCTGGCGATCGGCAGCTTCCTGGGCAACGACCGCGACGCGCAGGTGACCGCGGCGTCGCGCACGCAGCGCAAGCTCTCCAGCGAGTCGATGTACTCGGCCGACGACCTGCGCACGATCGAAGGCGCGAACGACAAGCTGAAGAGCGCAGTCGACACGCTGTCGGGCGCCGTGGCCTGGAAGGCGCGCCCGCTGTTCACGCTCGAGCCGCAGCGCGGCACGCCCAGCAACCAGTACTTCGCGGCCGTCGCGGCCACGCGCGAGGACCTGCACCGCCGCGCGGGCCGCGCGAACCTGCGCGTGCCCGAGGACCTGGGCCTGCCGGCGCTCTCGCCCACGCGCGAGGGCGAGATCCTGCGCTACATGCAAGGCCTCGACCTGGTCGACCGCGCGATCCGCTTCGCGCTCGAGGCCGGTTGCGAGCGCATCGACCGCATCCAGATCCAGCTCGACCCGAAGCTGACGTCGAAGCAAGGCGTCGGCGCGATCGAGCGCACGCGCGTCACGTTCAACCTGAGCGGACGCCCGAGCCCGCTCGTCGCGTTCGTGAAGCGCACGCAGGAAGCCGCGCCCGCCGCCGACGGCTCGGGCGCGGTCGGTCCGTTGCTGATCGAGCGGCTGGAGATGCAGCCGCCGCGCGCGAAGCCCGACGAAGCCGGTCTGGAAGTCACGTTCGTCGTCGCGCGGATCCTGCCGCAGGCGCCCCCTCAGGAATAGCACTAGGAACAGGAGCAGAGCCCGAGCGTGGAAGTGCGCAAGGAACCGATCGTTTTCGCCGTCGCGGTGCTCGTCCTGGGCCTGCTCGCCTGGCGCTCCGCCAGCGCGGGCTCCGGGCCGCGCGGCAGCTCCAAGCGCGCGGACGCTCCCGCCGTGCCGTCCGCGGCCTCGCCCGACGTGAGCCTCGTCCTGCCCGCTCCGCGCGCCGTGAAGGATCGCGGCCGCGACCTCTTCTCGCCGCCCAGCGACACGCGGCCGCTGCCGCCGCTGGGCCTTGAGCCGCCGCCGCTCGCGGGTCTGCCGGCGCTCGCGCCGCCGCCCGTGCCCGGCCCCGAGCCGCGGCTGTGGGGCAAGTTCCTGCGCGGTCCGGCGCGCACCGTCGCGGTCCCGGACCTGTTCGCGACCGAGGCCGAGGACGACGGCGGCGAGCCGGCGACGAGCGCGTCCGCGGGCGGTGCCGGAACGGCGCGGCGTGCGACGGCGCTCTCGCCCGAGGAGACCGCCGCGCGCATCGCGGCCTGGAAGCGCACGTACGACTGGTTCCGCGTCGGCGAGTACCGCTTCGGCCAGATCAGGAACCCCGATCGCTTCCGCCTGCCGCAGCGCGCGAACGAAGACCTGCTCTTCGTCGAGTTCGACCCCGAGAAGGGCCAGCCGCGCTTCCCGGGCCAGAAGCCGGCCGCGATCCCGCGCAAGAACATCACCGAGTTCGACTTCGCGCAGACGATCCCGAACGAGATCGAGCGCCGCCGCGTCGGCTTCGGCGATCCGCTGTCGGCGTCGGAGTACGACGAGGCGCTGCACTACGCGCGCTGGTGCATCGAGCAGCGCATGGTGACGCCGCGCGCGCTGGAGGTCGCGGCCGAGATGTTCACGCGCTGCATCGCCGTGCTGCAGGAGGACCCGCTGCCGCGGCTGGGCCTGGCGCGCGTGCACGAGTCCGGCTTCCAGTTCGAGAAGGCCTTCCAGATCTACCGCGGGCTGCTCGACGGCCCGATGAAGAACAACCCGCTCGTCCTGATGCGGCTGGCCGAGCTCGAAGCGCGCTTCCGCCTGTTCGCCGAGGCCGAAGCGCACCTGCGCGAGGCCGAGCGCTTCGGGCGCACGTCGTGGCCCGTGCAGGAGGCGCTCGGTCGCTACCTGCTGGCGCGCGGCCGCGCGACGGAAGGGCTCGAGCACTACCGGCTCGCGAACCAGTTCGAGCCGGCCGACGCGCAGTGGAAGCGCGATCGCGCGCGCATCCGCGCCGGGCTCGGCGCGGCGCTGCTGGCGACGGGCGACGTGCCCGGCGCGAGCGAGTGGTTCGAGAAGGCGCTGCAGGCCGACGCCGGCAGCGAGGAAGCGCAGGTTGGGCTGGCGAGCGTGCGCGCGCTGACCCCCGGCGACGCGGCCGGCGGCGTCGCGCCGGGTTCCGACAACCAGGCGCAGGGCTTCGACCGCATGCTGGCGCAGGGCATCGAGCTCTCGCGGCAGCGCACGCCCGACGGCGCGCGCGCGGCCCGCGCGGCGCTGCTCGCGGCGGCTGCTCTCGATCCGCTGCGCGCGTCGAAGGCGCTGCGCACGTTGTCCGGCCTGGCGGAGTCGACCGGCAACCCCGACGAGGCGTTGCGCTTCGTCGACCTGGCGCTGGAGAACGATCCGACCGACGCGTGGGCGTACTTCCAGCGCGGGCGCCTGCTCGTCGCGAAGGACGACCTGGACGGCGCGGCGGATGCATTGCGCGCAGCGCTCGAGATCGACGCGGATTTCGCCGACGCGCTGGCCTGGCTGGGCGACGTGGCGCACCGGCGTGGCGACCTGCTCGCGACCGACCGTTTCCTGGAGCGCTCGCTTGTGATCGATCCGACGCTCTTGGGCGCGGCCGTGTTGCGCGGCGTCGCGCTGCTCGAGGCCGGCTCCGTGCCCGAGGCCGAGGACGTGCTCAAGAAGGCCGTCGCGCTGTCGCCCGACGAGCCCGCGGCACGTGGTGCGGTGGCGTGGACGTACTACCGGCGCGGGGATCCGACCGAAGCGCTCACTCGTTTGGCCGAGCTCGACGACGCGCGGCGCGCGTTCCCCGAGGAGGACCCGTGGCGTCAGTGGGCGCGGCGTCAGATCACGCGCTTGACGGACCACATGGAGAAGGTCGCCTGGACCGACCGGTTCGAGCGCAACGACACCCTGAAGAACGACTGGAAGACGCTGGAATCGAGCGGACCGATCGTCACGCTCCACGACGGCGTCGTCACGATCGGTGGGACCTTCAAGTCGGCTGGCAAGGCGCGCGTCTGGCAGGAGAAGAACGCCAGCGACTTCGTCTCGATCGAGGCCAAGATCGTCGTGCACCCCGGCACGACCGCGCGCGTGGGCCTGTTCGTCGCGCGCTGGGACGAGCGCGGCGGCGAGACGCAGATCCAGGCCGAGGCGACCGTCTCGCGGCACCCCGAGGCGGGCAAGAACATCGTCCAGTTCCGCGCGATGAAGCGCGGCGAGGAGGACTCGCCGCACCTCGACGTGTCCGGCTCCGAATGGAAGTTCGACCAGCCGGTGACGTTGCGCATCGAGCGCGTCGGCGAGCTCTCCGACGTCAAGATCCGCGCCTCGCTGGACGGCATCCCCGTCATGCCCGACACGCCGCTGTCGGCCCTCGGCCGCACGAACAACGTGCTGAGGATGGGCGTCTTCGCCGAAGGCGCGCCGGGCCGGTCCGTGCAGCTCGACATCGACGACGTCGAGATCGTCTTCCGCCAGAAGGCCAGGTAGGAGAGCCCGTGAGCCGAGCACGCACGAGGAACCAGGAGGGCTTCACGCTCGTCGAGCTCTTGGCGGTGCTCGTCATCCTCTCGATCCTGATGCTGGTGCTCCTGCCGCGGCTCTCGGGCTTCAGCGACGTCGCCAAGGTGCGCACGACCCAGGCCTTCTTCTCGCAGCTCTCGGCTGCGATCGGCGAGTACGAGGACCGCTTCGGCGACTACCCACCCAGCCAGTTCGCTGACGCCTGGGGCTCGGCGCCGAACACGACGAACCTGGGCGGCGAGTGCCTCGTGCTCGCGATGTGGTCCCCCGAGTGGAGCGGCACGGCGCTGCCCGACGACCGTTTCGTGAACACGGACACGGACGAGGCCAAGAAGATCCTCTCGCGCATCCCGAAGCTGGCGCTGAGCGAGCTCAAGGACGAGTGGGACAACCCGATCGCCTACTTCCACCGCCGCGACTACGGCCGGCAGGACACGTACGTCGTCTCGCGCGACGACGACGAGGGGCCGGGGGAGAGCGTCGTGCGCGCGCGCAAGAACCCGGCCACGAACACCTGGTTCCACCCCGACCGGTTCCAATTGATCTCGGCCGGACCGGACGGCGATTTCGGGACCGAGGACGACATCGGCAACTTCGAGATGGAGGCGGCCGAGCCCAAGAAATGACCCGTGCCACGACACGCGGCGCGCGGCGGCCCCTGCGGGGCTTCACGCTGATCGAGCTGATCGTCGTGATCGGCTTGATCGCGGTGCTGCTCGGCATGGGTGTCGGGATGGTCGCGCGGATCAAGGTCGGCGACCGCGCGGCCGTCGGGATCGTCGAGAACGTGCTGCGCTCGGCGCACAACTCGGCCGTCGCGGGCGACGCCGGCGCGCGCGTCGTGATCGACGTCCCGGGCCGCACGCTGCAGGCGTTCGGGCTCAAGGTCGTGGGCACGTGGCACTTCGAGGACCTGCCGATCCGAGGCGCGTTCGGCGTCGAGGGCGTTTCCCTGGGCGGCGAGCTCGTGCCGAACGGCTTCACCGGTCACGCGCTGTCCTTCGCCGGCCAGCCTTCGCGCTCGCGCGTCGAGATCCCGGTGCAGCTGGATCCGGCCTTCGACCTGCGCCGCGGCTTCGCGCTCAGCTGCGCCGTGCGCACGAGCACGAGCGACGGGGGCACGCTGCTCAGCGTCGGTGAGAGCATGGGCCTCGCGACCACGGAGGGCGGCGGCCTCCGAGCCTGGTTCGCGCCCGAGATCCTCGAGGAGGACGGCGAACGCCGGCGCGGCGGCCGCGTCGTGCTGGCGACGGAGCCCGGGCTCCTGCGGCCCGGACACTGGAGCCAGGTCGAGGTGCAGTACGACCGCTCGACGCTCGCGGTGCTCGTCGACGGCTCGGTCGTCGCGCACCTGGCCGAGTCGGCGCCGGTGTGGACCGTCGAAGGCCCGCTCGTGCTGTCGCCCTCGGGCTCGCCGTTCCCGGGCGCCATCGACGCGCTGGTCGTCGCGGCCGTCGCCGGCGAGGATCGGCGCGAGCTGCCGCAAGGCGTCGAGTTCGACGCCGCCGGGCCGCGCCAGATCGTGTTCGCCGCGGGCGGCGTCCTCGACCGTGCCGTGCACCGCGAGCCGGTGCGGGTGGGCTTGAAGTTCGACGACGGACGCGAGGCCAAGATCCAGGTGAACCTGCATGGCACGGTCGAGTAGCACGCGCTGCCGGAGCGCGCAGTCGGGGTTCGCCCTCGTGGCGGTCCTGCTCGTGCTCTTGTCGCTGCTCGTGCTGGCGACGCCGCTGCTCCTGTCGGCGCGCGGCGCGGACCAGGCTTCGACGCGCCTCGCGGACCGCACCGAGACGCGCATCGCGCTCGACGCCGCCGCGCGTCACGCGCGCGTCGTGCTCTCGGACGGCTACCCGAGCGCGGACCTCGACCGCACGCCCTACTACGACGGCCAGGACGAGGTCGAGGTCGACAACGCGTTCCCGCAGGGCTTCCTCGACGCGAACGACCCGCTGGGGGCGATGTGGACGGTCGAGTGCCGCGACGTGGCCGGCCTGATCGACATGGACAGCGCCAGCCCGCACGTCCTGTCGAACCTGATGGGGCTCTCCGGGCGGCTCGGCGCGGTCCTCGCGCCGGACGCGAAGGAGATCAAGCTGGGTTCGGCCGGCGCTCTCGAGCCCGAAGGCTTCCTGTGGATCGAGGGCGAGACCGTCCAGTACAGGAAGATCGTCGACGGCGTCGTGGTCGACTTCACGCGCGGCGTCTTCGGACCGGGCGAGGGCACCGAGTGGCGCGGCGGACCGCGACCGGCCGGTGCGCACGGCATCGGCACGCCCGTGCTCGACCAGCGCGCGCTCGCGCCGGCGCTGTGGCGTCTGATGTCGTCGGACGGCGAGCTGCGCTCCTACGAATCGGCCGAGCGCGTGCCCGAGAGCGCCGGCTTCGCCTACGCCGCCGCGACGGATCCAGCCGGGCTGGCGGTCATGCGCGACGCGCTTCTGCGCCCCCTGCGCCTCTTCGCCAGCGCGCATGGCGGCGTCCGCGCCGGCGCGACGTGGCAGCGGGCCGCGCGCTTGACCACGAAGATCGTGGGCGGCGTCGACGGGCGCTTGCGGGTCGACAACGCGCGCTGGCTGAACCCGGGCGCGACCGTGCGCGTGACCGACGGCGAGAATTCGGAGCTGGCGCTGGTCCAGAACGTGCTCGGCAACGGCGAGATCGCGCTCGACCGCATCGTGCGCGCCGACTACGAGCCGTACGAGGCGGTGGTCGAGGTGCTGGCGCGCCGGCCGGTGAACTTGAACACGGCGCCGCGCGAGGTGCTCCAGGCGCTCTTCCTGAACCTGCAGGTCGCCGGGCAGAACTCGCGCGTGACCGCCGACGAAGCGGCATCGCTCTCCGAGCTCGTGATCCAGTCGCGGCCGTTCACGGGCTTCGAAGACTTCCTGAAGCGCGTCGTGCTGCCCGCGGCCGGCATCGACAAGCTGCCGGCCGACGCGCCGCTCGTCCCCGACATGCTGCGCGAGGGGGAAGCCTTCCTCGACGCGCAGGACGCCGTCGCGGTCTACACGAACGGCCTCAACGCGAACGACGCGTCGCTGGCCTGGAGCACGATGCCGTACGCCTTCACGACGCGCGACGTCTACGCGCTCGAGCTGCGCGCGGCGATCAACGCGCCGAGCGGCGTCCAGCGCTACGCCGCCGTGCGCGACGACGTGAACGTGATCGCGCCGCAGCGCGAGCTGATCCGTCTGTGGGCGCGGCAGGAGGACTTCGACGACGAGCTGCGCCTGGGCCTGGAGGCGCCCTGGTGGCTGACCGGTCCGAACGCGACGTCGCGCTGGGATGCGGGCGCCGTGCCGCCCTCGCGTCTGTGGGCGCAGCTCGGGACGTTCGAGGGCAAGACGTACATGCCGGGCGTGTCGGACGATACCGCGTACGCCAGCCGCGACACGCCGCCCAGCCCCGAACGCGTGTTCCCGTCGCGCACCGAGACCGCTTGGGCCGCGCTGATGCCGACGCGCCTGGCCGAGACGCAGAAGCTGACCGGTCGCGTCGAGCACTTCGACCACGAGACGCGCGATCCGGAAGGGCGCTACCTGCCCGACCAGACGTTCGAGCGCGCGGCCGACGACGACATGGTGCGCTGGAACGGCAAGGACGCGCCGTTCCTGCGCTCGAGCGCGCTCTCCCTGTGGTTCCGGCCCAAGAGCCTGAGCGACGGCCGCATCCTGGACGTCGGCGGCGCGAGCGCCGAGGTCGACCGCATGACGCTCGGCCTCGAGGGCGACGACATCGTGTTGCGCGTCCTCGACGGCTTCGGCGACCACCGCGACACGCGCTTCGAGGAGTTCGGCGAGCTGCGCTACTCGGTCTCGACGGCGCCGGGTCTGCCGGCCGACGTGTGGAACCACCTCGAGTTCGACGTACGCGGCAACCGGCCGAGCCAGATGCACATGCTCGTGAACGGGCTGGCGCACGGCGTGCGCACGCCCGGGTTGACGCGCTTGACCGGCTCGGTCTCGCAGAACTCGGCCAGCCTGCCGGTCGAGTCGGTCGACGGTTTCCCCGAGCGCTGCGTCGTGCGCATCGGGAACGAACTGATCGAGGTGACGGTCGCGGCCGGCGCGCTGAGCGCGGCGCGCATCGAGACCGGCACGTACGCCGGGTTCGGCGGCCGCATGGCGCGCGAGCAGGCGTTGGAACTGCTCGAGGACGCCGGCAGCCCGCCCGTGAACCTGGCGACGATCTCGACGGACCACGCGGCCGGGACGCCGGTCGAGCTCTTCGGCTACAGCTTGCCCATCCGCTCCGACGTGCCCAGCGGCGAAGCGCGTCTCGCGCGCGACATCGGCAAGTTCCGCGTGGCGATGGCCGTGGGCGTCACCGGTGGCGATACGCCCCTCGGCGACGTCATCACGGTCGGGCTGTTCGGCGCGCTGGCCGGCACGGGCTCGCGCGGCGAGAACAGCACCGTCGACGGGATCCTGCTGAAGTGCGCCGACGACGGCGACGACACGAACACGGTGACTCCGCCCGAGGAGTACATGACCGCGTTCCACCCGGACGGGGGCTACGCGGCGATCGTGCAAGTGCAGTGGACGTTCAACAACGGCGAATTCCAGGATCCGAACGGGTCCGTGCTGGGCGGCGTGGAAGTCATCCGCTACTCGGGCTGGTCGGACTCGCGGCTCGCGATCGCAGAGCGCGGGATCGACCGCGGCACGCTGCCCAACCTGGGCGAGCTGGGCAACGGACAGGACCGGGTGATCGGCGGGCAGCGCACGTTCGTGGTCGCTTGGGACGACGAGGCCGAGACCGGTGGTCCTCCGGGGACGTCGGGCCTGCAGATCGCACCCATGCTGACGTGGCGCACCTACGTCGTGCCGATCTCGTTCGCCGTGCCCGGCGCCAGCGACGTGCGCGGGTTCCTGGCCGCGAGGAAGGGCAACTCGCAGTTCGCGCAGGTCACGCACGTGTCGGACGCGGAGCTGACCGAATGGGTGCGCTACGACTGGTTCGATTCGCGTCGCGCCCAGCTCGTGCGGGATGATCCGGACGCGCTGGGCCTGCTCTACGCCGCGCTCACGCGCGGAGTGCGCCTCGACGCGAACCCGCAGCCGCCGGGTCCGCCGCCACCGCCCGGTGGCGGCGGTGGTGGAGGTGTCGGCGGCGGCGGCGGGGGAGCCGTGCTGGGCCTGCTCGAGCCGCCCGCGGCCGGACCCAGCCCGCCGCCGCTCGCGCCGCAGACCTACGCGACCTCGCAGTGGGATCCGCGGTTCGGCCGGAACGAGAACGTGGGCGCGGACTTTCCGATCTCGCGCTCGGCCGAGACGCGCTTCCAGTTCCGCGGCGTCCTGGGCACGTGGTCTCACACGCACCCGGCGAACACGCCGATCCATCCGGTGTTCGAGGTCGACTCGAAGGACGTTTCCGGTGGTCGGCCCGGCCGCCAGGACGCCGTCTTCCTGGTCGGCTCGGACCCGACGCACGTCGGCTGGCCTTTGATCGTGCACCGCGCGCACGTCCCGGCAGAGCACTTCCAGTGGTTGACCTGGCGGCAGCCGCCGGGCGCGAATTCGCGACCGCGCACGATGGATGCGCGCGAGCTGGCCGAGACGGAGAGCTACCTGGTGGGCCGCACGTTCGTCGCGTTCCAGACACGCTCGCCCGAGAACGTCGCAGCCGGATCGGCGGTGGACAACGAGGAGATCCCGACCGTCGACACGCGTCTGCTCGCGCGGCTCGTCTGCTTCCCCTCCGGCGAGCGCCCGCGCGCGGTCACGAAGGTGCGCATCGGCGGCAGCCCCGCGGACCCGAGCGGCGTGGTCCCGGCCGCCGTCGTCGACGAGCTGGCGTTCGGCGACGCGCAATTCGGTCGCGCGGCGCCGGACCTCGACCCCGAATCGATGTGCGGCGCGAGCCTCGTGCTCTCGGTCGACGCCGACGAGACCGCCACGGAGCTGACCGTGCGTCCGAAGGCCGTGCGCATCGCGCTGTCCGACGTCGGCGCCGACCGCGAGTTCCTGGGCGACATGCCCGCGAACGGCGGCCTGCTGCGGATGGGGGACGAGATCGTCGCGTACCGCTCGTACGACGCGCAGCAGGGCACGATCCAGCTCGCGCAGGACGGGCGCGGCCGCCTGGGCACGAAGCCCGGCGCGCACGAGACGTTCGACCCGGTCATGTACCTGGAGCACCGCGTGTCGACCGTATTGACGTCGGGCATGGGCGCGGGCGACTCGATGCTCGCGGTGGCCAACGTCGAGGGTTTCCCGCCCGACGGCCTCGTGATCGTCGGCGACGAGCTGATGCACTACACGCGCATCCGCGGCTCGGCCCTCGAGATGCCGCGCGCATCGTCCGTGCCGGGATTCCAGGACGGCCGCGGCGAAGGCCTGTTCCGCGGGCGTTTCGGCACGACGCCCGCGACGCACGCATCCGGCGACGCCGTGATCCTGTTCCCCGTGCGCTACCCCGACCGCTGGGCCCGCCGCGCCGACGCGCCGGAACTCTCCTATTTTGGCTTCGGCCTCGACCAGCCGGCCGCGTTCTGGAGCTCCGTGTTCTTCGCCAAGCAGGAAGTCGAGGGCTCGCGCATCGGCGTGCTGCTGCGACCCGACCCGTCGACGCCCTGGGACGCGGACCCCGACACGGACCCGCACCTCGCGGTCCTGTGGGAGGGCAACCAGAACGGAAAACCCGTGCCCGTCGGCCACCAATCCGACCGCCTCACCGCGCGCGTGTTCGTCGAGTACCTGGCCGGCGCATTCGACGCTCGCAGCGGCCTGCAGCACGGCTGGCGCCAGACGCCGCGCCTGACGACGTTCAGCGCGTTCTACCTGGCTCCGAACGTGACGTTGCGGAGCGTCGAGCGATGAGAAGCGCGCACCGCCAAAGCACACGCGGCCTCACGCTCGTCGAGCTGGTGCTCGCGGTCGGGTTGTTGGCGCTGCTCATGCTGGCCGTGTTCCAGCTCTTCGACCGCTCGCTGTCCGTGTGGCGGCGCGGCGAGACGCGGCGCGCGCTGCTCGAGCAGGCTTCGACCGTGCTCGAGAGCCTGGCGCTCGACTTGCGCGGGCTCGAGCCCGGCTCGCAGGGCGACGTCGTGATCGAGTGGGTGCGCTTCGACACCGACGGCGACAACATCGCCGAGACGAAGTGGCCGCGGATCCGGCTCGTGCGCCAGGCGTCGCCGGCCGAGATGGCGCGCGCGCTGGCCGGCGAGACCAAGGTCTCAGCCGACGCGGCCGCCGCGGAGGCGCAGCAGGCGGTGACCGTGCAGGCTTCGAACCCGGGCCTGCTCGAGGTCGTGTGGATGGTCGCGCCCGCATCGCTGACGCAACCCGACGCGCGCAGCGAGGGCGTCGTCTTCCGTGGTGAGCGGCCGACGATGGAGACGAGCTCGAAGTCGTTCTTCGCCAGAGACTTCTTCGGCGCCAGCAACCGGCCGCCGGCTGGCGCGACCGAGGAGGTCACGGGCGGCCTGCTGTGGATGGGCCTGCTGGCCGCGGCGCAGACGTCCGTCGTGAACGACGGCTGGCGCATGGGCGCCGGCTTCGACGCCGCGGCGACGTCGTGGGACGCGCTGGCCCTCGGCCGCCCGTCGCGCGAGGTGCACTACTGGAACGAGGCGCACCCGGGCAACCCGAAGCCGCGCGGCCGCGCGTCGCTGCCACGCAGGGTGCGCATCGAGCTCGAGTTCGAGCGGCCGATCGACCGGCTGCGTCGCACGCGCCTGCTCGAGCCGCTCGACAACCAGGAGGGCGTGCTGATCGTCGACGACGGCCGCCGCTTGCCGTCGGAGCCGGACTCCTACGTGCTGATCGAGGCCGAGTGGCTGCGCATCACGTCGATCGACGGCGCGCGCGTCGCGGTGCAGCGTGCTCAAAGAGGCACGAGCGCCGCGGTGCACGGCAAGGGCGCGATGGTCCACTGGGGCCTGCGCCTCGTGCGCGAGGTGCCGATCGCGACGTACCGGGAGGACTGGGACCTGTGAAAGTCCACGCGCGATCCGGCTTCACGATCCTCGAGGTGCTCATCGCCATGGGCATCCTCCTGTTCGGGATGACCGCGATCCTCGGGCTCCTGACGTACGGCACGGCGCTGTCGCGCACGGCGCAGCTGCGCACGTCGGCGTCCTCGGCCGCGCAGGCCGCGATCGCCGACCTCGAGGAGACGTTCTTCCCCGAGGTCGACGGCGAGGCCGGCGAGCCGCGCCGCGTCGTCGAGCGGCGCGTCGGCGGCGTCGAAGGCCTGGTCTACTCGGCTGAGGGTTTCTCGAACCCCGAACGGCCGACCGAGTACCGCATCGTGGTCGACATGAGCTGGAGCTCGCAGGGTCTGCGCCGCGAGAAACGCTTCGAGACGATTCTGGTGCGCGAGATCCAGTTCGGCGAGCGCTTGCGCCGCCGAGTGAACGGGGCACGGGCCGAACCCCAACCGACTCCGCCCGAGAAGCCCACCCAGCCTGTTGCGCCGGCCGCGCCCAAGAACACTTCCGCCGGAGGACCACAACGATGAGACTCACCTGGTTGCTGACACTCTGTGCCCTGATCTCCGCGGCTGCAGCCAACCCAATCCGTGCCGTGGCGCAGCCGCGAGCGGCTCGCGCTGCTCAGGACGTCTCGGCCGAGACACGCATGCTGCGGCTGCGCGACGGCTCGCTGCAGTGGGGCGCGATCGCCTCGCACGATCCCGAGGGCCTCGTGTTCGTGCGGCTCGACAACGGCGGCCGCGCGCGGCTGACGTGGGGCTTCCTGCACCCCGAGGAGGAGCTCGAGCTCAAGACGCGCTTCGGCTACATCGATCTGTCGGGTGACGAGATCCTGGTCGACGCCGAACGGCTCGTGACGACGGACGGCCTGGAGATGATCGGCCGCATCGTCGACCGCACGGCCGATTCGATCCTGGTCAAGACGAACACGGGCACGATCCCGGTCGCGAAGAACAGGTTGTCGGCCGCGCCCACGCCGGTGCGCGTCAACGCGCTCGAAGTCTGGACGCGCGCCGAGCTCTACGCGCAGCAGCAGGCGCTGACCGACCCGGCCAGCGCCGAGGCGAACTACGAGCTGGCGCGCTTCTGCGAGCGGATCCTCGATTTCGCGCGCGCAGCCGAGCACTACAAGCGGGTCGCCGAGCTCGACCCCGCCTTCCGCAAGGAGGACGTCCAGCCCGCGATCGCGCGCGCCACCGAGAAGGCCGCGCGCCAGGACCAGATCGACTGGCTGGCGACCGTCGACGACCTGGTCGGCCGCCGGCGCTACGACGAGGCGCTGGCGCAGGCCGATGCGTTCGCCACGAAGTTCCCCGACAGCCCGCTGATCCCCGACGCGAAGAAGAAGAAGGACCGCGCCACGAAGGCGCGCGAGCGCTACCTGCTCGAGCGCGTCGGCCAGATGTGGGCCCTCAAGGCCTCGCACATCGCGCGCGCGAAGTCGTCCGAGACCTCGTTCGAGGCGGTCCTCTCCTACCTCGACGGCACGATGAAGAAGGACGTGCTGGACGCCGTGACGGCGGCCGCGCAGGCCATCAGCAAGGAGGCGACCGCGGACGTCGTGCGGCGCATGTGGGCCTCGCGGCGCAAGGAACGCTGGCAGCGCGCGTCGTACGGGCTGGGCACCTGGCTCCTGGGCAAGGACGCGGCCCTGAAGGGCGAGGAGAAGGAGACCGAGAAGCCGCCGATCACGGAGAAGGAGAAGGAGCGCGCGGACCTCGAGAAGAAGCTGCAGCGCTTCCTCCAGAACCAGGAAATGGCGCGCAAGTCGCGTTCGACCTCCGACCAGAAGGACGAGCGCGAGACGGCCTGGAAGGAGCTGCCGGGCGTGTCGCGCGCCGGCTGGATCATGGCCTACTACGCTGAGAACTCGGGCGACTTCGAGGTCATGCCCAAGCCGCAGTTCGGAGCTTGCCGCGAGTGCGGCGCGACCGGCACGCGCCTGCTCTCGATGGCCGGCGCGAACGTGTCCACGGAGGAGATCGGCAAGGGCAGCAACGAGCAGGTCATCGAATGCCCCACCTGCCACGGCCTGGGGGTCGTGCGCCGCATCTCGTATCGTTGAGCGGCCCCGTTCGGCCAACCCTGATGTCCACCGAGGTTCCCTGCATGCTCGCGCTGTGTCTTCTGCTCGCCGCGTGCGCGGCGCGCAACCCGGCTCCGCCCGCGCAACCGGCCGCGTGGCAGCCTCCGGCGCCCCAACCCGCGGCTCAGCCGGCTGCAGCGGCGACGATCGCGCCGGTCGCCGACACGCCGCAAGCGCCCGCGGGCGAGAAGCCGGCCGCGCCCGCGACTGGCGCAGTGCCGCCCGCTGGCGCGACCACTCCGGCCGCGACGGCGGATCCGATCGTGGCCTACGTGGCCGGCAAGCCCGTCTTCGTCTCCGAGCTGATGGCGCAGTGGCTCTACGCCGACAGCGACGGCGTGCGCCGGCAGCTCGACAACCTGGCGGTCGAGCGCCTGGTCGTGACCGAGGCCACGCGCCTGGGCGTGAAGATCGACCCCGAGCTGGCCGAGAAGTCCTACGAGCGCGGCGCCGCGGCCCTCGAGAAGGAGATCCAGGTCAAGCGCAAGGGCGTGACGCTCGACCGCTACGTCGACCAGTACCTGGGCCTCGATCCCAAGCGCTACCGCGAGCGGCTGCGCGACGACGCGCTGCGCTCGCTGCTGGGCGAGCGCGTGGTGCGCGCCTGGCTGCTGCAGAACGAGCACGCCTTCCTGCGCGTGATCGTGGTCGAGACGGAGGAGGACAAGAAGGTGGTCGAGGCCGACCTGGCCGCCGGGATGACGTTCGAGGACGCCGCGCAGAAGCACTCGAAGGACCCCTCGAGCAAGGTGGGCGGCCGCATCCCGCCGATCGTGCGCGGCAACACGCCGATCGCGAGCGTGGCCTTCGCGACGGACGTCGGGAAGGTCGGCGGCCCGATCTCGGAGCTCGGCAAGTTCCTGTTCGTGCGCGTCGACAAGCGCGGCCTGCCGCTGGAAGGCGGGTGGGACAAGCTCGGCCCGATGGTCGAGGCCAGCCTGGGCGAGCAGGGCGTCGACGAGCTCGAGCTCGAGCAGTGGCGCCGCTCCATGCGCGAGCGCTACGAGATCGACCTGTCGCCGTTCCTCAAGATGGCGGGGGAGACCCCCCGCTAGCGTCGCGCGCTGGCGCGAGGCGCCACCAGCGTGGACAGCGGTGTCAGACACCTTGTCCTCGGGACAAGGTGTCTGACACCCTTGTTCACTCGCGGCGGCGATTGAGATGCATCTCGCCGTCCGGGTTCAGCCCGGTCGAGGCCTCGGCGATCGGCGCCTCTTCCGGCAGGCCGTTGCGCGGCACGACCGGCGCGTCGTGCGATCCGATCAGCCCCTCGGGCAGCACGAAGGCGAACCAGCGCCCGCCGGCGCGCGTGAAGGCCACGTTGGCGCGGATCGCCGGACGACCGGTGATCCACAGCTCGATCACCTCGGAGCGTCCGGCCAGCCGGTCGGGGCCGCCCGTGACCGCGTCGCGCAGGTCGCGCTTGAAGCTCGGACGCTGGTCGCGGTGCAGGATCGTGTCGGCCAGGTCGCGGCCCGTCAGGTGCGACCAGGGCTTGCCGATCAAGCGCTCCGCGGCCGGGTTCGCCTCCTGGATGCGCCCTTCGCGGTCGAACACGAGGATCGACTCGAGGGCTGCAGCCGAAACGCGGCGGCGCTCCTCCTCGGCGTGGCGCGCCTGGGCTTCGGCCGAGCGCATGCGGCCCGAGTCGCGCACGACCAGGAAGCGCAGCCCGTCCGACGTCGCGTTCGACAGCTCGATCTCGAGCGGCACCTCGACCCCGTCGCGGCGGCGGCCGACCATCTCGCGCGCCAGCGCCGGCGAGGCGTCGCGCATCTCGAGCTCGGCCAGCAGCATCTGCACGTTCGACCCGAGCACCTCGTGGCTCGGGTACCCGAAGACCTTCTCCGCGGCCGGGTTCCAGTCGGCGATCACGCCCGCGCTGTCCAGGACCAGGATGCCCTCGCCGCAGGTCACCTGGAGGCTTTCCGCCCGCTCGACGGCCTCGCGCGCGCGCGCCTCGGCCTCGTTCGTGCGGCGGTGAAGCTGCTCGACGACCCCGAAGCCCAGGTAGCCCAGCGCCAGGAGGCCCGCCCCGCTGAGCAGGGCTACGGCGGGGCCCATCTCGCCGGAACGGGCCGCGAAAGCCGCTCCGAGAAAGAGGAAGGCGAGCAGGCCGATGGCCGCCCAGCCGCGCCAGCGCCCCCCTCCTGCGCCGCGCACGCTCTGCCGATCGTCGTGCATCGGGGGTCAGCCTCTGCCAGGCGGACCGTCCAGGATCAAGGATACGGTCACCCCGCCCCCGGCGCCAATTTTCCGGCGGCCGCGGGCCGCCGGGCAGCCGCCCCAACCAGCACTCAACCTGGCCCGCGTCAGTCGGAAGCCTCGCGGCCTGCCGTCCCAAAGCCCGGGCTCGAGCGCACCGCGCAGTGAACCGGGTCAAGTTCCCATGACACGAGAAAGGTCGGATTCTGGTCGGGGCGGCTGCCCGGCGGCCCGCGGCCGCCGGAACAGGGGTTGACCCTTCCCATCCGGGGGTGCAAGCTCGATCGCGATGACGCAACCCATCGAGGGGGATGGTGTTTCCGGCGTGGATGCCGAGCTGGACCTGCGCGAGGGCGCGGCGGTGCTCGACAGCACGCCGGTCGAGGTTTCGACCCAGGCTGTGGAGAACGCCGCGGTCGACGCGCCGGCAGTGGGAGCGGGGGATGCGCTCAGCGACGCCGAGCTCGGCAGCGCGATCGCGGCCCTCGTCTATGCGTCGCCCGAGCCGATCTCCGAGCGGCGGCTGCAAGCACTCCTGGAGGGGCCGCGCCTCGAGCGGGTGCGCGCCGCCCTGGAGACGTTGCGCGAGCGCCTCGCCGGCAGCGGCCTGCCGTACGAGCTGCGCGCGCTGGCCGGCGGCTGGCAGATCCTGACCACGCCGGACGTCGGCGAGATCGTCCAGCGCCTGACGAAGGTGCGCAAATCCGAGCGGATCTCGGGCGCGGCGCTCGAGACGCTGGCGGTCGTGGCCTACCGCCAGCCGGTCACGAAGGCCGAGATCGAGGCCATCCGCGGCGTGCAGGCCGGCCCGATCCTGCGCGCGCTGATCGAGCGCGGCCTGGCGCGCGTGACGGGGCGGGCCGACGTGCCTGGCCACCCCCTCCAGTACGGCACCACGCGCGAGTTCCTGGACCGTTTCGGCCTCGCGAGCCTGGCCGACCTGCCGCGCGACGGCGAGCTGACCCGGGACTGACGCCCGTGCGGTGGTCCTCCAACCGGTCGTGGCTCGGCCGAGCGAGCGTGCGAGCCGGCCAACAGGATGGCGCGCCCGTTCAAGGGGCGCGCCTGCTTCCGCGGGGCTCGCCTTGCGCCCTGTGAAACGCGCGCCCTACACTGCTGCGCTTCGAAACCGCGGATCCGACCCGCGGATCCCGTGAGATCCTGAACCTCTGATGTCCAAAGCGCACGAACCGACCACCGGCGGCGAGCAGCACCTCGACCCCAAGGCACAGGCCGAACACCACGACGACGTGATCGTCGCGCCGCGCGGCACGAAGCGCGCGCGGTTCGTCATGACCTTCCTGCTGGTGGTCATGCTGCTCACGACCTTCACCGTCAGCGACCAGATCCTGGGCGTGTTCGGCGGCGGCCAGGGCGGCGGGTCGTACATGAGCTGGAGGACCCCCGACGGTGCGGAGCGCACGCTCTCGGGCCAGGAGTTCTTCCTCGAGAAGCGCAAGATCCAGCCGATCGTCTTCTTCGCCTTCCCGACCGTCAGCGAACGCGAGTTGACCGACGAGCACGTCGCGTCGTTCCTCGTGCTGGAGGACGCGGCCGACCGCGCCGGAGTGCGCGCGACGGACAAGGACGTCTCGCGCTTCGTCCAGGACATCTTCCAGAGCAAGGACCAGTACGTGCAGTTCCTGCGCATGTACTCGACCTCCGGCAAGGAGTTCGAGGAGGTCGTGCGCCGCGTGATCCGCTACCGCCGTTACCAGGCCTTGATCACCGCCGCTGCGGGCGTGCCCGATCCGGACGCGGTCGAGAAGCGCTGGAAGGCGCAGCACCAGGAATACTCCGCCGACTACGTCGAGCTGCCGGTCTCGACGCTCGAGGGCGAGGCGCGCACGCTCGCGCCCGACGCGGTCGCGCTGCGCGCCTGGTACGAGGCGCTGCCCGAGAACGACAAGAACGCGTACCGCACGAAGGACAAGGCCGCGGCCGAGATGGCCGCGTTCTCGCTCGAAGGCGACCTGGACGCCACGCGGATCCTCGCCAAGTACCCGCGACCGGCCGACGAGGACGCCGAGGCCAAGGCTCGCGAGTTCCACGCCGGGTTCAGCTACGTGCTCTACCGGAAGGACAAGCCCGAGCCGGGCGTCGACTTCCGCAAGACCTTCGACGAGGCCAAGGATCAGGCCCTGATCCACGCTCCGATCTACAACTCGATGCTCGACTGGCAGAAGGACGTCCAGGCGCGTTCCGACCGCGGCGAGACCGTCGATCTCGCGGCCGAAGCGACCGCGCTGGGCCTGACGTACCGAAACCAGATCGACCCGATCGCGGTGGATGCGTGGCAGGCGCTGACCGTCCCCTGGATCGCCAATTACGTGCTGAACCGCGTGTTCGCGCCCGACCAGCTGCCCGGCACGTACTTCCCCTCCGTCGTCGTCGACGCGAAGGGACTCGTGTTCGGCAAGGTCACGGGGAAGATCGCGCCCGAGCTGCCCGACTACGAGAAGGTCTCCGAGGCGGTGATCGCCAGCTGGGCGCGGCAGAAGGCCAAAGAGCTGGCGCTCGCGAAGCTCGAGAAGGTGCGCGACGCGTTCGGCACGCGCCCCGATCCGAACGACACCACCGCGCTGCCGTTCAAGCCCGAGATCGACCGTGACGCCTTCCTCAAGGCGGTCACGGATGCCGGTCTCTCCGCGCAGCGGCGCGACTGGGCCGAGCAGAACGTCCCGCCTTCGCCCGAGGGCGACTCGCCCGCGGCGGTCTACCTGCGCCAGAACCCGGTGATCTTCACGAACAAGATCGGGTCGGTGCCCAAGCCCGAGATCGACCGCGTCGGCTCGACCGCGATCCTCGTGCGCCTCGACGGCGTGCGCGATCCGGACCCGAGCCGTCTGACGCCGGGCGACGTGCAGACGATCGGGATGCAGCTCGGCAGCCAGGAGCGGCAGTCGTTCCTGCAGACCGGCATCCTCTCGCGCGACGCGCTCGTCCAGCAGTACGGGCTGGACATGGCGGCGTGGCGCGAGAAGGACAAGGCGGCTCCCTAAGAGTGCTGATACCGCCAAGGGCGCTGATACCGGCCCAGCAGTGCTGGTGGCACCGCGCGCGAGCGCGCGGTGCGTCGCGCGAACGCCCGCCTGACGGACGCTTCAGCAAGTGATCGGGGCCGAGCGGGCGTACGCACGCCGCGCCTTCACCGTCAGGAACTCGTCCGTCTCCGGGCAGTACGCCGTCAGCAGCCCGCCGTAGACGCAGCCCGTGTCGAGCCCCAGCGCCACGAGCTTCCCCGCGCGCCGCCACGCGCGCGGCACCGGGCTGTGCGTGTGCCCGAACAGCACGAGCTCGTCGCCCTGGTAGTCCTCGTACCACCACGGTCGGCCCGGTCCGTCGACGCGCCGCAGCGTCGTCAGCGCCTCGATCGAGTCGCGCTCGAGCGCCACGCCCGGCGTGCGGCCGGCGTGCACGACGACGAAATCGCGCCCGTCAGCCGTGCGTGGCGAGCCCGGCAGGTCGCGGCCGCGCAGCACGAAGCCGGCGTGCTGCGACAGGTAGCGCAGGACGTCGGCGCGCTGCTCGGGTGCGACGCGGCACGGTTCGCGACCGTCGCCGGCCAGGTCCTCGTCGTCGAGCTCGGGCAGGCGCGGCGGGAACGACGGCCGATCGCGGCCGTCGAGCGCGCGCGGCGCGAGCCCGGACCGGCGCAGCACGGCCAGCTCGTGGTTGCCGAGCACGAAGCGCGCGTTCGCCGAGCGCAGCGTGTCGACGACGCCGGCCGGGTCGGGCCCGCGGTGGACGATGTCGCCCACGCTCACGAACACGTCGTCGGGGCCGAGCCGCAGAGCGTCGAGGAGCTGGCCGAGCTCGTCGGCGCAGCCGTGCACGTCGCCCACGATCCAGGTCGCCATCTCCGTGGGCTTTCGACCGTCGGCCCGCGCAAGCCGAGCCCCGCGTCCTGAGGGTCCCGCAGCTGGGAAGACCGCGTTCGCGCGCAGGCCAGGGTCAAGCACCTGGAATCGATTTCCGATGCTGGATCGAGCGATGGAACGTCTCAGCTCGATCGGGTCCGCCTGCGCCGCGGCGATCCTCCTCTGTGCCTGCGCGGCGCAGAGCGAGATCCCGCAGGCCAGCGCGCGCACCTCGACGCTCTCGACGGATCTCGCCGCGGGAGTCGTCACGCTCGGGCCGGGCGACCTCTTGCGCGTCGGCGTGTACGGACACCCCGAGCTCTCGACGCCGGTGTTCGGCACGCCCAGCGGCACGCGCGTCGATCCCGAGGGCAACCTGAGCCTGCCGCTGGCCGGTGCGATCCAAGTCGGCGGCCTGACCGTCGGCGCCGCGCGCGAAGCCGTCGCGGCCGCGTTCGCGCGCTACGTCAAGGAACCGCGCATCGACCTGTCCGTGCTCGAGTTCTCGGCGCGCCGCTTCTACCTGTACGGCGAGGTGAACGCGCCCGGCAGCTACGTGCTCGACCGGCCGCTCGACCTGTACCAGGCGCTCAGCTACGGCAAGGGCTTCACGAAGGAAGCGCGGCGCGAGGAGGTCGTGCTCTTGCGCGGACGGCCCGGCAACCTGCAAGTCCACGTGTTCGACGGCGAGACGCCGTCGGAGAACGGTCTCGTCGTCGTCCAGCCGGACGACTTCGTGTTCGTGCGACGCTGCGGCGCCGGCCGCTTCTCGCAGGAAGCGCTGCCGATCCTGCAAGGCATCGGCTCGGTGATGGCCACCATCGCGACCCTCCTGCTGGTCGAAGACCAGTTGAGCGACTGATGGGTCGCGGGAGCGAAGGGATCGGGCGCGGCGACGCGCGCTCCGCGTCGCGCGGCGACGCGTCCCCTGGAGGGCCGGGCCTCACGCTGCAGGACCTCGCGCGCCTGGCCACGCGGCGCTGGCTGCTCGTCGCCTCGTTCGCGGCCGGCGGCGCGCTGCTGGCGACGGCCGTTCTCGCGGCGCGCGCGCCGGCGTACCGCGCGACGGCGTCGCTGCAGCTCGAGACCGACCGTTCGGCGGGCGGGATCCTGGGCGATCTGGCAGCGCTGTCGCGGCCGCCGCTGGCCAGCTCCGAGATCGAGGTCCTCACGTCGCGCTCGATCGCCGAGCGCGCGGTCGCGCGTCCTGCCGGAGCGTCGCTGGCGACACCCGGCGATCCGTCCGCCGTCCGCGAGCTGGGTTTGACGACCCTGGTCGACGACGAGGCCCGCGCGACGCTGGCGCCGCTGAAGCCGGGGACGCGGCGTCCGGCGGCGCCTGCTCCGGGCTCGCCGCGCCTGTTCGCGGAGCTGACGGAGCGTGACGAAGGAGCGCCCGCCGCGCTGCGCGTCGAATTCCTCGACGCCGAGTCCGTGCGGCTCTCCGTCGCCGGCTTGGCCGCGCTCCTGCCCGGGAGCCCGGACGCCGAGGAACGCACGTTCAAGCCGGGCGTGCCGATCGAGTACGGCGGGCTCGCGCTCGTGCTGGAGACGCGCGGCGAAGTCGCCGGCCGCAGCTACCTCGTGCGCCGGTTCGACGCCGACGAGGCGCTCGAGCGCGTCCGCAAGCGCACGCGCGCGGTCGAGACGATGCGCAACAGCGGCGTCGTCGAGGTCACGTACGACGACTCCGACCCCGAGCGCGCGGCCGACACGGCCAACGCGCTGTGCAACGCGTACCTGGAGCGCAGCGAGCAGCGCGACCAGCGGCGCGCCTCGCAGACGCTGCGCTTCATCGAAGGCCAGTTGACCGAGCAGATGCGCGCCCTGGCCGAAGCCGAGGTGCAGGTCGTCGAGCTGCAGCGCGGGGCGCCGCGCACGATCGAGGTCGGCAAGTCGGCGGAGGCGCTGATCGAGCGACTCAAGGACGTCGAGGTCGAGCGGATGGAGCTGGCGCTGTCGCTCTCGGCGCTGCGCGAGGCCGGCGCGCTGCTCGAGGCTGGTGACCTGGACGGGCTCGCGCGCCTCGGCCGTGAGCTCTCCGATCCCGTCGCGGCCGCCTACGTCGAGCAGATCGCGACGCTGCAGGGCGAAGCGTCGGTCCAGGGCCGCAACGACGGCGGCGCGTGGCGCGTGATGGTGCAGGCCAAGCAGGCCGAGCTGCGCCTCGCGGCCGAGTCGGTGCAGGTCGCGCGGGCCGCCCTGAGCCAGGCGCTCGACGAGCTCGAGCGCGGTCAGGAGGAAGCCTGCGCGCGCATCGCGGCCGTCGACCAGCAGGGCCGCGGCGAGGATCCGCTCACGACCGCCTACGCCGTGCAGCTCGCGTCCGAGAGCGCGCACCTGGGCGAGCTGCGCAAGGAGTTCACGGAAGAACACCCCGACGTCGTGGCCAGCCTGCGCAAGCGCGACGACCTGCGCGCGCGGATCCTGGCGATCGGGCACACGAAGCTCTCCGGCCTCGCGGCCCAGAGCGACGAGTACGACCGGTTGCAGGCCGGATACGAGCGGCGTCTCGAGGTCGCGCCGGGCCAGGAGCGACAGCGCATCGCCGCAGCGGTCGACGAGATCCGTGTGCGGCTGCGCGCCCACCTGGCCGCGCGCGCCACGGGGCTCGCGGCGCGCGACGAGGACATGGCGCGTGCCTCGCGCGACCTGGAGGCGCAGCTGGGCGAGCTGCCCGAGGACGTGCGCGCGCTGGCCGAGCCGCGCCGCCGCCTCGAGTCGCACGCCGAGATCGTCAAGCTCCTGCTGGCGCGGCAGAAGGAAGCCGAGATCACGCGCGCCGCGACGATCGCCGCGGCCGACTTCATCGACGTGGCCGTGCCGCCGCGGCGACCGATCGGGCCTTCGATCCCGGCGCACCTGATCGCCGGACTGCTGCTCGGGCTGCTCGCAGGCCTGCTCTGCGCGTGGCTGCGCGAGAGCGCGGACTCGGGGATCATCAGCTCGGCCGAGCTCGAGAGCGCGACCGGTCTGCCCGTGCTGGGCGCGATCCCCGACTTCCGCCGCGGCCGGCTGCGCTTCGAAAACGCGCCGCCGACTTTCCTGGCGCTGCGCGACGACCCCGAGGGTCCGATCGCCGAGGCTTACCGCTCGCTGCGCGCGAACCTGAAGTTCGTTCTCGCGAACGATGAGAGGATCCGCGTGCTGGCGTTCACGTCGTGCTCGCAGGGCGAGGGCAAGTCCGTCACGAACATCGACGTCGCGCTGGCCTTCGCGCTGGGCGGCAAGCGCGTGCTGCTGGTCGACGCGGACATGCGAAGGCCGGCCGTCGCACGCTACCTGGGGCTGCCGAACGTGCCGGGCCTGGCCGAGATCCTGTCGGGATCGGCGCGCTGGCAGGAGTGCGTGCAGGAGTCGCACGTGCCTCAACTGTCCGTCATCGTCGCCGGACGGCAGCCGAAATCGCCCGGCGATCTGCTGGCGGGCGTGGCCTGCGAGCAGCTCATCGGCGAGCTGCGCGACGCCTACGACCTGGTGGTTTTCGACGTCCCGCCCGCGCTCGCGGTCGCGGACACGGAAGCCTTCGCCTCGCGCCTCGACGCCGTCGTCCTGCTGGCCCGGAGCCGGCGGCTGACGCGCACGGTGCTGGCGCGCACCGCCGATCGCCTGCGCGGCGCTGGCGCGAACCTGATCGGCTGCGTCCTGAACGCAGACCGGCCCAACCGCTCGGAGAGCAAGTATGGCTACGGATACGGCTACGGGTACGGGTCCGATCCTGCCCGCGGCGAGCGCACTGAGCGCGCCGGCCGGCGCGCGACCGTCGGATCTGCTCGCGAGGACTGAGGCGCGCAGCGTCTGCGTGGTCGGGCTGGGCTACATCGGCCTGCCGACCGCGTCGTTGCTCGCCAGCCGCGGATTCTCCGTTGCCGGCGTCGACACGAGCGCGTCCGTCGTGGCGACGATCAACCAGGGCCGCATCCACATCGTGGAGCCGGACCTGGAGAGCCTCGTGCAATCGGCGGTGCACGGCGCGCGCCTGCGGGCGCACGTGACGCCGCAGCCGGCCGACGTGTTCGTGATCGCAGTGCCGACGCCGATCCGTGCCGACAAGAAGCCTGACCTCTCCATGGTCGAGGCCGCGGCGCGCGCGATCGCGCCGGTCGTACGCCCGGGAAACCTTGTGATCCTGGAATCGACGAGCCCGGTGGGCACGACCGAGGGGATTGTCGCGCGCGTGCTCGCCGAGCACGGGCACAAGCCGGGCGAGGACGTGTTCGTCGCGTACTGTCCCGAGCGCGTGCTGCCCGGCCGCATCCTGACAGAGCTGGTCGAGAACGACCGCGTCGTCGGCGGCATCAATCCGGCTTCGACGGAGCGCGCGGTCGAGTTCTACCAGGCGTTCGTGCGCGGCGAGGTCCTGGCGACCGACGCGCGCACGGCCGAGATGGTCAAGCTGACCGAGAACAGCTTCCGCGACGTGAACATCGCCTTCGCCAACGAGCTGTCGATGCTGTGCGCACGCGAGGGCGTCAGCGTGTGGGAGCTGATCCGGCTCGCGAACCGCCATCCGCGCGTGAAGATCCTGAATCCCGGCCCGGGCGTGGGCGGGCACTGCATCGCGGTCGACCCGTGGTTCCTCGTCGACCGCGCGCCCGATCTGGCGCGCTTGATCCGCACGGCGCGCGAGGTCAACGACGCGAAACCGCACTGGGTCGTGCAGCGCGTGCAGCAGTGCGCCGCGAAGCTGCGCGATCCCGTGATCGCGTGCCTGGGGCTGTCGTTCAAGGCCGACGTCGACGACCTGCGCGAATCGCCGGCGGTCGAGATCGTGCACGCATTGCAGTCACTGCGCGTCGGACGCCTGTTGGTCGTCGAGCCGCACGTGAAGAGCCACCCCGACTTCGAGATCGTGGCGCTCGAGACGGCGTTGTCACAAGCCGACATCGTGCTCGTGCTGGTCGACCACAAGCGCTTCAAGCGTGTCCCGCGCGAGGCGCTGCAAGAGAAGATCCTGATCGACACGCGGGGGATCTATTTGTGACCGCGCGCGTGCTCTCGGTCATCGGGACCCGGCCCGAGGCGATCAAGATGGCGCCCCTCGTCCGGCTGCTCGACTCGCAACCGCGCTTCGAGAGCCGCGTGTGCGCGACCGGCCAGCACAGGGACCTGGTGCGGCCCGTGCTCGACCTCTTCGGCGTGCGCGTCGACCACGACCTGGGCGTCGGCGCTCCGGGCCAGGACCTGGCCGACGTCACGGCGAAAGTGCTGCTGGGCATTCGCGGCATCCTGCGCGCCGAACGTCCCGACATGGTCCTCGTGCACGGCGACACGACGACGTGCTTCGCGGCCGCTCTGGCTGCGTTCTACGAGCGCGTGCCGATCGGTCACGTGGAAGCCGGCTTGCGCTCGCACGATCTGTCCAGCCCGTTCCCCGAGGAGATGAACCGCCTGTGCGTCGATGCCGTGTGCGACCTGCACTTCGCGCCCACGCGGCGCGCGCGCGCGAACCTGTTGGACGAGGGGATCGACGGCGCGAGCGTGCACGTCACCGGCAACACGGGTCTCGACGCCCTGTGCTGGATGCGCGCGCGCACGAAGGCGCGCGCCGCGGAGGAGTTCAGTGCGTCCTTCGGCCCGCTCTTCACGCCGCTGGCGGCCAGCTGGCCCGGCCCGATCGTGCTGGTCACGGCGCACCGCCGCGAGAGCTTCGGTCAGGGCCTGAGCGACCTGTGCGCGGGCATCGCCGCCGCGGCGGCGGCGCACAAGGACTGGCTGGTCGTGTGGCCCGTCCACCCCAACCCGAACGTGCGCGGCCCCGTGATGTCCGCCTTCCAAGGCGTCATGAACGTCGTGCTGATCGAGCCGCTCGACTACGAGCCGTTCGTCTGGCTCATGGAGCGCTCGACCGCGATCCTGACCGATTCGGGCGGCATCCAGGAAGAAGGACCGGCGCTGGGCAAGCCGGTGCTCGTCACGCGAACGGTGACCGAGCGCCAGGAAGCAGTCGAGGCCGGCACCGTGAAGCTCGTGGGCACCGATCCGATCGCGGTCCGCCGCGGTCTCGAGGAGGTCGTCCTGGATCCAGCCGTGCGTGCCGCGATGTCGCGCGCGACGAACCCCTACGGCGACGGCCGCGCGGCCGAGCGCATCGTCGACCTGCTCGGCGCGCGCTTGTCGTCGCCCGCGTCCGTCCGTCTTGGAGCGGCGTAGAGTGGGCATGTTCCGCGCCCTGCGGTTCGTCCGCTGCGTCAGGCATCACAAGCCGATCCAGCTCGCGCGCCGTGCGCAACGCCTGGCCCTGCGCGCGATCGCCGAGAAGCTCGGGCCCAACGTCCTTTTCGGCGCGCGCGCTCCGCGTCCGGCGCCGGAAGTGTCCGCGATCCCGCCGCAGCCGCTCTTCCGGCCGCGGTTGCACCTGGTGAGCGGCGAGGCCGACGAGGTCGACCTCGAGCTCCAGCAGTCGCGCATCCCGTTGCGCCTGCCGATGGATTGGCGTCTCGAGTCGATCCCCGGGCGTCCGCTCCTCATGGTGTTCCACCTGCACGAGATGCAGTGGCTCGAGGCGCTCGACGATGCAGCCTTCCAAGGCGCCGTCCTCGACTGGATCGTGCAGGCGCATCCAGGTCGTGATCGAGCGACGCGCGACGCGTGGCACCCGTTCGTGATCTCCGTCCGCTCCGTCGTCTGGATGCAACAGGCGGCGCGACGCCGGCGGCGCCTGCCGGCGGACTTCCGTGCGCGGCTGGCGCGGTCGGTCGCGGCCCAGCTCCGCGTGCTGGAGGGCGATCTCGAGCTCGACCTGGGCGGCAACCACCTGCTCAAGAACGCCAAGGCACTGCTCTGGGCCGCCGCGTTCTTCCACGGCCCCGAGGCTCAGCGCTGGTCGCGGCGCGCGGCGGCCCTGCTCGAGCAACAGATCGACGAGCAGATCCTGCCCGACGGCATGCACTTCGAGCGCAGCCCGGCCTACCACGCGCAGGTCGTGGCCGACCTGCTCGAATGTCGCGCGATCCTGCCGGCCAGCGCACTGCGCGACCGGCTCGACGCCGCGCTCGAGCGCGCGGTGCAGGCCCTGGCCGACCTGACGCACCCCGACGGCGCACCCAGCCTCTTCAACGACGGTGGGCTGCACATGGCCTACGCCACGCGCGAGATCCTCGACGTCCACGCGCGGCTCCTGCAGCGCGCGCCGATCGTGCGCCCCGTCTTCGGGCTGGAGGCGGCCGGCTACTACGGCGCGCGCGCGGGCAAGAGCTACGTGCTGGCGGACTGCGGCGCGATCGGCCCCGACCATTTGCCGGCGCACGGCCACGCCGACGCGCTGGCGTTCGAGTGGACGGTCGCGGGCGAGCGCCTGATCGTCGACGCCGGCGTGTTCGAGTACGAGCCGGGCGCGATGCGCGACCTGGCGCGCGCGACAAGCAGCCACAACACGGTCACGCTCGACGACCACGACCAGTGCGAGTTCTGGTCCAGCTTCCGCGTCGGCCGCCGCTGCCGCGTGCGCCGCACGCGCTGGCAGGTGACGGCCGAGGGCTTCGTGCTGGAGGGCAGCCACGACGGCTTCGCGCACCTGCCCGGCGAGCCGATCCACCGCCGCACGCTGCGCGCGACGCCGCACGAGATCCGCATCGAGGATCGTCTCGAGGGCGGGGCCGGCCAGATCGCGCGCGCGCGCTTCCTGCTGCACCCGGAGTGCCGCGTGACGACCGATGGCGATGGGGTGGTGACGATCCGGCGCGGGCGGGCGATCGCGCGGCTCGTGGCCGAGAGCCCCGTCGCAGTCGTCGAGGCGTGGTGGTGCCCGGATTTCGGCATCCGGCTGCCGACGAAGCAGCTCGTCGTGACGTACGGGGACGCGCCGTGCGTGGGTGGGGTGTGGTTGCGCAGCTTGACGCCGGATCGTGTCGGTGTGAGCGTCGATCCGGTCGTGGCGCGGGCCTGATACTGGCGGACTCGCGTGGTCGCCACGCCGATGGATCGCGCTGGCGGATGTGGAAACTCTGCCGATTCAAACCGCAGCGGGACGGTTCGGCGACTGCCGGTCGGGGGATGCGCCGCACGGCACGGCATGACGCGCGAGGAGCGCGATCGCTGTGCCGAACTTGATTCGGCATAGAAAGTTCCCGCGCCTCGGCCGCCGCGGTCTCGCAGCCCGCACCTGCCATGACCCGTCATGGATCCAGGAGTGAGTCGATCGAGAATCGTCGCATGCGTTGGCGGCAATCGCTGCGAGCGTCGTGCCGAACTTGATTCGGCATAGAAGAGTTCCAACACGCTGATCGCCGCGACCTCGCGCCATACGCACTTGCCCCGACGAAACCCAGCGCACCCGCCGTCGTGGGATCAGGGCCACTTCGGAGAATACGGCCCACGGCCTCAGCGCTCGGGAATCTCGGCGTCGAGGAACAACACGGCATCGTCGAGTGCCGGCGCTTCGTGCATGTGGGAACACTGGCGGAGCCCGCGCCGCATGCCACGACCTCGAGCTGCCGCCGCAGCGCGCGGAACGCGGCTGGTCTCCCGGCGGTCTGGGCCGCATGCAGGAGCGTGAGCGGCGTTCAACCTGCCAGAATCGGACCCGCCCGCTTCCAACCGATCGTGAGGAGCCAGGTTCGCGCTCGAGCCAGCGGTGACAGGGCCTTCGCGACCCCGTGGAACCAACGGGCGGAAGAGCAGGGATCGATGCCGCCAGGGTGATGGATGCCCTGGTGGGCCGCGTTGCACAGCACGTAGGCCAGCGCGTTTCGGACTTCGCGCGGCGTACGGAGGACGTGATCGTGGTAACGATCCGCGAACAGCGATCCCTTGCGACCCCACAAGCGGTTCAGGCGCTTCACCATCCGGACGCACATGCCCTGGATGCCGCGCGACAGGACCTCACGGTCCTCGGCCTCGCAGATCAGGTGCATGTGGTTCGTCTGCACGGAGTACTCGACCAGCCGGAATCCGGAGTGGTCGCAGCCTTCCTTCAAGGCCTCGAGCAGGATCTTGTGCGCCAGCGGGCTGCGCAAGCTGCGCACACCCTCGATCACGCGCAGCGTCACGTGCACCGGATGCCGCGCCTTGTTCCGGCTGCGCGTGCGGTGCGGCACGTTCGGGCGCGTTGCGACGCGCTTGCGTCCAGCTCCAAGACGTGCGCCACCACGCTGAGGAAAGTCGAACTCGTTCTGCTTCGGGGTCGTCGAATGCTTCATCGCAGAGTCCTCCTATCCAGAAGACGAATGGGCGCGCGACCGGTTGCAGGTGTTCGCTACCGAATCAGGCGTGTTGACGCACACGAAACGCGCGTGGAGGGGGCGACCCGTTCGAGTGGGCAGAGATCCTCGAACGGTGAAATCGACGCGGACTCGCGCGCTGTGGCAGCGACATCAGGTTGGCTCGCGCAGTCAGACGGGTCACCAGGCGGTGTGCGCCGATGATCTCTGCCCAATCAAACTCTGGTTCAGCAGAGCGAGGACCACGCACACGCGAAGCATCCAGCGCGGAGAGCATGTAGCCGCGCGATCGAACGCCGGCTGCGCTGGTGCAGGCGTGACGCGCGACTGACCCAGTCATGTCGAGAGCTTGTTCAGGAGGTTCAGCCCACCGCCTCACGAACCCGCGGCGGCATGAGCCGGCGCACGACGCGCGCCAGGATCTCTGCCCAATCGAACTGTGTTCGGTGGATTGAGGTCCACGCGCGCGCGGCAGGCCCCAGCGCCTCAGCGCACGACAACCGGCACGCTCGCAGGCAGCGGCGCCCGCACCACGTCCACGTCCGCACGCGCAGGCGACGCCCGCTGCGCTCCTCGCAACCAGCCCTCCAGCGTCGCCAGGCCCCACAACAACGTCGAATTGTCGCGCCGCCCCGCCCGGAAGTTCTCGACCTCGCCCCTCACCCAGGCCGGCGACAGCACCTCGCCGACGCGCGCACCGCGGCCGACCAGCATCTGCTCGAGCTCGTGGCCATGCCGCGTCAACCAGCCTCTGACCGGCGGGTTGAACGGCTTCTTCGCGCGACCCACGACGCCCGGCGGAAGCGACGCACGGAACGCGTCGACCAGCACCGGCTTCGTGCTGCCGGCGCGCACCTTGACGCGCGCCGGCAGCGACAAGGCCAGCTCCACCAGCGGCGGCGCGAGGTACGGACAGCGCAGCTCGAGCGGGTGGGCCATCCCCGTGCGGTCCGCGCTCTGCATCAGGTTGAACGGCACGAAGGAGCGCATGTCGACCAGCGCCGCGGCGCGGATCGGATCGTCGGCGTGGCGCTCGAACAAGGCCAGCATCTCGGCGTGCAGCGCGCTGCGTGCCCGCGATCCCAGCGCGCGCTCGAGCCCGGCCTGGTCGACGTAGCCGGTCCAGTCGAGGAACGCCTCGCCCGCCGGCCGGCCCAGCGAGCGCAGGAAGGCCCGCGCGCGGCGCACGTTCGTCGCGGCCGTGCCGCGTTCCGGCACGAGGTCGGCGATCGCGGCCGGGATCCCGCGCAGCGGTCCGGGCACGTGCGCGAGCCGGCGGTGCAGGAGCAGCGCGCGGTGGCGCGGGTACCCGGCCAGGCATTCGTCGCCGCCGTCGCCCAGGAGGCACACGCGTCCCAGGCGCGACGCCTCGCCGGCGAGGCGGTCCGCGACCAGCGCGGTCGCGTTGCCGAACGGCTGGCCGAAGAGGTGCAGCGCGCGGTCGATCGCGGCCTGCAGGCCCTGGTCCTCGCCGAACTCGAGCGCGTGGTGGGGCACGCCGTGGAAGCGCGCGGCCGCGGCCGCGTCGAGGCTCTCGTCGCGGGCGGAGGCCTCGCGCGAGCCTGACCAGCGCGCCGTGAACGCCTCGAGCCTCAGGCCGGGCTGCACGGAGCGCGCAGCGGCGAGCAGCGCGTTCGAGTCGAGCCCGCCCGAAAGGAACACGCCGACGGGCACGTCGCTGCGCAGGCGCAGGCGCACGCTTTGCAGCAGCGCGTCGCGGAACGCATCGGCCGCGCCGGCCGCGTCGCCCCGGAAGGGGACGAGCCGCGATTCCAGGTCGTATGTGCGCACGGGCCGGTCGGCCGGTGCGTCGAGGTCGATCTCCAGGCGGCAGCCGGGCGCGAGCTCTCGGATCCCGCGGTAGAGCGTGCGCGGCGCGGCCGTGTACAGGAACCGCAGCCAGTCCGCGAGCGCGCCCTCGTCCAGGCCCAGGTCGACGCCGGGCACGTCGAGCAGCGGCTGCAGCTCGGACGCGAACGCGAAGCACGGCGCGCCGGCGCCCGCTGGAAACGCGTAGTACAGCGGCTTCTCGCCGATCGGATCGCGCGCCAGCCAGAGACGCCGTGCGACGCGGTCGACGAACGCGAACGCGAACATGCCCTCCAGGTCGGCTATGCCCGCGACGCCGTGGAGCATGAGCCACTGCAGCAGGACTTCCGTGTCCGACGTCGTGCGCAGGACGACACCGCGGGCCGCGAGCCGCTCGCGCAGCTCGACGTAGTTGTAGATCTCGCCGTTGAAGCTCAGCGCGAAGCGCCCGCAGGCCGAGACGAACGGCTGGTCGCTGCGGCGGTCGAGGTCCAGGATCGCGAAGCGCGTGTGCGCGAGATGCAGGCCGAGCTCCGGCAGCTCGAGCACGCCCGACGCGTCGGGACCGCGGTGCAGGAGTCGCGCCACCATGCGCTCCACGACCTGCGCCTCGCCGCCCAGGAGACCTGCGATGCCGCACATGGTCAGCCCGCTTTCGCGGTGGCCTCCTCGGGCGGCGTCCCGGCGATCGGGTGAGGGCCCAGCGCGACCGACTGCAGGATGGCCAGCATGCGCTCGGCCAGGACGTCGCGGTCGTACTGCGGCGCGGCGGCGCGAGCCTGGCGCGCGAGCCTCTCTCGCCGCGCCGGGTCGTCCGCCAGGCGCACGACGGCGTCGGCCAGCGCGCGCGGATCCTCGGCCGGCACGCACTCTCCGGCTCCGGCGCGACGCACGATCGACGAGGCTTCGCCCTCGGGCGCGGCCAGCAGGATCGGCACGCCGATGCCCATCGCCTCGAAGATCTTGCTGGGGATGACGGTCTCGAAGACGGCCGTGCGCTTCAGGTGCACGAGGGCCAGGTCGCAGCACGACCACAGGCTCGGCATGTCTTCCTTGGGGCTCGGCGGCGCGAAGACGACGTTGCGCAGGCTCCGGCGCGCGGCTTCCTCGATCAGGCCCGCGCGCGCGGCGCCGTCGCCGGCGAACAGCCAGCGGATGCGGCGGTCGTCGCGTGTCAGCTCGGCGGCGTCGAGCACCCTCTCCAGCGCGTGCGCCATGCCGTGTGTGCCCAGGTACCCGACGACGAAGCGGCCTTCGAGCCCCAGCTTGCGCGCGAACTCCTCGTCGCGCGGCCGCGGCGTGTAGCGCGCCAGATCGACGCCGTTCGTGACCACGTGCACGCGCCGTTCGTCGATGCCGCGCCGGGCCAGGTCGCGTCGAAAGGCCTCGCTCACGGCCACGACGGCCGAGGCCTGGCGGTAGAGGAAGAGCTCGAGCCGCTCGAGCGCGTTCAGGACGCGGCCCGGTTTCAAGGCCCCGACGGCCACGATCGAGGCCGGCCACAGGTCGCGCAGCTCGAACACGAACGGCACACGGCGCGCCCGGGCCGCGGCCCAGCCGCCGACCGCCGCGAAGAACTGCGGCGACGTCGCGACGAGCACGTCCGGGCGCGGACCGCCCAATGCGGCCAGCGCACCGTTCAGGCCGAAGGACACGTGGTCCAGCGTGCGCCGCACGAAGCCGCGGTTCTCGGCCACGTACGTCCAGACGCGCACCACCTCGATGCCCTCGATGCGCTCGCACGAGCGCCAGCGGTTCGCGTAGCCGTCGTGCACGCGCCCGCGCGGGAAATTCGGCGCGCACGTGATCACCGTGACGGCGTGTCCCGCGCGCACCCAGGCGCGCGCGTGCTCGAACGTGCGCGTCGCCGGCGCGTTCGTCTCGGGCGGGAAGTTGTCGGTCAGGAAGAGGATGCGCATGGCGTTCACGCAGCCTTCGGCGCCGACTTGGACGCGTGATCCGCGGCGATCCCGCCGTCGCGCGCCAGGGCCTCGAGCCAGCCCTCGAAGTGCACGTGCCAGGGCGCGCCACGGAAGCGCTCGCCCGTCGCGCGCGCACCCCGAGCCAGGCGAGCATGGAGCCGCGCGTCGCCCGCGAGGCGCTGCATCGCCTCGGCCAGCGCGGCGGCGTCGCGCGGCGGCACGAGGAGCCCGTTCTCGCCGTCGACGACCAGCTCCGGGATCGAGCGCCAGCGCGAGGCGATCACCGGCAGGCCGGACTGCATGGCCTCGATCACCGCGCCGGGCATGCCCTCGCCCTCGTACCAGGTCGGGAAGACGAGCGCATCGTGCCGCGCCAGGATCGCGGGCACCTGCTCGGACCGCGCCGGACCGGCGAACGTCGCGCGCGCGTGCCCGTCCTCCAGCGCGGTGCCGGGCGTCGTCGGACCGTGCAGCGTGAGCGAGGCGCCGGGCGGCAGCGTGTCGCTGGCCGCCAGCGCCTCCGCCAGCCCCTTCTCGCGCCGCAGCTGCGAGAGGAAGAGGAAGCTGCGACAGCCCGCTGCCCGCGCGCGCTCCTGCGCCACGAGGTCGCGCGTGGTCGGCAGCCAGCGCACGCCGCTCAGGCGCGCGAAGTGATCGCACAGGTAGCGCGTCTGCAGCAGGACGAGCGGCGCGGAGAGGCACGTGCGCTCATCCGCGGCGCGGCGCCAGGCCGGCGCTCGCGCGTGGTGCAGGTCCAGGTCGCCTCCGAACACGCGCAGCGCGAATGGACGGCGGATCGCACGCGCTGCGGCCCACACGAAGGGCCCGGCCTTGAGCGCGCCGCCGGAGGAGGCGTTGAACACGACCGCGTCGCACGCGGGCCCGAGCTTTGCGATGGCCCTCAGGGTGGCCGTCAGCGTGCGCACGTCGCCCGGCGCGCGCGACCAGCCCGATCGGCCGGCGACCGGCCGGGAGGTGTCGACGACCTCGTACTCGAGGCGTTGCGAGGCCTGCACGCGCCGCACGAGCTCGGCGAACGACACCTGCGTGCCGCCGATCGGCGTGCCCTCGAGCGGCAGCGGCCCGACGAGCAGGATGCGCGGCCTGCGGTTCACGCACGCACTCCGAAGCGATCCATCCAGCGCGCCAGACTGGCGAGGCACCAGGCGCGCGTCGCCACGCTCGATTCGCTGCGCAGCACGGCCTGCGCGCCGCCCGCTTGGCATTCGCCGATCGTGCGCGCGAGCTCGTGTCTCTCGAAGAGGACACTCGCCGCGGTGCCGGGCTCGTACAGCCCCTCCAGCAGTTCCCAGAACGCGGGCGTGAGCCAACTGTGCAGCGGCAGCGAGAAGCCCTGCTTCTTGTGCGTGTAGACGGCCTTGGGCAGGAGTGGCCTACCGATCTCCCGCAGAAGGTGCTTGCCTGTGCGACCGCGGACCTTCAGTTCGAGCGGCAAGCGCCGCGCGAAATCGACTACGCGCAGGTCGAGCAGCGGCACGCGCACCTCGACGCTGGCGGCCATGCTCATGCGGTCGACCTTGCGCAGGATCGCGCCGGGCAGGAACGTCTGCGTCAGCACGTGCATCGCCAGCTCCTCGGGAGCGAGGCGCGCGACTTCCGCCGGCGACGGTCCGGGCTCCGGCAAGAGCTCGACGCGCTCACCGAGCAGGGCTTCGATCTCGCGCACGCTCCACAGGCTGCGCAAGCGGCGGAACTGCTCGACGGGCTCGCAGAACGAGAGCTCGAGACCCTTGCGCACGCGCCGTGCGGGCTCAGCCAGCGCTGTCGGCGTCATCGGCGCAACGCCGGCCAGCACGGCGCCTCCGATGCGGCGCAGGAAGGCCGGCGAGCGCTCGGACGCCCGGCGCACGCGCGCGGCCCAGAACATGTGGTCGTAGCCGCCGAACAGCTCGTCGCCGCCGTCGCCCGACAGGACGACCGGCACGTGCTCGGCCGCGAACTGCGACACGGCGTATGTCGGGATGCAGGACGTGTCGCCCAGCGGCTGACCGACGTGGTCGATCACGCGGTCGAGCACGTCGAGCGAGAAGGCGCTGTCGGGGATGCGCAGCTCGTGGTGCTCGGTGCCCAGGTGGCGCGCGACAGCGCGCGCCAGCCCACTCTCGTCATGGTCGGGGCGAGCGAATCCGACCGAAAACGTCTTCAGCGGCCGATCCGTGCCGCGCGACGCATACGCCGCGACCGTGCTCGAGTCGATGCCGCCCGAGAGGAACAGCCCGACGGGCACGTCGGCGACGAGCTGCGAACGCACGACCCGGTCCAGGAGCGCCGACAATTCCTGGCGTGCGTCGTCTTCGTCGCGCGGCGCCGGGTCGGGCACGAGCCGCCACCAGCGCTCGACCTCGACGCGTCCGTCGCGCCAGCGCAGCAGGTGTCCGGGCGGCAGCTGCCGCACGCCTTCGATCATCGTCCACGGGTCGGCGACGTAGCGGTCGTGCAGGAAGAGCGCCAGCGCGCGTCGATCGAGCCGTCGCTCGATCTTCCTGTGCTCGAGCAGCGACTTGAGCTCGGACGAGACGACGAGCTCGCCGTCGGCACCGGACCACCAGTAGACCGGCTTGATGCCCAGCGGATCGCGCGCGACCAGCACGGTCCGCTCGCGCGCGTCGGCCAGCGCCAACCCGAACATGCCGTTCAGCTCGTGCAGGCCGCGCTCGCCCTGGAGCACGAGCGTGTGCAGCACGAGCTCCGTGTCCGATCGCGTGCGGAAGCGGACGCCGCGTGCCTCGAGCCGCGCGCGCTGCGCGGCCACGTCGTACACCTCGCCGTTGTAGACGAGCGCGAAGCGTCCCGTCTCGTCGCGCATCGGCTGGCGTCCCAGCACCACGTCGACGATCGAGAGCCGGCGCATCCCCAGCGCCGCGAAGCCCAGGTCGATCACGCCGCCCTCGTCCGGACCGCGGTGCTCGAGCGCGGCGTTCGCGCGCGCGACGAGGGCGGCGTCGGCGCGGCGGCCCGGCTCGCCGTTGCGGCTCGGTGCGGCGATATGGACGTTGATGCCACACATGTGCTGGCCTCAGGACGGTTCCGGAACCGGCGCAGCCGCGGAACGACGGACGAGGACGGTGTGCAGCAGGTCGACGACGATGACGACCGCCAGCACGGGCAATCCGATCGCGACGACCTGCTTCAGCAGCACGGCCGACTCGCTGCGGTGCGCGATGACGCACAGGAAGGTCAGGTACGGCACCGTGCGCGAAAGGACGCCCGCGCGGCGCGCGGCCGCTCCGGCCTCGAGCGCCAGGAGCAGGAGCCCGGCCAGGAAGCCGACGCCCAGCGCGCCGACCAGCTGGCCGCCGTTCCACCAGGCCTCCGCGACGAGCGAAAACGCCGTGCCTCCGCCGCGCTCCGCCAGGTCGGCGTAGTGCGTGCGTGCGAACGTCTCCGCCAGCGCCAACGGGCGATCGGGCACGAGCGAGAGCGGCGCCAGAGCTGGGATCGCGTCGAGGTAGCTCTGGCCACCCAGCGCGCCCTCGTGCTCGTGCATGCGCACCTCGAGCGCGGTCAGGAACGGGTGCGAGAACTCGGAGCCGCCGATGACCGCGGCCAGGTTCGACTCGGCGTTGCGCGCGATCGACTCGAACGCGCGGTCGGCGCCGACTTCCTGCACGGCGCCGCGCCACTGCGACACGAGCTCGAGCCCGAACCACCCGCAGACAGCCAGCGCGACGATCGCAGGCCGCACGCGGGAGACGACGATCCGGCGGCGAACACACAGGATCCAGGCGTAGCCCAGGCCCAGGATGACGACGTTCGTGCGCACTGCGATCACGAGCAGCGACCAGGCGGCGATCGCGGCGCCGGCGACGCGGAACGCGCGGCGCAGGCGCGGACCGACCTCGCCGGCCTCGGCCCACAGGCAGGCGACGATCATGACGTTGATGCCGATCGCCAGCGGGCCGAGGCCCACGGCGCGCAGGTACTTGTCGGCGTAGTCGTCGCGGCTGGACAGCGACTCGAGCCCCACGCGCTGCACGAAGGCGCCGTAGAGTGCAGCGCCGCACAGGAGCAGCATTGTCGCGGCCAGCGCATCGGAGCGCGCCGGACGCTCGCGCTCGAAGGGTTCGACGTGCGCGCGCGGCCGCAAGTGTCCAGCCGCGAAGGCCACGCACGCGGCGGCCAGCAGGCCGAAGCCGAACGCCACGTACTCGGCTTGCACGGCGACGACGTCGGCCTCGGGCGCCAGCACGATGTTGCGCCACGAGAGCGGCTCGACGAACGCCGACGCCACGGGGAAGAACGCGCCGGCGAAGAGAGTGAAGCCCGCCAGCAAGACCAGCAGGTGCGCCGGCGAGCGGTGCCGCAGGCAGAATAGCGTGCCGGCGAAAGCCGCCAGGCCCAAGGCCGCCATGAAGAAGCGGTCCACGTCAGGCGGCCTCACCGAAGCGCCACAGCGCCAGCGCCAGGATCCCGGCCGCCATCGAGCCCAGCGCGGCCAGGCGCGCGCGCGGCAGCGCCGCCGCCGGCAGGAACCGGACCTCGCGCGCGAGCAAGGCGACCTCGGCGATCCGCGCGGTGCAGGCGCAAGCGACCGCGCCGACCAGCCCGATCGCGGGGACCAGGATCGCGCCGACGGCGACCATGCAGACGCCGGCCGCGGCGTAGGCGCGCGTCTGCGGCGCGAACTCTCCGCGCGCGCGCTGCCAGGGCGTCAGCAGGAAGCCCAGCATGTGCACGAACGAGGCCGCGAAGAGCAGCGCGCACAGCCCGCGTCCGGCGGCGTACTGCGGGCCGAGCACGAGCTCCACGAGCGGGCCCGCGCTGAACACGAGCAGCGCGATCACGACGCCCCAGCCGATCATGATGCGCGTCGCGAGCCCGACGAAGCGCTGCGCCTCGTGCGCTCCGCCGGCGTGGCGCGCGAAGCTCGGGTAGAGCACCGTGCCCGCCGCCGTGCCGACGATCGCGAGCTTGGACGCCAGGTCCGCGCAGGCCGCGTAGAGACCGAACTCCTGCGGCTCGAGCCAGCGCAGCGCGACAAACCTGTCCGCGGAGACGACCAGCGCGTTGGCCAGCCCGAAGCCGATCAGCGCCGCGATCTCGGAGCGGTGCGTGCTCCAGGCCGCTCGCGCGCCGCGCAGCGCGACCGCGCTGGGCCAGAGCGCGGTCGTCGCGTCGCTGGCCGACGTCGCGCGCACATCGCCCCCCGACGTCGCGCTCACCGCGCGACGGTAGATCAGCAGGATCGTCACGTTTGCGACGCAGAACGGCAACGCGCAAACGAAGAGCGAAGTTTCCGCTCCGCCTTGCCAAGCGAGACCGGCGGCCGACACCGCGGCCGCGCCCCAGGCGAAGTTGCGCACGAGCGCCGCGCGAGCGACGCGGCCTGCGCGCGCGAGCCGCGCGAAGTCGACCGACGCCAGCCCGTGCGCCAGCACGGCGACCGCGAACAGCAGCGCGACGCCGGGCGTGAAGAGGGCCAGGCCGGCGGCGAGGGCGACGCTCGCCAGCAGCCACGCGACGCAGCTCGACAGCCCGCGCAGCGCGGCTTCGTCGCCGGAGCGCGCGGAGAAGACGCGCACGAGCAGCGGACGCAGGAAGTCCTGGTACGTGACGACGCCGAGCAGCGTCAGGAACAGGGAGAAGCGCCCGTACGGACCGGGGCCCAGAGTCTGCGCCAGGACCGGCAGGCTGGCGATGCCCAGGAGCGCCGCGGCGACGTGGGAACCCAGCACGGTTGATGCGCCGCGCAGGATCGCGGCGGTGCCCTCCGGTGCCGCTCCGGACGCGGCCGGGACTTCCACGATGTTGTCACGCGGCATGGGGGCGGAACGCGCTTCCTACCCCGTTCTGTCGTCGCTCCGGGGACCCCCCTTGAGCGCCGTTTCCCCGAGCAACTCCGTGCGCATCGCGCGTCCCAGGCGCGGGTCAATCCGGCGTAGAACCGCGGCGGAACCTCAAGCCGGAACGCTCGGATTCCGAGGACTGGAAGGCCGGTTCGCCGCTCGGGAATCATGAAGACCACCGCTCGCTCGCAGCCGGCTCGTGGTGCACTTCCGGCCGAGCGCGAGCTGCACACGGTGCCGCCGCCGGTGGCGCTCCCTCGGAGCGTGACAGCGCCCGCGCCGAGCTGGGACGAGCTCACGCCGAACAGCTTCTACGCGCGCGTCGGCCGACCGCTGTTCCTGGGCCTTCTCGTGCTGGCCGGGCTGCCCATCGCCCTGTGCCTGGCGGGGATCATCGTGCCCATCAACTGGATCGCGTTCCGCGATCCGCGCCGGATCCTGTTCGCGCAGACGCGCGTCGGCCTGCGCGGCCGCCTGTTCCGCATCTGGAAGTTCCGCACGATGCGCAGCGTGACGCGCGGTGCGCTCGAGTCGTGGAGCGGCGGCCGCGAGGACCTGCGCGTCACGCGCTTCGGCCGTTTCCTGCGCTCGTCGCACCTGGACGAGCTGCCGCAGATCCTGAACATCCTGAACGGCGACATGGCCCTGATCGGCCCGCGTCCCGAGATGGTCGAGATCGAAGCCTGGGCCCGTGAGCACGTGCCGGGCTTCTCGCAGCGCCTCGTGATCCGCCCCGGCCTGACGGGCCTGGCGCAGATCACACAAGGTTACACGGGCCCCGACGCTGGCGCGTACGCTCAGAAGCTCGAGATCAACTGCGACTACCTGGAGCGGATGTCGTTCGCGACGGACGTCGAGGTCGTCCTGAAGACGATCGTGTGGATGGCGCGCGGACGCGGCTGGGCCTGGCGCAAGCAGTCCGCGTCGCGGTCCGTGCCGGCTGCCGGATCGGCGGTCAAGACGCGCTGAGGCGACCGCGGGCCTGGCCCGCGTCTCCTGTCACGTCGTCGGCGCGATGCGCAACGCGATGCGGAACTCCGTCCCGCCGCCCTCGCGCCCGCGTACCTCGACGGTTCCGCCCATCGCCTCGACGTGCAGGGCCACGAGGTGCAGCCCGAGCCCCGTGCCGCGCGCCGTGCGCGTGTGCTCGTCGCCCATGCGGTAGAACGCCTGGAACACCCGGCTGCGCTCGGCCGGCGGGATGCCCGGCCCGCGGTCGAGCACGGCCAGGATCGCGTGCGCTCCGTCGCGGCGCGCCTGCACGAGGATCGGCTCGCCGCCCGCCGGAACCGGCGCGTACTTGCGCGCGTTCTCGACCAGGTTCGTGACGATCGAGCGCACGCCCTCGTGGATGAGGAGCACCGGCGGCAAGTCCTCGGCCAGCTCGAAGCGCAAGTCGTCGACGCCCTCGGGCGCCAAGGACTGGAGCGAGGGGATCAAGGTCTCGACCACGGCGTTCAAGTCGCCGGGTTCGGGGCGCGCCTCGCGCCGCGCGAGCTGCCCCTTCTCGAGCACGCGCTCGACCAGCGTCTCCAGGCGCGAGGTCTCGCGCACGATGCGGCGGTAGTACTCGCCGCGCCGCTCGTCCGAGTCGACCCAGCCGGCTTCCAGCATCTCGCCGTAGAGCTTGATCGCCGCGACCGGCGTGCGCAGCTCGTGCGTCACGGCCGCCACGAAGTTCTCCGTGCGCCGCGCCGCCTCCAGGTCGCGCGTCACGCTGCGCAGCAGCAGCACGAGCCCGGTCGCGAGCGACACGATCAGCATCGCGCCGACCCCCAAGAGCCGCATCGTCTGCGTCTTGAAGACGTCCCCGAGCTGGCTGACGTCGACCGCCACCTGCAGCTGGCCGTACTTCTCGTCCTCGCCGCGCGGAACCTCGATGTCGAGCGCGCGCAGCGGCTGGATCGTGAACACGTCCGTGTCGTGCTCGGGCTTGCCGCCGCCGTTCGGGATGAAGCGCTGCGTCGAGCCCAGGACCTGGGCCGCGAGATCCGTGGGCAGGTCGCGGAAGAGCCAGTTCGGATCGATGAAGAAGCCCTGCCGCAGGAACACGCCGCGCCCCAGCGTAGCGAAGCAGGCCGGCATCTGCGTCCGCGACGGATCGGGAGGGATCGAGACGGTGCGCGTCGCGGCCACGCGCGGCGTGCCGTCGTCCTCGCGCCAGAAGCGCAGCCGGAACCCGGTCATCGTCACCATCTGCGACTGGTTCTGCAGGCTGCGCAGCGCGGGCAGCTCCTCGCGCAGGCAGTCGATGTCGTCCTCGTCCGACAGGTTGATAGCCATGACGGGGACGTTGATGAACTCCTGCCGCGGCAGCCCCAGGCGCACGAGGCGGAACAGGAAGAACTCGCCGCGGATGCGCTCGCGCAGCGCGTGCGCGGCCTGTTTCATGCGCGCGGCCAGCTGCTTGGCGCCCGGCTCCAGGCTGCGCGAGCCCAGGAGCACCTGCAGCGGATCGGCCGGCGCGTCCTCCTCGCCGCGGTAGGAGAACCACCCCAGGATCGGCGCCGGCGTGGGCCCGACCGAGAGCGGCGACGGCACGAACGCGATCTCGGCCCCGATCGTCCCCGGCTTGAAGTAGTCCGAACGGTACTCGTAGAACGGCCGCTCGTCCTCGCGCCGCACGAGCTCCTCGACGCGCCCGGCCAGCGCGTTCTGCAGCCGCTGCGTCGCATCCGCGGCGTCGCCCGGGACGGCCGCGAGCAGCGCTTCGTGGTCGCGCTCGAGCTGGTTCCACAGGAGCCCGCCCAGCACGACGGTCGGCAGCACGAGCAAGAGCGCGTACAGCGCCAACGCCACGCGCCGGCCGCCCTGCAGCGCCGGCCGGTTGGGCCGCGACAGCAGACGCTCGGCCACGGCGCGCGTCAGGATCGCCGTCGCCTCGCCCGGCGGCCGCGTGGCCGCGCTGCGCGCCGCGCGGTCGTCGACGCTGCGGGCCTCGCTCATCCGATCGATCCGATCACGAATACCAGCGGTAGCCCTTGCCGCGCACCGTCTGGATCAGCGTGGGCTCGGCCGGATTCGGCTCGACCTTGCGCCGCAGGCCCACGATGTGGATGTCGACCGTGCGCGTCTCGACGTTCGCGCTCTTGTAGTGCCACACGTCGAGCAGCAGGTCGTCGCGCGTCACGACGCGGTGACGGTTCCTGATCAGGTACTCGAGGATGTCGCCCTCGCGCGGCGTGAGCTGCAGCACCTGCCCGTCGCGGTGCACCTCGAGGCGGTGCAGGTCGACCTGGATCCCGCCCGGCAGATCGAGCTGCGGCGGGGGCACCGTCTCCAGCTCGCGGCGGCGGAACTGCGCTTCGACGCGCGCCACGAGCTCGCGCGGCGAGAACGGCTTCTTGATGTAGTCGTCCGCGCCCAGCTCGAAGCCCTTGAGCAGGTCGTTCTCGCTGGCCAGCGCCGTGACGATTACGACGCGCACGTTCAGGCGCTCCTTGCGCAGCGCCGCCAGGATGTCGAGCCCGTTCATGCCGGGCAGCATCAGGTCGAGCACGACGAGGTCGGGCTGCTCCGCGCGGATGCGCTCGAGCCCGGTCGGACCGTCGTGGACGACCTGGACCTGGAAGCCGGCGTGCTGCAGAGCGTCACGCACGCCGAACGCCAGCGCCTCCTCGTCCTCGACGACGAGCACGCGGTGGACCTGGGACGGTGTGCGGGCGGGGGTGGAGGGCGTGGGCGGCGTGGGAGATGTCATCGGGCTTTCGTGGGCCGTGGGTGGGCCGGGGCCCCGACAGATACTGGAACCGCGCGGCGGCGCAACAGGCCGAGGCGGGTAAAACGGCCCGAGCTGACCGATTCCCTACCCCGGAGCTGGCGCGGCGGTCAGGCCGGGCGTCGGGCGGGCTCGAGCCGATGGACCTGAACCCCTCCTCCGCCCTGGCCGCGGCCGCGCTGATCGCGGCACTACTCTGCCTGGAGTGGGTCGCCGCCCGCCGCCTGGGGCTGGGCCGAGCGGGGGCCGCGTGCGCTGCCGTCGGGTGCGCCGGGTCGGGGATCGCGCTGCTCGTGGCGCACGTCGGAGCGGATCCGGCCGCCGGCGTGCTCGCCCAGCTCGGGCCGACGGGGTTCGACCTCGTCGCGGTCGGGACCGTGCTCATCGCGGCCGGAGCGATCGCGTGGGCCCGCGGTCGCGCACCAGCGGCGGAGGGCCGCGCCGACGAACGCGCCGGCGAGCTGTCGCGCGCGATCGGCTTCGCGTTGATCGTCGCGGCGGTCGCGCTCGTGCTCGCACGGCGCGGGTTGCCCGAGCGCGCGTTCCAGGTCGCCTTGCCCGCGGCGCACGGCCTGCGCATCCCGTGGCTCGCGGCGCCGATCGCCGCGCTCGCGCTGGCCGGGCTCGCGTCGGCGAGCGGCCGACTGCGCGCGCGCGGCGCGATCGCGTTGGCGAGCAGCGCGCTGGCGCTGACCGCGATCGGCGCGCCCGGCTTCCACGGTCTGGCGGCCGCGGCGCAGGAATCCGCCGGTTGGATCGCGCTCGTCGCCGCGTTCGCAGCGAGCAGCGGCCTCGCGCTGCTGGCCGGCGATGCGCTCGAGAGCGCACCGCGCGGCGCGCGCCTGGCCGGCGGACTGGCGTTCGCAGCGCTCATCGCCCTCTCCGCGTCGCAACCGCTCGAGTCCGGCGCGCCGCGCGGCGGAGATCCGGACGACGAGCTCGTCGTGTTCACCGCGCGACCGGCCCAGCACGTCGTGGGCAGCACGTCGGTCGACGGGCGCGTGCACGCGGACCTCGACGCCGACGAGCTGCGGCTCGTGATCGCCCCGCTCGCCGACGACGGAGCGCCGTCCCGCGTGCTGTCGCTCGAGCTGGGACCCGCGCTCGACGGCTGGCGCCCGTTCGCGAGCGGGCCGGTCGACCTGCGTTCCCTGCCGCCGGGCCCGTTTCGCTTCGGCGTCGAGGTCCTGCGGAGCCGCCCGGACGGCGTGCTGTCCACGATCGGCCGTCGAACAGCCTCGATCGCGCAGGTCAGCCGCGGGACGCCCACGTTCGTCATGGGCTTCGCGATCGCCGCGGCATTCGCCGCACTGTTCGTGCCGCCCGTAACGCGCTGGCGCTGGCTCGCCGCCGTTCTGGCCGCGGCCTGCAGCGCGCTGGCGATCATGCGCTGATCAGGTGAACAACGGTGTCAGACACCTTCTACCGGGTAGAAGGTGTCTGACACCCTTGTTCACGCCGCCGGCGGCGACCGTCGAGCCACGGCACCGTGACGAGCACGACGAGGCCGGCGTAGACGAGGTCGAACACGTCCGTGCCGACCGGCCGGACGAGGGCGGCGATCAGCGCGACAAGCAGTCCGCTGACGCGTGGATCGCGCCAGCGAGGCAGCGACAGCAGGACCACGGTGGCCAGCAGCGCGACGCCCCCGAGCGTCGTGACCAGCGCTGCCGCGCGTCCGACGGTCGAGCTCGCGAAGGTACCGCCCCAGACCGACGCGGTCGACGGCGTGTTCTCGAGGATGCGCCACGCGGTCCACAGCCCGAGCAAGGCCAGGTGCGCGTTGAAGATCCAGTTCAAGGCGCGCGTGTCGCGACGGTAGGCGTCCACGCTCGTCACCGTAGCAGACCGGCGCTCGTCAAGCGCTCGCGCGCCCAGGCCGGGAGCGCAGCGGCGTCGCGCGCGTCGACGACCAGCCCCTCGACCTGCTCGCGCGCTTCGGCTTCGCGCTCGGAGCCCAGCAACGCGGCGGCCAGCGCGAGGCGCACGCGCACGGGGGTGGCAGCGAGACGCTCGCTGCACAAGCGCAGATCCTGGCGCAGGCTGCGCACCGCCTCGCTCCAGCGTCCGGCCTCGGCGTGCTGCGTGCCCCAGGCGCGGTGTGCGCGCGCCTCCCACGCGTCGGCCTGCTCCTCGCTGCCTTGCGCGCGCAGCTCGCGCGCGAGCGCGTAGCGTTCCTCGGGACTCTGCGGCACGTTCCGAGGGAGGGCGCGTTGCGACAGGGCTTCGCTCTCGGCATCGAGGCCGCGCAGCGCCAACCGTGCGGCCATGCCGCGCAGCCAGGCCGCGTCGGGCGCGCGCGTCGCGGGGATCTGGTCGAGGCGCGCCAGGCCCGTGTCGAGGTGGCCGGCGTAGAGCTCGAGGATCGCGAGGTTCTGCAAGGCGGCCGGATGGCGCGCGTCGAGCGCGAGCGCGTGCTCGAGCGCCGCGCGCGCCGCCGGCGGGTTCCCGGCACGCGCTTCTGCGATGGCGAGCTGCACGAGCGCCTCGATGCGGTGGGGACGCAGCGCCAGCACGGAACTCCAGCGTTCGGCCAGCCGCGCCGGCGGCTCGCCGTGCGCTTCGGCCAGGCGCGCTTCCAGCGTACGCACGACCACGGAGTCGGGGCTGGCGGCAGCAGCGCTCTCGATCGTGCGCTCGGCGCGGCTCGGGTCGCCTTCGACGCGCTCGAGCTGCTGCAGCGCGAAACCGTGCTTCGCCAGCGACCACGCGCGCGGCGTCAGCACGAGCACGAGCATCGCGCTGCTGATCGCGACGAAACGCCGCGCCACGCCGGGCCGCGGCGCGTCGGCGCGCAGCAGGAGAGCGCCCGCCGCGGCCGCGAACAGTGTCGCCGACGAAGCGTTGGCCGTGATCGGCGCGCGCGCCAGCGCGTGCACGAGCAACGCGATCAGGCCCGCTCCCAACGCGGCGCGCGCGGGATCCGCGCCGCGCAGCGCGATCCATGCCTGTCGCAGCACGACGACGAGGAACGCGATCCAGGCCAGGCCCACGACGATCCCGCCTTCCAGCGCGGGCTGGATCCAGTCGTCGTGCGCGTGCTCGACCTCGGTCTCCGCTCCAAGCGCGCGACCGTGGGAGCTGGCCTCGATCTCGTCCGCGTCGCGGAAGGGCGGGAACGCGGCCGCGAACTGGCCGGGGCCCACGCCGCTGAACGGGTGCGCGCGAAAGAGTGCGTACGCGCCGCGCAGGAGGCCGAGACGCACGCCCGCGCCGCCGGTGGGGGAGGCCTCGATGTTCGCGGGCGACGATGTGGTCACCGGCGCGGGCGCGGCGTGGCGCACGATCGGCAGGCCGAGGACGCACAGCGCGCAGACCGCCAGAATCGCCGACGTCACGCGTCCTCTTCCGCGCGACGCGACCGCCAGTGCGCCGAGGGCCACGGCGGCGGCGACGCTGCCGGCCAGCACGGGCGCCAGGAATGCGTGCGCCAGGAACGCCGCCAGCGCCAACGCGCCGATCGCGCGCCAGGCGCCGCGATCGCGCACGAGCAACGCGCCGCCCGCCGCCGCGCCCAGCGTCGCGGCCTCCGACGTTGCGCCCGAGTTCCCCAGCGCGCCCGCCTGCGGTGCCGCGAGCGCGGCGCACGCGTAGGCGAGCGCGAGCAACGCCGCACCGCGTGCGAGCGTCGCCGCGTCCGAGCACGCGCCGGCGAGCACAGTGAAGAGCACGAGCGCCCATCCGATCATGGCGCGAGAGGCCTCGAATCCGTCCGTCGGATCCGTGAGCGCCACCCCGTGAGCCGCGCCCAGCAGCGGGATCAGGAGCAACCACGAACCGCGCACCGACGGCGCGGCCGTGCGCAGGACGAACCAGAGGATTCCCGGCAGCGACATCAGCGTCGCGAGCCCGAACCCGGTCGTTCGCGGCGTGAGGTCGTGCGCCAGCAGTGAGCCGTCGAACGGCCAGGCCAGGACCGCCGCGGGCAAGAGGGCGCAGATCGCCTGCGCGACGTCCGCTGCGCTCGAATTGCCGGCGCGCGCAGACGGGTTGTCGCTCACCTGCCCGCCACCACGTTGCCCACGATCGCGTCGACGAACGCTTCCGGATCGAAGGGCTCGAGCAGCTCGAGCTGCTCGCCCGTGCCGATGTAGCGCACGGGCAGGCCCAGCGCCTGCTTGATCGCGAACACCGCGCCGCCGCGCGCCGTGCCGTCGAGCTTGGCCACGATCAGTCCGGTGACCTGCACGCTCGACGTGAACAGCTTCGCCTGCTGGATCGCGTTCTGACCGTTCGTGCCGTCGAGCACGAGCCACGTCTCGTGCGGTGCCCCCGGCAGGCGGCGGTCGATCACACGCCGCATCTTCTCGAGCTCGGCCATCAGGTTCGACTGCGTGTGCAGGCGGCCGGCCGTGTCGATGATCACGACGTCGGCGCCGCGCGCGACGCCCGCGTCGACCGCGTCGTAGGCCACGGCGGCCGGATCGGAGCCGGGCTTCTGGCGCACGATCTCGCAGCCGTTGCGCGTGGCCCAGATCTCGAGCTGGTCGGCCGCGGCCGCGCGGAACGTGTCGCCCGCGCCCAGGAGGACCTTGTGGCCTTGATTCTGGAAGCGGTGCGCCAGCTTCGCGATCGAGGTCGTCTTGCCCGATCCGTTCACGCCCACGACGAGGATCACCGTGGGCTTCTTGACGATCTCGATCTCGGCGTCTTCCTGGCGGACCTTCTCGAGCAGGATGCGGCGCATCGCGCTGCGCACGTCGTCCTCGCCCAGGACCTCGCCGCGCTTGTGCAGGCGTGCGAGTTCCACCGTCACCTCGCGCGCGACCGGGCCCAGGTCGGCGGAGTACAGGAGCTCCTCGAGCTCGTCGAACAGGGCCTGGTCGATCGGCCGGCCGCCGCGAAAGAGGCCGCTGATGCCGTCCGACAGCACCTGCCGCGTGCGTGTCAGCCGCTCCTTGAGGCGATCGAAGAGGCCCATCGAAGGTTTACTCAGCCTCGGCCGCCGCGGGCGACTCGGGCAGCTCCGGTTGCTCCGGAAGTTCCTCGTCCAGCGGCCCCGGCTTGGGCTTGGCGGCGGCCTCGGCCGGCGTGCGCGCGCGGTTCATGATCTTGTCGAGGATGCCGTTGATGAACGCGCCCGAGTTCTGCGTCGAATAGCGCTTGCCGAGCTCGATCGCCTCGTTGATCGCGACCTTGGGCGGCACGTCGGGGCAGTGCACCAGCTCGTACGTCGCCAGGCGCAGCACGTTGCGGTCGACGACCGCCATGCGCGAGATGTTCCAGTTCTGCGCCACCGACTGGATCATCGCGTCGATCTCGGTCTTGTGCTCGTGCGCGCCCTGCACGAGGCGCAGTGCGAAGCGCGTCGTCTCGGCGTCGCGTTCCTCGTTGGCGACGAACTCGCGCGCCTCCGGGAGAAGCGACTCGCCGCGCAGGTCCAGCTGGTAGAGGAATTGGAGCGCCAGCTCGCGCGCGCGCGTGCGTTTCTTCACGACGTCAGAGCTCCTCGACTTCGTCCAGCGCCAGCAGCGTCTCGATCGCCGCGCGCGCCACCGCGCGGCCCTTGTCCTCGCGGCCGCCAGCCTCGACGGGCAGCGCGCGCGCGCGCGCCTGCTCCAGCGTGGCGCAGGTCAGCACGCCCAGGTGGATCGGCACGTCGGTCTCGAGGCTGGCCTGCACCAGGCCGTGCACCGCGCCCTCGGTGACCCAGCGGTCGTGGTCGGTCTCGCCGCGCAGCACCAGGCCGAAGCAGATCACGGAATCGACCTCGCCCGAGGCCGCCATCCGCCGCGCGACGATGGGCAGCTCGAACGAGCCCGGCACCCAGACGACGATCAGGTCGTCTTGGTCGACGCCGCAAGCGACGAGCTCGCGCTCGGCCGAATCGACCATCGCGCCCGTGAGCTCCTCGTGGAAGCGGGCCGCGACGATGCCGACCACGGACCCGGGGCGGCTCGGCGGGGGGCGCTCCGCGCTCGTTCGATCGAGTGCCATGGAACGCGAGAGCGTACGCGATCGACGGGCTCGCGCGCTACGTGGCGTACAGCAGGCGCCGCACCTCGTCGAGCAGGACCGTGCACCAGCCGAGGTCCTCCTCCTGGAGCCCCAGGAGGACGCGCACTTCCTGCGCTGTGGGCGCGTTACGCGAGTTCTCGGCCAGCTTGTAGACGATGCAGCGTTCGTAGATGCGCACGACCTGGTCGGCCTGGACCACCTCGGGCGCGAAGTGGTGCCGTCGGAACTGCATCGGCGTGATCGTGTCGTAGGTGATCGGCACGAAGGCGCGGCCCTGGAAGAGCACGGTCCAGGCCTTGTTCACGTCGCCCGGGCGCTGGCCCGCATCGTGACCGAGGCCGCCCGTCAGCGCGGTGCGCACGTCGGCCAGGCTGAAGTCGCTGTGCGCGGCTCCGGCTTCGTAGATGCCGCGCAGGAGCGCGCGCCGGCGAGTCGGATCGCCCTCGAAGCGGTAGTTCGCCAGACGTGCGCGCGCGATCAGCTGCACCTGGCTGGGGAGCATCGGGCGGGGGGAGATGCCGCCGGTGGAGGTGTCGCCGTCAGCGCGGGCCGGTGCACCGCTTCCGCCCAGGGGCGCCGTTGCAGGCTGGCCGTTCGGGCCGAGAGCCGCGTCGGCGGAGCGGGCGGGAGAACCAGAAGGAAGAACAGGAGAACCGGGAGAAACAGGCGAACCAGAAGTACTGGTGGGCGCGCTCGCAAGCTCGCGCACTGCATGCACAAGAATGTCACCCGCCGCCTGCAGCTCGACGCGCGCCACGTCCGGCACGAGCTGCAACAGGCGCCCGAACGTCGGGACGCCGAACTCCTCCTCCGCGAAGCGCCGCCCGTGGCGCGCCTGCAGCTCGCCGCGCAGCGCCGTGCCGCGCAGCGGTTCGGCGCGCTCCTCGGCCAGGATCTCGCGCAGGGAAGCGCGCAGGTCGTCGAGCAGCCCCGGCCGCGCGGTCACCGGCGCGGGTATCGAGAGCCCGGCGCGGCGCTGGATCGCGGAGTACGGCACGAAGCGGTCGACCATCTCGGTCAGCTCGGCGCTCGCGCTCCAGTCCGGTGCGATCGCGACCACCTCGCGGCCGTGTTTGTGCAGGCAGCGCACGACCTCGACCATGTCGCGGTCGCCGGACACGATGACGAAACGGCGCAGATGCTGCTCGCGCAGCACGAGCTCGACCGCGTCGACCGCCAGGCGGATGTCGGTCGCGTTCTTGCGCGAGCCGGGGGTCAGGCGGCCGAGCACCTGCACGAGCTCGAAGCCGCTCCTGTAGAGCTCGACCTGGAACTGGTTCAGGTCGCGCACGCGCCAGTCGCCGTACGCGCGCCGCACGGCCGGGTGGACCATCTCGCGGCAGGTGGCCCACAGCGTAGGCAGGCACAGGACCTCGGCCAGGTGCTCGGCCCCGTGGCGGTGCGCCAAGCCATACACCATGTTCTCGAAGTCGACCAGCACGGCGCCCGGCACGGGTTCGGGCAGCTCCAGCGTGTCGTGGTGCCGATCCATGGTGTGGGCCAGAGGATACTGGAGCCGCCCGGCGCGTGGGGAACCGGGCCGGGCGTTCCTCGCGCGGTGTACATGGGTGTCAGACACCTTGCACCTGCACCACGCGCCGCGACGGAAACCCCGGTGCAAGGTGTCTGACACCCTTGTCTACCGCAGCTTCAGGAGCTGGCGACCGCCGCGCGCGCCGCGCGGGCAGCCGCACGACGACCCGGCCGCAGCGCCCAGGCGCCTTGCGTGCGCAGAACCAGCGACAGGTCGTCGATCAGCGTGTACGCCAGGGGCACGACCCACAGCGTGAACACGGTGCTGGCCGTAAGCCCGCCGGCGACGCACGTCGCCAGCGCGCGGTAGTCGATGCCCTCGCCGTGCGGCTCCGACAGCGCCATCGGGATGAGCCCCATGACCGAGGTCAGCGTCGTCATGAGCACCGGCCGCACGCGCTGGCCGCAGGCCATGACGACGGCCAGGTTCCGCTCGAGGCCCGTGTCGCGCAGCTGCGCGACGCGCGCGACCATCACGATCCCGTGGTTCACCACGACGCCGACCAGGACGATGATCCCGATCCAGCCGACCGAATCCATCGCCGTGCCGGTCAGCCACAGCGTCCAGTACGAGCCGACGACCGCGTAGGGGATCGTGAAGAGCACCGAGATCGGCAGCACGAAGGACTCGAACAGGATGCCCATCAGCAGGAACACCAGCACGACGGACAGCGCCAGCGCGCCCCAGATGCTCTGCATCTCCTCCTCGATCTGCGCGTCGACCATGCTCGCGTCGGAGAGCTCGTAGCCGCGCGGCAGGTCGAGGGCGGACAGCGCGCGCCGGCCGGCTTCGGACAGCTCGGTCTGCCGCGCCGGCGAATCGACCTTGGCCTGGATCGTGAAGCTGGCCTGGCCGTCGCTGCGCTCGATCGTGCGCTGGCCGCGACCGAACTCGAGGTCGGCGAACGAGGAGAGCGGGATCGCGCCGGTGGCGGTGTACACGTTCAGGTCGCGCAGCGTCCCGAGGCCGGCCGTCTCGGTGTCGTCGTACTCGATCAGGAAGGGCACTTCGCGCCCGGGCTCCTGGAAGCGCGGCAACTGCATGCCGCGCAGCGCCCACGAGACGTTCTGCAGCGCGGTCTCGGCGGTCACGCCCAGCTGCTGCGCGACGTCGGCGTCGAAGCGCAGGCGCACTTGCGGCGGAGCGGCCGAGAGCGGCGAGCGCAGGTCCGAGAGACCGTGCACCTCGGAAAGCAGCTCGACGGCCCGCGTGCCGATCGTCGTGAGCTCCTCCGAGTCGGGACCCACGAGCCGGAACATCACGACGGTCTTGTCGCTGCCGCCGGGCGACTCGCCGTCGACGAAGTTCAGCTTGTGCCCCGCGAGGCGCGGCAGCGCGTCGCGCACCTCGCGCCGGATCTTCTCCATCTCGGACTGCGCCGGCGGCAGGTCCCAGTACAGGCTCAGGCGCCCGCCCTGCTGGTTGAAGCGCGTCAGGACGCGCGCGAAGCCCCATTCCTGGCGCTGCGCGTTGACCGCGTCCTCGTAGCGCACCATCTCGGTCTCGGCCTCGGGGAGCGTGAAGTTCTCCTCGAGCTCGACCCAGAAGTTGATCCGCGACGCGTCCTGGTCCTGGCCGAAGGACGCGACCTTCATGTTGCAGGCCGGGATGATGATCGAGAAGAACGCCAGCGTGGCCACGCCGACGGCCGCCAGGCGGCGTCGCAGGCTCCACTCGACCAGCGCGCGGTTGGCGTCGATGACGAAGCCGATGATCGACGAGCCCTGGGGGACGCCGCGGCTCGTGGCCGGACTCCAGCTCGGGAGCCGCCGGCGTGCGCGCGACAGGACCCACACGCACAGGAGGGCCGCGATCACCGCCGCCAGGATCGGCAGCGCGACCGCGAGGATCGGCAGGAACGCACCGCCCGGCGCCACGTCGATCGGCTGCATGGCGGCCGAATGCTGGAAGGCCGGCAACACGCCGCGCACGCGCCAGAAGCCGAGGGCCAGGAAACCGGCTGCGAGCAACCAGCGCACGGGGGCGAGGACACGCACGAGACCGCCCAGAACGCGCGACAGGAACGACAGCCCGCCCGTGGTCGAGAAACGCCATCCGCCCACGAGCCAGGCCAGTCCGCGCGCCGGGATCGCGCCGATCGGCGCCAGCCGCGTCGCGAGGTTCTCGAGCCAGACCGGTCGCGGCCCGAGGGCTCCGCGCACCTGCACCGGCAGGAAGACGAGCGCGGCCAGGAGGCTGGCCAAGAGCGAGATGCACAGCGGCTTGCCGATCTCGCCGAAGATCAGGCGGAACTGCGGGTTCTCGCCCAGGAAGATCAACGGCGCGAACACGACGACCGCGGTCAGCGTCGAGAGCAGGACGGCCAGGCCGACCTCGCTCGCGCCCTCGACGCAGGCCTCGGTGATCGAGTACCCGAGCTGCCGCAGGCGCGTGATGTTCTCGATCACGACGATCGAGTTGTCCACCAGCATCCCCATGGCCAGCGTGATGCCCATCATCGTGAGCACGTTGAATGATCCGCCCGAGAAGTAGCAGTAGGCGATCGCGAGCAGCGTGGAGAAGGGGATCGACAGCGCGACCAGGAAAGTGAGCCGGAAGCGCCACAAGAACACGAACAGGATCGCGACCGCCAGCAGGCCGCCGATGACCGCGGTCTCCGTCAGGGAGGTGAGCGAGTTCTCGATGAACTCGCCCTGGTCGAACAGCACGACGAAGCGGAAGTGGCCTTCGAGCTCGGGCGCCTGCTCGAGCTCCTTCAGCATCGCGCGCAGGCGCCGGCTGGTGTCCACGGCGTTCGAGGCGCCGTCCTTGTCGACCTGCGCGAAGTAGGCGTAGCGCCCGTCGATGCGCGTCAGCTGCTGGCGCACCGACTTGACCATCTCGACCGTGCCCACGTCCTTGATGCGCAGGCCGCCACCGATCGGGTACTCGCCGACCTCCTCGGGCGACGTGAAGCGCATGTCGGAGCGCAGCAGGATCCGCCGTCCGCCGTCGTCGACCTCGCCCAGCGGCTGCGCGAAGTTGTCGCTCGAAAGGCGCCGGATCAGCGCGCCCAGGTCGAGGCCCGCGGCGATGACGCGGTCCTCGTCCAGCAGGATGCGCAGCGAATCGGCCAGCGTGCCCCAGACCTCGACCTTGCCGACGCCGTCGACGGACTCCATGCGGCGCTGAACGACCTCGTCGAGCAGGAAGTCGTTGCGCGGCGAATCGCCGTCGTGCAGGACCGCGATGAACGCGATCGGCATGCTGCCCATGTCCCACGAGAAGATCTCGATCTCCTGGACGGTCGTGGGCAGCTTGGGCCGCGCGCGCTCGATGCGGTCGCGCACCTCGGCCTTGGCCAGATCCATGTCGATGTCGCCGCGGAACTGCACCCAGGCCACGACCGAGTCCTGACGCGTCGAGCTCTCGATGTGCTCGATCCCGGGCAGCGTGCGCAGCTCCTCCTCGATCGGCTGCGTGACCTGCTCCTCGTTCTCGGCCGCGCCGGCGCCCGGGTTCATGACGAAGAGCTGCAGACCCGGCTCGCTGAAGCCGTCGGGCATCATCTGCAGCGGGATCTGGCGCATCGCGATGCCGCCGATCACGAACACGCACGCGAACAGGACGAGCAGCAGGACCGGGCGTCCGAGCAGCGTGCGGTGCACGCTGCCACGCGCTCCGTGCAGGCTGGACGAAGGCTGCTCGCCTTGCGGCGCCTCACCGAGAGAACGTTCGTCGTCCGCGCTCACGCCGCCCTCCGCGCCGCATCCGAGCGGCCGTAGATCATCTGGTACGCGCACGGGATCACGAGCAGCGTCAGGAGCGTCGACAGCGTCAGGCCCGCGATGACCGTGACGGCCAGCGGCGCGCGCAGCTCCGCGCCCGCGCCGCCCGCCAAGGACCCCATCCCGGGCCACGTCGCCATCCAGCCCGTCAGCGGCAACATGCCGAGCAGCGTGGTCGAGGTCGTCATGTAGATCGGGCGCAGGCGCGTGCTGCAGGCCTCCATGAGCGCCTCGCGCACGCCCAGACCCTCGGCCCGCGTCTGGTTCACGCGCTCGATCAGGACGATCGCGTTGCCGACCACGATGCCGGCCAGGAGGATGAGGCCGATGAAGACGACCACCGAAATCGGCATGTCGAGCCAGCCCAGCGAGTACACGACGCCGATCGCGCCGAGCGGCACCGTCAGCAGCACGATCAAGGGCTGGACGAGCGATTCGAACTGCGCGGCCATGACCGCGTAGACCAGGAACAGGGCCAGCGCCAGCGCGAAGACGAGGCTAGTCCGCGCCTCGTCCATCTCGCGCTTGCGGCCGCCCATCTGGACGAAGACGTCGTCGGGCGTGGGCACGCTGGAGAGCGTGCGCTCGACGCGCTGGCTGACGCCGCCCAGGTCGAGGCCGGCCAGCGTCGCGCTGACGATGATCGCGCGCGCGTTGCCGATGCGGCGGATCTCGGCCGGGCCCTGCACGTTGCGCACCTGCGCCACGTCGGCCAGCCGCACGGGCGTCGCCGCGGTCGGGTTCACCACGAGGTCCATCACGCGGTCGAGATCGCGGCGCACGAACTCGTCGCCCAGCACGCGTACGTCGATGCGCTCCTCGCCCTCGCGGAAGCGCGTGCTGACGTCGCCCAGCACCTGCTCGCGCACGAGCGCCGAGACCTGCGCCAGGTCGAGCTCGTACTCGAGCAGCTTGTCGCGGTCGAAGAAAAGCCGCGCTTCGGGGTGGCCGGGCCGGATGCTCGTGCGCACGTTCTCGAGCCCCTCGACGCGCGAGAGGCGTCCGGCGACATCCTCCGCGACCACGCGCATCGACTCCAGGTCGTAGCCCAAGACCTCGACCTGGACCGGCGCGTCGATGGCGAACGGTGTCGGCCGCGACGGCGGCGAGACCGAGCGGATCGCCGGATGGCGCTCGATGCGCTGGCGCACGAGCTCCACGAGCCGGTTCTCGTCCTCTTCGTTGGCCAGCCCACGCTCGAGCTTCACGGTGAGCCGCGCCGTGTTCTTGCCCTCGACCTCGCGCGTGAGCGCCTCCTTCTCGACACCCACGATGAGCGCGGTGTGGGCCACGCCGGGGATCGCGCGCACGTCGCGCTCGATCTCCTGCAGTGCCTCGTCGGTGGTCTCGAGCCGCGAGCCCACCTGCAGGCCGACCAGGAAGGTGAACTCGCCCTGGTGGACCTCGGGCAGCAGGTCGAAGCCCAGGCTGCGCGCGAGCTGGATGCTGAAGCCGAACAGCACGGCGGCCACGACCAGCACCAGCCACGGGCGCGCCAGGGAGCCGCGCAGGAGCTTCGGGTACACGCGCTCGACGCGCAACCAGGCCGCATCGTGCACGATCTGCAGCGGCTTGAGCACGAGGTCGAGCAGCCACAGGAGGCCGGCGCCGATCGCGACGAAGAACCTCACGATCAAGCCGCCCAGCCAGGCGGAGAAACGCCCGGCCGTCTTCAGCGCGCTGGCGAACGAGAACGGGCGCAGGCCGGCGAAGGACTGGCGCAGGCCGGGGCGCGTCGCCACATGCGTGCGCGGCTGGCCCGAGCGCGAGGCCAGCACGGGAATCAGGAAGACCGCGACGGCCAGCGACACGGCCAGCGAGGAGACGACGGTCAGCGCCTGGTCGCCGAAGATCCGGCCGGCGACCCCGTGCACGAACACGATCGGCGCGAAGACGGCCACGTTCGTGAGCGTCGAGCCGACGATCGCGCCGGCGACCTCGCCCGTGCCGTTGACGGCCGCTTCGAACGCGGGCTCGCCCAGGTCGCGCCGGCGTTGCACCGCCTCGAGCACGACGATCGAGGCGTCGACGACGATGCCGATGCCCAGCGCCAGGCCGCCCAGAGACATGATGTTGAGCGACACGTCCGCCATGTACATGGGGACGAACGTGGCGATGATCGAGATCGGGATCGAGATGCTGATGATCAGCGTCGGCACGAGCGCGCGCAGCGACAGGCGGATCACGAGCACGGTCAGCAGCACGCCCAGCCAGGCCGAGCTCTTGACGTCCTCGATGGAGTCGCGGATGAACGTCGACTGGTCGGAGAGGGTCTCGAAGCTGGCGTCTTTGCGCAGGATGTAGGCCAGGTGCACGAGCGGCGGGCCCTCGCCGAACCCGCCACCACCGCCGCCCTGCGCGCTGCCGCCCTGGCCGCTGCCGCCCTGGCCGCCCCCGCCTTCGCCCTGCTCCTGGGCGTTGCGCGCGCGCTCCTGCTCCTCGGGCGTGCCCTGGATACGCCGCAGGACCCGGTCGGCGACCTGCACGATGTTCGCTCCGGCCTCGCGGAAGATCGCCAGCTCGACCGCCTCGCGCCCGTCGACGCGCGTCACGACCTCGCGCTCGGCGTGCGTGCGGTCGACGGTCGCGACGTCGCGCACGCGGATCGCCGCGCCGTTGCGGCGCACGATCGCGAGGTCGGCGATCTCCGCCACCTCCGTGAACTCGTTCAGCGTGCGGACGAGGTACTCGGTCGAGCCCTCGCGGATCATGCCGCCCGACGCGTTCAAGTTCTCCTGCGCGAGCCGCGTGCCCAGCGTGCGCGGGTCGAGCCCCTGCGCCGCCATGCGGAATGGGTCGACGCGCACGCGGATCTCCTCGACGAGCCCGCCGCGCACCTGCACGGCCGCGACGCCCGGGATCGTCTCGATCTCGCGCTGGATGCGGTTCTCGGCCAGCCAGCGCAGGTGGACCAGCTCGCGCTCGCGCTGCCGCACGGGATCGGATTCGTTGCCGGCGATGCGCGCGCGCGCCGAGTCGGGCAGCGTGACCGCGATGCGCAGCACCGGGTCGAGGTTCGGGTCGTAGCGCAGGATCAGCGGCTTGTCGGCGCCGTCCGGCAGGAACACGCCGTCGAGCCGGTCGCGCACGTCCTGGACCGCGAAGGTCATCGGCGTGCCCCACTCGAACTCCAGGTTGACGTCGCTCGTCTCGGCGCGCGACACGGAGCTCGCGCGCACGAGGCGGGGCAGCGTCGACAGCGCTTCCTGGATGCGCTCGGAGAGGCGGTCCTCGACGTCCTCGGGCGCGGCGCCGGCCCACGTCGTGCGCACCGTGAGCGTCGGGTAGCCGATCTCGGGCAGAAGGTCGACGCGCAGCTTCGAGAACGAGACCCAGCCGAAGACCGTCATCGCGACGACGATCATCGTGACCGCCACGGGCCGCGCCGTGACGAGCGCGAGCATCGCGTGCAGGACGCCGCGGTGCTGCACGTCAGCCCTTCGTCGAGCTGGCCGTGGTTGCCTGCGCCGGCGTCTCCGACGCGGCCGGCTCGGCCGCAGCCGGATTGGCCGGCGGCGCTCCCGCGGTGGCCTCCTCGAGCACGTCCGCGCCGTCCTCGATCTCGCGGTTGCCGATCACGATCACGCGCGTTCCGGCCGCCAGCGTGGCGCCGTTCAGCGGCTCGACCTCGGTCGAGCTGTCGTCGGAGAAGCCTTCCTTCACCTCGACGCGCCGCGATTTGCCGGCGTCGACGACGAACACGAAGTCGGAGCCGCCCTCGCGCCGCAGCGCGCGCTTCGGCACCGCCAAGGCGTTGGGGTGGCGCTCGGTCACGATCTCGAGCCGCACGAGCATGCCCGGCAAGAGCCCGGCCTCGCCCGCGGCCGCGGGCGGCAGGCGCACGGTCACGCGGAACGAGCCCGACTGCGGGTCGATCGACGGGCTGACCAGCTGGATCTCGCCCGGAAACGTCTTGCCCGGCAGCGCTTCCGCGACCGCGCGGATCTCGAGTCCGTTGCCGTTGCCGTCGCCGCCGCTGCGCTGCGCGGCGAAGAACATGGCCAGCTCGCGCTGCGGGCGGTGCACGATCGCGCGCAGTGCCGTGGGATCGGTCAGGACGAAGGCCGGCGCCGACGGCCCGGCGCTGTCGCCGACCTTGAGCAGCCGCTGCGCGATGACGCCCTCGAAGGGCGCGGTCAGGACCAGGTAGGAGTCCTCGAGCTCGGCCCGCTGCAAGGCCAGCTCGGCCTTGGCCTTCTGCGTCCCGAGCGCCGCGATGTCGACCTCGGCGCGCTCGACGGCCAGCTTCGCGCCGTCGTGCTCGCTCTGCGCCGTGTCGCGCACGACGCGCAGGTTGTCGAGCGCCTGCTGCGAGATCAGCCCGGCCTTCTCGTTGCGCTCGTACTCGCGCTGGCCCTGCTCCCACTTGAGCTTGGCGGTCGCGACGCGGTTCTCGGCCTCGGGCAACGTGAGCTGCGCCTTGCGCGCCGCGTCCTCGGCCTCCCTCAAGGCGATGCGCGCCTCGGTGATCGCCGCCTGGCTCGAGCGCCGGTCGAGCTCGGCCAGCACCTCGCCCGCCTTGACGCGGTCGCCCTCCTCGGCGTCGAGGCGCATGACGACGCCGGCCGCGCGCGGCACGAGCCGGATCTCGCGCTCGGACTCGACGGTCGTCGTCGTCGAGATCGTGCGCACCATCTCGCGCTGCTCGACGGGCGACGTGCGGACGCGGACGGCTTCGCGCTGCTTGACGGCCGGCGCCGGCCCGTTGGGCCCGGCCGTCTCGCCGGAGCAGGCCGCCAGACCCGCCACGAGGCCAGCGACGAAAAGAGCGCCAAGAAGCGCCGGAGCAGCTCGTGTCATCGGGGAGGCGTGTCGGGAGAGTGGATGCGGAACCGAGCTTGCCACGAGCAAGATGTCGGGAGGATGTCGAGAGGATGTCGGGGTCGGACCAGCCCGCTACAGTGCTTCTGTTGCGAACACCCACCCAGGCTATTGCCGACATTCTAGAGCGAGTGCCGCTCGGAACGGCGGAACAGGTCGTAACGCTGGCGCAAGCTCGGGGTCGCGTGCTGGCCCGAGACGCCGTCTCGGACGTCGACCTCCCGCCCTTCGAGAAGGCGGCGATGGACGGTTTCGCGGTGCGCGCGGCCGATTTCGCCCCCGGCGGAGGCCCGCGGACCCTCCAGGTCGTGGGGGAGTCGAAAGCCGGCGCCGGATGGCCCGGTCGGGTGGCTTCCGGCCGGTGCGTCGAGATCTACACCGGCGCCGAGCTGCCGCGCGACTGCGACGCGGTCGTGATGGTCGAAAAGAGCCGACGCGAGGGCGACCGGGCCACCCTCGACGACGCACCCAAGCCGGGCCAGCACGTCTGTCACAAGGGCGAGGACCTGACCCGCGGAGCGACGGTCCTGCGCAGCGGCCGGCGCCTCTCGGCGATCGACCTGTCCGTGCTGGCCGCGGTCGGCGTCGACCCCGTGCCGGTGCGGCCGCGCGTGCGCCTGGGCCTGGTGACGACGGGCGACGAGCTCGTGCGCGCGTCGCAGAAGCCGGGGCCGGGCCAGATCCGCGAGGGCAACACGTTCTACCTCGCCGCGCGCGCCGAGCTGGCCGGAGCGGAGGTCGTCAACCTCGGCATCCTGCCCGACGACGAGAGCGTGCTGGTCGCGCGCATCGGCGAGCTGCTGGCGACGTGCGACGCCGTGATGACGACGGGCGGCGTGAGCATGGGCCGCTACGACCTGGTCGGCGCCGCGTTCGAGCGCTGCGGCGTCGAGCCGGTGCTGCACAAGATCGCGATCAAGCCCGGGAAGCCCTTGTGGTTCGGCATGAAGGGCCGCGTCCCCGTGTTCGGCCTGCCCGGCAACCCGGTGTCGTGCCTCGTGGGATTTGAAGTGTTCGTGCGGCCCGCGCTGGCCAGGATGGAAGGGGCCGACCCGGCCGAGTGGCGCGAGCGCTTGCGCATGGGCCGCTGGATGGGCGCCACGACGAAGGAGAACCCGCGCCAGCAGAACATCCCGGTGCGCGTGTCGCAGGCGGACGACGGCGTCGACGAGCTGCGGCCGCTCGCATGGACGAGCTCGGCGGACATCGTCGAGCTGACCGCGGCGCAGGGTCTGGCCGTCGTGGAAGCCGGTCAGCTGCTGCAGCCCGGTCATTTGGCGCCCTTCCGGCCGATCGGCGCGGCCGGATAGACGCTTTCGCTGCCCCCCGGTACGGTCTGATCCCGTTCGGGGGACCTGACGCGAGCGGATCGTCGCGGAAGGGATCTCTCGAACCAGGATCCGCGGCCCTTCCCGGGCGGCGGGACCGAGGCCGTTCCATGAAGCACGCTCGACTGCTCCTCGCCGTCCTCTGCGTTCAGGCGCAGGGACTGGGCGCCTCGCAGGCTTCCACGCCGACGCGTGTCGTGCCGTTGAAGCTGGAGGCGCAAGGCGCCGGGCCCGCTCTGGCCGCGCCGCTGATCGAGCACACGACCGACTTCGACGGCACGCTGCACCTGTGGACGAAGGCCGATGGGTTCGACCTGCGGCTGCGCGTCGAGGACGGCACGGGCGAGCTGCTGGCCGAGGACGAGGATTCGGGCGGCGGGAAGACCCCGTACCTGGCGCTCGTCGTCGCGCAGGGGCAGAAGCTGAGCGTGATCGTCAGCGGCGCTCGGCTCGAGGGTTCCGCAGCGAAGGATTCTTCGGGCGCGCCGGATCTGCACCTCGCGCCCGCGCCGGAGAGCGCGGCGGCGCGCGCAGCGACCGACGAGGCGCGCGCGGACCTTGCGCAGATCGCGGCGCTGGTGGAGGAAGGCTCGGGCGAAGCCGCCCGCGCGGCGGTGGCCGAGCTCGTCGATGCGCTCGTCGACGCGGACGTGGACGGCCTGAGCGAGCTCGTGAGCGCGGCGCTGTGGGATGCCGGTGTCCGCGCGGACAAGCTCGGTGCGCTGAAGCCTGCGACGATCGCTTTCGAGGCGACCGTGAAGCATCGCGAGCGCGTGCTGGATGGCGACCATCCGGATCTGCAAGCCGCGCGGCAGAAGCTCGGCTTCGCGCTCCGGACCCAGGGCGAGCTCGCCCGCGCGCGCGAACTCCAGGAGTCCGTGATCGAGGTGCGCACGCGAACGTGCCCTGCCGATGACGTCGAGCTCGCGATGGCGCGGATCGTCCTGGGCGAGACGATCCTGCAGCTCGGGGATCTGCCCGGCGCTCGCTCGCTCGCCGAGCAGGGGCTCGAGGTGCTCGTGCGCCTGCGACCCGAGGACGACCACGACCTGAACCGCGCGCGGCTCTCCCTGGCGTCCACGATCCGGGCGATGGGAGACCTGGCCGGCGCGCGCGCGCTCGACGAGAAGGTCCACGAGGTCTTCTCCCGCACGCTGCCCCCTGACCACATCGACCTCCAGGACGCGCGCGGGGAGCTGGCGGTCAGCCTCATGATCGCCGGCGACCTGGCCGGCGCGCGCACCCTGCTGGAAGAAGTGCTCGAGGTCTTCGGCCGCACGCTGCCCGACGACCACCCGAACGTGTCGATGACACAGCAGAACCTGGCCTACGCGCTGCACCGGCTGGGCGACCTGAACGGTGCGCGGAAGCTCCAGGAGAAGTCGCTCGAGGTGTTGTCGCGCACGCTGCCCGAGGACCACCCGGACCTGCAGGTCATGCGGTCCAACCTGGCGGCTTCGCGCATGGCCCTGGGCGACATCGCCGGAGCGCGCGAGCTGTTCGAGAGGGTGCTCGACGTGCGCGCGCGCACGTTGACCGACGAGCACCCGAACCTGCAGCGGGCGCGTAACAACCTGGCGGTCGTGCTCCTGCAGCTGGGCGAGCTCGCCAGCGCGCGGGCGATCCAGGAGAGGCTGCTGGAGACGTACACGCGGACGCTGGCCGACGACCACCCGGAGCTGCAGGCGGCGCGCGGGAACCTGGCGTTGACGATCCTGGCGCTCGGAGACGTCGCGCGGGCGCGCGAGCTGTTCGAGAAGGTGCTCGAGATGAACGCGCGCACGCTGCCCGCGGATCACAGCCAGCTCCAGCAGGCGCGCCACAATCTGGCGTCGGCGCTCACGCAGATGGGCGACCTCGAGGGCGCGCGCGCGCTGCAGGAGAAGGTGCTCGAGGTCTACGCGCGCACGGTGCCGGCGGACAACCCCGAGGTGCAGCTGGCGCGCTCCAACTTGGCGCTGACGCTCATGGAGCTGGGGGACGTCGCAGGCGCGCGCGAGCTGCTCGAGCAGGCCGTGGAGGTCGATGCGCGCACGCTGCCCGCGGATCACCCGCACCTGCAGGCGGCGCGCATGAACCTGGGCACCGTGCTGCGCAAGCTCGGCGAGTACGAGGAGGCGCGGGCGCTCGAGGAGTCCGTGCTCGAGGTCTACCTGCGCACGCTCCCGGAGGGCCACGTCAACCTGCAGCGGGCTCGGCTGGCGCTGTGCTGGACTCTGGCGGCTTTGGGCGAGCGCGAGGCGGCCCTGAGCCTCGCAGCAGACGTCGCGCGCGCGCGTCGCGACGCGGTCAGTGCCGCGCGCGGCGCGCTGGCTCCGCGCGAGATCGAGGAACAGGTGGCGAGCGTCCCGGGCGAGTTCTCGACGGTCTTGTCCCTGTCGCTCGGCGCGGGACGCTTCGAGCCCAGCCCGGAGCTCACGCGCGAGGCCTTTTCGCTGGTCGAATCGGCACGGTCGGCCGGTCTCTTCTCCGCGGTCCTGTCACCCGCGCTGCGCGACGATCCCGAGCTGCGCGAGTTGCGCGTGCAGGAGAAGACGCAGAGCGCCGCGCTCGTGCAGTTGGCGCAGAAGGGCACGGCGAGCGAGGAGATCACGGCCGCGCGGCGGGCGCTCGACGTCACGCGCGCACGCCGCCAGACGATCCTCGCCGCGGACCCCAAGGCGCGCGCGACGATGCTCGAGCCGACGGTCGAGCGGCTGTCAGCCGTGCTAGCGCCGGACCAGGCGCTCGTCGCGTACTGGCGCGCGAGGTGCCAGGAGCCCCGGCGCGCGGACGGGAGCTGGCCCGCGTTGGCCGACCACTTGCTGGCCTTCGTCGCGCGGCCGGGCGCGAAGCTGTCCCTCGTCGATTTGGGCCGCAGCGATGCGATCGAGGCGGCCGTCGAGCGCTGGCGCGAGGTGATCTTCGCGCGCGTACAACGCGGTCTCGCGCCGGACGAGGTCGAGGCCGACGCGAATGGGACGGACGCGGGGCAGGCGTTGCGCGTCCTGGTGTGGGATCCCCTGGATCGGGCGCTGGGGGATGCCAGGCGCGTGATCGTGGCGCTCGACGACGCATTGCACGCGGTTCCGCTCGAAGCCCTGCCGGAATCCGACGGCCTGCTCGGCGAACGCATCGCGCTCGAGCACCACCTCTCGCTGCGTGAGCTCCTGTGGCCGCAGGATCCGCGCGTTGGATCGGAGCTCCTCGTCGCGCTGGGCGGGGCGAACTTCAACGCGGAACCGGCGGGGTTCGAGGATCCCACCGCGACGACCGGATCGTCGGACGAGAGCGCCGGCAAAACCGCGCTGGCTTCCGCTCCGAGCGGCGCAGCCAAGACGGGCATCGCGGCCGCGCTGCGCGCCGGCCCGTGGGAGCGCGGGTTCGAGCCGCTGACGGAGACGCTCGCGGAAGCGCGCGGGCTCGGCGCCCTCTACGAGCAGACGTTCGAGAACGTCGGCCGCGCCGTGGTGCTCGAGAAGCGCCAGGCCTCGCGCGACGCGTTGACCGAGCTGGCGCCGCGCGCGCGCTGGCTGCACCTGGCGACGCACGGCTGGTTCGCGGCGGAATCCGTGGCCTCGACAGGCGACCCGCGCGTGCTCGACGAGAAGTTCGGCACCGGCCTGTCGATGAGCACGGAGCAGCAGGTGCGCGGGTCCTCGCCGATGGTGCTGTGCGGTCTGGCGCTGGCCGGCGCGAACCGGCCCACGGACCAGCTCGGGCGCGTGCGCGGGTTGATCACGGCCGAGGAGATCGCGTCGCTCGACCTCTCGCACTGCGAACTCGCGGTGCTCTCGGCCTGCGACACGAACGTCGGCGTGCGGCGCGCGGGGCAAGGCGTCGCGTCCCTGCAGAAGGCGCTGCACATGGCCGGCGCGCGCAGCGTGATCACGTCGCTGTGGAAGGTGCCGGACGAGGCGACGAAGGAGCTGATGCTCGACTTCTACCGGCGTTTGTGGGTCGAGAAGAAGTCGAAGAGCGCGGCGTTGTGGGCCGCGAAGATGAAGATCCGCGGCGCCAAGGACGAGAACGGCAAGCCGAAGTACAGGACCCGCGACTGGGCTGCCTGGGTGCTCACAGGCAGCCCGGAGTAGGAGTCCGTCCCCGCAATCGGGGAAACAGCCTCCCACGAGGCTCTGTCTCCCTCCTCACGCGCCGTTTGCGGACAGTCTGGCTCGCGCGAGGCAGAATGGACCCATGAAGATCTCGCGGGAGGAAATGCAGCGGTTGAGCGTTGCCGAGCGGATCGAGCTCATCGGCGCTCTATGGGAATCCATCGAGGAATCCGGTGACCTGCCCGCCCTCACCGAAGCCCAGCGTGCCGAGCTGGAACGGCGTCTCGCTCTGTATTCCCACGAACCGGACCGCACACGCAGCTGGTCCGAGGTCCGCGAGCGTCTCGCACGCGAAGGGTGAACCTCCGTTTCGCTCCCGTGGTCGTGCGCGGGTCACGCCGCCCCGTCACCCTTCCTTCTTCGGCGGCACGAGCGAGGTCGTCAGCGCGTCGATCTCCTCCTTCGTGATCTTCGTGGCGACCTTCTCGAGCATCGCGCGGAAGTGCGCGATCTCCTCCGGCGCCGCCGGGAAACCCGTGTTCCCGGCCGGGCCGTCGCTCGTGACGAGCACCTTTCCGTTGGCGTCGAGGAACGCGAGCCAGGGGATGCCGCCCTTCTCGGTGCCGCGCGTCGCCACGAGCATCTCCTCGCCGCCGACGCGCCGCTCGGTGTCGATCTTCAGGTCGACGAACTCCTTCTCGAGCACCGCCGCGATCTCGGGCCGCGCCATCCAGTCCTCGAGCCGGTGGCACCAGACGCACCACGGCGCGCCGAAGTGGAGGAACACGCGCTTGCCCGCGGCCTTGGCGCGCGCGAGCGCCGCGTCGCGCAGCTTCACGGCCTCGACGCGCGGCGTCTCGTGCTTCTTCAGCAGGGCCATGATCTTCGCCGGGTCGTGGCGCTGCACCTTGGGATCCGGGTCCTCGAGGGATCCCGTCTCGTGGTTCCCGAGCACCTTGCCGTCGGCGTCGAGGATCGTCAGGTAGGGAACGCCCTCATCGATCGAGGCGCCGTACTGCTTGGCCAGGTCGAGGTGCTTGTCCCACTTCCCGATGTCGATCTTGACGACCTCGAACTCGTACGAGAGCTCGCGCGCGACGTCCTTGTCCTGCTTCATCGTGTCCGCGAGCAGGTTGCACCAGCCGCACCAGTTGGCGCCCCACTGCACGAGGACGCGCGTGTCGTCGCGCTTCGCGCGCTTCAGCGCCGCCGCGATCTGGTCGGCGCCCACGGCGGCCACGTCGTAGGTCGGGACGCGCTTCGCGTCCTTGGCAGCGGGCTTGGGATCCTCGCGCACGAGGGCGAAGGCGAGGGGAGCGGCGAGGACGAGGACGAGAGCGGCGGCGATCGGTTTCACGGGAACCTCCTGGGTGCGAACAACCTACGTCCTCGCCGTCGTCCTGGCGACGGTGGTCGATCGAGAGACCGTTTGATCGACCTCTGTACGGTCTCGGTCCGCGGCGCGCCGAGCAGCATTCCTGCGTCGACCGTGCTGTTCGTCGTCTCGTCGATCCGCAAGCACGAGCCCGTCGCGCGGTGGTGGCGCCAGGAACACGACCAGAAAACTTGCGGCAAAACGCCGCGCCGGCGCGACGAATCGTGGTGTCCGCTGCGGCGGGACGACGCGAGGGCCACTACGGTATCGGCATGAAACACATGGCCGCGCCCCTGCTGCTCGTCAGCCTCGCATCGCCGGTGTTGGCCCAGAGCACGTTCCACGGCAACGTGGCCCGCACCGGTGTCTTCCAGAGCGCCGCCCCATCCCAGTTCGGCGGCATCCAGTGGTCGTTCGAGACCGGCGGCCCGATCGTGGCCTCGCCCGCGATCCTGGACGGGGTCGTCTACTGCGCGAGCTTCAGCGGGCACCTCTTCGCCATCGACCAGCAAACCGGCCAGGAGCGATGGCGGTTCAAATCGAGCATGCCGATCGCTTCGTCGCCCGCCATCGCGGAAGGCACTCTCTACTTCGTCTCGAGTGCGGGTTCACTCGCCGCGCTCGACATCGCCACAGGCCGGCCGAAGTGGGTGTTCGCGGCGGGGCCCGAGAAGAAGTTCGAGGCCAAGGGCCTTCACGGCTATCCGTGCGCCGCGCAGACCATTCCGGATGCCTGGGACGTCTTCACGTCATCCCCGGCGGTCGCGAATGGCAAGGTGTACTTCGGGTCCGGCGACGGCGGTGTCTACGCCGTCGATGCAGCGAGCGGGATCCTCCAATGGAAGTTCACGACCGGGGACGTCGTGCATGCTTCACCCGCGGTCGTGGGCGGCACCGTCTACATCGGCGGCTGGGATGGAGTCTTCTATGCGCTCGACGCCGAGAGCGGCGTCCAGAAATGGGCCTTCCAGGCCGGCGTGGATCCCGTCTACCACAACCAGGTCGGGTTCCAATCCTCGCCCGCGGTGGTCGATGGCACGGTGTACGTCGGGTGCCGCGATGCGCACGTCTATGCGCTCGACGCCGCGACGGGTCGCAAGAAGTGGGACTACCCGACGAGCAAGTCCTGGGTCAACGGCACGCCCGCGGTGCGCGACGGCGTGATCTACGTCGGTACGTCGGACAGCTCGCGCTTCATGGCGCTCGATGCGAAGACCGGCCGCCTGCGCTGGAACTTCGACGCGAAGTCCTACATCTTCTCCTCCGCCGCGCTGGCCGGTGATCTCGCGTTCTTCGGCACGCACAGCGGCCGACTCCATGCCGTCGACACGAAGACCGGAACGCTCGCCTGGCAGTTCCAGACCGAAGCGTCGAAGCAGGATCCGCTGAATGTCCTGAACGCGGACGGCAGCCTGAACCGGGAGTCCTTCACCCCGGTATTCGGCGACTTCCAGGACATGTACGTCGACTTCTACCGGTACATCTCGATCGGCGCGATCATGTCATCGCCCGTCGTCGATGAGGGTGTCGTGTACGTCGGCAGCACGGACGGGACGTTGTACGCCCTGCAGTGAGTGCGCTCGGATCGCGTGCGCGCCTCGCGCCTCAGGCGACTGTCCGCGCCACGCCGGCCGTGTCGACCATCTGCTGGAAGCGCACGACCTTGCCGCCCCGGATCCACCACGTGTGCGCGCACTGCACGTCGAGCTCGCGGCCCGTCTTCCGGCTACGTGCCTGGTAGCGGCCGAACATGGTCACGACGTCGCCGCCGCCCACGATCTCGCCGACCACGACGCGGAACCCGTCGAAGTCGGCCATGAGCCGCTGGAAAACGCCGCTCGTGATCGCCTCGGGGCCCACGTAGGGGTTCCGGTCGGCGTAGGGGAATCCCTCGGCCTCGTTCCAGACGACGCGCGGGTCGAGTCGCGCCAGGAATGCGGGCACGTCGCCCGCGGCGAAGGCGGCGTACAGGCCCTGGACCAGCTCGATGCTCGGGTTCATGCGTCGTCTCGCGCGCGCGGCGCGCTGAGCAGCATCCCCGCGCCGACCGTGCTGTTCGTCGTCTCGTCGATCAACAGGAACGAGCCCGTCGCGCGGTTGCGCCGGTATTCGTCGTAGAAGATCGGCCCGGTCGTGCGCAGCGTGATGCGGCCCAGGTCGTTGCGGCCCAGGCCGGCGACGCCCTGCTCGCGGTGGCCGGTGTTCACGTCGAGCCGGTACACCACGTCGGTCACGGAGGCACGCACGTTGCGCGTCGTGTGCTTGAGCGCATAGCGGTTCTTCGCCGCGAGCGGTGCGTCCGCCATCCAGCACACCATCGCGTCGAGGTCCTGGCCGACGACCGGCTGGTTCGCCGGGCGGCAGAACATGTCGCCGCGCGAGGCGTCGACCTTGTCCTCGAGGTGCACCGTCACCGACATCGGCGCGAACGCTTCCTCCAGCGGGCCGTCGAACGTCTCGATGCGCTTGATGCGCGTGTTGACGCCGCTCGGCAGCACGGTGACCTCGTCGCCGACCTTCATCACGCCGCCGGCGATCTGGCCGGCGTAGCCGCGGTAGTCGTGGTGGCCGGCGCTCTGCGGGCGCACGACCCACTGCACGGGGAAGCGCACGTCGATCAGGTTCCTGTCCGACGCGATGTGCACGTTCTCGAGGTGGTGCAGGAGCGGCGGGCCCTTGTACCAGGGCGCTCTCTCGCTGCGGTCGACGACGTTGTCGCCCTTCAGCGCGCTCATCGGGATGAACGCCACGTCCTGCACGTCCATGCGTGCGGCGAAGCCGCGCAGCTCGGACTCGATCGTGCGGAAGACGTTCTCGTCCCAGTCGACGAGGTCCATCTTGTTGATCGCGAACACGATGTGCGGGATGCGCAGGAGCGACGTGATCAGCGAGTGCCGCCGCGTCTGCTCGACCACGCCGTGCCGAGCGTCGACCAGCACGATCGCCAGATTGGCGGTCGACGCGCCCGTCACCATGTTGCGCGTGTACTGGATGTGCCCGGGCGTGTCCGCGATGATGAACTTGCGCCGCGGCGTCGCGAAGTAGCGGTAGGCCACGTCGATCGTGATGCCCTGCTCGCGCTCGGCACGCAGGCCGTCGGTCAGCAGCGCCAAGTTCGTGTACTCGTCCCCGCGGCGGCGCGAGACGTCCTCGACGTGCGCCAGCTGGTCCTCGAAGATCGACTTCGTGTCGTACAGGAGGCGCCCGATCAGCGTGCTCTTGCCGTCGTCGACGCTGCCGCAGGTCGAGAAGCGCAGGAGCTCCGCGCCTTCCTCCATCGCCGTGCCCGCGCCGGGGATGACGGAGGACATCAGAAGTAGCCCTCCTTCTTGCGATCCTCCATGGCGGCCTCCGTGAAGCGGTCGTCGGCGCGCGTCGCGCCGCGCTCGGTCACGCGCGAGGCCGCGACCTCGCGGATCACGTCCTCGATCGTCGTCGCGGTCGAGCGCACGGCGCCGGTGCACGTCATGTCGCCGACGGTCCGGAAGCGCACGACCTCGTCGAAGGGCTTTTCGGTCGGCAGGCGCTCGATCACCTCCGACGCGGAGTACAGCATCCCGTCGCGCGCGAACACCGAGCGTTTGTGCGCGTAGTAGATCGAAGGCAGCTCGAGCTTCTCGCGGCGGATGTACTCCCACACGTCGAGCTCGGTCCAGTTCGAGATCGGGAACACGCGGAAGTGCTCGCCCGGCTTCAAACGCGTGTTGTAGAGGCTCCACAGCTCGGGCCGCTGGTTCTTCGGGTCCCACTGCCCGAACTCGTCGCGGTGCGAGAAAATGCGCTCCTTGGCGCGCGCGCGCTCCTCGTCGCGGCGCGCGCCGCCGACACAGGCGTCGAAGCGGTGCTCCTCGATCGCGTCGAGCAGCGCCGTCGTCTGCAGCCGGTTGCGCGAGGCGCGCGGACCGGTCGGATCGACGACGCGGCCCTTGCGGATCGCCTCCTCGACGCTGGCGACGACCAGCCGCTCGCCCAGCTCCTTCACGCGCCGGTCGCGGTACGCGATCACCTCGGGGAAGTTGTGCCCCGTGTCGACGTGCATGACCGGGAAGGGGAAGCGCGCCGGACGGAAGGCCTTCTCGGCCAGCCGCAGGAGCACGATCGAGTCCTTGCCGCCCGAGAACAGGAGGCAGGGCCGTTCGCGCTCGGCCGCCATCTCGCGCAGGATGTGGACCGCCTCGTGCTCGAGGGCGGTCAGGTGGTCGAGTTGGTACTGGGGCATCGCCGGCGGGGTCGAACCGCGAACCATGACCGGCGCGCGTCGCGCTGGCAAGAGGCGGGGGCGGTTCGCGGGTCGCGCGTTGACCCCCGCCCGCAGATCCAGTCTCCTCCGGCGCCGCCGAGGACCCCCGCATCGCCGCCACCCCGAACCCGCCGGCCGCTCGTGAGCCGTTGACGCCCCTGCGGCGGTTCGCGGCAGCCGGCGCGACGTGGCTGCTCCTGTTCCTGGCGTCGCCCGGCATCCTCACACCCGACGGCTCGCTCGCGCTGGCGATCGCGGCGCTCGTGCCCTGGGGGGTGTGGTGCTCGCGGCCCGGCCCGCGCGCGTTCCTGGTCGAGTGGCTCGCGGCGGGCATCGGGCTCTCGGCGCAGACGTTTTGGAGCGTGAACGTCCTGTGGTTGACGCTGCTGGGCGTCGCGATCGTGCCCGCGTTCTACATGGCTGTCGCCGGGATCGTCTTGCGGATCCAGGTGGCGCGCTGGCCGCTCGCTGTCGCCGTGCCGGCCGCCTGGATCGGCCTCGAGACGCTGAACGGCATCGTCGAGCCGCCGCTGGCGTTCACGTGGATGCGCCTGGGCCATCACGCGCACGCGCACGGTCTCCTGCTCGACGCGATGCGCGTTGTCGGCACGGGCGGCGTGGGCTTCACGCTGGCTGCCACCGCGGGCGCCCTGGCCGATGCGGTGCGCGCGCGCCTCGAGCGGCGATCCGTGCCGCGCGCACCGTTCGCCGTCGCAGCGGCGTGCCTTGTCGCCTGCATGCTGGCCGGCCTGATCTCCGCTCCGCCCGCGACGGTCGACGGGCCGCGCGTCCTGGTCATGCAGCCGGCGTTCGAGGCGCGGCGCAAGCAGAAGCCGCCCTCCGCCAACGTGCTGTTCCAGGAAACGGTCGCGATGACGCGACAGGGTCTGGCCAAGGCCGAGCGCGAGGGCGGGCCGCCCGATCTCGTGTGCTGGGGCGAGACCGTCTTCCCCTGGCCGCTGGCCGAGCCCGGCCTGGAAGAGGCGTTCGACCGCGGCGCGCGCGCCGCGCCCTGGGGCCAGATGCAGCTCACGCGCGCCGACATCGATCGCATGCGCCAGATCGAGCGCGAGGCGATCGGCGAGGCTCTTTTCGGCGCCCACGGCGGCCCGCGCGTGATCCCGCCCGGCGCCGTGTTCCTGACCGGCGCCGAGGAGTACGTCGAGCGCGACGGCCAGCTGCGCCGGGCGAACGCGATCGTCGCGTTCGGCGAGAAGGGCCAACGCCTGGGCCGCGGCGGGAAGGTCCACCTGGTCCCGGGCGGGGAGTCGGTCGCGGGCCTCGAACGCATCCCCTGGATCCGCGACACGGCCTTCGCGCTGGCCGGCTACGTGCCCGACCTGGTCGCCGAGGACAGCACGGGCGTCGTCGAGCTGCCGCTGCGCGACGGACGGTCGGTGCGCGTCGGGCTGACCGTCTGCTTCGACAACGTCTTCGACGGCCCGTACACGGAGCCGACACGCCGCGGCCCGCTCGACTTCCACCTGATCGCCAGCAACGAGGCCTGGTACCTCGAGACCTGGGAGTTCGACCAGATGATCGCCTTCTCGCACTGCGTCGCGGCCGCGACGGGGCGGTCCATGGTGCGCGCGACGAACTCGGGCATCTCGGTCGTGATCGGGCCTGACGGCCGCGAAGTTGCGAGGCTGCACGGAGCCGACAAGCGCGACCGGAACGTGGCCGGGACGCTGCTCGCCCGCGTGCCCGTGCCGGTGGGGGACCCGGGTCCGACGATCTACGCGCGCTTCGAGCCCGCCTGGCGCGGGCTGTGGGTCGCCACGCCGCTCGTGCTGTGGCTGCTTCGTCGCCGACGCGACGGTTACCGGGGCAGCGACGCTCGGTAGAGCGGCGTTGCCGAGGGCGGCTGTCGCGGGTGGCGTCGTCGGCGGGCAAGGGGCGCTTGACCCCTCTCCCGGGCGCCGCTAGACTCCCCACCCTCGATCTGTGTCCGGCGTGCAAAGGGCTGATGTAGCTCCTTGCAGGCCAAGGGGTTGGAACGACCCCCTCACCGCCCGCGCAGGCTCGGCACGCGTCACCCCCCGGCGTCGCGACGAGCTGCGTCGAAACCCGCACCCCCCACAACCGGTCGTCGAAGCATGAGCTCCATCGGAAAGATCTTCGTCGTGCTGAACCTCGTCCTGGCCGCGGCCTTCGTGGGCTGGGCCGCGAACGCGGTCTCGCTCAGCGGCGATTACAAGACCAAGCTCGAAGCCGCGCAGGCGGCCGCCGGCAAGGAGAAGATGCAGCTCGAAGCCGAGCTCTCCAAGGTCCGGGCCGACAACCAGCTCGTCACACGCGAGCGCGCCTCCGCGATCGACCAGCGCGACGAGGCCAAGCGCGCGCAGGACCGCCTGCAGACGGAGAAGAACGAGCTGGAGAAGACGAACAGCAACCTCCAGGCGGCGGTCACGAACATCGAGACGACCCTGGGCGAGATCAGCGCGCAGCGTGAGAAGGCCTTCGACGACACGAAGAAGTCGCTCGCCGCGATGAAGGCGTCGGACGAGGCCAAGCGCACCGCCGAGATCGCCCAGACGGCCGCCGAAGCCGCCCAGGCCGAGGCCGAGAGCCAGTTGCGCGCGATGACGGACCAGGTCGCGAGCCTCGAGAAGGAGAAGACCACGCTCCTGACCGAGCGTCAGAACCTCCAGACGCAGATGGACACCCTGGTCGCGAACACGGGCGTCAAGATCTCCGACTTCCAACCGGTGCCCGACATCGACGGCAACGTCCTGGGCATCGACACCTCGGTCGCGCCGGGCCTGGTCGGCATCAACAAAGGCTCGACGCAGGGCGTCAGGCGCGGCTTCGTCTTCGAGATCTTCGACGGCGGCACGTACAAGGGTCAGGTCCGCGTCGAGTTCGTGCACGGGGACATGTCCTCGGGCCTGATCACGCGCACCGTGACGGGGCAGACGATCCGCCAGGGCGACGGCGCCACGACCCGGCTGTAATCCCCCGACGGCTCTGACCCCTACAGCCCCCCCCGAACAGGAACCTGAACATGGCCGCACGCCGCGTGGAACGCACCGTCACCACCACCACCACGCCCGGGGGACGCCAGACGCGCGCCACCTCGCGCATGGCGGAGGGGGGCGAGGAAGTCGTCGTCGTCAAGCAGGGGATGGGGCTGGGCGATGCCATGGGCATCGTCACGTTCCTGCTCCTGATCGCGGCGATCGTGCTGACCGACTACATGCTCGGGAAGCACTACGGCTCGGGGCTCTTCTTCAAGCCGTAACGAGCGACCCGACCCAGCACGCCCGCAGGGAGTGCTCGCGCGCCGTCGTGGCGCGCCAGTCCGGATCTTCCCGCCCGTCCGACCACCGGACGCGCAGCCGACGCGAGGCGCCTGACCGGCGGCTCGCGTCGCGCATTTCCGGGCTCGAGAAGCAGCGCCTCCCGGACCGTGTCGGTCCATCACGCTCGAGATGCGCCTTCCTATCCGCCCGGCCGAAGATGCCGCTCGGACGGAATTCGTCACCTTGATCAGGGGTTCACCACCTGCAAGACTCCGACCGACGACACGGCGCGCGCGCCTGTCGCCTCAGGTCGCTCCGCTCCGCCGGCGCGCCGCCCCCTCGCGATGAAGAGCTACCTCCGGCCCATGCAATGGGCGCTCGGTCGATTCTCAACCGACATGGGCATCGACCTCGGCACCGCCAACACGCTCGTGAGCGTGCGCGGCCGAGGCATCGTCCTGAACGAGCCCAGCGTCGTGGCGGTCGACAAGGCGACCGGCGAGGTCATGAACAACGGCATGGCCGTCGGCGTGGAAGCCAAGGCCATGCTGGGCAAGACGCCCGGGAACATCCAGGCGATCCGTCCGCTGCGCAACGGCGTCATCGCCGACTTCGACGTCACCGAGAAGATGCTGCGCTACTTCATCACGAAGGTGCACGGCGGGCGCGCCTGGGTGAAGCCGCGCATCGTGATTGCGGTGCCCGTCGGCATCACCGCCGTCGAGCGGCGCGCGGTGATCAACTCGGCCGAGCGCGCCGGAGCGCGGCGCGTCTACCTGATCGACGAGCCCATGGCGGCCGGCCTGGGCCTGGACCTGCCCGTGCGGGAACCATACGGCTCGCTGATCGTCGACGTGGGCGGCGGCACGACGGACATCGCCGTGCTGGCCCTGGCCGAGATGGTCGTGGCCACGTCCCTGCGCATCGCCGGCGACGAGATGGACGAGGCGATCACGGCGCACCTGCGGCGCCAGCACAACCTCTTGATCGGCGAGCAGACCGCCGAGCGGATCAAGCTGACCATCGGGTCGGCCTGGCCGATGAAGCAGGAGCTCTCGATGGAGGTCAAGGGCCGCGACACGGTCAGCGGCCTGCCGCGCAAGGCCACCGTGACGTCGATCGAGATCCGCGAGTCGCTGCAGGCGCCCGTGCGGCTGATCTGCGAGGCCGTGCGCGGCGTGCTCGAGGAGGCGCCGCCCGAACTGTCGGCCGACCTGGTCGATTCCGGCATCACGCTGTGCGGCGGCGGCTCGCTGCTCTACGGGCTCGCGGACGCGATCTCGGAGACGCTCGGGATCCCGGCACGCGTGGCCGACGATCCGCTGACCGCGGTCGCGCGCGGGACGGCCGTGTTCCTCGAGAACCTCGAGGTCTTCGCGCCCGTGCTGTCGTCCGACGAGGACGACTAACCAGCTCTCCTCGGCGCGGCGCGCCGCGCCGTCACGGCCCGATCCGTGCTGGTGGCGCCGCGCGTGACCGCGCGACGCGCGGTAGTGCCTGTTTCCGTCCCTCTGCGTGTTGTAGACAAGACCGCGGGTCGCCCAGCCGCGCGCAGGGCGGAATGGGGGCTGGGTGCTGTCGTGGTTCCGATCGAGGACGATCGTCCTCGTCTGCGTGCTGATCTTGGCGGCGCTCGCGCTCCGTCCGTTCCCGCCGGCCGAGCGGGCGGCCGGGATCCTGTTCGCGCCGGCGCGCTGGCTGGCCGAGCTCGCGCGTCCGCTGGGCTGGATGCAGGTGCGCTCCGTGCGCGCAGCGCTGTCGGCCGCCGAGGAGGCGCTGCCGGTCGAGCGCGAGGCCTCGCGCGCGCTGCTGGCGACGCAGATCGAGGCCGCGCTGCCGACCGATCCCGCGCTGCGCGAAGGCCGCGGGTTCCTGGTGGCCGAAGTGCTCGAGCGCCTGAAGGACAAGGACCTCCTGCGCGTGCGCTTTCCCGTCGGCGCCGGCGTCACGCCCGACATGCCGGTCGTGTGCCACGACACCTACGTCGGCCGCGTGCGCGACGTCGACGCGACGCGCCCCGGCGAAGGCGTCGTCCAGCTCGTCACCGACATGAGCCTGCGCGTCGGCGCGGAAGTCCTGGTCGACGGCGCGCAGCCGGTGTCGATCGTCGTGGGCGGGATCGTCGGCGGGCGCTCGCGGACGGAGGGGATCCTGCTGCTCGGCGCGCAGCACGAAGAGCGCGCGGTGCTCTCCGGCACCGTGCGCGTGCGCGAGACCGGTCCGGGCGACCGCGCCACGCGCCGCGCGCACGCCGACGGCTTCGGGCTGGGCTTGCTGCGCGAGCTCTCGAAGCTGGGTCGTCCCATGCCGGTCGTGGAGACCGGCTTCGACTACGAGTACGGGCTCTCGCATGTCGTGATCACGGGCGGTCCCGAGCTGGCGACCGCCGGACTGCTCCTGGCCGACGACGCGTTCGACGAAGCCCGCTGGTGCACGGCGCGCGTGGTGCTGGCGGGCGATTCGACGCCCGGCCGGCGCATGCGGCGCCTGTCCCTGCCGGACGGTGCGCGCGTCGAGCCCGGGGCCGCGCTCTCGGCCGGCGCACGCTTCCTGGGCCGCGTCGTGCGCGTCGAGGGCGGCGAGGCGATCGCGGCGCTGCTCGGCGACCAGGCGCTCGAGTTCTCCGGCGTCGCCTCGATCGAGGGCTGCGACGTCCCGCTGCACATGGGTCGCGTCCAGTCGCTGGGCGTCGACTCCGACGGCGCGATCGAGCTCGGCTGGGAAGCGCGCGCACAGCCCGACGGCGCGCCGCCGCGGCCGTCCGGAGCCGCGCGCATCGCGACGTCGTCGGGCGACCGCGGCGTGCCGGCCGGGCTGTGGATCGGCACCTGTGTCCTGCCCGAGGGCAAGGGTCACCATGTCCTGCGCCTCGTGCCGACGCAGGATCCGGCCGACCTGCTGCGCGTCTCCGTGCGCCTCGCACCGACGATGCTCGCGCGCGAGCCGGACGAGGATCGGCCGTGAGACCGGCGCACCGTCCGGCGCAGCGCGTCGTGGGCTGGCTCCTGTTCCTGACGTGGGCCGTGTGGCTCGCGGCGCTGCAAGGCCTGTGGTCGCGGCACTCGGCCGGCACGTGGGTGCCCGACGCGGCGCTCGTGCTGGCGATCGTGGTCCTGGCGCGCTGCGAGATGGCGGACCTGGTGCCGCTGGCCGTGCTCACGGCGCTGGCTCACGCCGCGACCGGTGGCGAAGCGCCCCTCGTGCTGCTCGCGGGCGCGTTCGGCGCGCTGTTCCTGGCATTGTCGCTGCGCGACGCACTCGAGCTCTCGGGCCCGCTCGGCCGCACCGCCGCGGCCGCGCTCGCGGCCGGCGCGTTCCAGGCCTGGCTGTCGCTGGCGCACGACGTGCGCGCCGAGCGCGGCGACGTCGATGTCCTGGGCGCAGCGAGCGCGGCGCTGCAGGTCGCGATCGCATCGGCCCTGCTGGCTCTCGTGGTCGGTCCAGTCCTCGCACGCCTGCCCGGCCTCACGCCGCTGCGGAGCCGCTCGTGGTAGCGCAACGTCGACTGCGCCCGCTGGGCGTCGTGGTGGTCGCCGGGCTGGGCGTCCTGGCGGCACGCTTGTTCCAGATCCAGGTCGTCGAGGGCGCGGTCTGGCGCGCGCAGGCGCAGAGCTTCCTGATCGACTCGGCCTTCGTACCCTACCACCGCGGCGAGATCCGCGATCGCAACCAGCGCCTGCTCGTGGGCGACGAGGACGTCGCCAACCTGGAGTTCGTCTACCGCGATTTCCGCCGCGGCCATCCGCTCGGTCAGGCGGCGCACGCGCGCAGCGTGATCCTCGGCAAGCCGGTGGGCCTGGCGGAGACGGCGCCGCAGCTGGCCGACACGTGCGTGCTGCTCGCGGGCCTCACGCCGGCCGCGATCGACGCGTTCGCGCGCGGCGAGCTGCCCGCGGACAGCGCGATCGAGCCGCTCGCGCCCGCGACCGCCGAGCCCGGGGTCGAGGGCCGAGCGGGGCGCGCGACGGACCTGCGCTTCTACGTGCAGAAGGTCCTGGGCATCACGCGCTCCGAGCTCGGCAAACTGAACCGACGCATCGAGGACGGCGGCAGCACGCTGCCGTGGGTCGACCTGCTGGCCGCGCACCGGGAGGAATCCCGTGCGGCGCTCCTGACCGAAGTGCGGCGTCGGGCCGACGAGTCGCTGTCCGACCTGCGCGTGCTGGCCACACTGCTGGCCGAGGGTCAGATGCTTCAGGTGCGGGCGCGTAGCGAGCTTGCGAGCGGAGCCGACGGGATGGGTGGGCCCGTTCAAGGGGCCCACCCAGGTAGCGAGCCTGCGAGCGGAGCCGGCGTGGACCCGCTCGAGAAGCTGCTGCAACTCCTGGACACGCGCCGTTCGGACCAGGAGGACGCCGCGGCGACCGAGCTCTTCCGCACCGCCTGCGGGTTCTCGCCCGGCCGCCTGCCGACGGAGGCGCTGCGCGACACGTTCGACTTGACCTTCATCGCGCGGCCGCTGCGCTGGGACGCGGCCCGGCTCGAGCAGTGGGTCGAGACGCGGCGCGAGGTCTGGGATCACGAGCTCGAGGAGGTCGCGTTGCCGCGCATCCTGGCCAACGCCGATCTGGGCGAAACCGAGGCGGAGCGCGCGCAGCGGCTCCTCGATGGGCTGGCCGATCTGTGGCGCGCGGGCGACGCGCGGCGACGCGAGCCGCTGCCGTGGACGGATTTCGACGAGCCGTGCGTGCTGCACGAGGCGCGCTCCTTGTTCCGTGACGAGCGCGGCCGGCCGACCGGTCGTGCGAGCGATCCCGTCCTGACGTTCCAGGACGAGGAGTTGCGCGACGTTGTCGACGCTCGCGCCGAGGAGCCGTGGTACGCGGTCGGACTCCTGTTCGAGATGGCGGCCTTGCGCGCCGGGCTCGAATCGCCCGTGGCCGAGGAACTCGCGCTCGAGTGGAACAAGCTGTCAAAATCGGGGCCGGGTCTCGACGAGAAGCTCGCGCTGCAGCAGCTGTGTCACGCGGCGCGCGCGTTCGAGGCCGCGTTCGCGGGCGCGGTGCTGCGCACGCTGGGAGAGCTGCGCGGGACGGGCGGTCCCTTGCGGCTGGCCGAAGAGCGGCTCGACCGCGCGCTGCAGCGCGAGCGATTCGTGCTCGTGGACGTGCAAGGCCGACCGGAGCGCATCCCCGGGTCGCCGAGCTACGCGCTCGTGCACCTCGTGGCGCGCGACCACGAACGCTACGCCGGATTCTCCGTGCGTGAGTCGACGCGGCGCGTGGCGCCGCTGGTCGACGCGCAAGGCGTGCCCTGTGCCAGCCTCATCATCGGAGCGACGCGCCGTCCGTTCCTGCGCGACCTCGTGGCGCAATCCGAGGACGAGCGCCGCCTGGCGGAGCTGCAGTACCGCATCTTCCGCAGCGAAGAGGAACGACGGGAGCTGGAGGATCTCTCGGCGCGCCTGGCGCGGGCCGACGAGTGGATCGGCTCCCACGGCCTCGAGGCCTGGTTCGACGATGAGCTGCGCGGGAAGTTCGGTCTGTACCGGCTGAAAGGGCTCGACGACGAGGTCAGCACGGGGATCTTCGGCGTCACGCGCGACGACGCTCCGCCGATCCTGCCGACGGTCGACGGCCTGGAGATCGTGCTGACGATCGACGCGAGCCTGCAGATCGCCGCGCAGGACGTGCTGGCGCATCCCGTGCCGCCGGCGACCGACACGGACCGCATCTGGTTCCAGAACCCGGTCGGCGCGATCGTGCTGATGACGCCCGACGGCGAGGTGCTGGCGGCGGCTTCGGAACCCACGCGAGACGGGGCGCCGGACGTGCCCGGGCGCGGCCGCCAGCGCTCGCACGCGTTCGAGCGCACGCTGCAGACGCCGACGTTCAACCCGCCCGGCTCCGTGTTCAAGCCGTTCGTGTCGGCCTGGGCGCTCGACCGCCTGCACTTCGATCCGAACACGCACTTCGCGTGCACGCTGCGGGACGACGGGAAATCGGGCGCGTTCGAGGACCTGCGCTGTGCCGGCCACCACGAGGACTCGGACCTGCACCGCGCGTTGGTCGTGTCGTGCAACGCGTACTTCGCGCAGCTCGGCCTGTGCTTCGAGCCGGCGCAGCTCGTCGAGGCCGCGCGCACGTTCGGGTTCGGCGAGCCGACCGGCGCGCGCTCGCCGGCCGCGCCGGGACGGCGCGGTCTGCAGGAAGACTGGACGCTCTCCGCCCAAAAGACCGACGCGCAGGTGCTGGACCAGCTCGGCGCGCGCGCCAGCCGGCTGCGCTTCCCGAACGGCCTGGACCTGCTCGAGGCCACTCCGATGCAGGTCGCGCGCGCCACCGCGGGCCTGGCGACCGGCGTACTGCCCGAGGTGCGTCTCGTGCGCACGGTCGGTGGCGTGCCGTTGCCGCGCGCGTCGCGGCCGCTCGGGCTCTCGGACGAGAGCCTGGCGTTCGTGCGACAGGCGATGCGCGACGTCGTCGACCAGCCCGGCGGGTCGGGGCACGGCAAGAAGCTCGACGCGCAGACGCTGGGCTTCACGCTGGCCTGCAAGACGGGCAGCGCGGACATCATGAAGATCGTGGACGTCCCCGACATGCCCGTGGAGGACCGCGCCGCCGGGGCCGCGGGCAAGTCGCGCAAGCACACCTGGGTCGCGGGCTGGTTCCCGGCCGAGGATCCGGTCGCGATCGTCGTCGTCTACCTGAACAACGTGACCGAGACGGCCAGCCGCACCGCCGCGCACGTCACAGCGCAGCTCCTGCAGACGCAAGCCGTGCGCGACCTCGTCGCGCGGAAGGGCGCGCAGTGAGCGAGACGACGGTCCGCGGCGGCGAAGGGCGGCCTTGGCTCGCGCGCGTCGTGTCGTTGCGCGGCGTGCGCTGGTCGCAGATCGACTGGCACGTGCTGCTGCTGGCCGGGCTGCTGCTCGTGATCGGCCTGTCGTTCGTGGCCGCGATGAGCGCCGCCGACGAAGCTCACGGACGCATCGACGCCAGCCACGTCAGCTGGACGAGCCACGTGCAGAAGATGCTCGTCGCCGCGCCGGCGTTCGTGCTGGGGCTGGCCCTGCGCCCGCGCTGGCTGCGCCGCAACGCGTTCGCGGCCTGGTGCACGTGCGCGGCGCTGCTCGTGCTGGTCCTGTTCGCGGGCGACATGCGCAACGGCTCGCGGCGCTGGATCGAGCTCGGCGCGTTCGACCTGCAGCCTTCGGAGCTGGCCAAGATTGGCGTGATCCTGGGCCTGGCGGCCGCGCTCGACCACTTGAAGCTGAAGTCGCTCAAGGAGTGGACGGCACCGCTGCTCCTCGCACTCGTGCCCATGGCGCTCGTGGCGCTTCAGCCCGACTTGGGCACGTCGTTGACGATCGTGCCGGTGACGCTGGGCATGCTGTACGTCGCGGGAGCGAGCGGGCGCCTGATCGTGGGCTTCCTGGCCGGCGCGGCGATCCTGGCCGCCTGCGTGTGGACCTTCGAGATCGGGATCCGCGACTACCAGCTCCAACGTCTCGAAACGTGGCGGCGCGGCTGGAGCGCGCCCGACCTGATCGCCGAGCGCAACAGCGCCGCGTTCCACACCTACCACGCGCGCGTCGCGATCGGGAACGGCGGCGTGGGCGGGCAGGGTCTCGGCGGCGGCGTCGCGAACGAGGGCGCGTGGCTGCCGGAGCGCGACTGCGACTCGATCTTCGCCGTCGTCGCGGAGGAAGCGGGCTGGGTCGGTACCGTCTTGATCCTGACGCTGTACGGCCTCCTGGTGCTGTCCTTGTTCGCCAGCGCGTCGGGCTTGAGGGACCGCTTCTCGCGGCTCGTCGTCAGCGGCGTGGGGATCTTCTTCGCGGCCCACCTGTTCATCCACTGCGGGGTGAACTTGGGGCTGCTACCGCTGACAGGACTCACCCTGCCGCTGTTCTCGACCGGCGGCTCGTCGCTCTTGACGACGTTCCTCGCGCTGGGGACCGCAGTCGGGCTGGCTTCGCACCGGCAGCCGTCGCTGGACGCGGAGACGTTCCGGCGGAGCTGATCGACTGCTGATCGCGAAATGCCCGCGGCGGATCGCGGGGCCGGACCTACCATCGCGCCACCCGAAGCGGAGCCTCCAACTTGCGCGAAGAGCCGAAGACCGTGCGGACCGACGACCCCGAGGCCCGCTGGCTCGCCGAGACGTACCGGCCGGGTGCGCCGCAGCTCACCATCCGCGCCGTCGTCGTCGGGATGCTTCTGGGCGGCGTCATGTGCGTGTCGAACCTGTACGTCTTCTTCAAGACGGGCTGGTCGATGGGGGTGACGATCACGGCCGCGATCCTGGCGTACGCGACGTTCCGCGCGCTCGCGGCGGCGCGGATCACGGATCGGCCGCTGGGGATGCTCGAGAACAACGCGGCGATCACCGTGTCGTCCGGCGCGGGCTACATGACGGGCGGCGGGAACATGGCCGCGTTCGGCGCGCTGCTCATGGTCACGACCATGCGCCCCGAGATCCTGCCGATGATTGCTTGGTTCGCCGTGATCGCGGCGCTGGGCGTGTTCTGCGCGATCCCGATCAAGCGCCAGCTGATCAACCGCGAGGGTCTCGTCTTCCCGACCGGCACGGCGACGGCCGAGACGTTGCGCGTCATCCATGCCGATGAGCTCGCGAAGGACTCAGGCACCGCCAGCGGGGCAGGATCGAGGCAGGCGATGGCCCTGGGGATCGCGGCCGGTTTCGCCGCCCTCCTCACGTGGTTCCGGGACGTGAAGGCCGCCTGGATGCCGTTCAACGTCCCGGGCACGATCCCGATGCCGCTCGAGATCGCGGGCCGCGAGGCGGCCAAGTGGACGCTCGCGCTCAAGACCGAGGTCGTCCTGCTCGGCGCCGGCGCGCTGATGAGCTTCCGCACGGCCTGGTCGCTCCTCTTGGGCAGCATCCTGACGTACGGCGTGCTCGCGCCGCGCCTCTTCGAGGAGGGGCGCATCCCGGAGGTCAGCTACAAGGCGATCGTCCAGTGGACGGTCTGGCCGGGCGCGGCCTTGCTCGTCGCGTCGGGGCTGACGTCGTTCGCGCTCGACTGGCGCAGCGTCGCGCGCTCGTTCTCCGGCATCGCGGCGATCTTCTCCCGTAAGAAGGTGGCCAGCTCGGACCCCATGGACGCAGTCGAGTGTCCGGGCTGGTGGTTCCCGGCCGGGTTCATCGTGCTGGGCCCGATCGTCGTCGTGCTCATGGCCGTGCTGTTCCAGATCCCGGTGTGGGCCGGTTGCATCGCCGTGCCGCTCGCGGTCGTGATGGGCTTCGTCGCGGCGCGCGTGACGGGCGACACGGACGTGACGCCGACCAAGGCGCTCGGGCCCGTGACGCAGCTCGTCTACGGCGTGATCACGCCCGGCAACCTGTCGGGCAACATCATGGCCGCGAACGTCACGGGCGGGATCGGGCTGCACGCGGCGGATCTGCTCACCACGCTCAAGACGGGGTGGCTCCTGGGCGCGAGCCCGCGTGCGCAGTTCTTCGCGCAGCTGTTCGGCGTCGTCGTCGGCGCAGCGCTGATCGTGCCGGCGTTCAACCTCCTGATCCCCGACCCCACGGTGCTGGGAGGGGACGACTGGCCGGCGCCGTCCTGTCTCGTGTGGGCCGGGGTCTCCAAGGCCTTCGCCGACGGCATCGGAGCGCTCGAGCCGCTGGCGCGGCAGGGGATCCTGGTCGGCGCGCTGCTGGGCGTCACGCTCGCGCTCCTGGAGAAGTTCGCGCCGAAAAAGGCCAAGCCGTTCGTGCCCTCGCCCTCGGGCCTGGGCATCGCGATGGTCGTGCCCGGCAGCAACGGGATCGCGATGTTCCTGGGCGGCGCGATCGCCGAGATCATGCGGCGCAACTGGCGTCGGATTGCCGACGCGTTCGTGACGCCGATCGCGTCCGGGCTGATCGCGGGCGAGAGCTTGATGGGCGTCGCGGTGGCGCTGATGAAGGCCGGCAAGGTGTTCGACTGAAGGACGGGGTTCGGTGCCGCGCGCACGGCCTTCGGATTCCAGCCGGATCCGGAGGGCAGGTCCTCCAGATCGTCATCGCGCATGGCGACCGTGCCAGCGTTCTCCGATCGGGGACGCCCGTCGCAACTTGATTCGGCGGAGATCCTGCAGCCGACTTCGGTCGCACGCAGGATCGGCTTCGCAGTGTGCAGGCATGACGCTCGGGTCGAGCAGCACCGGGGCGGATGCGCGCATGCTCTGGCGATCCGTGACCGCGCTCCGGTACCGGATGCGTCCGCACGGTTGCGAAGTCGCGCTCGATGCGGCCCGGAGCTCGCCGCAAAGTCGCGACCATCGTGGTTGCTCTGCAGACTCGCTCGGGATCCCCCAGTCGCTCCCGGCAGCAACGAGACGAGCGACAAGCAGTGCCGCTCTCAGGCACTCGCACGCAGACCAGGAGCACTCGCCGGTGATTCACCGACGTCGATCAGCCCATGCCGTCGCCAGCCCGTCCTGAGCAGGTAGGTCCGTGGCTCCGCAACCGGCACGGTCCGCTGCTCCGCGGCATCGAGGAGCCTGCCCGTGCGGTTCTTCCAGCCGTCGAACCAGCGCCCCGAGGAGAACGGATCGATGCCGGTGTAGCGCACCCCGTGCTTGCGCGCGTTGTGCAGGACGTACAAGAGCGCGTAGCGCACCTCGCGCGGCGACCGCAGGATGCGTTCGTGGTAACGATCGGGGAACACATGGCCGTGATGCCCCCACAAGCTGTTCAACCCCTTCGCGAGCCGCACGAGCAGTCCTTGTATGCCGCGCGACAGCGAGTCGGCGCTCGAGGCCTCGACGATGAAGTGCAGATGGTTGGACTGGATGGAGAAGTGGACGAGGCGGAAGTCGGGACGGTCCGAGCCGGCCCTGAGCGCCACGCGCAGGAACGCGAGCGTCGTTTCCCGGCGCATGCTCGGCAGTCCCTGTGCAATGCGCGTCGTCACGAGCACCGGAAAGCGCGCAGCGAGACGCGGTCGTTTCGCGTGCGAGACGAGAGGGCGGGGCCCATTCGGCTTGCGACCAGCGCCGCGGCGCGCTCCGCCGCGTCGGAAGAGCGAGAGTTGATGGGGCGAGTCCGTCTTCCGGCGTGAGGTAGCGACCATGAAGCCCTCCTTCCTGAAGACGAACGGCAGACGCGGCGGGAGCACTCTGTCTGCACGTTTCACGCACGATTCACGCGCCGTGGGATCGAATGGACATGCGCGATCACCCGATCGCGGCGCGATGATTCGGCAGAGATGCCGGCGTTGCGCAGGGCATCGGTTCCCGAGCCAACGCCCGTTGCGATGTGCGCCCGATGATTCGGCGCAGGTCCTGGAGGGCAGCCTTCTGCGCCGGCCGCGCCTTGCGTGATCTGCCGTCGGCCCCGACGGTCAGCGCGCCTCGCCCGAGGGCTGGCCGGAGCAGGATCGCAGGCCGCGGACGGCGACGAGCTGCTCGAACTTCGGGTCGAGCTCCACGACGTGACAAACGCGGCCGTTGTGCGCGAGGGCCCGCAGATCACGGGACACGAATGCTCCCCACGAGACGAGCTCGACACTCCAACCGCGCTCGAGCGCGAACTCGCACGCTCCGCGATAGCTCGAGGGGTCCGTCGCGGGTCCATCCGAGCCGACGAAGACGAGGCGGTTCTTGCCCGTGCTGCCCTCGACCGCCCCGCGCACGCACAGATCGACGAACCCGTCCCAGAAATCCGCCGAACGGATCGCGGAGGGGTCTTCGGCCACGTGAAGGGAACGTGCGTCGTATGACCCGGAGCGGAACACGTCCGCGGCGTGTTGCTCAGCCGCGGGGAGATACCCTCCCGCGAAGCGGTTGCGGGTCCTGCTCGGGGTGGTGTCGACGAGGCGTCGCAGTCGGTCCCAGCAGACGGCGACTTCATCCTCGACCCGCGTCTCGCCGCGTGAGAGCGCGATGGCCCGGGCCCCGACCCAGATCGACGTGACGTCGAAGAAGATGTGCAGCCGGTCTTCGGAGCGTTGAACCATGCACTCTGCGCCTGCGGCCCGCAGCCTCAGCCGACGTTGTCGGCCCAGTCCACGGACCATGAGCCTCGATCCTGCACCGAGGTCGGTACCGGAGCAACGGGGGGGGGCGGTGGTCGGGCCGGCCCCCGTCGCGGTCTCAGAAGTCGAAGCGCAAGCCGGCTGCGTACGTCTCGCTCTCGTCGATGATGTCCACCCGGGCGCCGAGGCTCAGGCGATCGATCAGGTAGAAGCGGGCGCCGACTCCGAAGCCCACGTCGTCCTCGTCGTCGATGTCCTGCCAGATTCCTCGGGCGTTCAGCTCGATCCGGTCCGTGAGCAGGAAGCGCACGCCCAGGTCGCCTTGGATGCCGTCCTCCTTGGAGTCGAAGGAGGCGTTGTCGGCCTCGACGTGGAGGTACGACAGGATGGCATAGAGGTCGAGCCTCGGGATGAGCCCGAAGTGCCAGCCCGCGCCGATCCGGTAGACCTCGACGTCGGTCTCGTCGGACTGGGTGCTGGCCGTGATCTGGCCGAAGAAGTTCAACGGCAGCTCGAGCGATCCGACGAGCTCCGCACCGTCGAGCTTCTCGTCGCCGACGTCCGGGTCAGTCCAGATGTAGTTGGCCTCGACGTACGTGTACTCCAGCTCGGGCCCGTCGGCGATGGGCGCGAGCGTGGTGAAGAGCGGGGCGGGTTCCGGCGCCAGCAGCGACGGGAACGAGGACACGAGCAAGGCAAGCAGGGCCGACATCTGGAATCTCCTCTAGGGCGAACCGGCAAGAAACGGGCGGACGAGCCCGTCGTCTGCGCGTGGAGGCTAGCCGTGCCGTCGCGCGGCGTCCACCCGCCATCGCGGGCCCCTTGAACGGGCCCGCTCAGTCTGTTGGCTGCGCTCGCGGGCTCGCTCCGCGCGCTACTCGCGCCGCCAGGATTCCGATCCGCCCTCGAACTCGCGCACGAAGTCCATCTCTGCACGGAGCGTCTCGGTCGGCTTCTTGGGCGATTCCTCGGGGTTCAGGCAGAAGATGTCCCAGGCTTCGCCCTTCAGCTTCCACTGGCGCACGTGCCACCCGCCGCTCTTGGAGCGCTCGAGCGGAAACGCGATGCAGCGCCAGGGCTTGTACTTCCAGCGGTCACCCTCGAGTGCGCCGACCTTGTGCAGCACGCACCCTTCGTTGGAGAACACGCACCAGCCCTTCGACACGCCCAGCGCAAAGAGGCCTTCCTTCTTGCGCTTCGTGAGGAAGCCCTGGCGCTCGACCTTCTCGCGCGCTTCGGGGCGCATGTGCGGCAGGAACTTGGCCAGGTTCTCCTCGATGCGGCGCTGCTCGGGCCCTTCGACCGGCGGGCGGCCGTTCGAGCAGCACACGCCGCCGCAGGTGGGGAACACGCACTCGAAGCGTGCCGTCTCCGCGTTGGTGATCGGCAGGTTGGTCGTCTCGGGTCGGCTCAAGAATCGAATCTCCGGCAGTAGACCAGCTTGTCGTCGCCGCGCGCGTAGAAGTCCTTCACGCGCGCCGCGAGCTCGAGGCCGCAACGATCGTAGAAGGCGCGCGTCGCGGCGTAGGACGGTTTCGAAGCGGTCTCGATCACGAGCAGGCGCCCGTTGTCGCGCCGCACGGCGTCCTCGACCGCGCCCAGCAGCGCGCGGCCCAGGCCCGTGCCCTGACGCGCGGGATCGACGGCGATCCAGTACAGGTCCCACGTGCCGACCGTGCACGGCGTCGCGCCGAAACAGGCGTAGCCTGCGACCTCGCCACCGAGGTCGGCGACCACGAAGCGGTAGCCCGCGTCGCTCGGGGAGTCGACCAGCTCGAGCGCGACGTCGATCTCGGGCTCCTCGAATGCGCCCGTCGCGCGCAGGATGCGCTCGATCGGGCCGCGGTCGGCGGGCTCGAGGTCACGCCAGCGAACCGGCGCGGCGGAGCGCATCGTCGACGATCCTTCGGACGAGGTCGGCATGGGAGATTCCCGCGCGCGCGGCGGCTTTCGAGAAGCCGGCCTCGGGCGACAGGTCGGGGTTGGGGTTGACGTCGATCACGAACGCGTCGCGCTCAGCGGAGACGCGCAGGTCGACGCGGCCGTAGCCCGAGAGCCCGAGGGCCGCGTAGGCCGCGCGAGCGACCGCGCGGATGCGTTCCTCGAGGTCTCGCGGCATGGGCCGCGCGCCGATCGACGGGGTCGCATGGTACTCGACCGACTCCTCGTCCCACTTCGCGGCGTAGGTCAGCACGCGCGGGTGGTCGGCGGACAACCGGCTGAAGTCGATCTCGCCCAGCGGCAGCACCGTGGCGTCCGCACCGCTGCCCAGGATGGCGACGTTGAACTCGCGGCCGTCGACGAACTCCTCGACCAGCGCCGGCTGCCGGAACGTGCGCACGACGTGGTCGGCGCGCGCGCGCAGCTCGGACTCCTGCGTGACGACGCTCGCGGCGTCGATCCCGTGGCTGGCGTCTTCCCGCGCAGGCTTCACGATCCAGCGGCGGCCGGCCGGGCCGCTGGCGAACGGCGCAGGCAGCGCCGCGTCGGCGTGCTCGAGCACGAAGCCCTCCGGGATCGGGACGCCGTGCGCGGCCAGCACGGCGCGCGCGACCGGTTTCTCGAGCGCCAGCGTGATCGCGACGGGTCCCGAGCCGGTGTAGGGGATCCGGGCCCACTCGAGCAGCCAGGCGGCGGCGGCCTCGAAGCGCGCTTCGCCGCGCAGCGACTCGACGAGCTGCACGACCACGTCGACCTCGACGCGCGCCAGCTCGGCCAGCGTCCAGTCGGGCGCGTCCGGCCGGGCCTCGACGCGGAACGTGCGCCACCCCAGCACGTGACACGAACGCTCGATCGCGAGCGCCGCGCCTTCGGCTGCGCGCACGGCGACCGCGTCACGCTCGTCGCCACCCGCGATCGATTCGTCGCGGGTTTCCAACAACGCCACGCGCAGGCTCATCGGGGCAATCCGTGGCGCGCGCAGGCGCTGCGCACGATCGCGTCGACGAGCTCGACGAAGCGCAGGCCGCTGCGCTGCGCCAGGATGCACAGGTCGCCCGTGCGCGGATTCATGCCCGGCAGCGGGTTCGCCTCCAGGAAGCGCGGCTCGCCACGCGCGTCCAGGCGCACGTCGACGCGCGCCACGTCGCGGCAGCCCAAGGCCCGATACGCGCCCAGCGCGCAGGCCTCGACAGCCCGCACCGTGGAAGCGGGGATCCGCGGCGGCACGTGGTATTCGACCTGACGTTCCCAGTCGCGCTTGACCTCGAGCGAGTAGACGAACTCGCCCGGCGCGGCGATGCGCGGCGCGATCTCCATGATCCCGACGACGCGCGCGTCGCGGCCCGTGCCCAGGATGCCGACGGTCAGCTCCGTGCCGGGGCAGAACTCCTCGACCAGCGCCGGCGCGTGGTAGTCGCGCACGACGCGGACGGCCTCGCGGCGCAGCTCGTCGCGCGTGCGCACGCGCGAGGTGAGCCGCACGCCCATGCTCGAGCCCTCCTGGTTGGGCTTCACGATCGCGGGCAGCTCGAACTCGAGCTCCGCGGCGCGCGCCGCGTCGTCGACGACGGTGAAGCGCGGCGTGGCCACGCCCTCGGCCGCCACGAGCCGCTTGGCCATGGCCTTGTCGAGCGTGACACACAGCGTGAGCGGATCGCTGTGCGTGCAGGGCACGCGCAGCATCTCGCAGGCGGCCGGCACGTGCGCCTCGCGCGAGCGCGTCCCGGCGCCCTCGGCGATCGTGAACACGAGGTCGGGCGGATCCGCGATCAGGCGCTCCAGGAAGCGCCGTCCGCCGCCCATCGGCCGGGCGTCGTGACCACGCTCGCGCAGCGCCGCGGCCAGCGCTTCGACCGTCTCGGGCGAGTCGTACTCCTCGAGCAGGTCGTCGGGGCCGCCGGGACGCGCGGCCTGGTCCGACCTCAGGTCGAAGGCGATGCCGACGCGCACGGTGCGGACGTCACTTCGTCCCGCGGTCGGCGCCGCGGGGCTCCGAGCGGTTCCGCGCCGTCGCGCGCGTCACGGACGGAACCGCCACACCTGGATCGAGGGGCAGCACGGTTCCTTCAGCCGCCAGCGGGCTGCCGTTGGCCGCGTTCAGTCGTTCCTCACGCGAGTGGCCGCGGTGGACCCAGCCGCTCTTGCCGACGACCGGCTGGCCGTCGGCGCGCACGCGACCCTTCTTGGCCGCGCTGCCGCCGTTGCCGTTGCCCTTCGCGTGACCGTTGCCGTTGCCGTTCCCGTTGCCGTTCGTCGCGTTCTTCTTGCCGTCCGCGTGCCCGGCACCGTTCGCGTTCTTCACGGCCGGCGACGTGCGCGCCGGGCGCAGCTCACCGGAGTGCGGCTGCACGGCGTCGGGCTCCGAGTACTCGAAGACGCGGTGCTGGAAGTTGCGCAGGAGCGCCTTCTTCCGGCTCGGGTCGTAGTGGAGCATGTACTGCGGCTGCACCGGGATCTTGCCGCCGCCGCCCGGGCCGTCGACCACGTAGGTCGGGACCGCCAGGCCGCTGACGTGGCCGCGCAGGCCTTCGATGATCTCGAGGCCCTTCGCGATCGAGGTGCGGAAGTGCTCCGCGCCGCGCACCGGGTCGCACTGGTAGAGGTAGTACGGCCGCACGCGCATCTTCATCAGCCCCGTGACCAGCGCGCGCATCGTGGCGACGTCGTCGTTGATGCCCTTGAGCAGCACGGACTGGTTGTTGAGCGGGATCCCGGCGCGCGACAGCTTGTCGCAGGCCGCCGCCGCCTCGGGCGTCAGCTCGCGCGGGTGGTTGAAGTGGACGTTGATCCACAGCGGGTGGTAGCGCTGCAGCATGTCGACGAGCTCGTCGTCGACGCGCTGCGGCAAGGAGACCGGCACGCGCGAGCCGATGCGGATGATCTCGAGGTGCGGCACGGCGCGCAGCTTCGAGAGGATGCTCTCGAGCTTCTTCGTGCCGTACGTGAGGGGGTCGCCGCCCGAAACGATCACGTCGCGGACCTGCGGCGTGCGCGCGATGTAGTCGACCATGCGGTCGATCTCGACGTCGGGCACCGCGTCCTCGTACATGATCCGCTTGCGCGTGCAGTACCGACAGTAGATCGCGCACGAGTTGCTGATCACCATCAGCACGCGGTCCGGGTAGCGGTGGGTGATCCCCGGCACCGGCGAGAACTGCTCCTCGCCCAGCGGGTCCTCCTCGCCGACGTCGCGGAACTCGTACTCGCCCTGCAGCGGCACGGCCTGCTTCAGGATCGGGTCGTCCAGGTCGTCGGGGTCGATCAGCGCCATGTAGTAGGGCGGGATGCCCATGCGGAAGTCGCGCAGGACCTCGCGCTGCATCGCGGCCCACGGCGCGAGACCGGGCACGAGCTTGAGGAGCTCGTCGACGGTCGTGACGCGGTTGCGGAACTGCCAACGCCAGTCGTTCCACTGCGCGTCGGTCGCGTCGGGGAAGAAGCGTTGTCGGCCTGTCGGTCGGCCAGCCATGAGGTGGGACGTGGAACGCTGCGACACGTCGGCCGAGGGGGCGGCCGCGGGAGCGGTGGGTTGCATCAGAGCTTCTTCCTCGAGCTGCGCGCACGCGAAACCGAGCGCGCGGCCGGGTGGGGGAGATACGAACGGAGATCGAAGGCTCGCAGACCAGCAGCGGGCACGCGGCCCGCCGTCGGACTTGGCGGCACCGGCTCGGCGTCCGCAGGAAGTGGCAGCGCCAGTGCGAGGCGGTTTGCGTAATTCCTGCGAGCGTGAGTCGGCACAACGTGCGTCACCAGCACATGAGTCACCACCAAACCCGGCTCGACGCACGCACGCGGCGCGTGCCGAGCTGGGAAGGGATCCTCGACGCCCGTGCTCGCGCCGCCGAACAAGTCGGCTGCGAACGAGTGAAGGGAGGTGGCCGGGCGGAGGGCCATGACGATGAGGTTCGTTCTAACGACGATGCGCGGCGGATTGAAGGGGCTCTTCCAGGAATCTCATCCGATCGTGCGAGTTCCCGATCAGCGGACGGACGGAGTTCGTCGCGTCCCAACGCGTGACGACGACGGGCCGGTCGACGAGCAGGTCTCGAGCGCTGGATCGAGCAGGAAACAGCCGGAATCCCCGCTCGTTTTCCACCATCGGCACGCTCGGATCACCCGGCCCGACGGGTCTTGTCCACACACGTGAAGGCGCTGACGCCCCGCAGTCCAAACGGGTCGAAGCGTGTGGACAACCGGTGCGGACCCGGCTGGTTCAACCGCGGGCGGCGACCAGCCAGCGCCACGGCCGGTAGACGATGGCCCCGAGCAGCAGCACTCCCGAGCCGATGGTCGCCGCACGCAGGTCGGGCTGGGCGACCAGGTTCCCGGCCACGACCGCCACCGCCGTGGCCAGGTAGACGAGCGGCACCCAGGCGCCGAACGGCGCCCGGAACGGCCATTCGATGCCGGGCCGCCGGCGCAGGCGCAGCAAGGCCAGCGCGACCATCCCGTGGAAGATCCACTCGACGAAGACGACCGAGTCGACGATCTGCTCGGCACCGCCCCAGACCCAGTAGACGAGCGCGAGGGCCAGCTGGACGAGAAGGGCGTCGACCGGCGCCCCCGTGCGTGGCGCGAGGCGTCCGAACCGCGCGAAGAACAGGCCCTCCTTCGCCATCGCCACGTAGAGCCAGGGCGTCGCCAGGATCGTGACGATGCACACGCCCAGGGCCGAGATGCCCATCGCCGCGCGCAGGATCTGGCCGCCCGTGTGGCCCAGCGTGCGCTGCGCCATCTCGCCCGCGAAGTTCGGGTCCGCGGCCAGCCCGCCCAGGCCCAGGACGTGCAGGTACGACGCGTTGATCGTCAGGTAGGCGACCGCCACGATCGCGATCCCGAACAGGATCGCGCGCGGCAGCGTGCGCCGCGGGTCCCTGACCTGGGGCGCGACGTAGCACACCATCTGCCAGCCGCCGAAGGCGAAGAACACGGGCAGCAGCGCCCGGAACGCGCCGGCCAGGAGTCCGCCGGATGCCTCTGGGACCGGCAGCGGCGGCGGCGCCTCGGCCGGATCGAAGACGAGCCACGCTCCGCCGACCATGGCCGCGATCGCGCCCAGCTTCACCAGCGTGCAGGCGTTCTGCAGCAGCGCCCCGGCCTTCACGCCGCGCAGCGCGAGCGCCGTGACGCCGACCAGGACCAGCGCCCCGGCGACTTTCCCCTGCAGCGTGTCGGGCGGAGCGAACCCGGGCACGATGCCGGCCAGGTTCGTGACGCAGATCTGCATCATCACGGCCGAGGCGCCGGTCGAGACGACGCCCAGCACGATGAACGCGAACAGGAACGCCGTGAAGGGCCCGAACGCCTCGCGCAGGAAGACGTAGAAGCCGCCCTCGCGCGGGAACGCCGCGCCCAGCTCGGCGAAGACCAGCGCGCCGTGCACCGCGACGAACGCGCCGAAGACCCACAGGCCCAGGAACCAGGCCGGATCGGGCACGGCGGCCGCGATCTTCGAGGGGTTGTAGAAGATCCCGACGCCGACGATCCCGCCGACGACGAGCAGGGTGGCGTCGAACGCCGAGAGCTTCTTCGGCTCCAAGTCGGGGGCGAGCTTCGGCGGGCGGGGGGGTGGTTGCAAGCACTACACTTGGCCGCGGATGTCCGAGGCGCTGTTCCCACCCGCCGGCGAGACCCGGGTCCCGCGCGCGCGGGTGGCTCTGGCGGCGCTCGCGGCGGCCGGTCTGGCGCTCGTCCTGTACGCGCGCACCTGGAACCACGCGTTCGTCGACATCGACGTCGCGCCGTACGTGACGCAGAACCCGGCCGTGCTGGCCGGACTCACGTGGGATGGGGTCGGATGGGCGGCAACGAGCTTCCACGCGGCGAACTGGCACCCTGCGACGTGGCTGTCCCACATGCTCGACGTGGAGCTGTTCGGCCTCGCGCCGGGCGGGCACCACGCGCACTCGGCGCTCTTGCACGCGATCACGTCCGCGCTGGTCGTCGTGTTCCTGGTGCGCGCGACCGGGATGCTCGGTCCGGCGGCCTGGTGCGGCCTCGTCTTCGCCGCTCACCCGTTGCACACCGAGTCCGTGGCCTGGATCGCGGAGCGCAAGGACGTCTTGTCGGGTGCGCTGGCCCTGGGGGCCCTCCTGGGGTGGACCAGCTGGGCCCGCCGCGGAATCTGCAGCGGCTGGTGGTGGGCCCTGATCCTGTTCACGGCCGGCCTCCTGGCGAAGCCGATGCTCGTGACGCTGCCCTTCGCGATGCTCCTGCTCGACGTGTGGCCCTTCCGGCGGATGGAGCTGGGCATCCGCGCTCTCGTCCGGGAGAAGCTGCCGTTCTTCGCGCTGGCGGCGGCGTCGAGCGTCGTCACCGTGCTCGCGCAACGCGCCGGGGGCGCGGTCCAGGACCTCGACCGGCTCCCGCTCGGAGCCCGGCTTGCGAACGGAGCGGTCGCGTGCGCGACGTACGTGCGGCGCGTCGCATGGCCGACGGACCTGGCGTTCTACTACCCCTATCCCAAGGAGGGACACGCGCCCCTGCTCGTGGCGGGATCCGTGGTGTTCCTCGCGACGATGTCCGCGCTGGCCCTGCGCCACCGGCGGACGCGGCCGTGGGTCCTGGTCGGCTGGTTGTGGCTGCTCGGGATGCTCGTGCCGGTCATCGGCCTCGTGCAGGTCGGCGGGCAGGCGCTGGCGGATCGCTACATGTACCTGCCGATCCTGGGGGCGCTGGTCGCCGTCGCCTGGACGGTGCACGGCGCGATCCCGGTCAGGTCCGTGCGCATCGCCCTGGCGGCGGCGTCCGTCGTTGCGCTGTCCTTCGTCGCGGCGCGCCAGACCCGGACGTGGGAGGACTCGCAGGCGCTGGCCGAGCGCGCGCTGGCCGTGACGCACGAGAACCACGTCGCGCACAACCTGCTCGGCTACACGCTCGGCCGTCGCGGCGATCGCGAGGCTGCCCTGCACCACCTGTCGGAGGCGGTGCGCATCGAGCCCGGCGATCTGGAGGCGCGCGACAACCGGGCGGTGCTCCTGTTCCAGCTCGGGCGCACGAACGAAGCCGAGGCCGAGCTGCGCGTGGTGCTGGCGACGAATCCGTCGATGGCCAAGGCGCGCGAGCACCTGGGCGCCGTCGTGCTGGCGCGCGGCGACGCGGCGCAGGCGCGCGCGCTGTTCGAGGAGGCCGAGCGCGGCGGCACGATCTCGCCCGGCGCGCTCGCGAACCTGGCCGACGCGCTCGACCGGCTCGGCGATCGCACGGCCGGCCGCGCGGTCCGCGAACGCGCGCTGGCGGCGGCGCTGCACGCGCGCGACGCTGCGCTGGCGGAACGCTTGCGCCGCGCATTGGAACGCAAGTCTTTACAGAACCCATGAGCCGCCGCGTCCGCCTCGTCGCCACCTGGACCGTGTCCGTCGTCGCCGTGCTCGTGATCGGCGCGGTCGTCGTCTTCCACGTCCTGGTGGGCAAGCCGGCTCACGGACCCGAGGACCTCGGCGTGCTGTCGCCCGGAGCGCGCGCGCTGGTCGAGTCCGCCGTGGCCGAGTTCCGAGGAGCACCCGCGTTCGACCACCACGTGCACGTCGCCGGCCTCGGCACCGGCGCCACCGGTTGCCGCGCCAACCCCAAGTTCCTCACGTGGTGGCACCCCAAGGAGCGCATCCAGTTCCTGGCCTACGAGCGCGCCAACGGCGTCGACGACCTGGCCCGCACCGACGAGCAGCTCGCCGCGCGCCTCCTGCACCTGGCGCGCAACGCAGGAGTCTCGCGCTTCGGCCTCCTGGCGTTCGACGCGCACTACGGGCCCGAAGGCGCCGTGCACGAGGACGAGACCGAGTTCTACGTGCCGAACACGTACGTCGAGCAGCTCGCGCGCGAGAACCCCGCGCTGTTCGAGACGATCGCGTCGGTCCACCCGTACCGCCCCGACGCCGTGGCCGAGCTCGAGCGCTGTGCGGCTGCCGGTGCACGCCTCGTGAAGTGGCTGCCGAACGCGATGGGCATGGACCCGGCCGATCCGCGCTGCGACGCGTTCTACGCCGCGATGGCGCGCCTCGGCCTGACGCTGCTCACGCACGCCGGCACCGAGCACGCGATCGAATCGGCCGCTGCGCAGGAGTTCGGCAACCCGCTGCGCCTGCGCCGCGCCCTGGACGCCGGCGTGCGCGTGATCGTGGCGCACTGCGCTTCGCTCGGCCAAGGCCTCGACCTGGACGACCCCGCGCGCCCGAGCGTCGACAACTTCGACCTGTTCCTGCGCCTGATGGACGACCCGCGCTACGCCGGCCGCGTGTTCGGCGAGATCTCGGCCCTGACGCAGTTCAACCGCGCCGATCGCTACCTGGAAACGATGCTCGCGCGGACCGACCTGCACGAGCGCCTGGTGAACGGCAGCGACTACCCGCTGCCGTCGATCGACGTCCTGTTCCAGACCGGGACACTGGCGCGGGCCGGGTTCCTCACGGCCGAGGAGGCGGACCAGCTCGACGAGATCTGGGACGTGAACCCGCTGCTGTTCGACTTCGTGCTGAAGCGCGCGCTGAAGCACCCCAAGTCGGGCGCGAAGTTCCCGGCCAGCGTGTTCCGGCGGCGCTGACGCCGGGAAGCTGTCCCTCTCCGCTGCGCCTCGCCGTCCTGCGGGCCGGGCAGGGCGGGTGACCCCTCGTCCGGGACCTCAGGGAGGAGCCGGCACAATCGGTCGGGTCAGCTTCCGTGGGGGGGTGGGGGTGTGACCCGCGCGGGGCGTCGGAATAGGGGGCCTGGACGGACCCGCCCGGCTCCCATCCGATTCGATGACTTCGACCCACGCGCTGCGCTGCCTGATCCCGACCCTGGCCTTGATCGTGAGCGCTTGCACGGCGCCCGAGCCGGCGTCGCCGACCGAGAGTGCTCCGCCGGCCGCCAAGGAGCACGCCGCCGCGAAGCCGGCCGCCCCGACCGCCGCCCCGCTGCCGCTGCCGGCCGCGGGCGCGGACAAGATCGCGGAGTACCCCGGCCTGCACAACGTGGTCGCCTACGGCGACGGCCTCTACAGCGGCTCGGTGCCGCACGGCGACGAGGGCTTCGAGAGCCTGGAGCGCATGGGCATCAAGACGGTCATCTCCGTCGACGGCTCCGTGCCCGATCTCGAGAAGGCGCAGGCCCACGGCCTGCGCTACGTCCACCTTCCGATCGGGTACGACGGGATCGACGAAAAGCGCACGCTCGAGATCGCGCGCGCGGTCGAGGACCTGCCCGGCCCCATCTTCATCCACTGCCACCACGGCAAGCACCGCAGCGCGGGTGCGGCCGGTGCCGCGGTCGTCACGCTCGGCCGCCTCACGCCCGACCAGGTTAAGGCGCGCATGAAGGTGTCGGGGACGGCCGAGGACTACACAGGCCTCTTTGCCTGCGTCGCCATGGCCACGCCGGTGGACGCCAAGCGGCGTATCTCGACGGCATCGAATGCCTTCCCGTCGGTATCGCCGCCGGACGGCTACGTGGCGGCGATGGTTGTCGTCGACGAGGCCAACGACGCGCTCAAGGCGATCGAGAAGGCCGGCTGGAAGACGCCGGCGGACCACCCGGACCTCGTGCCGGCAGCGGAGGCCGGACGGCTGGCCGACTCGCTGCGTGCGGCGGCCGAGAGCGACGAGACCAAGACCCACGCGGCCGAGCTGCGACAGTGGCTGGACGACGCCGTGGTCAAGGCCCAGGCGCTCGAGGAGGGGCTCGTGGCCAAACTGTCCGCCGACGAGCTCAGCAAGCGGATGAAGGCCGTGGCGCAGTCCTGCAAGAGCTGCCACGCCAAGTACCGCGACTGACGCTGCGCTTCGACGGGATTCCTTGCGCGCCGCGCAGTCGTTCCGGCCTCAGGTCGGCAGAGTGTCGATACGGTGCCAGGGACAACTTCGACACCCTCGAGAGCACGGGCCGGTCCGGCGCGAGGGTGTCGAAGTTGTCCCTGGCACGGTATCGACAGGCTCAGCGTGGCAGCGCGTCGCGCGCGCGAGCTCGGCCGGCGCGCGTGGCTCCGACGGCGCCGCGCGGAATCCCTGGTAGGCTGCGTCGGATGACTGGATCGAGGTCTGCCGCGCGGATCGCGTGCCTCCTCGTGCTGGCTGCGCTCGCGCACCCGGCCGCGGCCCAGCAGGACCCCGGGTCGTCGACGCCCGAGGTCTTCGAGGCGACCGATCCCTACACGAAGAACAAGCGCGAGGCGCTCGACAAGGCCGGCTACTTCTCGTTCGGCCCGTTCCCGCTGGCCGACGGCATCCAGACCCCCGACGTCGAGGAGGTCCTGGGCGGCGTGCGGGTGCTGTGGGTCGAGACGGCGCACTTCAAGCTGGGCTCGCTGCTCCACACGTACCGCCGCGGGACCGACGACCAGGAGGAGAAGAGGCTCGCGGACGAGCTGCGCCGCCTCGCGAAGAAGGTGCCGCGCATCCAGACGAACGCGCGCGAGCTCGATCCCTGGGTGCGGTTGCACCTCTACGCGCAGCGGCTCGAGGAACAGTACGCGGAGTTCCAGACGCTGGCCGGCGTGACCGACGCCGACTTCACCGGGAAGCCCGCGGCGGACGCGAAGGCGGCGGTCTCGATGGGGCCTGGGAAGTACCTGGGCAGCGAGATGAAGCTCAGCGTGCTCCTGACGGAGAAGCCCACGCAGATCGACCGATTCGCCCGGCGCTGGATCCAGACGGGCGATTCGTCGTGGTACCGCGCGATGCTGCCGGGAGGCTCCTGGTTCTTCGGCGTGGCGGCCGACGTCGTGCGCGACCTGGGCACGCCGCTCGACTCGGCGCTGCACGCGCTGGTCGCCAGCAACGTGTCCTACGGCATGACCTCCGCGTTCCGCGGCACGCTGCATTCGCGGCCCGTGTGGTTCGCGCACGGCCTCGCGCTGCTCGAGGGCCGCAAAGTCGAGCCGCGCTGGTGCATGTACGTCGTGCGCGACTCGCCCGGGCCCGAGGACGAGACGTGGAAGTGGGAGCAGCGGCTGGGCGGGCTCGTCGCCAACAACTTCGTGGCCAGCTGGGACGAGATGCTGGAGTGGCCGTCCTCGTCCAAGCTGGAGGCGCGCCACCACATGACGGCCTGGTCCCGCGTCGCCTGGCTGGCGGAGACCGACCGCGCCGGCTTCCAGAAGCTGCTGCGCGCGCTGACCGACCCGCCCGAAGCGCCCGGGAAGGACCCGGCCGCGCCCGGTTTTCCGGCCGAAATCCAGAAGAAGCGCCTGCAGGCGGCGCTGGGGCGGACGCCGGCCGAGCTGGACGAGGCCTGGCGCAAGTGGGTCAAGAAGAAGTACCCGCGCAAGTGAGCCGGGAGGGCCGGCCCTACCCGGGGGGCACCACCTTGGGGTAACCTCGGGTTCGTCTCTTTGGACCCGTACCCGAGGAATCCATCCGTGAAGCATCCGTTCCTCTGCGCCGGACTGGCGCTCGTCGCGCTCGCGACGACGACCGTCCCCGCGCGTGCTGGCTGTTGAGGCCCTCCCATGATGCGACCGGGTCCGGTCGCACCTCGAGGTCCAACCGTCTCCGAACTGCTCTCCGTGCGTTGGGACCTGGCCGTCGCACCGGTCGACACGGCTGCGCCCAAGGAGTCCGGCACGCACGTCAAGGAGGCGCGCAAGGCGCTGTCCCGTGACGAGGCGTTGCGCGCGATCGCGGGCACGGACCCGCGGCCGCGGCTCGTGCTGCGCGAATGCGCGCGCTGCAACAAGACCGACGACGCGCTGCTGCAGCCGGGCGTCGACAACGAGAAGGTCATGTTCCTGGCGCGCTGGTTCCACTGCGTGCGCCTGCCGATCGACGTCGTGAAGTCGGACCATCCGTTCCACGCGCTGTTCCCGGGCGACGACTCGGAGCACCTGTTCGTGACGACGGTGGACGGGGCGAAGAAGCACGCGCTCGAGTCGGACACGTCGCGCACGCAACTGTGCACGGCGATGACCGAAGTGCTGGCCGCGAGCTACACCAAGGATCCGGAGCCGCTGTTCAAGGACATCCACGTCTACGGCGACAAGCTCGACGCGCTCGACATGGAAGCCAGGGACCTGGCGGCGGCGCGCGCCAAGCTGATGGAAGCGCGCATCCCCGACGCCAAGAAGCTGGTCAAGCTCGACGGCGAGATCGCGCGCGTCGCGAAGAAGATCGCCGACCAGAAGGCGGCGATCGAGAAGGCCTCGAAGATCCCGCTCAAGGACCCGGCCAAACCGGCCAAGACGGGCTGAGCGGCTCGGACTCACGACTCCCTGCGCGCCGTGCGGATCCGCGCGGCGCGCAGGGAGTCGGTCATTGGCCGGGCTGAGCGCCGGCTGTCGAGCCGCGAACCGGCGCGACGGCTCCCCGTCCATGAACTTCTCATCTGGTGATTCCGGCGCGTTCGCGTGACCGGGGTTGGCCGCGTGCTCGGGCGCGAAGGTGTCGGAGGGGTTCCTGGCACCGTAGGATCGCGCCCGTGATGGATCGAGAAGCCCACAAGTCACGTTCGTTCGCCGACGCCGCTCGTTGGGACTTGCAGCAGCACGGGTCGCTGACTCCGGAGGAGCGCCTGGAGGTCGCCAAGGTGCTGCGCGAACGGACCTACGGCCTCGACGTGCCGGATGTTCGTGAGGGTGAGCGCGGCAAGTGAGGGCCGAACAGTTCTCCAAGGACTCCCAGGAGTTCCTGCGCTTGCTCGCCAAGCACCAGGTTCGCTACGTCGTGATCGGGGGGATCGCCGTGATCTACCACCGCTATGCGCGGTTGACCGGGGACATCGACTTCCTCTTCGACCGCTCGCGCGAGAACGTGCCGCGGCTCTGATCCGCGCTGCTCGTATTCTGGGACGGCGCCGTGCCGACTCTCTCGAGCGCGGAAGAGCTGCTCGATCCGAACCTTGTCGTCCAGTTCGGGCGTCCACCGAATCGCATCGATCTCATCGCCGAACTCGGCACGGTGAACTTCGAAGAGGCTTGGCAGGCCCGCATCTCGGAACAGATCACAGTGAACGGACAGGTTGTCCCGGTCTGTATCCTCGGCCTCAGGGAACTGCGGCGGTCCAAGGCGGGGGCGGGTAGGCCCAAGGACCTGGACGACCTCGAGCACCTGCCCCCGCGATGCTCGCGCGGTCAGGCAGTCGGGACGACCGCCCAGCGAGATGTCGGCGCGATCGACAGCGCCGGTGGCGCCATCCGCACGGCCCGGCTGCTCGGATTCGGCCGCGAGCGACTTGCGCGCGGCACGGGAAGCGGATCTGGGCATCGCGATGCAGCTGCGCGGAAAAGACGATCCTCCGCGATCGGGCGTCGGGATGCCTTGGCGGGGCGCAGCCCGAGGTTGTTGTCCTGGTTTTCCTCCCACTTCTGGAGGCACACGAGCTCCGGTCCGGCCTCGCGCGCCAGCGGGCGCGTGAAGGGCGGCCCGCTCACGCCGACACCTCCGCAGGTGTGGGCTCGACAGGTGCGGAGACCGTACCTCGAGCGCGAGCTCGCGCGCTACGCGCCAGAACGGCCGATCGGAGGCGCGACTGCACGCCAGCTCGGTTGCGCATGGTGGTACCAACCGCAAGTCTGCGTGCGTCCAGCGTGTGCGAGCGAGCTCCAATCATCGCATTACGGAGCGCCGTCACGGACCGCCGCCGAGCCTGCGACCGCACGGCGCGAGGATCAGCGGTGCGACCGTCTCGACGTCGTAGCGGCCGGGCACGCGCACGAGCGGCTTGTCGTGCCGCTCGCACATGGCCGCGACGTCGTTCAAGCTGTGGCGGATCCAGCGGATGAGCAGCAGCACGACCGTCACTTCGGGGCGCGCGATCAACGGCTCCAGTCGAGCGGCGCTGGCGTTGTGCTCGTTCGTCACGGGCCACAGCACTGCGGCGAGCTCGAACGACGTGCGCAGGCGCTCGGCGTGCTCGGGTCGCGAATCTCCGCCGATCACGAGCAGCGTACCGCCGCGCAGCCCTTGTCACGGGATCACGCCCAGCTGACCCGGTCGAGGTCGTGCCAAGGCAGGATGTCGATCCGATCGATCTGCGTCCGACGATCGCCGCCGTAAACGACTCTGCGCTCGACGCGCCTCGGGACGATTGGTGCGGCATGCAGGAGCGCTTCGAATGCCGCGAAGTGCGCTCCCAGGTCCAGAGGCGCCGTCGTGCTGGCCTTGACCTCGAGTGCGATGGGATCGAGCGCTTTCTCGACGACGAGATCGATCTCCGCGCCGCGCGCGTCGCGATAGAAGGCCAGGTCGGTTGGCAAGCCACGATTCCAGCGCCACTTCAGCACTTCGGTTACGACCCAGTTCTCGAACAATGCTCCACGCAACTGATGGTGGGCGAGGTCCTCGCATCCGCGGATCCCGAGGAGATGGCTCGCGAGCCCGGTGTCGAAGAAGTAGAGCTTCGGATTCTTCGTCAATCGCTTTGTCACGTTGCGGTGCAAGGGCTGGAGGCGAAAGACGACGTAGCTCGCTTCGAGCACCGACACCCAGCGACGTGCGGTCGCATGGCTGACACCGCAGTCCGCGCCGAGCGCAGAGAGGTTCAGCACCTGACCGACTCGACTCGCGCACATCCGCAAAAACGTGTGGAAGGCCGCGACGTCGCCGATCGAGAGGAGCTGTCGGACATCGCGCTCGACGTAGTTCATCACGTAGTCGCCGAACCAGGTCGAGGGCGGGATGTCCTGGTCGTACAGTCGCGGGTAACCGCCGCGCAGGATCTGCACGTTGACGTCAACGCTCGGGTGCTCCGCGCGCAACTCCTCGTACGAGAGTGGCAAGAGCTGCAGCATCGCCGTGCGCCCGGCGAGCGACTGAGTGACTTTCTCGACGAGGGCAAAGTGCTCGGAGCCGGTCAGCACCCATTCCCCGTTGCGTGCGCGCGTGTCGACGATCTCCTGGAGATAGGACGCGATCTCGGGGACGCGCTGCACCTCGTCGAGGATCGCGCCCGTCGGGAAGCGCGCGAGGAACGCCCGTGGCTCGCGCAACGCTTCCGCGCGGACGTCGGGTGTCTCGAGCGAGACGTAGGGCTTGTCCGCGAAGGCCGCACGGCAGAGCGTGGTCTTGCCGCTCTGGCGCGGTCCGGTGATCGTCACGATGGGCAGCTGCAGGCTGCGCTCGTGCACGATCCGGGTCAGGGTGCGCGGGATCACGGGGCCGCATTGTGCAGTTTGAACGGCGCGTGTTCAAATTGCGCGGACGAGTGCAAGCCCTTTAGCAGCAGTAGGTTCCATGGGTGCAGCCGAGTGGAAACGGCGGCGGACGGCGCCGGGTGAGCGGCCCGAGTCCGATCCGCGTGAACGCGACCAGTGTGGGCTGCAAGCAAGTCTGGCGTGGATTCGGCCGCGAGCGACCTGCTCGCGGCACGGGAAGCGGATCTGGGCATCTCGATGCAACTGCGCGGAGGAGGAGCTCCTCCGCGATCGGGCGTGGGGATGCCTTGGCGGGACGCAGCCCGAGATTGTTGTTCTGGTTCTCGGGCGTGTTGTTGTTGCGGTTCGCCGACAGCGCGTTCGAGGCGGCATTGTTGAAGCTGCCGCCGCGGTTCACGCGGTTTCGGGCGCAGGGGACCCGCTTCCCAGTGCGTTGGTCAGGAGCGCGCAGCGGACCGCTGCGCGGCGCGCCACCGAGCGGCGCGCCACCGCGGTGCGGCAGACCAGCGCGCCGGAGCGGGTCGCCGCGTAGCCAACCGCGACGCAGGTCGAGCGTGTCGCCGTGAGCGAGGTGCGTGAACGCCGAGCGCAGCGCGGCGGAGTAGACCGATCCCTCGATCCGTCCGGTGCGCTGTTCCCAGGCGCGGTGCCGCAAGCGACGCCGCAGACGCTGCAGGTTCTGCGCGCGAATGTGCATCGTTCCCGGATAGAGCCTCCAGCCGAGGAACGGCAGGCCTTCGCGGACGGGCGCGAGGATCGTCGCACGTATTTTCAGCGCGAGCCGGAGTTCATCGCGTACGAACGCCTCGATCGCGTCGTGTGCGCGCTGCAAATCGAGCTTGTCGTCGGCGAAGAGTGCGAAGTCGTCCATGTAGCGCAGGTACCTCGACGCCTCGAATTCACCCAGCACGAAGCGATCGAGCCGGCCGAGCACGAGGTTCGCGAACCACTGGCTGGTCAAGTTTCCGATCGGAAGCCCCCGGCCGAATTTTTCGTCCGGCCAAAGACCGTCCGCGCGCGCCTCCAGGTCCTTCAGGTCCTGGATCGCCGACAGGGACAGAACGTCCTCCAGCGTCGACTTGGCCAGGGCCTCCTGCCGCGCCGACTCGCTCGCCGCAAGCCGCGCTCGCTCGGCTTCGCCGTCCGCGCGTCGACTCTGTTCCAGAGCTTGGCCTTCACCGGCCACGGCGCGATCTTGGTTCAGCTTCGCCACGCGCGCGTTCTCGTCGGCCTTGGCGTAGAGCGTCGAGCTCACCACGAGGCCGCCGATCAGGAGGACGACGGCCGCTGCAATCGCCATCGCCAGCGGCTTGTTGCGCCCGACCCATTTCTTGAGCTCCGCAACCGCGCCGGTCTCGTACGCCGCCACCACGCGGTGCTCGAGGTAGGCCCGCAGGTCCTCCGCCAGCGCCAGCGTGTCCGGATAACGCTGTCCCGCGTCGCGTGACATGGCCTTCTCGCAGATCGCGGCCAGCTCGGCCGGGATCTCCTGGCGCAGCTCGTGCAGACGCTTCGGCGGCCCTTCCAGCACCCACAAGAGAACCATGCGGTTGTTGACCTTGGCGCCCGGCGGGACGTAGGGCATCCGGCGCGCGAGCAGGTGGTAGAGCATCGCGCCGAGCGCATACACGTCCGAGCGCGCCGAGAGCTTCTCGATCTCGCCCCGCGCCTGCTCGGGCGGCATGTAGGCCGGCGTGCCCATCACGTCGCCGTCCATCGTGACCAGCGGTGAATCGGGCGCTTCGTCGCGCTCTGCGCGGCGCTCGGTCTTCACGGACGCGAGCGAGGACGCGAACTCCGGCCTCAAGCGGATGTCGTGCGTGTCCTTGCGGCCGAGCACGCGCGCCAGGCCCCAGTCCATGACGTAGACCTCGCCAAAGCTCCCGACCATCACGTTGGCGGGCTTGAGGTCACGGTGGATTACGCCTTTCTTGTGTGCGTACGCCATCGCCTCGCACACCTTGAGCATCACCGAAAGGGCGCGCGTCTCGTTCCAGCCTTCCTTCCCTTCGAACACGAGGTCGAAGATGTGCTTCAGGTCACGCCCTTTGACGAGCTTCATCGTGAAGTACACGCGACCGTCGCTGTCGAGACCGAGCTCGTGCACCGGAGCGATGCCGGGGTGATCGAGCTGGCCGGTGATCTGCGCCTCTTCGAGGAAGCGGCCGAGCATGCGCGTGTCGACGGGCGGAGTGCCACCCTCGGTGGGTGAGTCGCCCTTGCCGAGGATCACCTTCATCGCCAGCGTGCGCCGCAGATCCTCGTCCCACACCCTCAAGACCGCGCCCATGCCGCCGCGCGCGATCTCGCCCTGCAGCTCGTAGCGCGACTCCTTGAGGGAGTGATCCGAAAGGCGCTGCAAGAGCTCGCTCGACGCGCCGCTCGGAGCATCCGGGGTCGCACGGTCGAGCGACACCTCTGGATCGACACCAGCGCCGTACTTCTGCTTCAACCGCGCGGCGAAGGAAGCCTGCTCAGGATCGGTGGGGGAGTTCTTCGGCGGCTGCGAGCTCGTCATGTCGGGGATCGAGGTCGGGTGAGCCTCGTCGCGCATCGTGCGAGCACGGAGCATACGGCATCCAATGGGATGACCCTCGTCGGCGCCACGCGGGGGTCGTTCATGTTGGCAGACCCTCGAGCTCCTGCCAGCGCGCGTACGCGCTCGAGACGTCAGGGGCGCTCGAGAACCCGGTCGAGTCCGGCGCCGCGTGCCGCAGCGGAACCCTCGAGCGTCAGTCCGGCTCCCCGGTCAGCATCCAGGCTGCCCAGTCTCGCAGCGTGTAGCGCGGCTGCCCGCGCTCGTCCTGCGCATCCCGCAGCCTCATCTTCGCCTCCCACAGCGCCTGCTGCTTGGACAACTTGTCGACCCAGACGCGTTTGTAGAAGTAGACCATCAGCTCGCGCGTGGCTTTGTCCGGCACCTCCCAGAGACTGGTGATCACGCTGCGCGCACCGGCCATCTGCAGCGCCATCTGCAGGCTCGCGACCCCCTGGCCTGCGCGCCGTTCGCCCACGTTCGTGTCACACGCCGACAGCACTACGAGCTCGCAGTTCGAGAGATCCAGCGTCGACATCTCCTGCGCCGTCACCAGCCCAGGCACGCGACCGGCTGCATCCGGCGGGAGGTTCGCACCCGCCAGCGCGAGGCCGCACAAGAGCATCGGGCTCATGCCCTTGACCTGCTCGAGCGCAGCTTGGCGCGCCGCGAGACCGGAGGACCGATCCAGCGGCTCGGGATCTTGCCACGAGCGGATCGACTCACTCGCTTGCCATCCGTGCGTCGCGATGTGCAGCCAGCGCGCGCGGGGTGCGAGTGCTTCCAACGAGGCGCGTGAGGCTCGGCGCTCCTCGAGCACGACTTCGGCGGCCTGCCCGCCCGCCTCATCGCCGAACACCTCCGCGTGCAACGCGGCGACCTCGCGAGCCTCCAAACCCGCGTGGGTCAACGGCGGAAAGCCACGCTTCCACGCGCTTCCGCGCAGGATCGACGCAAACTGAGCGTTCTGCGGCACGGACTCCTCGATCGCCGCCAAGTTCTCGGCGTCGGGCGGCAGCGGCTCGGAGTTGAACTTCGCGCCGCCGAGCGCCACGAGGACGCCGCCCTCCTTGCGCGCGGGAGCTGTCGCAGCCAGCTCGGCCAAGGTGCAGCGCGTCTCGATCTGCCAGCGGTCGCCGACGAGGCGGGATTGCATGTCCGCATCTCCCGGCGTTTCCTCCAGCGGAAGCGCGTCGATCGCCACCATGTGCAGGACGTCGTCGAGCGCCAGCACCAGGCGCTTGGCTTGCCCCAGGGCCGGGAGGAGCGGGTCGAAGACGAGCCGTCTCAGTTCCAATCCGCGGGCGCGAGCGAGGTCCTCCGTCGTGTCCGGCACGCTCAGGCCGCGGGCCACCTCGGTGCCGATCGCCGCGCGCCAGGCGTGAACGGCAGCCTCGATGGGCTCGATGGGCCCGAGCTCCACGCGGGTGAGCGTGGCTGCCGACGGCTCGGCGCCCGAGCTCGCCTCGCCCCGACGCAGCACGAAGGCGCACAGGCTGTGGACTTGGTGCAAGCCTGGCACCGGGGCGTTGGATCCTTCCGCCTCGCGCATCCCGATGAGCCCACGCACGTAGCGCCGAAATCCCACCACGACCTCGTCCTCGTCGAGCCTCGCGGCCAGCGCGTCGGCATCGAAATCCAGTCCGAGGAGGGATCCGCCCGAGAGCTCGCGCGCCAGATCCACGAGCTCGCGCTCGGCCTGTTCCTGCTGCGCGAGCGCCGAGCGGAAGTCCTCGCTCGTCGTGCCGCTCTGGACCATGAGCGCGATCTCGTCCGCCTGCTCGCGCAGGTGCTCGCGCAGATCCTGATAGCGCGGAGAGCCTGCTGCGCTGCGCATCAGCGTCGCCGAGCCTAGCATGGCGCCGCGCGTGGTCTCCGAGAGCACGAAGGCAGCGCGGTCGAGCTCGGGGTTGGGTTCGAACACGCCGAAGCCGGCGGCGAAGGAGAGGGCGCTGCCCAGCCCTTTGTCCAGCGACACGCAGCGCGCTTGCGCCTCGCGCGGCGATCCCTCGGACAGCGCCTTCCGCGCCGATTTCGTCTGGGTTCGGACTGCGGCGAGCATCAGCGGGGCGCAGCGGGCCCACGGCCCTTCCTCCACTTCCTCTCCCCCGCCTCCGCCGAAGGCGCGCACTGCGGCTGCTCGCGACAGCACCTCGGCCAGCATCGTCCGCGCCCACTCCAGGTCCCGGTCGTCCTCGGGCCGCGTCCGTGATCTGGCTTCCAGAACCTGCTGCGAGACCGAGGTGGCCGCGTCGAGATCGCCGATCACCATGAGCAACAGGGCCAGGTTGCCGCGCACCTCTAGGACGCTGCTGTGATCCTCGGGCAACGACTGCAAGTAGGACTCGAGCACTTGCTCGAGCATCACGCGCGCGCCGTCGAGATCGCCGAGTTCATACAGCGTGGCGCCAAGGGTCCGCCGCGCGGCCTGCAGGTCGCCGTCATCCTCGGGCCGCGTACGCGACAAGACCTCGACCACCTGCTCCTGGAGCGAGCGCGATACCTCGAACTCGCCCAGCGAGTGCAGCGTCGTGGCGAGCCTCCCTCGCGCTCCCTGCAGGTCGACATCGTCGGGGGGCCGCGTGCGGGAGAAGACCTCGAGCACCGCCTCTTCGAGTGCGCGCGCGCGGTCGAAGTCGCCTAGTTTGTGCAGCAGGTTGGCGAAGTTTGCCCGCGCGCGCTGCAGGTCGGGGTGGTCCGCAGGCATCGTGCGCGACAGGACCTCGAGCGCCAGCTCCTCGAGCGCGCGCGCGCCGTCGAGGTCGCCGAGATCGGAGAGGGTCGCGGCGAGGTTCACCCGCGCCGTCTGGAGTTTGAGGTCGTCTGGGGGAAGCGTGCGAGCGTAGACCGCGAGCACCGCCTCCTGGAGCGGGCGCGCGCCCTCGAAATCGAGGAGGGCATGGAGGTCAGCGGCCAGGTTGAACCGGGCCTGCTGCAAATAGATGTGGTCGGCGGGCAGCGTGCGCGACAAGACCGCGAGCACCTGCTCGTCGAGCGCGCGTGCGCCACGCGAGTCCCCGAGCGAGTCCAGGGCCGAGGCGAGAAACCCGCGTGCCACCTGGAGGTCGAGGTGGTCCTCGGGCATCGTGCGCTCGCGAGCAGCCACGGCCCGCTCGAACAGATCGCGGGCGCGGGCGGATTCGCCACACTGGAGGAGCGACACGCCGAGCGCCTCTCGTGCATCCTGCAGGGCGGGGTGGTCCTCGGGCAGCGTGCGCGTGCAGGCCGCGAGCGCCGCCTCCTGGAGCTGCCGCGCGTCGCCGATCTGACCCAGCTCGTTGAGCGACGCGGACAAGTTCAACCGCGCCCTCTGCAGGTCCTGGTGGTCCTCGGGCAGGTCGCGCACGCGGACCTGGTGGACCGCCTCGAAAGCACGCTTCGCCGTGGGCGCGTCCTGCGCGTCCAAGGCCGACTTGCCTGCGCGCTCCAGGAGCGCCAACCAATCCGCGTCGCGCTGTTCCTCCGCGCACGCGAGCAGGAGCTCGATCGCCGCCGTCGCTTCCGAGCGCGCCGCGGCGTAGTCCCCCGCCGTCAGCGCCGCGCCGGCGGCGTCGAGACGCGCGCGCTCCGCGCCGAAGGGGACTTCCGCGCTGGGCCGGGGTGCGGGACTGCCGGGCTGCGACGGGCGCGCTGCCCCACAAGCCTGGAGGACGAGCAAGGCCAGCACTGCGACGAGCGCCGGATTCGGACGGTTCATGACCGTAGCCCAGTTCTGAGCGAGAGAAAGAGAGGGAAGGGACGCGAGCATAGCCCGCTTCCGCGCCTTCGTGCATCGAATGGCCCCGTCCGCACGCCGCCCGAGGATCGTCGGCGCCACGCACGAGTTCGTTCAGGTGGGGAGGCCGTCGAGCTCCTGCCAGCGCGCGTACGCCGCCGCGACGTCGCGTTCGAGCTCACCGAGACGCGCCGTCGCGGTCGCGATCGTGGCCTTGTCGCTCTTGTAGAAGGCCGGATCCGCCATCCGCGCCTCGAGCGCCGACTTCTCCGTTTCCAGCGTCTCGATGCGCGTCGGGAGCTTCCCGAGCTCGATCTTCTCGCCGTACGTCAGCTTGCGCGGCTTTGGCGCGGCCGCCGGCGCCGCCTTCGAACGCGCCACGGGCTTCGCAGCCGCCGCCTCGCGCGCTGCGCGGCGCTCGACGTGCTCGGTCCAGCCGCCGACGTTCTCCTCGACCTGGCCGTCCTCGAACACGACCGTCGACGTCACGACCTCGTCCAGGAACGCGCGGTCGTGGCTGACGACGAGCAAGGTCCCCTGGAACTCGACCAGCATGTTCTCGAGCAGCTCGAGCGTCTCCAGGTCGAGGTCGTTCGTCGGCTCGTCGAGCACGAGCAGGTTGCACGGCCGCGCCAGGATCCGCGCCAATTGCACGCGATTGCGCTCGCCGCCCGACAGGCGCGAGACGGGGCTGCGCACCTGCTCCGGACGGAACAGGAAGTCCTGCATGTAGCCCATGACGTTGCGCGGCTCTCCGCCGATCATCACGGTGTCGCCGTCGCCCGACAGGTTCTCCTGGATCGTGCGCGACAGATCGAGCGTGCCGTGCAGCTGGTCGAAGCGCGCGACTTCCAGGTTCGTGCCGTGGCGCACCGTGCCCTTCTCGGGCTCGAGCTCGCCCAGCAGGATCCGGATCAGCGTCGTCTTGCCGCAGCCGTTCGGGCCGACGATGCCGACGCGGTCGCCGCGCGCCACCTCGATCGAGAAGCCGTCGAAGAGCGGGCGCCCGCCGAACGAGTGCCCCAGGTCCTTGGCGCGGATCACGAGCTGTCCCGTGCGCGGCGCTTCCTGGATCGAGGCTTTCACGCGGCCGACCTCGTCGCGACGCGCAGCGCGGTCCTGGCGCAGCTCCTTCAGCGCGCGCACGCGGCCCATGTTGCGCGTGCGGCGCGCCTCGATGCCGCGGCGGATCCAGACCTCCTCCTTGGCCAGCTTCTTGTCGAACTCCGCGTTCTCGTGCCGCTCGGCCTCGAGCAGCGCTTCCTTGCGCTCCAGGTAGGTCGTGTAGTCGCAGGCGAAGTTGCGCAACGCGGCGCGGTCGAGGTCCAGGATCCGCGTCGCGACCGCCTGCAGGAAGGCGCGGTCGTGCGTCACGAGCACGAGCGCGCCGCCGCGGCGCACGAGGTGCTCCTCCAGGTTGCGGATCGTCTCGATGTCGAGGTGGTTCGTGGGCTCGTCGAGCAGCAGCACGTCCGGGTCGACGACCAGCGCGCGCGCCAGCAGCACGCGGCGCTTGGCCCCGGCGGACAACGTGTTCACGAGCGCGTCCGGATCGAGCCCGAGCTGCGTGACGACCTCGTGCGTGCGCGCGTCGGCCTGCCAGCCCGATTCGACGCCCGCTTCCCCGAGCGCGTCCGCCAGCGACTCGGCCACGGTGCCGGGCAGGGACGCCGGCACTTCCTGCGCGAGTCCCGCGACGCGCACGCCCTGGCGCCGCACGAGCGTGCCGCCGTCGGGCACGAGGTCGCCCGAAAGCACGCGCAGGAGCGTCGATTTCCCGCTGCCGTTGCGACCGAGCAGCCCGATGCGCTCGCCGCGCTCGATCTGCAGGCTCACGCCCTCCAGGATCGGCGCGCCGCCGAAGGTCACGGTCAGGTTCTCGAGGCCCAGCTCTGCCATGCGGAACCCGATACGGTACCCGGAATCCTCCTCACCGATTCGGCCCGGATCGGATCGAGCGCACGGAGCCCGCACGAATCGGCGAAAAGGATGCCGAGCACCGCGCGTTTCACGAGCCCTTCCGCGGCGCTCCCGCCTGCGCGATCGTCAGCAAGAGGTCCGTCTTCGAGATGCTGCCGATGAGCCGCCGGCCGGGCCCGGCGACCACCGGGAACCGCTCGAAGGCGTGGTTCGAGAAGCGCTCGAGCGTCTCGCGCAGGCTCGTCTCCGGTGTCACGGTGGGGAAGTCCTCGCGCAGCAGGTCCTGCGCGATCGCCAGGTTCGCCAGCTGGGGGTCGTTCAGGAACGGCTTGATCTCGTGCAGCGGGATCACGCCGCGGAACTCGTGCTCGTGCCCGACGACGTACAGGTTGTGGTGGGGGTGCGTGACGAACGTCTCGACGATCTTCGGGAAGCGCGCGTTCTCGTCCACGCAGGGCGGATCGGGTCGCATCAGGTCGCTCACGGACAGGCTGTCGAGCGGGGCGCCGCCGGCCGGCGCGCGGTTCTGCAGCACGGGGGCGTAGATCGACGACCCGCCCATCGCGCGCGAGGCCGTGTAGGCCGTCACGCACGACAGCATGAGCGGCAGCACGATGTCGTAATCGAGCGTCATCTCGAACAGGATCAGGATCGCCATCAGCGGCGCTTGCGTCGTCGCCGCGAGCAGCGCGCCCATGCCGACCAGCGCGTACGCGTTCGGCGTCGCGGTGTGCTCGGGGAACGCTTCGTGCACCGGGATGCCGATCAGGCCGCCGATGATGCCGCCCACGAGCAACGTCGGCGTGAACACGCCGCCGACCGCACCCGAGCCGACAGTGGCGGCCGTCGCCAGCAGCTTGAACGCGAGTAGCGTGAGCAGGCTCGTCCACAGGATGTTCGTCGAGAGCAGCCGGCTGACCGCGTTCTCGCCGTTGCCCCACACGTCGGGCACGTGCAACGAGAGCAGTCCGACGACCAGACCGCCGACCGCCATGCGCACGAAGATCGGCACGCGCCAGGCCGAGAAGAACGCGGCCGAGTGGCTCAGCAGGCGCAGGAACCAGGGCGCGAACGCGCCGGCGATGAGACCCAGCGCCAGGTAGGGCGCGAGCTCGAAGTAGTTGACGAGCCGGAAGCGCGGCACCTCGAACAGCGGGTCACCGCCCAGAAAGATGCGGCCGACGACCGTCGCCATGACGGACGACAGGATCAGCGGACCGAACGTCTCCATCGCGATCGTGCCCAGCACGACCTCGGCCACGAACAGCGCACCGCCGATCGGCGCGTTGTAGGCCGCTGCGATGCCGGCCGCCGCGCCGCAGGCCACGAGCAGTCGCAAGCGCGGACGCGGCAGCTTGACCCAGCGCCCGACCGAGCTCGCCAGGAGCGCCGCGAGCTGCACCATGGGACCCTCGCGTCCGATCGAGCCGCCCGATCCGATCGACAAGGCCGACGACGCGATCCGCACGAGCGTCGGTCTAGTTCGGATCACGCCGTCACCGAGCGTGACCGCTTCCATGTAGTCCGCGCTCGTCTTGCCGCGCGCGAAGCGGACGCCGTAGTGGAGAACGAGCCCCGCCAGCACGCCGCCCAGCGTGGGAACCAGGACGCGCTGCCACGCGGGCAGTGCCGCGGCCGTTTCCGCCAGGCTGCCCGTGTGCCCCGTGAAGACACGCTGCACGAGGCGGATCAGCTCGCGGAACATCGGCGAGGACAGCCCGCCGATCGCGCCCACGAGCCCGGCCCAGAAGAGCGTGATCTCGGTTTCCCCGGGTCGCAGGCGCTCCGAGATCCACAAGCGCAGGCGCAGGAGGCGCGTGAACGCGGGGTGGGACACGCGGGCGAGCTTAGGGAGGGCCGCGTGCGATTCAAAAGGGGTGGCCGAGTTCGCGGGTCCTGAAACGACCAGGAACCACCGCTCGGGTGTGTGTCAGCTTCCCATGATCGTCCGCGCCATGGCTTCGCGCCGGCGGGGCGCTAGACTTCGCCCTCCGCCGCGGGTCGCGATGCGCGCCGCCCGGGCGACCGCCAGGGAAGCCTCCCCTCCTCATGAAGCCGACAGCGCTGGGAATGGTCGAGACCAAGGGTCTCGTGGGTCACATCGAAGCCTCGGACGCCATGGTCAAAGCCGCCATGGTCGAGCTCCACGGCCGAGAGAACATCACGGCCGGCTACTGGACCATGTTCGTCGTGGGCGAGGTCGGCGCGGTCAAGGCCGCGACGGACGCCGGCGCCGCGGCGGCGCGCCGCGTGGGCGAGCTGGTCAGCGTGCACGTCATCCCGCGCCCGCACGATCAACTCTGGCGGATCCTGCCGAAGATGACGCCGGTGCCGAAGCCTGCGGGGGGGACCAAACCGTCCGGTGGCAAGCAGAACCCGGACTGAGTGAGCGTGCAGAACCCGATCCGAGTCGCTGCGATCCCGTTGGCTCCGCGCGGAATCACGCGCGTGGTCGCGTAGCTGAGGCGCATAGGCCGTGCAGGCCATCGATCCCGACCTCCGCGCGCTGCAGGACGTGCGCGACCAGATCGCGCGCGCGAAGTCGGCGTGCGAGGCGATCCACCGCTACGACCAGCGCCAGACGGACGCGCTCTGCGCCGCCATGGCCAAGGCCGGCGCGGCCGCGGCCTACGACCTGGCGCGACTCGCGGTCGAGGAGACCGGGATCGGCTCGATCCACTACAAGGTCCTGAAGAACCTGTTCGGCTCCGAGGGCACGTGGGCCTCGATCGCCAACGAGAAGACCGTCGGGATCATCGCGCGCGACGAGAAGCTGGGCGTCATCGAGGTCGCGACCGCGTCGGGCGTCATCGCCGGCATCGTCCCGACGACGAACCCGACGTCGACGGCGCTCTTCAAGGCCCTGATCGCGGTGAAGGGCAGGAACAGCATCGTCATCAGCCCGCACCCGCGCGCCAAACGCTGCATCGGCGAGGTCGCGCAGGTCCTGCGCCGCGCGATCGAGCGCGCCGGCGGGCCGCCCGACCTCGTGTGCTGCCTGTCGAACCCGACGCTCGAGTCGACCGGCGCGCTGATGAAGAGCAAGGACATCGCGCTGATCCTGGCGACGGGCGGCACGGGGCTCGTGAATGCGGCCTACAGCTCGGGACGGCCGGCCTACGGCGTGGGCCCGGGCAACGTCCCCTGCTATGTGGACCGCTCGGCCGACGTCGCGCTGGCGGCGAGCAGCATCACCTCGAGCCAGTCCTTCGACAACGCGACCCTGTGCTGTTCCGAGCAGGGGCTCGTGCTCGATGCTCCCATTGCTAAGCAGCTGGTGGCCGAGCTCGTGAAGCGCGGCGCGTACGTGTGCGACGAAAACGAGACGAAGAAGCTCGCTCGCCTGTGCAACGTGCGCGGCCACATGAACCCCGACGTCGTCGGCATCGATCCGTACCGCATCGCCGAGATGGCCGGGTTCTCCGTGCCGCGGCATACGACCATCCTCCTGGCCTGGCAGGGCGGCGTCGGCAAGGAGTGGCCGCTGTCGATCGAGATCCTGGCGCCGGTGCTGTCGCTCCATCAAGTGGACGGCTGGGAGCAGGGCTGCAAGACGAGCATCGCGATGCTCGAGGCCGAGGGGCTCGGGCACACGCTGGGGATCCACGCCAAGGACGAGCGTGTGCTCGAGGCGTTCTTCCTCGAGAAGCCGGCCAACCGCATCGTCGTCAACGGACCGTGCTCGCAGGGAGCGGTCGGCTATTCGACGCACCTGGTGCCGTCGATGTCGCTGGGCTGCGGCCCGCAGGCCGGCAACATCACGAGCGACAACATCTCCGCGCGACACCTGATCAACGTGAAGCGCGTGGCGTTCCCGCGCCGCGACTGGCCCGACGTCGAGCGCCGCGACCACGAGCGCGTGGCGGCGCTCACGCGCGACGGCATGCCGCGCGGGTCGGGGCTGCAGGGCGATCCGGCGCTCTCCAGCTCCGCGCCGCGCCTGTCGTCGAGCGCGTTCACGCCCGATGCGCAGAGCAACTGGCGCGGGAACCCGTCGGTCGTGACGCCGGCGGCGCCGCCGAGCCAGGCCACCACGGTCCGGGCCGCGCCGTCTGCGGGCGTGACGCCCATGAGCATGCCGGCCGCGGCGCCGGCGGGCACCTGGGCCTCCAAGGTCGGTCCGGGCGTGAAGAGCATGCCGCCCAGCTTCGCGACGCCGTTCACGTCGCCAGGCAGCTCCTCGGCGACGATGCGCCCGGCCTCGAGCGGCGGCGCCACGGCCGTGGCCGAGATGCCGCGTTCCGCGCTCAGCGCGGCGCGCCCGATGGCTCCGATCGGCGCGGGCCTCTCGACGATCGAGATCCAGACGCTGCTCACGCACGCCGGATCCGGCTGCCCGCTCGGCCCCTGCAAGGGCTGTCCCCACCACGAGGTCACGACCGGCGCCTGCAAGGCGTGACGTCCGCGTGACCGCGATCCCATTCACCACCCACCCCCCGACGAGGTTCGAACGATGGACAGCATGATCGCCCTGGGCATGATCGAGACGAAGGGTCTCGTGGGCGCAATCGAAGCGGCCGACGCCATGTGCAAGGCCGCCAAGGTCACGTTGATCGGCAAGGAGAGGAGCGGCGGCGCGCTGATGACGGTGCTCGTGCGCGGCGAGGTCGGCGCGGTCAAGGCCGCGGTCGAGGCCGGCGCCGCGGCCGCGAAGCGCGTCGGCGAGCTCGTCGCGCAGCACGTGATCTCGCGTCCGGCCGGCGACCTGGATCTCTTCCTGCCGCCGATCCCGGATCAGAAGTAACCCCCGTGAACCTGAACGGAGGGTGGTCCTCGCGCTGAAGCGCGGGAGCAAATGGCTCATTCCGGAATCGAACTGCGCGGCGCCGTGTTCATCGACCAGATGCAACCGCAATTCGCCGCGACCGTGGCCACGAACTCGGGCGGGTTCTTCCCCGTCACGGGCGAGGCCGCGTTCTGGCTCGAGGTCCAGCCCGGCATCGTGATCAACCGGCTCATGGACGTGGCGCTCAAGAGCTGCGACGTGAAACCGGGCGCGCTGGTGACGGAGCGCAGCTACGGCACGCTCGAGGTGCACGGCCCGGATCAGGGCCAGGTGCGCCTGGCCGGCCAGCTGATCCTGCAGGCGGCCGGGCTGTCGTTCGAGGACGCGCTGCAGCCGAACCTGATGACGAGCGAGATCATCCGCAAGATCAGCGATCACCACGCGATGATGATCAACAGGACGCGCGCCGGGATGCTCGTGCTGGGCGACGACACGCTCTACACGCTCGAGGTGAACCCGGCCGTCTACGTGACGCTGGCCGCGAACGAGGCCGAGAAGGCTTCGCCGATCCGCCTGGTCGGATTGGGCGCGGAGGGCGCCGTCGGCCGCTTGCGTCTGGCCGGCACGGACGCGGAGATCGACGAGGCCGTCAAGGCCGTGCGACGCGCGCTGAGCGGCTTGCGCGGCCGTGCGAACACGGGAACCGTCTGATGTTCCTGGGCCGCGTCGTCGGGGAAGTCTGGGCCACGCGCAAGGTCCAGGACCTGCAAGGGCTGCGCCTGCTGGTCGTCGAAGCGCTCGACGAGCGCCGCGAGCCGGGCGCGCCCAAGGTCACGCCCGTGATCGCCGCCGATCCGCTGGGCGCAGCGCTCGGGGAGCACGTCGTCGTGGCCTTCGGCAAGGCTGCGCGGGTTGCCACGTTGGGCATGGACGGCGACTACGCGTTCGAGGCCGCGATCGTCGGCATCGTCGACGACTTCGACGTGCCGAGTGCTCCCGCAGCGTGGCGGATCGAGCGTCCCCAATCCCAAGCGGCACTCGACGCCGGGAAGGGCAGGCGCTGATGCTGATCGGCACCGTCGTCGGCAACGTGTGGGCCACGAAGAAGGATCCGACGCTGTCGGGTCTGCGCTTCCTCGTGGTGCGCCCGTTCACGACCGACGGCGACGCGTCGGCCGAGACGATCGTGGCGGTCGACCCGCTCGGCGCCGGCATCGGCGAGCGCGTGCTGGTCGTCTTCGGCCGCGCCGCACGACACGCGATCGGGCGCAGCCACGACATCGGCTTCCAGACCGCGATCGCCGCGATCATCGACACGATGGAGCTGGAGGGCGGCCGCGTCGTCGGACCGACGCGCGAGCACGACCAGCCCGCGAAAGCCTGAGGTGAGACCATGAACCGGAACGACCAGAATCCCGAAATGCGCGACGACGCGGTGCTGGACATCGCGATCGGCGTGCTCGAACTCTCCAGCGTCGCGCGCGGCGTCGAGGTGGCCGACGCCGTGCTGAAGGAAGCGCGCGTCGAGATGCTGTTCTCGACGCCCGTGCAGCCCGGCAAGTACGTGATGCTCTTCACCGGGTCGGTCGCCGACGTGCGCGCATCGGCCACGCGCGGCGCGGCGCTGGCGGCGCCGGACCTCGTCGACCAGCTCGTGATCCCGCAGATCCACGACCAGGTCGTGCCGATGCTGCGGCGCAAGGGTGGGCGCATCAACGGCACGCTGGACGCGATCGGGGTCGTGGAGACGACCACGGTCGCCGCGGCGATCGCGAGCGCGGACGTCGCACTGAAGGCCGCCACCGTGGACCTGATCGACATCCGCATCGCGAACGGGCTGGGCGGGAAGAGCTTCTTCACGCTGACGGGGGAAGTCAGCGACGTGCGCAGCGCGGTCGCCGCCGGCGCGCGGCTCGCGCAGGAGCGCGGCCTGCTGGCGCGCGAGGTCGTGATCCCGATGCCGCATCCCGAGCTGGTGCGCCATCTGTGAGAGAGCAAGAAAAAATCGATCCTACGCTCTCTCAAACCTCGTTGGCGCCGCTTCGCGGCGCGAGAGCGTTCGAATTCTTCTCACGCTCTGAGAGACCGAGAAAAAATCGATCGTACGGTCTCTCATACCCTGTTGGCGCCGCGCGGAACCGCGCGCGGCGCGCAGAGGCTTCGAATTCTTCTCAGCCTC
>JANNQS010000108.1:0-28246 GCA_031400875.1 Planctomycetota bacterium | reverse complement strand
AGGTCGGCCCAGCTGATCTTCTGGCCGTACTTCTGCTTGATCGGCCACAGCAGGCGGCGCGACTTGTCGATGTTCACGTTGTCGGGCCAGCTGTTCAGCGGGGCGAATCGTTGCTGTCCGCGGCCGCCGCCGCCCCGACCGTCGGCCGTGCGGTAGGTGCCGGCGGCGTGCCAAGCCATGCGGATGAACTGCGGGCCGTAGTGGCCGAAGTCCGCCGGCCACCAGTCCTGCGACCGGGTCATCAACGCCAAGAGGTCCTTCTTGAGCGCGAAGTAGTCGAGCTTCTTGAATGCCTCGGCGTAGTCGAAGTGCGCGCCCAGCGGGTCGGACTTGCTCGAGTGCTGGCTCAAGATCTCCACGCGCGGCTGGCTGGGCCACCAATCCTTGTTCGTCGTGCCGCCGCCGGCTGCGTGGTTGAACGGGCACTTGGGTTCGTTGGACATGGGAGTTCTCGATTCTCGGGAGGTTGCGTCGAACGGCTCGACCCGTCTTGCGATCCGATTCAGCGAGCATAGGCCCCACTCGCCGCTGCGACCAATCGACGAGGCCGATCGCGTCGATAGGCAAGAGTGTTGGCCCGTGCGACGGCGGCATGCGCTGCAGGCCCGCACGCCTCCCCGAGTTCTCCTGGTAGTCCGCGATGGGAGCGAGCTGCACACCTCCAAGGGGGCGCGGTGTGGCGGCGCCGTGCCCCGGGCCGCAAGCCCAGCGCATCCGACCGCCTCGAGGCGGCTCCCGAGGCCGCGCGGAGCGGATCGAAGCACCTCCGAGGGACCGGATCCACTCGTCCCGTGGGCTCGAGACCTGCTGGGATTCCGTCCGAACCGCTACCCTCTGTCGGGGTGTGCAACCCGGCACATGGGTGACACTCCCGGGTGACGTCGCGGGACGCAATGTGTCAAGCTGCCTGGAGGCCTTCGCACCAGACAGACCCTCCGCCAGCTTCGACAGGTGCCCCGCGTCCATGAGCCTGCGCGCCATGCGCGGATCGAACCCGTCGAGCCCGATGGCGACGACGCCGTCCTACTTGTGAGCCTCTCCCCAACGTTGGTCCAGTCGAAGCGTGAATCCTCCGGCCTCTGACCCTGTCCCCAGGCGGCAACGCGGTGGTAGGTCGCCACGGGAGTCATGCGCTTGAATGTCTTCTGCCCCTAGGCGCATGCACCCAAGCGGTTCTCCGCTCTGGTTCTCTGGTTCTCTGTGTTCGATCCATCGCCGCGTTCAGGATAAACGGCTCGCGCCCCATTTGATCACGCGCCTCATCGCCCCCCAGCGGGAAGATGTTCCATGAGGTAGCGGGCAATCAGCATGCGAACGTGGACCAAGGTTCCCTTGCCTTCGCGCAGGCCATGGTCCCGGTTGGGATAGACCATGTAATCAAACGGCTTGCCAAGTTCGACCAACCGGTCGACCAGCCCTTCGATGATCTGGATGTGGGTATTCGTTTCGCCGGACCCCGTGATGATCAGCAACTTCCCCTTCAGGCCATCGGCATAATTGATCGCCGCCGCTCGTTGATATCCGTCAGGATTTACTTCACGCGTGCGCATGAAAATTTCCTGGAACCAGGCGTTGTACAAGTGCGGCTGCGGCTTGGGCACCACGGCAATGCCCACGTGATACGAGTCAGGCTTGCGGAACAGGGCGTTGAGCGTGTTGGAACCGCCGCCGCTCCAGCCCCAGATCCCGACGCGTGACAGGTCCACGTAGGGTCGCATCCGGCCCAATTCCTTGAGGCCAGCTTCTTGCTCCTCGGTCGATAGCGGTCCCAGGCTGCCGAATATCGCTCGTCGCCACGCCGCACCCTTCGGCGCGGGGGTGCCACGGTTGTCGATCGAGACCACTAAGTATCCCAGATCGGCGATGACCCGATGGAAGTCGATCTGGGCCGCACCCCACTCATTCAACACCGTCTGCGAATGAGGTTCGCCATAAACGTAGATGACTACCGGGTATTTCTTCGCCGGATCAAAGTTCTTCGGCTTGAGCATCCAAGCGTCTAGCGAAATGCCGTCGCCGATGGTGAGCTGCAAAAATTCTGCAGGATGCGCAATGATGCTCTTCATGGTTTCGCGAAGCTTGCGGTTGTCGTGCAGCACGCGAACAGCTCGATGCCCAGCAATCTCGACCAGTTCCACGAGCGGCGGCGAGTCTAGCGTAGAATACGTATGAATGGCCCACTTGGCATCAGGTGACAAATCGTAGTGGTGAGTTCCGGGTTGGTCCGCAGGAGTCATTCGTTCTAACGTGCCGGTCCCGTTGAGGGGCACTCGATAGAGATGTTTCTGCGTGGCGTTGTCCGGAGAAGCGTAGAAATAGTACCAGCCACCGACTTCATCGATCACCGCAGCATCAATGAGGTCGTACGCGCCTGGGGTGAGCACCGCTAACGGCTTGCCGTCGCGCGACCAGACATGCGCATGGCGCCAGCCATCTGTTTCGTTCACCACCACGAAGGCCTGCCCGCCGCGAATCCATGTCAGTCCGGCGTTCTTTCCTTGGCTCGCATCCGTCCAGGCATCGTTCACTTCCTGGAAGATCTGCTTCAGTTCGCCCGGCGTTTTCGCGAGGAAGAACTCACGTTTATTGCGGAAGCGACTGAGTTGTTCGACGAGCACCTCGTCCGAGTTTCCTGCCCAGTCGACTTGTCCGAGATAAAAACCTTCGGTCGGTGACGCCAGCGGCAGCCAAGTCAGACGCTGTCCATCGGCATCAACGACGCCGACGCGAAGCGTATCGATGACTTCGCCCACCCGCGCAAACCGGTGATGCTGAACCCCGGGATACGACGGGTCATTGGCATCAAGAACGGCGCGCTGCCGCACGTTGGTGACATCGGACTCAACGAAGGCGACACGCCGTCCATCCGGACTCCACACCGGATCATGATAGGAGACATCTTGTTTAGCCCCGAGCTTCGTCAGCTGAAAACGTTGCCCGCTAGCGACATTGCGAACATAGAGATTACGCTCGTGAAATTCCAGCACACGTGAGCCATCCGGCGAACGAAGCGACTCACCATCAGAGGGTGTTTTATCGTCAGGTTTCGCTGCGACACGTTCGCCGGTACGAACCTGGTAGGTGACCCTGATTGTTTGGTCTTTTCCTGGCTCACGTTCCTCGACCGTGTATCCCGAACTATCGGGCAACCAGTTCGCCTCGAATTTTGGGGAGCGAAACTCCCCGCGCTCGTAGATCGCTTTCAGTCGGGACTCGGTCTCTGGTTGCCACGGTGAATCCTGCGCGGTTTGCGCGGCCACTGGAGTGATCGCCAAGGCCAGAACAAGCACGACCGACGGATCACCTCTGGCGTGAGTACGCTGCCAGAACGCGAGGGGAGTGAGCGACCAATGAGTGAATGCCAGCATAGTTGCTCTTCTTGTATCTTATTCACTCATAATGTATCTATTTATTTCTGATAAACACGTGCCATTCCTTGACAGATGATTTGAATGGCGTCGGGCGTTTCTTCCGACCCCGGACCCGTTCGCCCGTTCGTCACCCCGAACGGCACATGCGCCGACGGCTCGACGATGCGTGCGCTGAGGCGTACCGCGCAGGAGTTCGAGGACAAGATGACGCTTCATGGGCGGCCTGGTCTCGGTGGTCTCGGCGCGAAGGGAGGCTGAGCGCGCTCGGTTCCACGGCTTGCAGCCCCTGCGCGGGCCGGAGGCGAAGTAGGATCGGGATTCCGGGAACCTGGGGACGCCTCGGGGCCATGAAATGGGCGCATGGCATGGGCTTCGGCATCTGGCGACTTCGCGAGCACGCTCTCGGGCGCAGGCGATCTGGACTCGGATGCGGCTCTCGTCCGGAGCGCGCGCACGGACCCGGCAGCGTTCGAGGCGCTTTACTGGCGCCATCAGCGCGCGATCTGGCGCTACTTGCGCCATCGCACGGGTGAGTCGCACGCCGCGGACGATCTGGCCGCGGAGGTGTTCCTCGACCTCCTCCGGAGTCTGCCCGGTTTCCGTTCGAGCGGGATCGGCGTGCGCGGTTGGCTGTATCGCGTCGCGACGCGCAAGGCCGCGCGCTGGTCGAAGCGCAAGCGTGCGGTCGAGAGCTTCGACGATGCCACCCATGCGACGGCCGCCGCGGAGACCGGCTCGAACGAGGCCCTCGAACGCGTGCGGGTCGCGTTGAACGGGCTTCCGCAGCGCTGTCAGGCCGTTCTGGTCCTCCACCACCTCGAGGGGCTCGGCATCGAGGAAATCGCGACGTCGTTGGGGGTGCGCGCAGGAACGGTGAAGTCGCGACTGGCGCGCGGGCGCGAAGAATTGCGGCGCCGGCTGCTTCGAGAAGGAGATCCACGATGAGCACGAATGACGATTACGAGCTCCGGGCCCTGGAATCCCTCCGGTTCGATGGTGAACCGGAGCGGCAAGTGGTCCTCGCGACCAAGGAGAAGTTGATGAAGATGCACGGAAACGAGATCCGACGGTCGGCGTTCGCGCGCCGGATCACGATCGCGGCGACGTTCGTCGTGGCGCTCGGAGTGGGCGCAATCGCCGGTCCGCGTGTGCTGGAGTGGTGGGAGCATCTCACCGTCGTCACGGACGACGAGCTGCCCGATGGCCAGCGCCACGTCGTCGTCGAGGACGACGCGGGCAACACGGTCCTCGACACGACGATGGAAGCGGACGAGGCGTTGTTCCAGATCCAGCCCGACGACGACGGCGAGGGCGGCATGCTCCTGCAAGTCGCCCCGATCGATCCGCCGGACGACACCAAGCCCGCTGCGAGGGGTGGCGAGCCCGAAAAGGGCGTGATTCCGCACTGATTCTGCACGGAAGTCGCTCGGCGAGAGCGACCTCGACCCGCGCCGGATGCGACGCGGGTTCCGTGCGTGAAAGCCGACTCCATGCTCAAGTTCATCGTGTTCCTGTTCCTGGCGCTTGTGCTCGGGTTCACCATCGGACTCGCGCTGTCGCCGGGCGCTCGCCGATCCGCGGCCCACATCCTCGCGGAGCGCGACGCGGTGAAGCTGCCGGGTGGATTCCTCGACGACGCGGGCGTGAAGGAGCTCGAACGCTGCTGTCGAAGGCGCTGCGACCTCGCACGCGAGCTCATGGACGCCTGGCCCGGGCACGTGCGCGTTCCCGAAGTGGCGGCGGAGCGCTGGGCGTTCCTCGGCAACACATTCGCGGAGCACGACACCGTCCTCGAAGAGATCGAGCACTTGCTGGCCGACTCGCCGTCCAAGGCGCTCGAACTCCGCGCGAAGCGCGCGCGGGCATGGTCCGGGCTGCACAGCGAACGCATCGGACTCGCGGAGTGCCTCGGCTTCGTCGATGGCGCGCGCGCCGCCGGCGCCGACGACGAGTGGACCGCCACGATGCTCCTGTACGCCGCGCAGGAGCGCACCGCGGATCCCGACGAGCAACGCCGGCTGTGTACGCGCGTCCACGACGAATTGCCGCGCGCGATCGTGATGAAGCGCGACGTCGGGGTCTGGGAGAGACTGCTGTCGCACGTCGGCGCGCCGTTCGAGCTCGACTTCGTCGACCTCGCCACGAGCCGGCTCGCGTCGATCATCGAGTGGCGCGGAAAGCCGATCCTGATCCACGCCCGCCGCGCGCATGACTGGGCGCCGCTCCCCGAAAACGCGCTGCGCGAGATCGAAGATCGTCATCGCGACATCGGGCTCGTGGCGGTGCAACTGATGATGGGCGAGCCAGGGTCGCCCGCCGATCGACCTGATCGCCAGATCATTGCGCCGGACGACGACCCGATGAACTCGTGGGAGATGCGCTACGGCATCCGCAAGACCCCGATGTTCCTGGTCGTCGACGCCCAAGGCCGCTTGCGCAGCGTGTCGCAGAGCTTCGCGACCAGCGAGCGCTGGCTGAGCGCCTCGATCCAGTGAGGGGCAGTGTCCCGAGACCTTCAGTCGTGGCCTGACCGGACGGCCTTCGGCAATCGTGTCCAAGTCCGGGGGACAGTATTCCCGGCCCGGTCCCCATGAGGTTCAGGATGTGGTCTCCCCCGGAGTGTCGGCTCCATCGAGCCCACTTCCGGCCATTGGAAACGCTGGAGTTCGACGGCTTCCGTGAAACCTCCCCGCCGTTCACCCCTTCTTGGCCTGGCGGCGCTCTCGAGACTTCCGCGTGAACAACTCGCGAAACTCTCGCTCGAGGTGGTCGAGCGCGGTCCCGTCTCACGGAGGCGGCTCGTCGAAGCGGCATCCCGACGTCCGGCCGGTGCCGGTATCGAGGACGCCCTGAAACCCGGGCCGACCAGTCGGGATGGCCTAGACGTACGGTGCCGTAGGACATCTACGCGGTCGACCCTGCCGGCCCATCGAGACGACCGCGACCTGCGGGCGAATCGCCGCGACAAGCTCGGGCGTGGTGCCGTTCGCTGAGCCGTGGTGGCCGACGACGTGGGCGTCGACGTCGAGCAGGCCCGCGCCCTCGTAGCGCTTCACGAAGTCGTGGATCGCGGCGTCACCGAGGTCGCCGGTCACGAGCGCGGACTGCCCGTCCCGACCGTCAAAGCGGCAGGAATATCGTGCACACCACAGAGGTGCGCGGCATCCACGATGCGGAGCAGAGATTCGGAACGAGGAGCCTTCGTTGGCTGCGTCGAGCCTAGGCCGATGTGCGGATTGTCGCAAGCGGAGGGCAGAGCGTGCGGCCGCGCGCGGGGATGAGAAGCGCGCCGTGTCAGCTCACGGATCTCCGCTGAATTGGGGTTCGACACACGGCCTGATCGTGTCCTCACGCGGACTGCTGCTCGCATCCGCTTCCGCGCACGTTGGGCGTGCTATCGTCTCCGAATTGGACGGCACACGGCATCCCGCATCCATGAGGTTCCCACGGTGCGACGGCTGACAATGGTCATGAAATCGGCGCTGGTGATCGTGCTGCTCTTCGGCGCCGCGGGGTGCGCGTCGCCGACCGACCGCACCCAGGAGGTGATGGCCCAGGTCGATCGCATCTTCGCGGCCAACGCGTACGCCGCGCCGCGGTTCGGGCCCGCGCGTTGGCTGCCCGACGGCCTCGGCTACGCCATCGTCGAGCGTTCGGCGGCGGGAGCGGAGATCGTGCACTACGACGCCGCGACCGGCACGCGGAGCGTCATGGTGGCCGCGTCGCGGCTCTGGCCACCCGGGGCTGCGTCGGGGCTGGACGTCGACGACTACGCCTGGTCGAGCGACGGCAAGAGCCTGCTCATCTTCACCAACACGCGCAAAGTGTGGCGTGACAACACGCGCGGCGACTACTGGGTGCTCGACCTGGAAGGCGGACAGTTGCAGAAGCTCGGCGGCGACGCGCCCGAAGCCGCGCTGATGTTCGCCAAGTTCTCGCCGGACGGCATGCGCGTGGCGTACGTGCGCGCCAACAACATTTACGTCGAGCGCTTGGCCGATGGCGCCCTCACGCCGATCACCCGTGACGGATCGGAGACCACGATCAACGGCACGTCGGACTGGGTGTACGAAGAGGAACTCGGTGTGCGCGACGCGTTCCTGTGGAGCCCCGATGGCCGGCAGATCGCCTACTGGCAATTCGACACCACGGACGTCGGCGTGTTCTCGCTGATCAACAACACCGACACGCTCTATCCCGTGGTCACGAACATCCCGTATCCAAAGGTTGGCACGACCAACTCCGCCGTGCGCATCGGCGTGGCGAGTGCGGAGGGCGGCGAGACACGCTGGATGCGGACGCCGGGCGATCCGCGCGACTTCTACCTCGCGCGCCTGTCGTGGAGCGACGCCGACACGCTGGCAATCGCGCAGCTCAATCGGCTGCAGAACCAGCACGACCTCCTGCTCGCGGATGCGCGCACGGGCGACGTACGGCGCGTCTTCCGCGACGAGTCGAAGACCTGGGTCGACATCGGGGCCTTCCGCGAGATCGACGATGGCAAGTCGTACCTCTTCGAGAGCGAGCGGGACGGCTGGAGGCGCCTCTACCGCGTGCCGCGCGACGGGGGCGACGCGCTGCTGCTCACGCGCTTCGACGCGGATGTCATCGACGGCAACGTGGGCGTGGACGAGAAGCAGGGCCTCGAGTACTTCAGCGCCTCGCCGGACAACGCCACGCAGGCGTACCTCTATCGCTCGAGGCTCGACGGGACGGGAAAGCCCGAGCGCGTCACGCCGACCGATCAGCCCGGGTCGCACGTGTACACCCTAGCGCCGGGCGGTCGCATGGCGTTTCACACATGGTCACGCTTCGACCAGCCCAGTGCACTCGAGGTGGTGACGCTGCCTGATCACAAAGCGCTGCGGCCGCTCACGGACACGACGGCTCTCCAGGCCAAGCTGGCGACGGTGCTCGAGCCGCCCGTCGAGTTCTTCGAGGTGGACATCGGCGACAACGTGTCGCTCGACGGCTGGATGCTGAGGCCCTCGACCTTCGATGCGTCGAAGCGCTATCCGCTGATCGTGTTCGTGTACGGCGAGCCAGCCAGCGTGACGGTCACCGATCGCTGGGGCGGAGGACGAATGCTCTTCCACCGCGCGCTGGCCGAGGCCGGGTACGTCGTCGTCAGCCTCGACAATCGCGGAACACCCGCGCCCAAGGGCGCAGCCTGGCGCAAGGTCGTCTACGGCAGCGTCGGCGATCTCTCGTCGAAGGAACAGGCTGCGGCGGTGCGCCAGCTCGCAATCGACCGGCCGTACATCGACCGCGAGCGCGTCGGCGTGTGGGGTTGGAGCGGCGGCGGGTCCAACACGCTCAACTGCATGTTCCGATTCCCCGACGTGTTCAAGGTCGGCGTGTCGGTGGCGCCCGTGCCCGACCAACGGCTGTACGACACGATCTATCAGGAGCGCTACATGGGCTTGCCCGAGTCCAACGCCGAGGGCTATCGGATCGGATCGCCGATTCACTTCGCCGAGGGACTGGCGGGGCACCTGCTCGTCGTGCACGGCTCGGGCGACGACAATGTGCACCTTCAAGGCACAGAGAGGCTCGTCAACCGCCTGATCGCGCTGGGCAAGTCCTTCGACACGATGGTCTATCCCAACCGCACGCACGCGATCGAAGAAGGCGCCGGGACGCGAGTGCACGTGTATCGCCTCATCGCGCGGTACTTCCTCGAGCACCTGCCTTCCGGCCCGAAGTAGCACGCGCAGTTGCCCGATGGCGCACCGGGCGCGCGCTCGGACATTCGAGCGGATGACTCTGGCGGCGGCCTATTGCGAGGTCGAATCGCGCGCGTTGGCAGGCGCGAGTCGTGGCGGTTCGGCGGGCAGGCCGAGGTGCGCGAGGATCTTGCGCGCGACCAAGCCGTCGTTGATCCGTGCGATCAACTTGCGCTTGGCTCCGCTGCAGGCCGCAGGCCACCGAGGCTCATCCACGTGCCGGAACCGTCGGCTAGAGCACGCTCGCAAATGAAGCGGGCCGCCGCCACATCCTCCACCGCCAGCCCCAGCGACTTGAAGAGCGTCCGGTCGTCGTCGTGTTCGCGCCCGCGTACCGTGCCGATGACCAGCGACCCGAGTTCGCCGAGGATGTGCGCGTCGTCGATCGCGCCTTCATCGCGCGGAATGAGGAAGTCGCCCGCCTCATGCACGGCTGATTCGAGACGGTCCACGAAAAGGCGGCTCTGCACCACGGCCTGCGTGTCGAGCTCCCGGGCGCTCGGTATCGCCGCGCCTGCCGCGTTCACATGCACGCCAGGTGAGAGCCACGCCCCGCGCAGCACAGGCTCTCGCGACGCCGTCACCGTGCAGACGATGTGCGCGTCCCGCACCGCCGCCTCCGCAGAGTCGCACACCTCGACGGTCACGCCGAACCGCCGCTGGGCCCAACTGGCGAACGAGATGCACCGCGCCGCACCGCGACTCCAGAGGCGAACGCGCGTGATCCGCCGCACCGCGAGCATCGCTTCCAGGTGCGTCATGGCCTGTACCCCGGCACCGAGGATCGCCAGATCGCATGCGTGCGCCTCGGAGAGCAGGCGTGTGGCGAGGCCGGACACCGCGGCGGTACGGATGGCCGTCACGGCACTGGCGTCGATGATCGCCAGCAGCCGGCCGTTGGTGTCGTCGAAGTAGAGCACCACGCCGATGTGTGAGTCGTACGGCGTGTCGGCGTTACCCGGGAAGACCGTGATGACCTTCGCGCCGATGGCGATCGACCCGTCGGCGCCCGCGAGCACTGCCGGCATGACCCCGAAGGCGTTGCAACCGCCGGGGAGCATGATCACCTGCCGCAGGGGCAGCAGCGCGCCGCCGCGCGCGGTCGCGGCGAGCGCGTCGGCCATGAGCTCGATGCACGCCGGCATGGGGAGCAACCGCTCCACGTCGGCGTGGGAGACGATCAGGGTGCGGGAATCAGTCATGGGGGCGAATCGGTCACGGCAATGCGCTTGGTGTTACACCGAATGGAGCGCGTCTTGCCGGCCAACGTAACGCAGCGTGGCGGTGCGTGGTACGTCCTCAAGCGATCGGCCGCATCAGACCGCATGGCGTCTACACGGCGCAGACGAGTACCCTGTCCGCCCTCGCACCTCCCTGCACTGCCGGCGGCTCCGCCGCGATCATGATGCCTGCGGCCGCATACCGCTTCTGGAAGTCGGGGCGTCTCGATCGACGCGTGTCGCTAGGCCTGACGCCGGGCGGCATACTCGGCTTCTCATTGCAACGTACCTCTTCAAGGAACTACCCGTGAACTACTGGCGCTGGTTGGTGGTCGTCGTGCTGGTGTACAGCGCTGCGACGTTGTGGTCCTCATCGAAGACCCGTGCGGTGGAGGCGCCATGAAAATCACCGGCATCCGCATGTTCCAGGTCGACCTGCCTCTGCACGAGGGAACCTACAAGTGGTCGGGCGGCAACTCGGTCTCGGTGTTCGACGCGACGGTCGTCGCCGTCGACACCGACGAGGGCGTCAGCGGGTGGGGCGAGGTCTGCCCGCTCGGACCGGCCTACCTTCCCGCGTACGCCCGCGGCGCACGTGCCGGGATCGCCGAGCTCGCGCCGCAGTTGCTCGGCGTCGATCCGCTCGCACTCGGGTTGCTCAACGAGCGGATGGACAGCGCGATGCGCGGTCATCCATATGTGAAGTCGGCTATCGACATGGCCTGCTGGGATCTGCTCGGCAAGGCGAGCGGGCTGCCGGTCGCCACCCTCATGGGCGGCCACGTCGGCGACGACTTCGCGCTCTACCGCGCCATCTCGCAGGAGGCGCCCGAGGCGATGGCCGCGCGGATCGCGCAGTATCGCGGCGAGGGATACTCGAAGTTCCAGCTCAAGGTCGGCGGCGATCCCGATACCGACATCGCGCGCATCCACGCCGCCGCCGCGAAGCTCATGCCCGGCGACGTGCTCGTTGCCGATGCCAATACCGGGTGGACGCAGCACGTCGCCATGCGCGTCGCCGACGCCGTGCGCGACGTGAATGTGTACATCGAGCAGCCGTGCATGACATACGAGCAGTGCCTCGCCGTGCGACGGCACACGAACCGTCCCTTCGTGCTCGACGAGGTCGTGGACGGCATCGACATGGTCGTGCGTGGCGTCGCAGACCACGCAATGGATGTGATCAATCTCAAGATCTCGAAGGTCGGCGGGCTCACCAAGGCGCGGCAGATCCGCGACCTCTGCGTGTCGCTCGGCATCGCCATGACAATCGAGGACACGTGGGGCGGTGACATCATCACTGCGGCAATCGCCCATCTTGCGCACAGTACGCCGCAGCGCTTCCTCTTCTCGGCGACGGATTTCAACTCCTACGTCACGGTGGCGTTCGCCGATGGGGCGCCACAGCGGAAGCACGGGCGTCTGTCGGCATCGCGCGAGCCGGGGCTGGGGGTGCGGCCGATCATGGATGTGCTGGGCACACCGCTGCAGGTGTGGGTCTGACGTTTCCCCGACCAAGAGGCCCTATCACATCGACGCCCGAATCCATCCGCCCGATCACGCTCAACGAGATCCGCGCCGCGCGCGACCGGATCTGTGCATCCCGAAAACCTCAGCCGCACCCCAATCTGCTGGTGCCCGGAGGAGTTTTTCCGCCACGTTGGCAAGGAGAGCCCAGGCATCTTCTCCGCGTCGCGGTTGCTATGCCTCAATCGCAAGACAGGCCGGAGAGGCTGCGCGAGTAGAGCTCCGAGCCCTTGCGAAAACGGCGCCACCCTGCCGAGACGCTGATCTTCAGGCGTTCGGCGATCGCCTCCATGGTCAGGTCTTCGAGCAGGTGCATGCGCAAGATCTGCTCGAGTTCTGCGGGAAGCGCTGCGAGCGCACGCTCGATCGCGGAGGCATCCTCGGCATGGATGAGGATCCGGCTCGGAGTCACGTAATCATGCGGGTGCAATTCCGAGGCGGGGCGCGCTGGCCCGCCTTCGCGCCCAGAGAATCGCGTGGCCCGTTGACTGCCGCCGCGCTTGAGGGCATCCATGCGCCGCACGGCATCGCAGATGCGGTTCCTGGCGATTCCGAACAACCATGCGCCAAACTCTGCGCTGCCTTGCCAGCAGTGTTGTTCGCGCGAACTCCAGGCCTGCGCCAGCGTTTCTTGCCAAATGTCCTCAGGCGAGCAATGCACCCGCAGGTCGTTGCTCATCGACGAGGAAATCACGACGAGGAACGCCGCGGGCCGGACCTCTTCGATCAGGAGGGTCCACCGCGAAGGGTCAGCGAGTGGCGACGGTTCGCCCTCCGAGACGTTGCTATCCGTGTGCGGGAAGCCCACAGGGTTGCTCCATTCGGCCAGATCTGTCTAGTACGGCGGCACCCTAGCAGAAACCTGGCGCGCCGGGAGCGGGGCGTCCCGGCACTCCGGTCGGGGCCTCGCGCTCTGGGGCGAAGAAAAACCGCATTCTCCGACAGTTGGCCACGCGGTTGCGCTTGGGGGGGGGTGGGGAGGGCATAGAGTACCTCCTCGACGAGTTCCCGACCGGCGATCCCTGTGCCGGCAGTCCCCCTAGTTCGCAGAGGAAGAGTCCCCATGAAACAGCCTGTGTTCGGTCGCGTACTGCTCTTCGTGCTGGCCGCCAGTGGCTTGATGTGGGCCGTCAGCGGTCCGACTAGCGCCCTGTCGCCCACGCTGCCGCACAACTCCTTCGCCTTCGCTCCCAGCGCGCATCCCCATGGCCACTCGCAAGAAGTGTGGTCGGCCCGCTGGTGGACGTGGAACATGGAACTGCCCGTTACGGACCACCCGGGGACGCCCACGCCGAACTTCGACGTCTCGGCCGGCCAGTCAGGGAAAGTCTGGTTCCTCGCGGCGCCGTTCGATGATGGCAGCCCCGAATCGACCCAGCGTTCATGCACGATCCCGAGAGGCAAGTCGCTCTTCGTCGCGTTGGTCAACGGCGAGTGGTCCAGCCTCGAGGGCTACCTCACGGAGCAGGAGCAACGTGATGCCGCCGTGTTGCAGGCCGATCACATCGTGCCCAGCAGCCTGTTCTGCACGCTCGACGGAGAGGCGCTCGACGACCCCAGCGACTATCGTTTCGAGTCGCCGCAGTTCAGCTTCGACGCGCCGACGCCGTGGATCTTCGGGCCCACGGGCGGCCCGGCCACCGCGGTAGCCGACGGCTACTTCGTCTTCCTCAAAAAGCTGCACCCGGGCCAGCACACGTTGCACGTGGGCGGTCAGGTCCTCTACACCTTCGACGCGGATGGCTTCGACTTCGCGGGCGGCATCAACATGACCTACACCATCAATCAACTCTGAGGGAACGAAGGTCCCCGTGCGGGGATGGATGGGGTGAGAAGGCCGGCTTCCCCGCGCGGTCGTGCTCCCGCCGCCTCAGACACTGAGAACAATTCGAAGTCTCTGCGCGCCGCGCGCGGTTCCGCGCGGCGCCAACAGGGTCAGAGAGGCCGTAGGATCGATTTCTTCTCACTCTGTCAGTGGCCGTAGGTGGATTTCGACCAACCCCGAACCACAAGAAGGCTGACCTTCTCATCGCATCGATCCTCCTTCCCAAAGGACCAGGCGAGCCTCGGAAGCTCGTTGATTCGGAGGTGAAGGGTGCGGCGCCGCGAGCGCCGAAGTTGCCGACGACACCAGCGCGATCGTCCTCGAGCCGTTGGCCTTCCTCGAGCGAATCGCGGCGCTCGTGCCGCGGCCGCGAGCGCACATCTTGACCTACCACGGCGTGCTCGCGCCCGCGGCACAATGGCGCGACCGCATCGTGACCGGTCCGCGCACGCGGTCCGAGCCGCACCGCGGCTCGCCCGAACGCAATGCTGGGGCCTCGGGCTCACCCGACTCCCCTGCCGCGCTCCAAAGCCCAGCCAGAACACGCAGGCTCCGTTGGGCCGAGCCCCTGCGCCGCGTGTTCGCCGTCGACGTCCTGACCTGCCCCCACTGCGGCGGCGCGCGCAGGCTGATCGCGATGATCACCCACGGACTCGTCGTGCGCAGGATCCTCGATCACCTCGAGCTGCCCAGTTCGCCGCCGGCGATCGCACCGGCCAGAGCGCCGCCCGAGCCCGAGTTCGCCTGGTAGTCCCGACGGGAGCGAGCTGCGCGCATCCAAGCAGGCCGCGGCGGAGGGGCGCCGTACCCAGAGCGGGCCGACCTGCACCTCCAACCGATTCGAAGTCGCTAGCGAGGCCGCACGGAGCAGCAGGACGGACCTCCGAAGGACCGGATCCACTCGACCGCGGCCTCGAGAACTGCTCGGAACCGGCCCGTACCGCTACCTTCTGCCGGGGAGCCTCCGCTTGGAGTTCACATCCCCTCCCCAGCTCCCGAGGAGCAAGGGCGTGCAATGCGGCACCTCCAGAGACCTTCGATCGGAACGCACATGCGCCCCACCTCGCTCATCGCCGCCTTGTGCGCAACCTGCGCGGTCGCCGCCGCGCAGGAGCCGCATCTCGTCTCGCAGGGACTCGCCGGCTACGTCAGCATGGAGGTCGAGCCGCCGCCGGCGGAGTTTGGGTACGGCGTCAGTCTCTACGCCACTGCATGGCCGCTCGTGGAGCGGCCGCTGCGCGACTTCCAGATCGGGCTGGCCTCGATCTGGATCGTGCCGGACAACCGCACGATCGAAGAGCCGCTGCTGCCGACGGGCACGGTGGCGCGCGACAACTGGCCGGAGCGCGGGCCGAGCTATCGCGATGTCTTCCAGACGATCGAGGGTGGCCTCGGCTTCTGGGCCAGCACGCGATTCGGCTCGACCGTGGCCAAGTTCCGGATGAACGGAACGCCCAACGGCTACAACCACGAGATCTCCTCGCCGGGTTGGGGCTTCGGAGGCGTGAAGGCGCTGACGCCGGACCAGATGGGCATCGCGCAGCTCAGTCCTTGCCTGCTGGTTCCGCCGGACGGACTCACGTTCGAGAACGGCACCTGCGGCGAGCTCCTGGGCTATGCGTGGATGGCGCTGCCGCTGATCGAAGCGCAGACCAGGACCGCCGGCCTCGACATCCCGACCGGCAACCAATCGTGGACGATGTTCCTCAACGCGAAGAACTTCAAAGGGCCCGTGGCTTTCTACACGCCGGCCACGTGGAGCCGCATCTCACGCCGACATCCGCCGGCCGTGGGGCGCGGCCTCGACGTGCGGCCGGGGCTGGTCACGGGCGGCGCGATCGAGATCAACACGGTGCCGCGCTTCGTCGGTCAGGACAAGAAGGGAACGACCTACACGCGCATCCCGCGCCTGCAGTTCCCGGCGGACAGCGAAGGCCGCACGGTGCTGATCCACAACCTGACGCACTACTCCAAGGCCGCACTCCACGCCGATGTGGAGCGCTGGCTGACCGGCGGTGCAGCAGCCTCGGGCCGCTTCGACACGCGAGGCGCGATCGTCCCGACGTGCAGGGCGAATCCTCTCACCGTGCGCCAAGGAGAGGAAAACCTGCCCATCCGAGGTTGCGAGAACTGGGTGGAGACACGCGCGTTCGACAAGAGCACCTTCGGCTTGCAGTGGAAGAGCTCCGTGCTCGAGCCCTGGACGGGCAGGCTGCGGCGTGGTTCCTTTCCGCAGTACTGCAAGCAGGTGGGCCAGGAGTTGTTGGTTGTCGCCGCCGATGCGGTGCCGGCCGAGACCGGGCTCTCGAAGGCGCAGTTCCTGCCGGCCGCGACGGACGAGTCCTACACTTCGCCGGACAAGGCCGACGATGCCTGGCACAAGCCCGGTCCGAAGGCCGGACCGTTCAAGGCGAAGCTCGCTGACGGCAGCGTGGCCCTCTATGCGTGGTACCGCTTCATCGATCAGCCTGCGCTGCAGGACGCTGACCTCTCGGCGTCGCAGAAAGTGCGCCTGCAGGCGATCGTGGAGCAGATGCACGCGCGCTGGACGCCACAGTCGGAGTATCTGCCTCCGCCCGGCATGGGCACGCTCGCGACCCTCGACCCGGCGCTGCTCGTCAAGCCTCCGCGCGGCCTCGAGGTCGGGTACGTTCCGATCGTGATTCGGCAATCGGCCAAGTGAGGATGGAGGGGCCGGCTGTGCGGTTTGGAAGCAGCGATCCAACCACGGAGTCGCCGACCGGGCCACCTGTCCGCTCATCTACCGGTGACGCACGCGCGCTGCGCGGACTGCAAACGTCTCAGGGCTCTTGCGGCTCGAAGATCGTCATCCGCGTGATGAAGCAGTCGTCCTCGGTCAGGTTCCCGCGTCCCTCGAGGACGATGCCGCGCTCTGGATAGAAGAGCTCGACTTCCGGAGGCCGTGGGGATGCGCCGGCGAGCATCGGCCTGGGGCCGTCGCTCGGCTGTCCGAGATGGACGAGAGTGTCGCGCATCTTTCCGGACAAGCCCACCGATCCAGCAGCCAGCTTGCCCACGTACACGCTCTCGCTGCACCCGGAGCGCGCGCCGACGGTCAGGCTCGTCAAGCGCATGTCGCGCAGCTCGGGGTGCGCGGCGAGGGCCTTGGTCAGGTCGCGCTGCCCCTGCCGGAGAGTGAACCCCTCCGTGAGCCGTTGCTGCGCGTCGAGCACGAACAGGAAGGCCATCTCGCCGCCCGCGAAGACGAGCTCGTAGCCGGTCTCGTCGCCTGCGACGAGATCGACGCGGTCGTGACCGTAGCGGTCCACGAAGTCACCGAGGCTCGTCTCGCCGAGGCGCACGTCGCCCAGCCCGACTCCGGGCTCGAGCGTCGCGACGGTCAGCGGCTTCAGGCGCGAGTCGGAGCCTCCCGCGCAGGCGAGCGTGAAGAGCGCGATCAGGGGCACGAGCGAGCGCAACATGCGTGGGACCTCCCGGGGACGCGCGCGCTGACCGTCCGCACGACGGGCATGCACGCTCTGGAAGGGAATTCGTCCTCGTGCGGGGCGGCGCTTGAGCCGGAAACCGCCCGACCGCGTGCCGAATCGACGCGGGGCACGGAAGCCCGCATCCACGGCAGCCTGCGGTCTGCGAAGTGCCGGAAATGCGACGAGGCCCTCGCACGAGGGCCTCGCCACACTCGCCCGCGTCACGCGCGGTGCCGACTAGCTCTTCGCGGCTCGGATCGTCAAAAGCAGCTCCTCGGCCTCCTTCGCGGCGTACGTCCCCGCGAGGTCCTTCTGCATCTTCTTGAGATCGGCCATCGCCTTCTCGCGTTCCTTGCTCTTCCGGGGAGGCTTGTTCCGGAGATCGCGCAGGGTCTTCTGCGCCTTGATCACGCGTTCGGCGTCCTTGTTGGCCTTGACGTCGGCGGCGACCTTTTCGGCGTCGGCTTTCTCGGGCAGGCCTTCGAGGGACTTGGAGAGATCGTTCGCGGCATCCTGCGCCGCCAGGAAGTTGCCCTCCGTGAGCGCATCGTTCATCGCCTTGACGCGGCTCTTCACCAGCTTGTCGATCGCGTCCTTGATCGTCGGGCCCTGGTCGGCCTCGGAGAGCTTGCTCGCGGCCGCCAGCGCGTCGGCGTACTTCTGCTTCATGAGCGCCGTGCGCGCATCCTTGGCAGACGCCGGCCACTCCCACATGGGCTTGGTCAGTGCGCCCACCGTGAACTTCTCGACCGTCTTGGCGTCGAGGCTCCCCGGGTGGCCTTCCCACACGACCTTGCCGTTCGGATCGATCAGGAACGCGTGCGGGATGCCCCCGACGCCGAACCAGCTCTTCAGCTTGCCGCCCTTGTCGTACGCATAGGCGTACTTGGCACCGTTCTTCGAGACGAACTCTTCCGTGTCCTTCTTGCCTTCATCGGTCACGCCGATGATCGTCAGCCCCTTCTCTCCGAACTTCTCTTGCAGCTCGTTGAGGTGCGGGACGGACGCCTTGCACGGGGGTCACCAGTACGCGAAGAACTCGATCAGTACGGTGCGTCCGAGGAAATCGTCGAACGAGGTCGCCTTCGTGTTGGCGTAGCCTTCGAGTTCCACCGGCGGCATCTGGCTGCCCACGCCGCCGCCGGCGAAGAGCGGGCTCGACAGCACCGCCAGCGCCAGCGCAGCGAGGACCGAGTGACGGGATCTCATGAGGTTCCTTTCGTCGCGCGCCGTCTGCTTCCAGCGGGCACGAGGACGGCTATCCTAACCACGACCGGGGACGCGGGCGCGACCTGTCATGGGTTCGCGGGGATTTCGGAGCAAACGCAGGCCTTGGGGTCTCGAGGATGTGGCCTGGCCCGGCCGCTGACCCCAACCAACCGCTCGCGATCGGGCGCTTGTCCGCCGATGTCCGCTCGAGTCCCCTCTTCACCCCGGCTTCCCAAGCTGTGTGTCGAGCGCTCGAACCCCTGCGCCCGCTGCGGACAGCGTGCAAACCGACGACCCCGCGGTCACGATGCAGGACGACCGCGGCCGGTACTCGCGGCAGGGCTACGTGACCGAATCGATCCACGGCCTGCTCCCCTCGCGTCGCCCCTGGCTGGGCTGGCTCGCTGCGCTGCTCGCAGTCGTCGTGTCGACGCTCGTGCGCGTCGAGACGGCTCGCGCGGATCCGAACTTCTCGCAGGCGCCCGTCGAGGGCCTGCTCAAGAGCGATCCGGGTCTCGCCTACTACGTCGTCGAGCGCATCCTCGATGCGCGCGGTGGCGTGCCCGACGACTTCCGGGCCGACCCGCGCATCGAGCATCCCGACCTGGTCGACGTGCCGAGCCGAATGCCGGTGGGCCTCCAGTTCATCGCGGCCTGGACGCAGCTCCTGCTCGCGCAGCGTCCGCCGCTGATCGAGACGTGTCTGTGGGTGTCGTCCGCCTGCGCCAGCCTCGTTCTCCTGGGCGTCTTCGGGCTGGCGCGCGAGCTCTCGGGGCGGACGCTGCCTGCCGTGCTGGCCGTCGTCTGCGCCGCGGCGATGTTCGCGAACCACCGCACGATCGGGTTCGTGCTGACGGACGAGGATCTCGCGCTGCCGCTCTTCGCGGCCCACCTGTGGCTCGCTGCGCGGGCCTACCGCGTGCGCAGCACGGCCAGCGTGATCGCGGCCGCCCTGTTCCTTGTGGCGGCGCTGGCGAGCTGGCACGCGATGAGCTTCTTCGCCTCGCTCGAAGCGGGCGCGTTGCTGATCTGGTTCGCGGTCAGCGGGCGCAATCCGCTCCCGCACCAGCGCGCCTGGCCGCTCGTGATCATCCTGGCCGCGGCGGGGATCGTCGTCCCGCTGCTGGCCGAAGCAGGCTTCCTGCTGTCCTTCCCCATGCTCGTCGTCGTCGGTCTCTGCGGCGCTTCGGGTGTTGCGCGGCTGCGGGGAGGCGGAGAGGTGTCACGTCTCCCCGGATTCTCCAGCGTGGCGGTGCTCGTCGCGGCAGCGTTCCTGCTCGGGCGCGTCGTCGACACGGGCGCCGAGAACCACGCGCACGTCTTCGCGCTCCTCGTCAGCAAGATCGGTCACCTGGGCGTGCTGCCCGCGGATCCGCGCGAGCTCTCGTTCGACGCGCGGCTCATGTGGCAGGGTCCGTTCCGGACGATGGGCTGGGGCGAGCTCCTCGTGCAACTCGGACTGCCGCTGCTCGCCCTGCCGGCGATGACCGTCGTGCTGCGCCGCGCGCGGGGCAGCACGGACCCGCGCGTCGTCGTCGCGGTGATCCTCGCGTGGATCTCCCTTCCGGCCGCGTGGCTCGTGGCACGCACGATCGTGCTGCCGGGGATGATCCTGCCCGCGCTCGTCGCCTGCTGGGCCGTCGGCAGCCGGCGCAACACCTGGATCGCAGCGTCCGGCGCAGGTGTCCAGATCCTGTTCTTCGCGGGGCAGATCCGCGACCACCAGATGTCCTGGTACTGGCCCTACGAGCGACAGGTCGAGATCGCGCGCGTCGTCCACGCCGTACGACTGCTCGTGCCGGCGGGCGAACCCGTCGCGGGCGATTTCATGACTTCCACGGCCATCCTGGCCCGAACGCGGCACCCCATCGTGTTCCAGCCCAAGTGGGAATCGAAGGCCAGCCGCGACCGGGTGCGCGAGTTCCTGACCACGCTCTACGAGAAGCCTCCGGGAGAGCTGCGCGATCTCCTGCTCGACACGTACCGCTGCAAGTACCTGGTCGTGGACTGCTACACCCTGTGGAACCTGGCGCGCTACACGGCCGGCATGCCGCTCACGGCGCGCGAGCCGCCGGTCGGGACGGCCGCGCACAGCCTGCTCTCCAAGGATGCGCGGGCGCTCGAGTCCATTCCCGGGTATCGGCTGCTGTACCGCAGCCCGAACGACCTCCGGCAGCCCGACGGACGGCCGACCGACTTCTACCGCGTGTACGAGCTCACACGCTGAACTCCAGGTTCGCCTCACTTCCTTGTCCGTCCCTTTGTCTGCGCTTCATCTCCCGGATCGACGCGCGATCTAGCCTGGATTCCCGCGTGACCGAGGAGGAGAAACGATGTTCGCTCTCGCGATTGCCGCCGTCGCCGTTCCCGGCCTTCCCCACACCCTGAGTCTGCACCTCACGGGACCTCCGGATTCGCTCCATTCGGTGGCGGCGCGTTTCGCGGGTGACGTGGACGGAGATGGATACGGCGACGTGCTGACGTACGCGGTCGGGAACGTCAGCGGTCTGCCGGGCACGGTCTACGTCCGATCAGGACGGAACGGAGCACGGCTCCACAGCTTCTCCGGCATCGCGAACAGCACATTCGCCGGCGTGCCCATGGACGGCGCGGGCGACGTGAATGGAGACGGGTTCGGCGACGTCCTCGTCGGCAATTCGGCGCTGAACAGCGCGCGGATCCACTCGGGCCTCGACGGCGGCATCCTCTTCGAGTTCACCGGCATCGCGCCCAACGACGCGTTCGGCGGATCGGTCAGCGGCGTAGGCGACGTGAACGGAGACGGCCACGCCGACGTGATGGTGGGCACCACGTCCGCGAGCCCGGGCTACGCCATCGTGTACTCGGGGGCGAACGGTGCGGTGTTGCACGCGTTCGCCGGCAATTCGGACGGCGCTCAGTTCGGGACTTCCGTCTGTGCCCTCGGCGACGTGAACGGCGATGGTCACGTGGACTTCGGCGTAGGCGCCGGCGGCGACGGCCACGACGTCTGGGATCCCGGCTTTCCGCCGTTCGAGCCGCCCCACTGGACCACCGACCACGTCGGAGTCGTGGCCGTGTTCTCGGGGTACGACGGGCAACTGCTCTACGAGGTCTACGGCCGGAGCGAGTACGAAGGCTTCGGCTACTCGCTCGCCCCAACGGGTGACGTCGACGGGGACGACCACGACGATTTCGTAGTCGGCACGGCTTCTCTCGAATCCCTCGGCAGCCCGGGATACGCACGCCTCGTCTCGGGTGTCGATGGAACGACGATCTTCACGTTCCTGCGCAACCCGATGCTCGACCATCGCATGGTCTCGGTCAGCGGTGCCGGCGACGTGGACCACGATGGTGTGCCCGACGTCCTCGTCGGAGCGACTTCGGGCGGTTCCCTTGCGCCCCACGCGCTCGTCTTCTCGGGCCAGACGGGCCTGCCGGTTTTCCGCTACGCCGTCAGCGGTTATCCACTCGTCACCCGCATCACCGTCGACGGGAGCATCGATGCCAACCAGGACGGCACGCATGACTTCGTGATCGGCGTGAATCAGCCCGTGCTCGGCCTCGGCTACGCCGACCTGTTCGTGTCAGGGCCGTGAGCACGCCACCGAGACCACTCGGTCGCGGGTTGTCGCCCACCGGGCAGGCGCCCCGATCCGGACGAGCAGGGTCGACCCTGTCCCGAGGCAGCGCCACCGGCTGACTCGCGCTAACTTGTGCGCGAACGGGTTCCTCCCTGGCCCCCTGGAGTCTCCCATCGACTCGCGCCTCCTTCTCGCAATCGCACCCGCGCTCGTGCTCCAGCTCGCGCAGGAGATGCGCTCGGTGGAGTTGCGTGCCGACGATCCCGCGCTCGCCGGCCACGGACCGGCGCGCGTCGTCGAGCTGACGATCGAGGCCGACGGCTACCTCGATCTGTGGGCCGATTCGAAGTCGGTCGACCCGTTCCTGCGCGTCGAGGACGCGGACGGCACGCTGCGCGCCGAGGACGACAACGCGGCTGGCGCGGGCCGGCCGTGGATCGCGCTCGAGGTCACGGGCGGCACGGTCCTCGTCGTGCACGTCGCCAGCTCGAAGGCCGACGCGACGGGTACGGTCGAGCTGCACGTCATCCGCTGGCCGACGAGCGCGGAGTCGCGCGAGATCCTGGCGCGCGCCCAGGCCGGCGTCGAGGAGGCGAAGGCTGCGCAGGCGGCCGGTGATCTGCCCGGCGCGCGCGCGCGCATCGAAGCGGTCCTGAACGAGATCGCCGCCCTCGAGCCGGGCCTGGTCGTACCGGGCATCGAGCAGATCCAGCGGATCGCGGAAGATCTCGGGTGGAGGCTGGGCTGCGCCAACGCCAGCATCCGCGCACTGCAGGCGCTGATGCCGATCGCCGAGCGTCGCTATCCGCCGGATCATCCGCGCCAGATCTCGATCCGTTCGCTGATGGGCGGCCATGCCTACGAAACCGGCGACAACCAGACGGCGCTCTCGAGCTTCCAATGGGCCGTGGCAAGCTGCGAGCGCACGACGCGCGACGACGACGCGACCCTTCAGAGGCTGCGCAGCAACCTGGCCGGCGTCCTGCAGACCCTCGATCGTCCGGCCGAAGCACGCGCGTTGCAGGAGAAGGTGCTCGAGGTCTCCGTCCGCCTGCTCGGGCCCGACAACAAGCAGGTGCAGATCACGCGCACGGGGCTCGCGAACTCGCTGTCGAGTTTGGGCGAGAAGGCTCGGGCAGAAACACTCTTGCTCGAGACCCTGGCGTCGTGCGAGCGGACGCTCCCGCCCGACGATCCGCTGTTCGAGAACGTGCACCTCATCCTGGCCAGGGTCCTGAGAGACCTCCAGCGGCAGGCCGAGGCGTGTCGGCACTACGCGATCGGCGCCGAGCTCCGCCGCGCGCGTCTGCCGGCCGGGCACCACCTGGTACTGACCGCGCGCCGCGAGCTGGCTGCTTGCCGGATCGAGATCGGCGAGCTGCCGGCGGCGCGCGCCGAGCTGGAATCCACGCTCGACGATGCCCTGAGCGCGGGCAGTCGGCTCGACACGATCCGCTCGATCCGCTTCGAGCTGGGCCGAGCCATTCTGCTCGCCGGGGATGCCTACGCGGCGATCGTCTGCTTCCGGCTCGCGGAAGCGGATGCGCTGCAGAGCGAGCCGGAGGACAGCCCGGTCGTGCAGCGGCTGCGCGGCAACATCGCGGTCGCGTTGCAACTGCGCGGCGACTACCCGCAGGCGCGCGAGCTCGGGGAGAAGTCGCTCGAGGCGTTCCAACGCACGCTGCCCGCGGATTCGCGCGAAGTCCAGTACGCGCGGATCGGTCTGGCCAACACGCTGCTCCTGATGGACGACGAGGATTCCGCGCTGACGCTCCTCGAGAAGGCGCGCGAGGCGTTCGAGCGCACGCTGGCTCCGGGTGATCCCAACATCGCCTTCGTGCTGATGAGCACCGCCGGCGTGCTGCGATCCCGGGGCCAGTTCGACCGGGCCGAGGAGCTGGCGCGACGCAACCTGGAGATCGTGAAGGAGCACGCGCCGATCGGCAGCGCGCACCTGTGCAACGCGCGCGTGCTCCTGTCGAAGATCCTCCTCGAGCGCGGCGAAGCCGAGCCGGCCTACGAGCTGATGCAGACGGCCGTGGCCGATCTGTCGACGACGCAATCCGCGGGGACGCCCTTGCGTTGCGAGGCGGATGCGCTCCTGGCCGACTGCGCGGCGCGGTCTGGCCGGAAGGAGCGCGCACGCGAGATCGCTCTGGCGGCGGCGGCCGACCTGCGCCGGTTGATCTTCGACGCGGCCAGGAACCGCGCGCCGCGGCAACTCGAGCAGCTTCTCATCGCGATGGAATCGCCAACGCGCGTCGTGATCGCTCTGGCTGCCAGGGTCGACGCGGAAGGCGAGCTCGACCGCGCCGCGTTCACGCTGACCGAGACGATGCGCGGCGCGGCGCTGCGTCGCGCGCGTTCCCTCCTGCTCGCCCCCGGCGACGAAGAGCTGGACGCGTTGCGCGCGCGCGTGGCGAAAGCGAGCGCCGAGGTCGCGCGGCGCGCGCAGGATTCCGGCGCCGGCGCGCTGCCCGACGCCGTGCGCGCGAAGGAGCAGGCCGAGGCCGAGCTCTCGCGCAAGCTGGCAGGTTCCGCGAGCGAGGCGGCGGCGTGGTCGGCGGATCTCGCGAGCGCGATCGCGTCGCGGCTCGGGGACGACCAGGCGGCCGTCGCCTTCCGCTCGTACCGGTACGACGACGCGGAGCGGCTCGTCGCCTGGGTGCTGCGCCGGGAGAAGGCGCCCATGCGCGTCGATCTGGGCGGCCAGGTCGCCGTCAGCACGGCGATCGACGCCTGGCGCGACGCGTTGCGCGCCCGGCGCGAGCGCGGGTTGGCGGTCGACGCGGAGTCGAACCCCGAACCCGAAGCCGGCCGCGCCCTGCGCCGGCTGGTCTTCGACCCGCTGCTCGCGGCCGTGGGCGACGCGCGCCGGCTCGTGATCGCGCTCGATCGCGATCTCCATTCCGTGCCGATCGACGCGTTGCCGCTGGAACGCACGGACGACGTCCGCAAGGACGGCGTTCAGGAGAAGGGGATCGACGAGGAGCCGGCGCGCGTCGGCGACCGGTTCACGGTCGAGATCAGGCCGACCCTGTGGCAGCTCGTCGAGCCGCTGCCGCCGCTCGCATCGGCGCCCGGGCTCCTCGTGCTGGGCGGCATCGAGTACGACGCGTCGCCGAGCGAGCCGGCCGCGCCTGAAGTGGCTGCGACCGACGCCCGGCCGGCCGCGTCGCGCGGCCGCGCCGAGCCGGCCGCGAGCCCGTGGATGCGCGCGTACCTTCCGCTGCCCGAGACTCTCGTCGAGGCGCGCACGATCGACCTCCTGTTCGAGAAGAGCTTCGGCGAGAAGGTGGAATCACGGCTGCTCCAGGGCGGCGAGGCTTCGCGCGACGAGCTCGTGCGTCGTGCGCCCGGCGCGCGCTTCCTTCACGTGGCCACACACGGATTCTTCGCGCCCGAATCCGTGGCCGCGGGCGAGCCCGGGCGCGTCGTCGACACGGCGCTGCCCGATCTGCGCGGGCTCTCGCGCACGGAGCAGGCGCTCGGTCTCTCGCCGCTCGTCGTGTGCGGGCTGGCGCTCAGCGGCGCCAACCTGCCGCACGACGCGCACGGGCGCCTGGCCGGCATCGTGACCGGCGAGGAGATCGCGGCGCTGGATCTGCGCGCTTGCGAGCTGGCCGTGCTCTCCGCCTGCGACACGGGCGAAGGCCCGTCGCGCGGCGCCGGGCAGGGTCTGGCGTCGCTGCAGCAGGCGTTGCAGCTGGCCGGGGCGCGCTGCGTGATCACGTCCTTGTGGAAGGTCCCCGACGAGGCGACGCGCGAGTTGATGACCGACTTCTACCGGCGGGTGTGGGTCGAGAAGAAGGCGCCGGGCCAGGCGCTGTGGGAATCGAAGCAGCGGCTGCGCGAGAAGGTCGACGCCAAGGGACGGCGCGTGTACGCCCCGCGCGATTGGGCCGGCTGGGTCCTGAGCGTGGCCGGGTAGTCCGGCTCGCTGCCGTCGGCGCGAAGGAGTCCGGAGTTCGGCTCGAATGGCCGAACCCTCCGGCGATACTGCGGCGCATGATCCTCACCACCACCCCCACCGTCGAAGGCCGTCCCGTTGTCCGCCATCTGGGCATCGTCAGCGGCGAGGCCATCCTGGGCGCGAACCTCTTCAAGGACCTGTTCGCCGGCATCCGCGACATCGTCGGCGGCCGGTCGGCGACGTACGAGCGCGAGCTGCGGCGCGCGAAGGAGATCGCGCTCAAGGAGCTGACCGAGCAGGCGCAGGGCCTGGGAGCCAACGCGATCGTCGGCATCGACCTCGACTACGAGACGATCGGAGGAAGCGGCTCGATGCTCATGGTCAGCGCGTCGGGCACCGCCGTCGTGCTCGCGTCTTGACTGGGCGCCGCGTGCCGTCGCTCTGACGGCTCAGGTCCCCCGCCCGCGACCCTCGAGCGGCATTCGCAGCCGGCTATCATCCCGAAGCTCGACCCCCAGCGGGCCGGAGCACAACCCTCATGAACACACGCACCGACGAGATCGCCGACGGGATCTTCCGTGTCTCCACGTTCGTTCCCGAGATCACGCCCGACGGCTTCACCTTCAACCAGTTCCTGATCCGCGCCGAGCAGCCGCTCCTGTTCCACACCGGGCCGCGAGCCATGTTCCCGGCCGTCTCGCAGGCCGTCTCCCGGATCGTTCCTCTCGCCGACCTGAGCTGGATCACGTTCGGGCACGTCGAATCGGACGAGTGCGGCTCGGTGAACCAGTGGCTCGCGGCGGCGCCGCGGGCCGTGGTCGCCCACGGCGCGATCGGCGTGATGGTCTCGCTGAACGACCTGTGCGATCGGCCGCCGCGCGCGCTGGAGGACGGGGAGGTCCTCGACCTGGGCGGCAAGCGCGTGCGCCACCTCGACACGCCGCACGTGCCTCACAACTGGGAGGCCCGCGTGCTGTTCGAGGAGACCACGCGGACGCTGCTCGCCGGCGACCTCTTCACGCACACGGGGAACGGACCGCCCGTCACCGAGAAGGACATCGTGCAGCCCGCGAAGGCGGGCGAGGAGGCGTTCCGCGCGAGCAGCTACACGCCCGGGACCGGCCCCGCGATCCGGCGGCTCGCCGAGCTCCGCCCGACGACGATCGCGTTGATGCACGGCTCGTCGTTCCGCGGGGACGGCGCAGGGGCCCTGCGCGATCTGGCCGGGCTCTACGACGGCTGGCTGCGCGGCGCGTGAACGTCCAACGTCTTCGGGCTTGACGCATCCCGGGTTCCGCTCGGTCGCGGACGAGCGCGGCGAGTGTCCGCGCTGTCCCCGCTAGGATCTCGCGCCGTGGAAAGCGTCCCTTCCCCGAACTCCCCGCGCACCGTCGAACAGGTCTTCGCCGCGTGGCTCGCGCGGCGTGAGCCCTTCGAGGCCGTTCTCGCGGCTCACCCGGAGCACGCGCGCGCACTGCGCGAGCTCCATGCCCATTGGCTCCGGGTCGAGCCCCTCCTGCGACTCGCCGGCCTCGACGATGCGAGCTTCGCCGATCGTCTGAAGGCCGCCCACGGCGAAGGGCTCGATCCCGCGATCACGCTCGATTCGCCGGAGGGCTCGGGCGCGAGCACACTGCTCGAGCGCCTCGGCCGCAAGAGCACCAACTCACGCTACCGGGCCGACGGCGAGATCGCGCGCGGGGGCATGGGCGCGATCCTGCGCGTGTGGGACGCGGACATCCGACGACACCTGGCGATGAAGGTGATCCTGGCCCGGAAGGACGCGCCGGCGACGGGCCCGGCGCCAGCGCCGGACCCAACGCGGCTCTCTCGTTTCCTCGAGGAAGCGCAGGTCACGGGTCAGCTCGACCACCCCGGCATCGCGCCCGTGCACGAGCTGGGCATCGACGCCGATGGGCGCGTCTTCTTCACCATGAAGCTCGTCCGGGGTCGCGACTTGAGCTCGATCTACGGCCTGGTTTTCGAGGGCCGGGAAGGCTGGAACGAGACGCGCGCGCTCTCCGTGCTGCTCAAGGTCTGCGAAGCGGTCGCCTACGCGCACAAGAAAGGCGTCATCCACCGCGACATCAAGCCGGCAAACGTCATGGTCGGCGACTTCGGCGAGGTCTACGTCATGGATTGGGGGCTGGCGCGCGTCGCCGGCCGGATGGATCGGCACGACGTGCGCATCGCGCCCGATCCCACGGCGAGCCGGTCGGTCCGGACCGACCGGCGCGATGAGCGCGAGGGCTCGCCCGACTCCCCGATCGTCACGATGGACGGCGACGTCGTCGGCACGCCGGCGTACATGCCGCCCAAGCAGGCGCAGGGTCGCGTCGAGCTCTTGACCGCGCGTTCCGACGTGTACGCGATCGGGGCGATGCTCTACCACCTGCTCGCACGGCACATGCCCTACGTGGAGCCGGGCGTGCGTGTGTCGAAC
>JANNQS010000107.1:0-52584 GCA_031400875.1 Planctomycetota bacterium | reverse complement strand
GAGTGCGAATGGAAGCCTGCGACTCGGTCTGGGAGCGTGCGCGGATCGGGTCACCAAGCACCGGTCACGACCGGCAAAAAAACCGAACTCTCCTACTGGACTGGGAGGGCCTTCTCATGGAAGACACCTTTCCCCGTCGTCAGCCGACGGCCGCGGCGCCATCGCGGCGATAGCGGGGGAAAGGTGTCTGACACCCTTGTCTCACTCGCCGGTCGCGTAGGCGCGGCGCGCGGCGACCTGCACCATGCGGTCTTCTTCGGCGATCCAGGCGGTCAGCTGGTTGCCCCACACGCAGCCCGTGTCGATGCCGCGCGTCTGGCGGCGCTCGATCAGGCCGAGGCGCGCCCAGTGACCGAAGACGATCGTGCGCCGTTCGTCGGCGCGCGGCCAGAAGTGAAACCAGGGTTCGTAGGGCGGACCCGGCGGCGGCCAGTCCTTGGGCGGGCGCGTGCCGTTCGCGTCGCAGTAGCGCACGGTGATCGCGAAGGCGAGGTTCGAGCTCTCGACGAACGGATCGAGCCCGGAGAGCGTCGCGACCGGATCCGTCCACATCGGGTTCACGCCGGCGTGCACGGCCAGGATGCCGGGGTGCGCGCGCGCGAACGGCTTCTGTCGCAACCAGCCGAGCAGCTCCGCGCGATCGTCCGCGCGCAGCACGTCGCCGAACGTGTCGGTCGGCTTCAGGCGACGCAGGCCGCGCGCGGTGCGCAACAACGCCACGTCGTGGTTCCCGAGCACGCCGCCCGCGCCGAGAGCGTGCAGCAAGCGCAGCACGCCGGCCGAATCGGGCCCGCGGTTGACGAGGTCGCCGGTCGGCTCGAGCCGATCGGCGGCCGGATCGAAGCGCAGGACCTCGAGCAGGCGCTCGAGCTCCTCGCGACAGCCCTGCACGTCGCCCAGGAAGATCGTGCGGCCGCGGCGCGCGGCCGTGGGGGTCTCGTGCTCCGCGTCCACGCCCGGCGAGGGTAGCGGACCGCGACGCACCCTTGGAGTGGATCCCGCCGCGCGCGAGGATCTGGGGCATGAGCACCGGCCGAGTCCTGCTGTGGTGGATCGCCGCGGCCGGCTCCGCGCTCTACATCCTGAATCCCACGCTGGGCGTGTTCGAGCTCCTGCCGGACGTCCTGCCCGTCGTGGGTAACCTGGACGAGGCGGCCGCCACGGGCCTCCTGATCGCCAGCGTGCGCGGGATCGCCGCCGCGCGGCGAGAGCGCCTTGCCGCCCAAGGGGGTGTGCGGCTACAACCTCCGCCCCAGAAGTCGGGCGGATCGCCGCCGGACACGCGCACGAGGAACTGAATCGATGGCCAAGGCACGCAACAAGAACATGGGTCCCACGCGCGGTCGCGTGAAGCCGCGCAAGATGGGCATGGGCTCCGGCAAGTCGCGCAAGCAGGTCAGCGCGAAGCGCAAGCCCTGACGGACGTGCACGTGCCGACCCGCTTCGCGATCGGCGTGAGCTAGGTCGCGAGCGTGGGCGGAGCCGAGTTCTTCCCCGCGCTGGCTGCACTCGGCAGCGCCGCGACCTGGGCTTTCGGCAGCCATCTCTTCCGCCGCGCGCTGCAAGGCGGGCACCTGGCGCAGCCTCCCAGCGCCGCGGCCGCCAACCTGTTCAAGAACGCGCTCGCGTTCCTCGTCTTCGCCGCGCTCCTGCCGCTCGCCGGCGGCGCGTTGCCCGAGACCGCGCGCTGGCCGCTCCTCATGGCCAGCGGCGTGTTCGGCTTCGCGTTGGGGGACACGCTCTACTTCGTCGCGCTGCCGCTGTGCGGCGTGCAGGTCGCGGCGATGCTGGCGCTCGTGCAGGTGCCGGCTGCGGTCGTGCTGGGCTGGGCCCTGCACGGCGAACGCCTGCCCGCCGGCGTGCTGTTGGGCGCGTTCGCCGTCGTCGCGGGCGTCGCGCTCGTGATCACCGAGACGCCGCGCTCGAGCGCGATCGACGCTCGCCGCCGTCGCGCCGGCATCGTGTGCGCCGGCGCCGCGGCCGTGTCGCAAGCGGTCGGCGTCGTGCTCGGCCACCAGGCGATGCAGGGCGCGGACGTGCTGGGGGGCACGCTCGTGCGCACGGGCGGCGGCATCGCCGGAGCGTTCGTGATCGCGGCCGTACTTGGTTTGCTGCCCGGGCGCCACGTCGCAGCCGAGCTCGCTCAGCTCGTGCGACCCTGGTGGGATCGGACCGCGCAGCGCGGGCTCGTCGTGGCGGCGATCTTCGGCTCGATCGTGGCCCTGCCGCTCTTCCACTACGCGCTGCGCGCCCTCCCCAGCGGCGTCGCCGCCGTGCTGTTCGCGACGACGCCGCTCTTCACGCTGCCTCTCGGATTCGCCATGGGAGAGCGCCATGGTCTCCGCGCCGTCCTCGGTGCCCTCGTGGGCTTCGCCGGAGTGGCGGCGGTCGTGGCCGCGGTGACGTGACCGCTCTGCCGTCGGTCGTCGTCGCAGCGCCCGCTTCTCAACGATCCAGGAACAGCCGGGGAACTCCGACCAGCACGCACGTCAGCACGACCGAAGCAGCGATCGTCATCAGCAGGAACGCACACTCGAACACGCGGAACGAAGACTCGGGATGCGGGTGACTCATGGGACTCCTCTTCGATGGGGCGCGGGCGAGCCGCGCCGGTAACGCCGCAAGTCCGGGCGAGCGCTTCCCGCGGGGCCGCGCGTCTAGCCGCGAGGCCTGTCCGACAGCACAACCCTGTGCCTTTCAAGCACTTGAGGGCCGGCCCGAATCTGGGACTGTGCGCGAAGTCCCTTCGGATCTGGGCCGGACGAGCAGCAGGAGGGGTGCCGCGAGCCCGATCCAGGCCAGGCGCGGGTCGGCCAGCCACGGCAGCCGGTCGCCCAGCACGAGGATCGTGTTGTAGCAGAGGTGCAGGAGGATCGCGGGCACGACGCTGCGCGTGCGCAGCACCAGCGCAGCCAGCGCTGCTCCGACGACCGCGGTCGGCACGAAGCGGTAGATCGAGGCGTGCACGGCGCCGAACAGGAACGCCTGCCAGGCGATCACGCGCCACGCGGCGAGATCGCGGCGCATGCCGGACAAGAGCGCGCCGCGAAAGAAGAGCTCCTCGCAGATCGCGGGCGAGACGGCCAGCAGCAGCACCTGCCCGACGAGCGGCAGGCCGGCGATCTCGATCGGCAGCGCGACCCGCTCGACGCTCGCGGGCAGCGGCAGGACGGATCGTTGCCACGCGAAGAGCTGTCGGGCCAGGAGCGCGATCGCCGGCGCCGCGAGGATCGCCGCCGCGGCGTGAGCGACGTGCGGCACGCGCAGCGCGAGGACTTGGGTCCATGTTTCGTGAGCCCGCCTCGCGGTGCCGCGCGCGCTGAGCCACGTCGCCAGCGGCAGCAGGATCCAGAGCGTCGCCGCGAGACCCCACACGGGATCGCGTGCCTGCAACGTGCCGCCGACGACGTACACCGCGAACACGACCACGAAGCCGTAGCGCAGCGCCGTGCGCGACTGCGTGTGTCGCACGGCCAGCTCGTCCTCGTTCTCGGCGTGCTGCAGCAGATTCTCGGAGTCGAGCGCGCGCGCCAGGCGCCACAGGGCGAGTGCGGCCCAGCCCGAGCTGGCGACGAACATCCAGGCCGCGAGCGGCAGCGACACGGACCCGCGCAGCGCGTCGCGCAGCACGAGCGAGGGTCCGCACAGCGGCACGGCCGCCAGGAGCGCGTCGAGCTGCACGTCGGGCTCGAGCGCCGGCAACGTGGGCACGATCGTGATGAGCAAGAGCGGCAGCAGCAGGTTCTGCCCCTCGCGGAACGTGCGCGCTCGGCCGCACACGAGGCACAGGAGCGCGCACACGAGCACGGCCGCCGGCAGGAACGCCAGCGCGCCGCCCAGCACGCGCGTCACGTCGAGCGCGAAGCCTTCGCCGTGCGATCCCGGTAGCGAGCCCAGGCCGGCCGCGAGCGAAGCGATCACGCTGCCCGCGTTGAGGACCAGCGTCGTCACGCCGACGGCCAGCACCGCCGCGAACTTGGCGGCGACGATGGCCGTGCTCGGCACGGGCTGCACGAGCAGCGTCTCGAGCGTGCCGGCTTCGCGCTCGCCCGCGAAGGCCGAGAGCGCCGCGTGCGACGCGCCGCCCAGCAGCACGAAGATGGCCAGCAGCGGCAGCCAGCGCCCGAGCTGCGCGCCGCCGCGGTCCTGCGGCAGCGCGACGTCGATCGGCGAGAGCGTCAGGCCGCGCGCCGGGTCGTAGCCCAGGAGCGCCATGCGCTGCTCGTCGGCGAGCTGGTCGTGCAACGCCAACGTCGCGGCCGAGAGGCGCCGCTGCGCCTCGTTGCCGGAGTCCTGCGTGCCGTCGTAGTACGTCAGCACCGCCCACTGCCCCGGGCGCTCGGCGGGCAGCGCCAGGACGAACGCGTCGTAGCCGCGCGCCAGGAACGCCAGGGCGCCGGTCCGCGCCGCGTCGTTCGACTCGGGACCGAGAGCCCACTCCCAGCCGTCCACGATCGTGGACGCGTCGACGTCGTCGACCTCGATCGGCAGGCAGTGCTCGAGCGCGGCGCGCAGGCGTTGCGCGTGGGCCTCGGGCGCGCGCGACGCGTCGATCGCGACGCGTACGGTGCGCGCCTCGAGGGCCTCGGTGGCGAAGCGCCCGAGCATCGACTGACCCAGGAACAGGATCGGATAGATCAGGATCGGCAGGAGGAACGCCGCGAAGAGCGCGCGCCGGTCGCGCAGCAGGTTCGTGACCTGTGCGGCGAAGATCGCGCGCGCCAGACGACCGCGGGCGACCGGGCGCGACAGTCCCGGCCCGCTCCGTTCGGCCGGCGCCGGTCGATCCGGCCGCCGCAGCCCGCGCCGCATCAGCGCGCGACCCCGTCCGCCGGCTGCACGATCGCGCGGAAGGCGTCCTCGAGCCAGACCTTCCCGGTGCGCGCGAGGAGCTCTTCGAGCGTGCCCGCGGCCAGCAGGCGTCCGTCGTGCAGCACGCCGATCCGGTCGCACAGGCGCTCGGCCTCGGACAGGACGTGCGTGCTGAACAGGACGCACGTGCCGGCGGCGCGCGCCGACTCGATGAACTCGATCATCGCCGAGCTGGCCAGCACGTCGAGCCCCGTGGTCGGCTCGTCGAGGATCAGCACGGGTGGCTCGTGCAGCACGGCGCGCGCGATCGAGACGCGCTGACGCTGGCCGGTCGACAGACCTTCGCAGCGGCCGTCGGCGAACGCCGCCATGTCGAAGGCCGCGACGAGCGCGTTGATGCGCGCCTCGAGCACCGCCGGCTCCAGCCCGTGCAGCCGCCCGAAGTAGCGCAGCGTCTCGCGTCCCGTGAGACGCGGGTAGAGGCCCGTCGTGCCCGAGAGGAACCCGATCCGGCGGCGGGCCTCGAGCGGATCGGCCGCGACGTCGACGCCGTCGATGCGCGCGCTGCCCGAGCTGGGCGCCAGGATCGTGGCCAGGATCCGCAGCGTCGTCGTCTTCCCGGCGCCGTTCTGGCCCAGCAGCCCGAAGATCTCGCCCGCGTAGCAGGTGAGGTCGAGGCCGCGCAGGGCCTCGACGCGCCCGCGCCGCGGATCGACGTAGCTCTTGCGCAGCCCCACGGCCTCGATGGCCGCGCGCGTCACGCGCCCTCCTGGAGGGCCGGCCGGCGGCGCAGGAGGAGACGGCTGACGAAGCCGCCGCGCGGCGACGGCTCGCGCGACAGCGCACGCATCGCGAGCCACACGGCGATCGCCGCGCACACGAGCAGCGAGACGGCCGTGATCGTGTAGGCCAGCGGCAGCACTCGACCTTGCAGCAGCGCGCGGAACGCGAACACGACGTTCAGGACCGGCACGCAGGCCAGCCCCGGCGTCAGCTCGACGCCCGGGATCACGCCCGCCATCGCCGGCAGGATGAACAGCATCTGCACCGGCCCGAGCAGCGCCTGGCCTTCCTGGAACGTGCGCGCCAGCGAGGCGATGCCGGTCAGGACGGCGCTCACGAAAAGCGCAAACAAGACTGCGAGCGGCGCGATCGCGCCGAAGGCTTCGACAGGCAGGTTGATCTCCATCTCCGGACCCAGACGCGCCAGCGCGACGAGGTGTCCGGCCGAGAGACCCAGCGCCGCCAGGTTGAGCGTCGTCGCGAGCACCGCGGTCGCGCACACCGCCAGGATCTTGCCCTGGTGGACGGCCGCGCGCGGCACCGGCAGGAGCAGCGTCGTCTCCTCCGTGCGCCGTTCGCGCTCGCCGGCGGTCAGGTCGACAGCCGGGTAGAACGCGCCCATCACGGTCATGACGACGAGCAGCATCGGCAGGAGGAATGACAGCAGGTACGCGCCGCGGTCCTTGTGCTCGGCCACGTCGACCGGCTCCTCGATGCGCATCGGCTCGAGGTCGGACGGCTCGCGCTGCCGCGCCAGCGCCGCCTTCTCGCGCAAGCTCGCGGCGTACGACGGCAGGCGCTGCTCGACGCGCGTGCGGGCCAGCTCCGAGCGCGAGGCCGTGCTGTCGTAGAAGAGGCGTGCGCCCGCGCCTTCGCCGGGGGAATCGGCCGCGCCGCCGCCGCGCACGAGCAGCACGGCGTCGGCCTTGTCGTCGGCGGATTCGCTGCCTTCCACCGCAGCCGGCTCGCCGGCGCGCCGGACGAGCTCGCGCGCGTGCGCCTCGTCCACGGGGCGCACAAGCGGCGCGACGTCGACGCGCTCCAGGCCCGGACGCCCGGAATCCTCGGCCAGCGCGCCGGCCAGATCGGGCGGCACGTCCGCGCGCGTTTCGGCCATGAGCGCCAGGTCGACCGCTGTGTGCTCGCGCTGTCCCTCGAGGAACAGCGCGCCCTGGATCATCATCCAGAACAGGCACGGATAGAGGACGATCGGCACGACGACCGCGTAGAGCGTCGTCTGGCGGTCGCGGAAGCTCGACACGAGCTCCTTGCGCGCCACGCACAGTGTCGCGCGGAACGTGGACGGGACGCGCAGCCCCGGTCGCTGCGCGCTCATTCCGGCGACCGGGGCGAGCGTTGCCAGGTCCCGAAATGGTCCGCGCCGCTCTCCGTGGCCACCACGATGTCCTCGATGCGCACGCCGTAGCGGCCCGGGACGTAGATGCCCGGCTCGTCCGAGAGCGTCATGCCGCTCGCCAGCACGACGTCGCTGCCGCCGTCGAAATACGGGTCCTCGTGGCCCTCCATCCCGATCCCGTGTCCCAGGCGGTGCGTCAGCGCGCCGTAGTCGCCGGCGTAGCCGTGCGACACGAGCACCGCGCGCGCGCGCGCGTCGACGTCGCGGCAGCGCACGCCCGGGGCCACCAGCTCGAACGCTTTCTGCTGCGCGTCGCGCACCGCGTTCCAGGCCTTCTCGACCTCGGCCGTCGGCGCGCCGAAGCAGGCCCACGTGCGCGTCGTGTCGCTCTGGTAGCCGTGCAGACTCGCGCCCGTGTCGACGAGCAGCACCGAATCCGATTCGAGCGCGAGGTCGTGCTTCTCGCCGTGCGGCAGCGCCGCCGCGGGGCCGATCAGGCACAGCGCCCAGGGCGAGCGCAGGCCGAGCCGCTGGTGCGCCGCGGCCATGCGCGCCGCGACGTCCGATCCCGTGAGGCCGGGACGCAATGTCTCGGCGACCGCGCGGATCGCGAGCTGCGTCAGCTCGCTGGCGCGGCGCAGGATCGCGAGCTCGTGCGCATCCTTGCGCGCGCGCAGCGCGAACACGACGGGCTGACCCGACGCCAGCCGCTCGCGACCGAGCGCGCTCGCCAGCCGGTCGGCGAAGATCCAGCGCGCCTGCGGCTCGATCGCCACGTTCTCGAGACGTCGCTCGCGCAGGTGCGCCGCCAGCACGGCCTCGGGACGCTCGTGCTCGGGCCAGGTCAGCACGCGCCCGCCGGGACCGTCGGCTGCGTCGATCGCGAGGCGCGCCTTCTCCTCCTCGAACGCCGGCACGACCCACAAGTGATCGCCGTCGGCCGTGCCCACGAACGCGAACAGGCGCTCCGACTTGCCCCACGTGACGCCGGTCGCCCACGTCATCGTCGGGCCGGGCTCGATCAGGATCGCGTCGAGGCCCTGGTCGCCCAGCACGCGCGCGAGCTGAGCGCGCCGTGCAGACCGCTCCACGGCAGAGATCGGAGCGACGGACCCGCGTTGGTCGGTCAGGTGCTCGAAGCGAGGCGCTGCCTCGGGCCCAGGATCGAGGAGGGGCGCATCGGCCTCGAGTGGGGCCACGGGCTCGCGCCGGGTCGTCCCGCAGGCGGCCAGCGCCGCGTACGAGCCGGCCGCCGCGAGGAAGGCACGCCTGTCCGCGCCGGATCGCGTCTGCCGCATGTCTCGGGGTCCGGATCGCAAGGCCGCGAGAAGGTAGCGCTGCGCTCGCATGGCAGGAAGGCCCCTCGGTGCTCAACCCGGACGGGCCGGCGCGTCGATCACCTCGCCTGCGATGGTGCCCCGACCGCGCACTCCCGAGCTCGAGACCCGCACGCGACCCGCGACGGGCGCCGACCTGCCGCGTTTCGCGCCCGACGTCGAGCGTTGGGGGCTGCCTCTGCCCGAGCCGGATCCGCGTCTGCGCGGCCTGCGCGTGCGCGAGCGCAAGCTGCGCAGCACGCGCCGGCGCTGGAAGATCGCGTTCGCGACGGGCCTGCAGCTGGGCGTGCTGCTGCTCGTCGCCTACGGCCTGGTCTTCAACTTCTCGGTCGTGCGCGGCAGCTCGATGGCGCCCGGCATCGCCGACGGCGACCGGATCGTGGTCGACCACCTGAGCTACGTGCTGGGCGACGTGCGGCGCGGCGACATCGTCGTGCTCGAGTACCCGCTCGATCCGCAGTTCGACTACATCAAGCGCGTGATCGGCCTGCCCGGCGACGAGATCCGGATCCAGGGCGGCGAAGTGCGCGTGAACGGTCGCCATCTGGACGAGCCTTACGTCGAGCTGCAGGACGAGCAGCGCTGCCTGGCGTTGACCGTCGCGCCCGACACGTTCTTCGTGCTGGGCGACAACCGCCCGCACAGCTCGGACTCGCGCGAGTTCGGCCTCGTGCCGCGCGCGAACCTGATCGGCAAGGTGGACCTGCGCGTCTGGCCGCTCGCGCGCGCCGGTCTCCTGGACTGAACCCCACGGCACCCGTACCGTCCCGAGCGTGAACCCCGAACGCCCGCGCGTCGCGCTCGTCTCCGGATCCGTCCGCGGACTGGGCCTGGCCGTCGCGCGAAGGCTGGCGCGCAAGGGCTGGCACGTGCACGTGACGTGGCGCTCGTCGGCCTCGCGCGCGGAGGTGCTGATCCCGGAGTTCGACGGTCGCGTGCACCGCGCCGACCTCGAGGACGAGGAGGAGACGCGCGCGCTGGTCAAGAAGGTGCTCGCGCGCGACGGCCGCCTGGACGCGTTCGTGCACGCGGTGGGCGAGTTCTCCGTCGCGCCGCTGGAAACGACGGGCGCGGCCGAGGTGCGCCGCCTCCTGGAGAACAACGTGCTCTCGGCCGTGCACGCCTTCGACGCCGCGCGCCAGGCGTTGCGCGCGGCGCGCGGCGCGGCGCTGTTCTTCGGCGTGGCCGGGCTGGAAGGGTTGCGCGGGCGGCGCGAGGCGGCGGCCTACGCGGCGGCGAAGAGCGCGCTGCTCGTTCTCGTGCGCTCGTGGGCGCTCGAGGAGGCGCCGCACGGCGTGCGCGTCAACCTGGTGTCACCGGGGATCATCCCGCACGCGGACGCGGCGCCGGAGACGCGCGACCCGCAGCGGATCGCGCGGATCCCGATGGGGTTCGCGGGCACGCCCGAGGACGTGGCGGCGGCGGCGGAGTTCCTGCTGTCGGACGATGCGCGGCACGTCACGGGGGTGGACTTGCCGGTAGCTGGGGGATGGATGCTATAGAGCGGCGCGCTTGCGCGACGCTCCACCAGTACTTCTGGTTCTCTCGCTAGATGTCCTCGACGTACGGCAGGTCCGCCGCACTGTAGGGCCGCCGCTCCGCCAGGAACCCGAAGATCTGCGGGTTCGACTGCGTGCCGCCCGGCCCTGTCGACGTGGTGCCGCGCACGCGGAACCAGCCCGCCTCGATCGTGGGCGCGCCTTCGACCTCGTCCGGGTCGTGGTTCGTGGCCGCCAGGAACGTGGCCGAGAACGCGCCCGAGATCGAGAGCAGCGGCACGCGCGTCCAGCAGTCGAACGAGAACTGCGCCGAGAACGTCTCCTCGTTGTCGTTGTAGCTCAGGAACGCCGTGTTCGTCGTCACGCCTGGCCCCCCCAGGACGTTGAGCAGCACGAGCTCGCTCTCGGCCAGCGTGCGCGCCAGCCCCTGCCCGAAGAAGCGCGGCACGTAGATCGTACGCGGCGCGCGCTCGTACTCCACGCCGTCCAGGTCGCGCCGGCCGTCGGCGTCGACGTCGGTCGGCAGCCCGGCGCCGGGCACGCCCTGCAAGGTCAGCGGGGGCAACGAGTAGTCGAACGCGGCCACGCCGTCGACGCGCAGTGCTGCGCCGATCAAGTGGTCGAAGTCGATCGCGGCGCCGGTCGTCGTGCTGGAGGCGTAGCACCACATGTACCCGCGCTGCGAGCCCGGCACGTGGAACGAGGTCAGGAAGGTCAGCGTGTCGCGCGGCGTCAGCGTCGCGAAGCGGTTCGTCGTCAGGCACGTCGCGGAGTCGACGTAGTTCAGGTGGACGCGGATCGAACTCGACGTGTGGACGTTCGTGATCGTCAGGTACGTCATCTGGCCGGGGCGGTTGTCGAACTCGGGGAACAGCAGGAAACTGCCCGGCTCGGTGCCGCCGGCCCGGCCGATCCCGGCCAGCGCCGGGATCAGGAGTGCCGCCAGGCCCGCGCGGTGCAGGCGCGCACGAAGGGAGAACGGGACCGGAGAGGAAGCCGAGGCGCAGGCTAGGGAAGTGACCATGGGGGACGGTGTGCGGGGCTCGGGGAATACGGACACGGTTCTCGGAAGCAGGTTCCACCCGCACGGCCGACACTCGATTCGACGCGCTGCGACGGGTTCCGGCAAGCTCAAGCGCGCCCGACCGCCCGGTCGATCCCTCCCTTGCGGGCGCGCACCGCGGGTAACCACCCTGCGCCGGGTCGTCGAGGTCCCGTCCGGGCCGTTGACTCCTGGCGCCGGTCCGGGTTCCGTGTGCCGCCCGAAGCAGCCCGCGTGCCGCCCACCACGACCATGCCCCAGTTCCAGACGGTTCGGCTGAGCGAGAGCACGCAGGGGCTCTTCTCCGCCGGCGACGTCGAGCGGCTGATGCGCGCGGAGTTCGACCGCGCCGGCCGCCACAAGTTCCCGCTGGTCGTGATGCTGGTCGCCGTCGACCGGCTCGGGCAGCTCCAGGACCTGTACGGCTGGGAATCCAAGGACGAGATCCTGCGCGCGATCGTGTCGATGCTGCGTGCGTCGCTGCGCGACAGCGACCTGCTGGGCCTGACGCAGGACGACCGCATCCTGCTCGTCTTCCCGCACACGACGCCCGAGTCGGCCGGGCTCCTGGCGCGGCGGCTCCTGACCGGCTCGCGCAAGCTGCGCTTCGACCGCGACGGGCGCACGCTGCGCATCTCGCTCTCGATCGGGATCTCGCACAACCGCCAGACGGGCGACCTCTCGTTCGAGACGCTCGTGGCCGTCGCCGAGGACGGCTTGACCGTCGCCGACGCGGCCGGTGGCGACCGCTTCGTCGAGACGGAGCTCTACCAGCTCTACGAGAAGAAGCGCAAGGCGCGCGCGCGGGCGCGCGAGACGGCCGGGCTCTCGCCCGAGGAGCCGGCGCGCATCGTCGCTTCGGTGCCGCCGATCGAGGCCGCGCCGCCGGACGGACACCGGCTCACACCCGACGACCCGATCGGGCAGGCGCTGCTCGAGTTGCTCGCGTCCCAGGGCTTCGACGGGCAGAAGTTCGTCGGGATCGATCCCGAGGCCGTGGCGAACGCAATCCGACGCGCGCAGCTGGAGCGGGTCGCGAAGCAGGTCGACACGACCCGGCCGGCGACGCCGGAGGAACTGCTCGAGAAGCAGGAGCAGATCGACACGCTCGAACGACGCATCGCGAAGCTGACGCAGATCTTGGGGCTGACCGAGGAGGAGCTGCGGCGCGTCGCCGAATTGAAGGGCGTCGACTTCGGGATGCCTTCCATCTACAAGTCCGTGCAGGGCCTGACCGGCGGCGAAGCCGAATTCGCGCGCAAGAAGGCCATGATGCTCACGATCCTCGAGGCGAACCTCGCGCTCAAGCGCGATCTCGAGGCACAGGGCGAGTCACCCGGCGAGACGAGAACATGAGCCCCGACGCGAAGAGCGAGATCAACGTCAAGAAGGACCAAGGCGTCCTTTACATGGGCATCGACCTGGGGACGTCGCGCACGTCCGTGGCGTCGAGCAACGGCGTGCGCACGACGCTCAGCTCGCACGTCGGCTACCCCAAGGACGTCGTGTCGCGGAAGCTGCTCGGCCGGGACGTGCTCTACGGCGACGAGGCGCTCGAGCACCGCCTGTCGCTCAAGTTCTTCCGGCCGCTCGCGGCCGGCGTGCTCAAGCAGAGCCAGCACAAGGCCGAGGACGTCGCGGGCAACCTCAAAGCCGCGGCCGACCTGCTGACGGAGATCATCCGCCTCGGGAAGCCACGCGCCGACGAGCTGGTCTACGCCGTCATCGGAGTTCCGGCGCAAGCCGCGATCCACCACAAGGAGGCAATCGTCAAGGCCGCGCGCGAGTCGTGCGACGCCGTGATGCTGTGCTCGGAGCCGTTCGCGGTCGCGTACGGGCTCGACATGCTCGAGGACGTGCTGGTCGTCGACATCGGCGCCGGCACGACCGACCTGTGCCGCATGCACGGCACGATGCCCGAGGACAGCGACCAGGTCACGACCACGTACGCCGGCGACTACGTCGACGAGAAGCTGGCCGACCTCGTGCGCAAGCGCTACCCGAAGGCGCAGTTCACGACGCGCATGATCAAGGAGATCAAGGAGCGTCACGCGAACGTTTCCGACTCCTCGCCGGCGGTCGTCGTCGACCTGCCGGTGGACGGCAAGCCGACGCCGTTCGACATCACCGAGGAGCTGCGCACCGCTTGCCGCTCGATCGCGCCGCCGCTCGTCGAGGGTCTGTCGCAGCTGATCGCCACGTTCGACCCCGAGTTCCAGCACCGCCTCAAGAACCGCGTGCTCTTGGCCGGCGGCGGCAGCCAGATCAAGGGTCTCGACCTGGCGATCGAGGACGAGATGCGCCGCCGCCTGGGCCACGGCCGCGTGCTGCGCATCGAGGAACCCGTCTACGGTGGCGCGAACGGCGCGCTGAAGATCGCGCACGACATGCCGGCCGAGTTCTGGGAGAAACTGAAGTAGACAGCGGTGTCAGACACCTTGCACCACCTGCGCGCGCTCCCGCGCGGTGCAAGGTGTCTGACACCCTTGTTCACTTCGGCTTGGCGAGCTCCAGCACGAGCAGCGCGTAGGACGTCGCCAGCACCGGGTTGCCTTCGATCCAACGCGACGAGTTCTCGTTCGTCCACGAACCGTCCGTCTTGCGCTGCAAGCCCAGCATTCGGCCGGCGAGTTCCTGCCGCCAGGCGTGCTCCTTGCCCTGTCCGTCGACGACCTTCTCGCTGCCGTACAGGTCGAGGGCCTTCGCCATCGTGTGGTAGTAGTAGTAGAGGCCCTGGTACGCGGCCGTCGGATCGGTCCCGGCCTGGAAGCCCGGGTTCACGTCGAGCGACCAGTTCTTGCGCACCCAGTCCCACGCGGCCTTCATGCGCGGGTCGTCCTTGGGCAGCCCGGCGAAGATGAAGCCCTTGAGCAGCGCGTACGTCATCGATCCGTACGAGCGCGGGATCTTCTTCCCGCCCTCGAGCTCGACGTAGCCGGCCATCGACTGTCCCGGCAGGTACGCCGCGCCGCCGTCGTCGCCCGACACGACCACCTGCTTGCCGTCCGGCAGGCGGATGTCGTTCGACTCCGAGCGGTTCTGGCAGCGCTGCAGGAACTTGAGCGAGCGCTGGAAGGCTTCGTGTTGCGCCGGCAGGCCCGACTCGTGCAGCGCCTCGAGCGCGAACTGCAGGTTCGACAGGTCCGGCCGCTCGCCCGAGCCGTAGCCGATCCCGCCGTAGTACGGGTCGTCGCCCGAGTAGCCGTCCTCCTCGCCGACCTGCAGGCCGACGAGCCAGTTGCGCGCCGCCTCGATCGCGTCCGCGTGCTCCTTCCGGCTGTCGCGCGCCAGCGCCAGTACCGCGGCCGACGTCGTGTAGTTCGCGTTCTTGCCGTCGTGGATCGAGCCGTCCGGCTTCTGCAGCGAAACGAGCCAGCGGATCCCTTCGTCGATCGCCTCCTGCACGTCCTTCGGGCGCGGAGCCGGCACCGCGAGCAGGCCACCGATCGCCATCGCGGTCAGGCCGGCGTCGGGCTTGCCCGGCGCGCCGAACTTGCCCTTCTCGGACTGCGTCAGCAGGTAGCGCGCGCCCTTCTCGATCGACGCCGAGACCTTGGCCGCGTCGGCCGGCTCGGACGCCGGCAACGGCTTGAGCGTGCCGGGTGGCGCGGCCGGCGGCTTCAGCGTCGGCGCGGCGCGCACCAGCACCATCAGGTTGTGCGCCGTCTCGGCCACCTTGCCGCGCGGACCTTCCCACGAGCCGTCCGGCGCGCGTTTCGCGATCAGCTCGCGCACGCGCGCTTCCAGCGCGTCACGCTCCGCCGGCAGCGTCTCGTCCTCGAATGGCGCCGCCTCGGGTCCCTGTTTGCCGAGCCACGCGAGCGCCTTCGTCAACGCCAGCTGCGTCGTCTCGTCGGCGTGCAGCGCGAGCGCGCCGGCCGCCGCGCGCGCCTGCCGCGCGACGTCGGCGTCCTTCGCGTCCGCGTCGGCGATCGCGCCGTCCGCGCGCTGGCGCGCGATCAGGAACTGCAGCGCGCGCTCCACGAACGGCCCGTCGAAGCGCTGGTACTTGCGCGGCGACTGGATCATCGCGCGCAGCACCCAGGCGGTCGTCTCGACGCTGCCACCGTACGCGCCGGTCTCCTTGTCCTGGCTGGCGCGCAGCCAGCGCAACGACGGATCGATCTCGCGCCCGACGTCGAGCGGCGCGGCCGGCTTGGCCGCGGACTGCGCCGGCGGCGGCGCGGCGCCCTGGGACCTGGCGGCAGTCGGGAACGCGAAGCAGAGGACGGCGAGGGCGACGAACGGACGGAGGGTGGCTTCCATGGCGGCGGATCCTAGTCAGGCGGGGCCGGTTTCTAACCAGTCCGAGGCGTCCTTTCCAAGCGTCGCGACGCCCGCCGACGGCCTGCGCACCCGCGTCGTTCGATCTTTACGCCCGAGTCACCACGGGCTCGAGCCGGACCGCCGTCCCGTAGACCAGGATCTCGGCGGCGCCGCTGTCGATCTCGCACGTCAAGATGCGCACTCCGACGACCGCGTCGGCGCCCAGGGCCGCCGCCTCGGCTGACATCCGGTCAAGCGCCTGTTCACGGCTCTCCGCCAAGAGTTTCGTGTATTCCTCGATCTCGCCGCCGACGAGGTTCTTCATCCAGGCCGACAGGTCGTGCGAGAGGTGCGCGCCGCGCACCGTGTTCCCGCGCACGAGCCCGACCACGTCGCGGATCGTGCGGCCGGGGACGCCGTCGGTCGTCGTGAGGATCATCGCTGGACGTTGCGGTAGGGGTCGAGGTGTTGCGTGGCGCTGCGGATGCGGTGTGCGCGCAGCGCCAGCGCGCCGAAACCGGCCAGGAGGAACACGGCCGCGCCCGCCAACGGCAGCCTCAGGTTGGCGTTGCAAGTCGAGAGCGTGAGCGACACCAGCGCGTACAGGATGCCGAGGCCGAGCAGCAGGCGTCCGAACGCGCCCAGGAAAGCTTGCGGCACGCTGCGCTCGACGTGCAGGCGCTCCAGCTCGAGCGGCTCGGGCGGCGCGGCGTCGCGCGCCAGCACGGCGATCTGCTGCTGATCCACGACCAGGGCGCGCAGCCGGGGCTCGACCACCAGCCGCGCCTCGAACGTCGCGCGCGCCTCGGGGGCGAGCTCGCCGTCGGCGTAGGCCATGGCCAGCAGCTCGTCCGTGGTGGGAGCGCGTTGCGTGCTCACCGTCCGATCTCCCCCAGGAATCCCGCGAACAGTTCGGCCGAGAGCTTCTCGCGCAGCCGCTTGCGCGCGTGGAACAGGCGCGACATCACGGTGCCCTCGGGGATGCCCAGGGCCGCGGCGATCTGCAGGTACGACATGTCCTGGAAGTGGCGCAGCGCGAGCATTTCGCGGTCGCGCGCCGACAGCGCCTTGAACGCGGTCCAGAACGCGCGCGCGCGCTCGTTGCGCAGCGCGTCCTCGCTCGGCTCGGCGTCCTCGTCCTCGATCTCGTAGTCGGCGTCGCCCTCGAGGTCCGTGCCGCTGCGATCCGAGATCGAGCGCACGCGCTTCGTGCTGCGCAGGAAGCTGAAGCACGTGTTGCGCAGGATGCGGTGGAACCAGGGCAGGAACGGCTCGCCCTCGCGGAACGTCGTGCGCGCCTTGTAGACCTTCAAGAACGCCTCTTGGGTCAGCTCGAGCGCGTCGTCGCGCGAGCCGACCAGCGAACGCGCCACGTGGTACGCGCGTCCGCGCAAGCCCTCGACGAGGCTGTCGAACGCCTTGTCGTCGCCGCGCTGGACCTGCAGCATCAACCGAGTCGCTTCGAGGCCCATGGGGTCGGCGCCATACCCCTCCGTGCCCGCGGCCTTCAACGCGCCGGCCGGGAAATCGAGCGGCAGTTCGGGATCCTTCACGACGGCTCGGCTCCGCGCCGGCTGCACGCCAGCGCCAGGGTGTGACCGGCGGCGCGCCGCGTCGCTCCGGGCGGGCCCAGGCGCGCCCGGGCCAGCGCCAGCCCCGACCGGCAGCGCGCCCGCCAGGCCCCGTCCGACCAGGCCGCGGCCAGGCTCGCGCGCACCCGTTCGATCGGACCGGAGCCGTGGAAGGAGAACTCGGGCACGACCTCCGACCCGGCCAGCAGGTTGATCGACGCGAACCAGGGCGCCGTCAGCAGGTGGTCCTTGCCCTCGGCCGCGAAGCGCGACCCCAGGCGGTAGACGACGACGACCGGCAGATCGTGGTGGAGCAGGTCGAGCAGCACGGTGCCGGACACGCTGAACGCCGCGCGCGCGCGGCGCAGCACGGCGTGCAGGTCGCCCGTTTCGATCCGTGCCCAGACGCTAGCTCCGGCGCGCTCGACCTCGGCGCGCAGGAGCTCGGCCATCTCGGCACGGCCGTGGGGGATCACGACGCCCGGGATCGTGCCGGCGCGCACGAGCGGCTGGACCGCGCGCAGCATCCAGGGCAGGTTCTTGCGCACGACGCCGGCGCGGCTGCCGGGCAGGAGCACGAGGTCCGTGCCGCGGTCGGGGTCGCCGCGCTCGACGTCCGCGAGCTCGTCGAGCAGCGGATGGCCGACGTGCGCGACGCGCACGCTGTGCGACGCGTACCAGGCCGGCTCGAAGGGGAGGATGGACAGCCCGAGATCGACCGCGTCGGCGTACTGCCGCACGCGCCACGGCGCCCAGCCCCAGTACTGCGGCGTGACGAAGTGCACCACCGGCACGCCGAGCGCGCGCGCCATGTGCCCGAGCGGCACGTGCAGCGCCGGCGAGTCGACGAGCAGCAACGCATCGGGCCGCTCCTGCTCGATGCGCTCGACCGTCCTCCGCAGGAGGTCGAGGTAGCGCGGCAGCGCGCCGACGACCCCGCCGATGCCCATGCGCGCGTCGGCGACGACGTCGTCGACCAGCTCGACGCCCTCGGCCGCCAGGCGGGTGCCGCCCAGCCCCGTGAAGCGCGGCGCCGGCGCCCGGCGCTCGGCGAGCAGCCCGCGCAACTCGCGCACGGCGTTCACGGCGTGGATCTCTCCGCTGGCCTCGGCGCACGAGACGAACAGGCGCAGCGGCCGGGCGGGCGGCTCGAACGGCGGCACCGGCGCCGGCTGCGCAGTCGTCGCCAGCGCCGCGACGAGCTCGGCGCGCTCGCGGTCGCGGTGCGCCAGGTAGCCCGCGGCGCGGAACGGCAGCGCCAGGAGGTCGAGCCCGGCGCGCACGAACTCCCCGCGCACGAGCGCGCGCGCTCGCGGAGAGACCGGTGCGGCGCGGGGGGCGACGGAGAGCCGGGCCGGGATCGTGGCCTTCGACACGTGCGCGCAGGATACTGTCGGCGTGCTGCGTCTCGCGGGCTACATCCTGGCCGTCTTCGCGCTGATCTGGGTCCTGCGCCTCGTGCCCGGCCTGGGCTGGCTCTTCGGCATCCCGTTCCTGAACTTCTTCCTGGCCGCGCTGATCCTGTCCGCGGTCATCGGCTGGTGGACTTCCCGCGCGGTCGCGTCGCGCCGGACGCGCAACCTCCAGCGCGATTTCGGCGCGGTCGACACGCCGCACAACCAGGGCAAGCTGGGCGTCCTGCTGCTCGCGAACGGCCGGGCGTCGCGCGCGCTGCCGCACCTGGAGCGCGCGGCCGAAGGCGAGGCGGACCGCGCCGAGTGGCACTACCGCCTGGGCGTCGCGCGCATCGCCACGCGCGACGCACGCGGCGCGGTCTCGGCGCTCGAACGCTCCGTGGCGACGGATCCCGAGCACGCGTTCGGCGTGCCGCATCTCCGACTGGCGGAAGCGCGGCTCGCCGCGGGCGACGCGGCCGGCTCGCTCGCGGCCGCCGACGAGTACGAACACGGCCACGGTCCGACGGCCGAGAGCGCGTTCCGGCGCGGGCTCGCGCTGCGGACGCTCGGCCGGCGCGAGGAATCGCGCGTGGCGTTCCAGAGCGTGAGCGTGTTGGCGCGCGCACACTCGCGCGGCGTGCGGCGCGAGGGGACCTGGATCGGGCTGAAGGCCTGGATGCTGGCGCGGTTCTGAGGAACCAGCGCGTGCGCCCCCAACCAGCCGGGAGGCAGCCGTGAAATGGCCCAACGTCGAGCTGCGGCCCTACCGAGCCGACATGCCCCGCGACGCTGCGTCCTGGGGCGAGGGCCAGATCCTGAGCATCGGCGGGCTCTCGAACACCTGTTCCGTCGACCTCTCGAGCCTGGACAGTTTCGAGATGTTGTATGGGCTCAACGTTCAGAACGCGCGGATCTTCGACTTGCAGGCGCTCTATCGTCGTTCGGAGCTCAAGCATCTTGCGGTGGACGAGACGATTCAGCCCGTCGACTACACACGCTTCCCGAACCTGGAGTGGCTTCACCTTGCGTGGAACCGCAATGCGACGCTCCCACTCGCATCATCGCGCCTGCGGCGTCTGGCCTTGTGGTCATATCGGAACCCCGACTTGAAGGGACTGCCTCGATGGGAAGCGCTGGAACGGCTGAAGTTCGTGCAAGCATCGATCCGTGCTCTCGACGGCATCGAGGAGTTTCCGGCCTTGGAGGAACTCGAGCTGCACTCGCTTCGCAACCTGATGCACGTCTGGCCGCTGGGTCGAAGTGCCCGTCTCACGAGCGTGAGGTTCGAAGCGTGCAGGCAGATTGCTGACATCGAAGCCCTATCCCAGTCTCGAACGCTTCAGGAGCTAGTCATGGTGCGATGTGGTGACCTCCCATCGCTCGGATTCATCTCGAGGTGCCCGAGCCTTCGAAACGTGAGGTTGATCAAGACCTACGTGGCCGATGGCGACGTGTCGCCGCTGGCGCGGCTGGAAACGGCCGTGTTCGATGCCAAGGCGCACTACACGCACTCCGAGGCGCAGATTCAGACCCTCATCCGGGAGCGGGGAGAACGCTCCGGCGAAGCACGGTGAGGAACGCGGCAGTCAGGGCGTGCGTTTCTGGAAGACCCACAGCGAGATGCAGAACAGGATCGCGGTGACGGCCAGGAGCGGCCCGCACAGCTTCCAATCGAGCGCGTGCGTCGCACCGATCCGCGCGAACACGTCCAGGTCCGACAGCCGGAAGTAGCTCCAGTGCGTGACGTCCTGGATCAGGTAGATCGAGAACTGGAACACGGTGAACAGCAGCATCCCGAACGCGATCGGGATCGGGCGCGAGGCCAGACACGACCACAGGAACGTGGCCGAGTAGATCGGCAGCAGCACGAGCGATTGGTGCAGTGCGCCCAGGAGCAGCACGCGCCACGCCATCTGCGCGTCGACGAAGCCCAGGAGCCAGGGGATCGTCAGCGTCGTCAGGAACACGGGGACGACCGTGGCGGCCGCGCCGCCCAACCAGCGCTCGGTCAGCAGACGACGCCGGGACACGGGCCGCGACAACCAGACCTCGAGCGTTCCGCGGTTGGCCTCGCCCGCGACCGCGCCCATCGCCAGGACGACCGCGGCCAGCGTACCGACCGTGTTGCAGCCCTTGAAGAAGTGCTGGCCGTTCACGTACGCGGCGACGCCGCCCACGCCGATCTGGTCGAGCATGCCCTTGAGCGCCGCGATCGGCGCCATGTCGCGCAGCGTCTCGAGGTTCTCCTCGAACTCGGGCCAGAACAGCACGGCGCCGACGAGCAGCATCTCGAGCACGACGAAGTACGCCAGGCCGGCGACGACGTAGAAACGCGCTTCACGTCCCATCAGACGCCCTCCACGCCGTACAGCTCGCGGTAGAGCTCCTGCAGGGAGAGCTGCCCGTACTCGATCGTCGTCGGCGGCGGCAGCGCCGGGTGCGCGCAGGCGGCGGCCAGGAACGCGCACGGGTCATCGCCCGCGAGGTGCACGGCGAAGCGCGCGCCGTCGCGCACGACGCGCGTGCCGGGCAGCGACGAAAGCACGCGCTCGATGCGCTCGATGCGCGCGATCTCGACGTCCGCCTGGATGTCCGGCCCCGGCTCGCGCGCATAGCCGATGCGCAGGAACGTGCGCGCGCGTCGCGCCACCGACGCGGCCGTCTCGTCCGCGATCTTGCGGCCGGCACCCAGGAACACGAGCCGCTCGCACACGCGGTCGACCTCGCCCAGGTGGTGCGACGACAGCAGCACCGTGGTCCCGCGCCGCGCGTCCTCGGCCAGCATGTCGAGCACGGCGCCGCGCTTCGACGGATCCAGGCCCTCCGTGGGCTCGTCGAGGATCCGAACGGGCACGTCGGGCGCGAGCGCCGCCGCGAAGAGCATCTGCCGCTTCATCCCGTGGCTGTACGTGCGCACGCGCGCGTCGACCGGCAGGCCCAGATCGCTGGCGACGCGCAGCGCACGCTCCAGCGCCTTGTCGTCGCGACCGCGCAGCAGCCAGGCCAGGTGCTCGCGCGCGCGCAGCTCGCCGTACACCGCGAGCTCGCCCGGCGCGTAGGTCGCGCGCTTGCGGATCGCGGTGCCGTCACCGACGAGCGGCGTGCCAGCGACCGTCGCCGTGCCCGCGTTCGGCCGCACGAGGCCGACCAGCATGCGCAGGAGAGTGCTCTTCCCGCTGCCGTTCGGCCCCAGAAGCCCGACCACGCCGCCCGGCCCCAGGTCGAGGTCGGTCGGGTGCAGCGCGACCTTGGCGCCGAAGCGCCGGGTCAACCCGCGGGCGACGATGCTGCGGTCGGAGTTGTCGCTCGGAGGGCTCACGCGCTGGACGGGCCCGCGAGGTTGCGGAGAATGCCCCGGCCGTGCAAGCACCGGAAGTCCACAAGTGCGACAGCCTGGGCCGCGTCGAGCGCATCGAGATCGACGGCGCGCCGTTCGCGCGCCGCGTGGCCGACGGAGGCCGGGTGCCGGGCTCGGCCTGGATCGCGCGCCGGCTGCTGGCGCGAGAACGGCGCGCACTCCGGGCTCTGCACGGGCTCGACGGCGTGCCCGGCGAAGCCGGCGCTATCGAAGAGGCCGCCGGCGCGAGCGCGTCCGACCGCGTCCTCGTGCGCCGGTGGGTCGAAGGCGAGCCGCTGTCGCGCGCGCCGGCGCTGCCCGAGGATTTCTTCGACCGGCTGGACGAGCTGGTGCTCGCGCTCCACGAGCGCGGCGTGTGCCACAACGACCTGCACAAGGAGGCCAACGTGATCGTGGGCCGCGACGGCCTGCCGTGGCTCGTCGATTTCCAGCTCGCCAGCGTGCACGCGCGCCGCGGCCTCCTTTTCCGCTCGCGCGCGCAGGACGACCTGCGCCACGCCGAGAAGCACCGCCGCCGCTACACGCGCTCCGGCCGCGGACCGCGCGGGGAGGAATCGGCCGGCGCGGGACGCGGCATCCCGCGCTCGTGGCTGGCGCGGGCGTGGCGGCGCGTGGGGAAGCCGGTCTACGTCGCGCTGGCGCGTGGCCCGCTCTTCGCGCGCGACGGCCAGGACGCGCAGCGCGCTTCGCAGGGCCCGTGGCCGGCCTGGACTCCGGCACGCGGGCGACGCAGCTCCAGCTGACGCGACCCAACGTCGCGATGGGGGCGGGGCTCCCGTCTCCCGTGCCGAATCGCGGGAGTTTGATTGGGCACAGATTCGAGCGCGTGTGCCCCCTGCGATCGACGGCCCTCGAACTGCGCGAGACACTCGCAGCGATCTGCGCGCGCTGATCCCGCTCTAGAGGATGTCGTCGCGATACACCCAGGGCCGCCGCGCGCCCGCGTCGCGCCGGCGCGTCACGAGCCGCCACAGCTCCTGCGGTCCGACGATGGCCAGGTACTCGCGCTCGCCCGTCGTCGTGCGCAGCGTGACGATGCCGGCGACGAGACCGACGAGCCTCTTCGTGCGCTCGTCGCCCTCCGCGGGGTACGTGTACACGCCCGCGCCGATCTGATCGGGCGCGTTGCGCAGCCGGTCGGGGATCGTCGTCACGAGGCCCAGCAGGCGCGGATCGGCTTGCACGACGACGTCGGCCTTCCAGGGGCCGTTCGCGTCGCGGCCGTAGACGTGCAGCGTCTCGCCCGGGCGCGGGTCGCGGAAGTCCATCGGCGCGTCGGGCAGCCGGATCGGCGTGTCGGCCGTGCACAGGATCGGGCCCACGGGCTCGATCACCGTCTTCTCCAGGTTCGGTCCGTCGCCGAACCAGGCCGTGATGCTCACCGGGCCGGAGCGCGCGGTGCGGCCCAGGAACACGATCCCGTAGTCGGTCGCGGCACCCAGCTCGCGGCCGCCAGTGGTCTCGACCAGCAGCGTCGGGTCCGACAGGGTGCGCATTCCGCTGCAGCCCGCCAGACCGGACAGGAGGAGCGCCAGCGCCGCTCGGGAGAGCGAGGGGGAAAGGGGGTTCATTCGAAGCGTTCGTACCACACGCGGAAGCGATCGTTGTCCGGCGCCATCTCGAGCGCCAGCCCGGCCTGGGTCCTGGCCTCGTCGTTCTTCAGCTTGGGCGCGTCCTCGTCGTCCTCGGCTTCGAGGGACGCGCCGCTGGAGCCGGCCGAGGGCGGCTTGGGTGCCGGAGGCAATCCGGCCAGCACGCGCGACAGCTCGTACCGGAAGCCGGCCGCGAGCGGGTCGCGCTCGATCGCCGCTCGGTAGTCGGCCAGCGCCTTGTCCTTCTCGCCCGTGACGGCCAGCACGCGGCCGCGGAAGGCCCAGGCGCGCGGGTCCTTCGTGCCCAGCTCGATCGCGGCGTCGAGGTCGGGCAGCGCGTCCTCGTAGCGCAGCTGGCGCACGGCCAGGAGGCCGCGCTTGAGGCGCGCCTTCGGACCCTCGATCGGGATCGCGGCCAGGAAGTCGCGCCACTCGTGCTCGAGCGCGGCGACGTCCTTGACCTTGAGCGTCTTGAGCAGGTAGGCGCGGATGTCCTCGGGCTTCACGACCTTGCCGCCGCCGTCGACGCTGTAGGGGATGCCGGTCTCGAGCGTGTAGAGGCCCTTGAAGAAGCGGTCGAACGGCTTGCGGTACTTGCCGTCCGAGCTCGTGTTCAGGAAGTAGACGAACGCCCAGGCGTGCGCGTACTGGAACCCGTCGAACTCGTCGCGCTTCAGCAGGAAGAGGTCCTCGAGCTTCGTGAACGGCCGCGCCGCCGCCGGCGACCCGGCGGACTTGCTCTTCTTCGCGTCTCCAGTTGCGACGCTCTCCCCGCGCAGCGCCTGCTGCACGGTCAGGATGCGGTCGAGCTGCACCTCGCCCGGCTCGATCTTCAGCTTGCCTTTCTTGTCGCGGTAGACCTTGGACGAGCCGAAGAAGTCGGCGATCGCCTCGTTGAGCCAGATCTGTGGCGCGTACTGCGGGTCGACGAGGAAGGTCAGGAGGTGCGTGCACTCGTGCAGCGCCACCCACTCCGACCGCGAGGGCTCGGCGTAGTCGTGGAAGAAGTTCAGTGACTTCGCCATGGGCGAGAAGAAGCCCAGGACGGCCGGATTGCCGGGTTTGGCCAGCGCCTGGAAGTCCTCGTAGCTCTTGTAGACGTTGACCTGCATCCGCGTGCGCTTGAGGGACAGTGGGGGATCGATGCCGATCCGCTCGTCCATCAGGTTGTAGTACGTCTCGAGCAGCTCGGCGTAGTACGCCAGGATCTCCGAGCTCGTGTTCGACGCGACGCGGAAGTGCGCCGTCTCCTTGACCCACGCGTTCGACCAGTCGCTGTGGAGCGCGAGCTCCTCCGTGCGCTTCTTGCTGGCCTCCGTCTGCTTCCGCAGCTCCTCCTTGTAGGCCGGCGACGAGAGCCACTTGCCACGGTGCTTCACGTAACCCTGCGCCAGCTTCTGGCGCTCGTCGTCGTTGGCCGGCACGTAGTCGGCCATGTCGCCCTCGATCTCGGCCGAGGCGATCAGCGTGCGATCGGGCAGCACGACGACGCCGTGCTCGAACGTCAGCCGGTAGCCGGCGCCCTCTTCGCGCGCCTTCTGGGGCGTCAGCACGCGCCCGTCGGTGGTCAGCACGCGGTCGGCCAGCGCGGGCCGCGCCGCGCACGCAAGGAGCGCGCACAGGGTCGCGGCGAGCCGCACGCGGCGAGTCACTAGTTCGCAGCCTTCCAGGCCGTCTCCAACGCGTCGAAATCGATGCCCTGGAACGCCTCGGTCACCGCCTGATCGATGTCGCCCGACGTGGCCAGCACCGTGAAGTACTTGCCCAGGATCTCGTCCCAGGCCGGGTTCCAGTTCTTCGGGTACTGCTTCTTGCCCGTGCGCAGGAAGTAGATGAACGACCAGCCCTGTGCGTAGTTCTGCCCGCCGTCAGCGCCCCACTTGTTCGTGCCGTAGTACTCCGGCTGCGTCAGGCGCACGAAATCCTTGAGCGGGACGTGGACGTCGCCCTGCACCGCTTCCTTGATCGTGTCGCGGCGCCACTGGTTCGCCTTCAAGGTGAAGCGCTTGTTCTTGTATTCGTAGCCGCTGTAGAAGTCGCCGGTGCCCTCGTTGTACCAGGAGTGCGGGCTGATGTTCCCGTACAGGTAGAAGATGTACTGGTGAAACGCTTCGTGGTTCAGGACGATCCACGTGTCGCGTCGACCGCCACCGGCCTGGTCGTCGTAGATCACGAGCTCGCGCGCCATCGGACTCCAGTAGCCGGCCGATCCTCCAGGTCCGCCGTAGCTGTGGTAGCTGCCCTGGTCGGTCAGGACGCGCACGACGGAGCAGCGTGACATCTCGCGCGGGTCGGCATCGCCGAACAGGGCCTTTTCCTGGGCTTTTTCGCGCTCCCGCTCGGCCTTGGCCTTGGGGTCGAGCCCGGTGACCGCGGCCTCGCCGGCCTCGCGCAGCTCCTTGGCCTTGTCCGCCGGATAGTCGATCTCGTACACGGCGCGGATCGCTTCGAGGCGTCCGCACAGCTCGTCGATGAAGGCCTTGTCCGTGTGCGGCGTGACGACGAAGTAGTTGGGCGTCTCGTACAGCTTCCAGCCTCCGCCCAGCGCGCCGAGCGAGGCCTCGAGCTTCGCGCGCTCGCGGTCGCGCAACGGCGTGTCGGCGGCCAGCGCGGGCCCGGCCGCTTCGGTCTCGATCCGCGAGAACGACTTGGCCATCTGCTCGAAGACCGACTCGTACTTGGGCCACTTCGACTTCGCGCCCGGACCGGTGAACACGATCGCGACGTCGAGGTCTTCCGCCAGGGCGTACTGCACCGCGTACACGCGCTTCTGCGTCTTGTCCTCGCCCGGTGTCGCGTACTGGTACTCGACGGCCGGGATCTTCGACGCCAGCGACAGGTCCTTCTTGTCGACCGGCTTGTGCGCCGAGCCGTCCTCGATCTCGCCGCCCTTCAGGATCCACTCGGTGACGTCCTTGAGGGCCTTGCGCTTGGGCTTGTTGCCGTCCGCATCCTTGCGGCGGTCGAACTGGAGCAGGAAGCACTGCAGGAACACCGGCCGGACGTTGGGGCCGATCTCGACGTACTTGACGGTCGGCGGGTCGAACTTGGCCAGCAGGTGCGGGTCGCCCGGCTGCGGCGGGATCAGCTCCCACTCGGCCGGCGTCTTGACCCGGAACCCGAGGTCCGAACGCTCGTACTGTTTGCCCACCTTGGGAGCCTGGGCCGCGGCCGAAACTGCCAGGAGGACCAGGGCCAGGGGCACGGCGGCAAGGCGCAGGAACGGCACGACGGTCATCAGGAGGGCTCCGGGAGCGGGCGCGCAGGGGGTGGCGTCCCAGCGGATCATGAGACACGTCCCGTGAGGGTGCCGCAAGAGACGGCGCTTCCTGGTTGGCTCGCGCGTCGTCTGCTTACAAACTGGGGCGAGCCGCGTGCGTACCGCGCGACCCCTCCGGCGCCGCCGCCCTCTCCCGTCGAGGCGCGCGCGCGGTCGGGCGATCCCGGGTCGGGCGCGCAGCGCGCGCCAAGGTTCCCATGCGTCCCATCCCCGCTCTGATCGCTTTGGCCTGCGTGGCCGGCCTCCTCCTCGTGGGCCTTCTCTTCTGGACCAGCTCGAAGAGCGATCCGGTCGAGCTCGACCCGGTCGCCCGGCTGGCGCGCGAGGCCGCCCAGTTGCCCGGCGCGGAGCTGGCCGACGCCCCCGACGCCACCGTGCCCGATCGACAGGTCGAGGTCGCGCCCGACACGGCGATCACGGCGGCGCGCCCCGGTCCGCCCCCGGCCGGCAAGGAGCGCCGCGTCAGCGGTCGCGTCGTCGACATGGCCGGCCAGCCCGTCGCGAACGCCACGGTGTACGCCGCTGCCGGCGACGGCGACTTCGACGGGCCGGCGCTGGACGAGATCGAGCCGGACGACACGTGGTTCCGGCGCGCCGACACGAAGACCGACGCGCAGGGCCGATTCGCCCTCGATCCGCGCATCGAAGCGCAGGTGCGCCTCGCGGTGCGCGCGCCCGGCTTCGCGCCGCTCGACCTCGAGCGCACGATCTCGGCCACCACGCCCGACGTGGGCGACCTCGTGCTGCTGCCGGGCGTCGTGCTGGAAGGCCGCGTCGTCGACCACGCCGGACGCCCGGTCGCCGGCGCAGAGCTGCGCCGGCGCCGCACGGGCGCGAGCCCCTTCGCGTTCTTCGGCGGCCAAGGCGGCGCGGTCGTCGCCAAGTCCGACTCGGCCGGCGCGTTCCGCGCCGACACGATGCCGGTCGGGCCCTGGACCCTGCGCGTCACGTCGGAGATCGCGCCGGACAAGGACGAGAGCGGCGAGACCGCGCGGCCGGGCGAGGTCGTGCGCGGGATCACGATCCAGCTCGAAGAAGGCTTCGAGATCGCCGGTCACGTGACCGGGGCGCCCGCGGCGGAGCTCCCGACCCTGCGCGTCGCGGCCGCGATGGTTCGGGGAGACACGGGTCGAGGAGACATGGGCGGCGAAGCCATGGTCATCATGGGCGGCAGCCAACGCACCGCGCCGATCGCGGCCGACGGCTCGTTCGTCGTGCGCGGTTGCCGCAAGGACGCGAAGTACCGCTTGAGCGTGCGCCAGGAGAGCCAGGGGGCGCGTGGTCTGGGCTCCATGATGCGCAGCCCGACGCGCTCGGCCCCGGCCGACGCGACGGCCGGCGAGCGCGGTGTCCAGATCGCCTACCGCTCCGAGACCGCGCTCAGCTTCCAGGTCGTGAACGCGGCGACCGGCAAGCCGATCACGAAGATGGCGATCGCCGCCGGCTCGCGCTGGCCCGCGCCGCTGATGGACGAGAAGAACCGCAAGGTGCGCGAGTTCCCCGAGGGACGCGTGCGCTACGGTGCGCTGCGCACGGGCGGTGGACCGGGGCGCGGGGGCCCGAGCGCGGCCCCGAGCACGTTCACGCTCCAGGTCGAGGCGCAGGGCTTCCTGCCGTACGAGAAGAAGGACCTGACGCTGGTCGAGGGCCGCGACAACGACCTGGGCGTGATCCGCCTGGAACCGACCCGGGTCGTGAAGGTCGAGGTGCGCTCGCTGAGCACCGGCGCGCCGATCGTCGGCGCCCGCGTGTCGCTCGAGGAGGTGACCGACCGGCCGTCGGACAACCAGACGTTCTCGTTCAGCATGGGCGGCGGGGACGGCGAGATGCACGACATGGGCGGCGGCGACTCGCACCGGGACGTCACGAACGCCGAGGGTCGCGCGCTCGTGTCGAGCTTCCCCGGCTCGCGCGGACGCTTGCGCGTGACCCACAAGGAATTCGCGGAGTCCCTCAGCGATCCGATCGCCCTGCCGCTCGACCAGGACCTCGATCGTGCCGTGACGCTCTCGGCCGGGGGCGGTGTCGTCGTGCTCGTGGCCGATGCGGCCGGCAAGGCCGTGGTCGGCCAGTCGATCGAGCACCGCCGACCCGGCGCGGTCGCCATGCAGATGCTCTTCGGAGGCAACGACGAGCTCACGAGCGACGCCGAGGGAAGGGTGACGCTGACGCACCTCGAGCCCGGACTGCACGGTTTCCGCCTGGCGGGTGACGGCGGCGCGCGCATGTTCGGCGGCGGTGGCGCCGCGGTGGTCATGTCCCGTTCCTTCGGCGAGGACGAGCAGCCCGCGGGCGGTGAGCCCTGGGTCGAGATCGACGTGACCGAGGGCGGCGCGCACGAGGTGCGCCTCGTCGCGCCAGAGCGCGCGCGCGTGTTCGGCCGCGTGCGCGAGGGCGGGCGTCCGCTGGCCGGCGCGAGCGTGACCCTGCGCGAGAAGGGCGGCAACGACATGCCGTTCTTCGACCAGGGTCCCAAGGCCGAGGCGGACGGACTGGGCGAGTTCGCGCTCGAGAACGTCGCTGCCGGCGATTACGTGATGGTCGTCTCGCACACGGGGCGCGCGATGGACCACGAGGTCGAGGTGCGCGTGCGCGCCGGCGAGAACCGCCAGGACGTCGACCTGTCGCTCTCGATCGTCGAAGGTCGCGTCACCGATTCGGAGGGCAAGCCCGTGGCCGGCATCCGCATCCGCGCCGAGCGCGTGTCGGGCGGCGAGGAGACGGTGCGCGAGTTCATGTTCGCGATCGACTCGGGCGACGGGCCCGTGTCGTTCGGATCGGGCGGCGGCGGGCAGGTCACGACGAACGCCGAGGGCCGCTACAAGCTGCGCGGCGTGCAGCCCGACGTCGACCTGGTCGTCGTCGCGACGGGGACGGGCGTGCAGCGCACACAGAGCGACAAGGTCAAGGTGCCGGTCGACGGCACGCGCTCGAACGTCGACCTCGTGCTGGCCAAGGGCGCGACGATCGAGGTGACCTGCCGGCGCCCGGACGGCTCGCCCGCGACGCCGTGCGAGGTGCGCGCCGAGCTGCAGGAGACGGACGACGCGGACTCGAAGGTCGAGATCACGCGCGGCGACGGCAAGGCGCGCTTCCAGGGCCTGAAGCCCGGCCGCTGGCGAGTCAGCGCGCGCGACCTGACGGCGGACGACGAAGACGGCCCGGCGCCGGCCGAGCAGACGGTCGACGTGGTCGTCGGCCCGCCGCACCAGGTCACGCTGGAAGTGCGAGGTTCCTAGCCGGCCCCCTTGAACGGGGCCGGCATTCTGTTGGCTACGCTCGCAAGCTCGCTCCCGCGGGTCGGCCCCCTTGAACGGGTCCGACCCATTCTGTTGGCTTCGCTCGCAAGCTCGCTGCGCGCCTGCGGGCCGGATGTTCCTGCTTTCCTCGCGCCGGGTGTAGGCTCGGAGGTGGCGCGGCGACCGCGCCGCTGCTCTCGATGCGTCCCGTCCACCTCGCTGCCGTCGCTGCGCTGCTCGTCGCGGTGATCCTGGGAATCTGGCTGGTCCTGGGCTCCGGGCTGGCCGTTTTCGCGGCCGATCCGCGCGCGGTTTCGTCGGCGGCTGCAGGCATCGGGCCGGCCGGTGCGCTCGAGAACGTCGACCCCGCCGCGGTGGCCGCGACGGTCAGCGGGCGCAGTGCGATTCCCTTCGACGAGCCGCCGCCGGCCGCGCCCGAGTTCGTCGCGCCCGTGCGACCGCGGCTCTCCGGTCGCATCGTCGATCCCAAGGGTGCCGGCGTGCCGTTCGCGCGCGTGTGGATCTCGACCAGCGAGTTCTGGGCGCGACTGCCGCTCGACCTCGAGACCGAAGCGATGCCGGCACGCTGGCTGCGCGTCGTGCGCACGGACGCGGACGCGGAGGGCCGTTACGTGCTCGAGGACCAGAAGCCCGGCAAGCTGCGCCTGGCCGCGCGCGGCACCGGATTCGCTCCGGCCTACCGCGACGACCTCGACCTGCCGCGGCGCGCGGTCGTCGAGCTGCCCGACGTCGCGCTCGGGCCGGGCGTCGTCGTCGCGGGCGTCGTTCTGGGACCCGACAACAAGCCGGCGGCCGGCGTGCGCATCCTGATCGCAGCCGATTGCCTCGTGCGCGGCAGCCACATCGACGTGCCCGGACGCGGCGCGCCGATCGGCGTCTCGGATGCCGAGGGCAAGTTCCGCGTCGACGAGCTCGCGCCCGGCCCGTGGCACCTCTTGTTCCTGGCCGAGGGGATGGCGTTGGCCGAGCTGTCCGACCGCACCGAACGAGCGGGCGAGCTGCAGGACGGTTTCGTCGTGCGGCTCGAGCTCGGCGTCGAAGTCTCCGGTCGCGTGCGTGCCGCCGAGGGCGCGTTGCCCGGCGACCTGCGCGTGCAGGCGCGGCGCTCGACCCAGCCGGACCCGGATGCGATGTCCGATGGCAACGAGGCGGGCGAGCCGCCCGATTCGGCGCGTGCAGAAGCGCGTCCGCGCGTGGCGCTGGTCGGCCCGGACGGCGCGTTCCAGCTGGCCGGGCTGCGCTCGGGCGAGAAGTACCGGCTCACGCTGGCGCAGAAGCGCGGCGAGACGTGGCGCCCGCTGGGCTCCGCGCCCGCGGTCGAGTCGCGCGCTCCCGCCGGCGGCCTCGAGATCGTCTACAAGCCCGACGCTGCGCTCGTCCTGCGCGTCGTCGACGACGCGACGGGTGCGCCGATCGAGAGCCTGGTCGCGTGGGCCGGCCTCGGTCGCTTCCGCGCGCTCTACGACGACAAGAACGAGGTGCAGCGCGCATTCCCCGGCGGTCTCGTGCGCTACGCCGAGCTGCGCGTGCCGGCCACGAACGCGAAGCCGACCTGGCTCAAGGTCGCGGCCGAGGGCTACCAGGATTACGAGCGCAAGGACCTGCGCCTCGCTGCCGGACAGGAGCTCGACGTGGGCGAAGTGCGGCTCAAGGCCGAGCGCAAGCTGGTCGTGTCGGTCGTCGACGACGTCGGCCAGCCCGTCGCCGGAGCGCGCGTCGTGCTGGGCGACAAGCTGGAGCAGCTCGAGAATTGGACCAGCACGCCGCCCGAGTTCGACCTGTGGGGTGAGATCAACGCGCGCTACGCGCGCACGGGGTCCGACGGTCGCTGCACTCTCTCGAGCTGGCCGGGCAAGAGCGTGTGGGCGCAAGCCAGCGCGCGCGGGTTCGTGTCGAGCCTGCCCCAACCGCTGACGGCGCCGAAGGACCTGGATCACATCCTCCAGCTCCAGCTGCGCCGCGGCGCGATCGTCGTCGTGCGCGTCGGCGACGGCGGCGGACGAGCGGTGCCGGGCGTGCCCGTCGGCCACCGCTACCCGCGGCGTGCGACGGATGAGGACGAGGAACGCCGCGAGGAGCCGCGCTCGACCGACGCCAAGGGAGAGGTGCGCTACGAGGCCTGTGAGCCCGGCGTGCACGCCTTCCGCGTCGAGCAGGAGGACGGCGAATCGGCCTGGTGGCAGGACGACGAGGGCGCGGAAGCGCGCGAGAACCCCTGGCTCGAGGCCACGCTGGCCGTGGCCGGCGAAATGACGATCGACCTCGTCGCGCCGCAGCGCGGCACGCTGTCGGGCGTCGTGCGCGAGGGCGGGCGTCCGCTCGAAGGCGCGGTCGTGAAGCTCGTGCCCTACGTCGAGGGGCGCGACGCGGGCTGGACCTGGAGCGGCAACGGCCAGGATCCGTTCAGCTGCCCGACCGACCACCAGGGCGCCTACCGCATCGAGAACCGGCGCGTGGGCGAGTACGTCGTGCTGGTCCACCACACCGAGCGCCGCATGGCGTCCGAGTACCGGCACGTGCTGGGCGTGGGCGACCAGACGCTCGATTTCTCGCTCGATTCGAACGGCATCGAGGGGCGCGTGGTCGATCCCGAAGGAATGCCGCTGGTGGGTGTCGCGATCGGCATCTCGCGCGCGCAAGCCGGCATCGAGATGGAGCCGCCGCACCAGGTCGTGCTGACCGAGGACGACCGCGGCAATCCGAACCTCCAGTGGCGCCAGCGCGGGAATCAGCAGGCGAAGACCGATTCGTCCGGGTTGTACGTGCTGCGCGGGCTGGTCGAGAACACCGGGCTGGTCGTGTCCTGCCAGGGCGACGAGGTCGAGAACAAGTCGACGGACCCGATCACGCTGGCGCCTGGCGAGATGCGCCGCGGCGTCGATTTCGTGCTGCGACGCGCCGGGCGGATCCAGGTCGAGCTCGTCGGGCAGCTGCCCGACGACCGCTGGTTCGAGGTGCACGTCGTGCAGCGCACGGGCGAGTCGGAGTCCACCGTGCGCCAGGCCTGGCTGGCCACCTGGAATCGCAGCGAGATGCTCGGCTCGATCGTGCCGGGGCGCTACTTCGTGCGGCTCGTTTCGCGCCAGGAGCAGGGTGGGGAGTCGCGCCTGCTCGAGATCCCGGTCGAGGTCGAGCTCGGCAGGGTGGTGCGCGTGCCGCTCCAGGTGCCATGATGCCGGGCTCGTGATCCACCGACCCGCAGACGGAACTCCGATCGAACCCGCTCCGCGCTACGCCGCGCTCCTGACCGACCTGGACGGGACCCTGCTCGACGAGCAGAGCCGCGTGCACCCGGCGAACGCGCAGGCGCTGCGCGATCTCGAGGCGCGCGGCGTGCGCGTGATGATCGCGACGGGGCGTTCGACCGTGTCGACGCGGCCCGTCCTGGAGGAGCTGGGCCTGCGCACGCCGGCGCTCGTGTTCAACGGCGCGGGCGTGTGGTGCCCGGTGCAGAAACGGATGCTCGAGGAGCGCGTGCTGGGCAGCCGCACGTTGGCCTGCGCGCTCGATTACGGAGAGCGGCGCGAACTCCCGACGGTCGTCATGACGAACGACGCCAAGTACGCCACGCCGCCGCGCGACGAGGTCGAAGAGGCCGCGCTGTCGGGCCTGATGGGCGTGAGGATCGTGCCGCGCGACGAATTGCGGGCGGTGGAGTTCGCGATCCGCGTCACGTACTACTCGCGCGACCACGGCAGCTCGAGCGAGATGCAGGCGGAGTTCGAGCGCGAGGTGACGCAGCCGCTCTACCTGACGAATTTTCCGCTCAACAACCTGCCGGCGCACCGGAAGAGCCCGATGTCGGTGCTCGACCTGCACCCGCCGTGTCGCGGCAAGGCCGAGGGTTTGCGGGTGCTGCGCGAGCTGTACGGCATCGAGCGCGGGAGCGTCGTCGCGATCGGGGATGCGTGGAACGACCTGCCGATGCTCGCCGAGGCCGGGCTCGCGGTCGCGATGGGGGACGGCGTGCCCGAGGTGGTCGCGGTCTGCAGTCGCGTGATCCCCGACAACGACGGCGACGGGATCGCGCGCTTGCTGGCCGAGCTATTCCCGGCCTGAAGCGGCTCAACTGTCGCGCGAGGGCTTCTTCTTCGAGCTGGAAGAGGAAGCGGGCTTCGACGGAGCGTCGCTCTTCGCGAGCGACTTCGTCTCGCCGGTCTTGGCCTCACCACCGGCCGTGTCGGACTTCGTTCCCGTGGTCGTCGACGCAGGCGTCGACTCCGGTGACGCAAGCGTCGACTCCGCGATCTTCCCGTCCGCATACGATTTCGAGCGGTAGTCGGTCAGGTAGAAGCCCGAGCCCTTGAACAGGAAGCCGGCGCCGGCGCCGATGCGGCGCTCGAGCTTCAGTTTCCCGCAGGCCGGACACTTGCGCTTCGGGGATTCGGACATGGACTGGAAGATCTCCAGCGCGTGTCCGCACGCGTTGCACACGTAGTCGTAGGTCGGCATCGATCAGGCCAGCCGATCAGGACTTGGATCCGGCCTTCGAGCCCGAGGGCTGAGCCGCGACGCGCACCTGCGCCGGCCGCAGCACCGTGCCGTTCCAGGCGTAGCCCTTGCGCAGGACGTCCACGATCTGGCCGCTCGCGACATCCTTCGTCTCGACCTTCGCGACAGCCTCGTGCCAGGCGGCGTCGAACGGGCCCGAGTGAGGGACTTCGCTGACGCCTTCGCGCTGCAGCGCGGACCACAGCTGCTGGCGCGTCAGCTCGATGCCCTTGCGCAGGCTCGAGGCCTCGGGCGTCGTCGCCGGCGCGGACAGCGCCATGTCGAGCGAGTCGAGCACGAGCAGGAGGTCGGTGATCAGCGACTGCTTGCCGCGCTTGACGGCGTCCTCGACGTCGGTCGAGAGGCGCCGCCTCAGGTTCTGGTAGTCGGCCAGGGCGCGCTGCCAGTTGCGCTGGTACTCGTCGCGCTCCTGCTGCACGACCTCGAGGCTCTCCTCTTGGTTCGGCCCTTGGTCTTCACGGCTGGTGGATTCCATGGTGGGTCACTCGCTCCGATTCAGGAGAAGTAGCTCGCGATCTTGTCGAAGAAGGACTTGTCGCCCGAATTCTTGCGCTCCAGCTCCGAGAATTCCTTGAGGAGCTCCTTCTGCCGAGCGTCGAGTTTCGTGGGAACCTCAACGAAGACGCGCACGAGCTGGTCGCCGCGTCCATGTCCGTCCAGCTGCGGCACGCCCTGGTTGCGCATGCGGAAGACGCGACCGCTCTGCGTGCCCGAGGGGATCGTCATCTTGGCGCGGCCGCGCAGGGTCGGGACCTCGACCTCGTCGCCCAGCGCGAGCTGCGCGTAGGTGAAGGGCAGCTCGCACAGCACGTCCGCGCCCGTGCGCTGGAACATCTTGTGCTCGACCTCGCGCACGACGCAGTACAGGCTGCCGCGCGGCGCGCCCGGATCGCCGGCGTCGCCCTCGCCGTTGACGCGCAGCTGCAGGCCGTCCTCGACGCCGGCCGGGACGTCGATCTTGATCTCGACCTTCTGCTCGGTGCGGCCTTGCCCGTTGCAGGACGTACACGGGCTCTCGATCGTCGTGCCGGCACCGCGGCAGCGCGGGCACACGAGCCCCATCGTGAAGAAGCCCTGGTTGCGGTAGACCTGACCGCGGCCGCCGCAGCCCGTGCACGGGACCGCCGCGGTGCCGGGCTTCGCGCCCACGCCCTTGCAGGGCGCGCAGCTCTCGCGGCGCTTGAGCTCGACGCGCTTCTCGACGCCCTTGTCGATCTCCTCGAGCGTCAGCGACAGCTCGATGCGCAGGTCGCGGCCGGCTTGCGGGCCCGCGCGGCGGCGGCCGCCGAACAGGTCGCCGAAGATCGAGCCGCCGAAGGCCTCGAAGATGTCCTCGACGTTCGTGAACTGCGGGCCGGCGTACTGGCCGCCCGAGCCGAACGCCTGGTGGCCGAAGCGGTCGTAGCGTGCGCGGTGGTCGGCGTCGGAGAGGACCGAGTAGGCTTCGGCCGCCGCCTTGAACTGCGCTTCCGCCTCGGCATTCCCCGGGTTGCGGTCGGGGTGCAGCTCGAGGGCCTTCTTGCGGTAGGCCTTCTTGATCTCCTCGTCGCTGGCCTTGCGATCGACGCCGAGCGTCTCGTAGTAGTCGCGCTTCTCGCTCATCCGCGGCATGGGATCACTGGGTGCTGGACCCCGGAACCGTGGGGCGGCGGTGCTCGAGACCGCCGCCCTCGTGGGGTGTCAGCGGCGCGCTCTCAGGCCATCGATCCTTCGACGCGTTGCTTGTCCTCCTTGATCTCCGTGACCATGGAATCCGTGGTCAGGAGCAGGCCGGCGATCGAAGCCGCGTTCTGCAGCGCGCAGCGGACGACCTTGGCCGGATCGATGATCCCGGCCTTGAACATGTCGACGTACTCGCCAGTCAGGGCGTTGAAGCCGGTCGTCGTGCCGCCCTCGCGCACGTTCTCGACGACGACGGGGCCGTCCTCTCCGGCGTTCGCGGCGATCTGGCGCAGCGGGGCCTCGAGCGCCTTCTCGATGATGTCGGCTCCGAAGCGCTCGTCGCCCTTCAGCTTGAGGGCCTTCACCGCGTCGGCCGCGCGCAAGAGCGCCACGCCGCCGCCCGGGACGATGCCCTCCTGGATCGCGGCGCGCGTGGCGTTCAGCGCGTCTTCCAGCAGGTCCTTGCGCGACTTCATCTCGGCTTCGGTCTTGCCGCCGGCCTTGATCAGTGCGACGCCGCCCTTGAGCTTGGCCTTGCGCTCCTCGAGCTTCTCCTTGTCGTAGTCCGACTTGGTGGCCTTGATCTGGACGTCGATCTGCGCGACGCGTTCCTCGATCGCCTTCTTCGAGCCCTTGCCGCCGATGATCGTCGTGGAGTCCTTGGTGACCTTCACGCGCTTGGCGGTCCCGAAGTGCTCGGCCGTGACCTTCTCCAGCGGGACGCCCAGCTCCTCGGTGATCGCCGTGCCGCCGGTCAGCACCGCGATGTCGCCCAGGTAGGCCTTGCGACGTTCGCCGAAGCCGGGAGCTTTCACGGCGCAGACGTTCAGGATGCCCTTGAGGCGGTTGATGACCAGCGTGGCCAGGGCCTCGCCCTCGAGGTCCTCGGCGATCACGAGCAGCGGACGGCCCGTGCGCACCGCGACGTCGAGCAGCGGCAGGAACTCGCGCACGCTCCCGATCTTCTTGTCGTAGATGAGGATGTAGGGATCCTCGAACTCGGCCGTCAGCTTCGTGAGGTTGGTCGCGAAGTACGGCGAGAGGTAGCCCTTGTCGAACTCCATGCCCTCGACGACCTCCAGGGTCGTGTCGAGGCCGGTGTTCTCCTCGATCGTGATGACGCCCTCGTCACCGACCTTCTCGAACGCGTCGGCCAGGAGCTCGCCGACGGCGCGGTCGTTGTTGGCCGAGATCGCCGCGACGGAGGCCTTTTCCGCGCGCGACTTGACCTTGCGCGACTGGCTCTTCACGGACGCGACGGCGGCGTCGACGGCCTGATCGATGCCGTTGCGCAGGGCGATCGTGTTGACGCCCGTGGCGACGTACTTGAGGCCCTCGTTGAAGATCGCCGAGGCCAGGACGGTGGCCGTCGTGGTGCCGTCGCCGGCCACGTCGTTCGTCTTGTTGGCGACCTCGAGCACGAGCTTGGCGCCCATGTTCTCGAAGGGGTCCTCGAGCTCGATCTCCTTGGCGACGGAGACGCCGTCCTTCGTGACGGACGGCGCGCCGAAGGACTTCTGGAGGATGACGTTGCGGCCCGCGGGGCCGAGCGTCACGCGCACGGTCTTGGCGAGCTTCTCGATGCCCACGCGCATCTTCTGGCGGGCGTTGTCGTCGAACAGGATCTGCTTGGCCATGTGATCTCTCGGGTGTGCTGTGTGTGTGTGTGGAGGGGGAGGCGGAGGGGGACGATGTGGCGCCCGGATCAGAAGTCCATGCCGCCGCCCATGCCTCCCATGCCGCCCATTCCGTCCATGTCCTCGCCGCCGCCACCGCCGCCGCGCGCGGACTTCTTGGGCTCGGGCTTGGTGACGATGAGCGCGTCCGTCGTGAGCAGCAGCGTCGCGACGCTGACCGCGTTGTTCAGCGCGGCCTTGGTGACCTTGGCCGGGTCGACGATGCCGAGCGCGATCATGTCGCCGTACTGGCCGCTCAGCGCGTCGTAGCCCCAGGTCTCCTTCTTCTCGCGCAGCACGCGGTGCGCGACGACGGTGCCGTCCTGACCGGCGTTCTGAGCGATCTGCTGGATCGGGCGCGCCAGCGCCTCGAACAGGATGTCGAGGCCCATGTTGTAGTCCTCGTCGTCCTTCTTGCGCAGGCCTGCGAGCACCGAGCGCGCGCGCAGCAGCGCGACGCCGCCGCCCGGCAGGACGCCGCCCTCGACCGCCGCGCGCGTCGCGTGCAGCGCGTCCTCGATCAGGGCCTTGCGCTCCTTGACCTCGGTGTCGGTCGCGCCGCCCACGTTGATCTGCGCGATGCCGCCGGTCAGCTTGGCCAGGCGCTCCTGGAGCTTCTCCTTGTCGTAGTCCGAGGTCGTCTCGGCCATCTGCCCGCGGATCTGCTCGACGCGCGACTGGATCTCCTCGCGCTTGCCGGCGCCGCCCACGATCGTGGTGTTGTCGGCGTCGATCGTGACCTTCTTGGCCGTGCCCAGGTCGCGGATCGTGAGGGTGTCCAGGTCGACGCCCAGGTCCTTCATGACCGCGCGGGCGCCGGTCAGCGCCGCGATGTCCTCGAGCATCGCCTTGCGTCGATCGCCGTAGCCCGGCGCCTTCACGGCGGTAGTCTGCACGATGCCGCGCAGCTTGTTCACGACGAGCGTGGCCAGCGCCTCGCTCTCGACGTCCTCGGCGATGATCACGAGCGGCCGGCCGGAAGCCTTGACCTTCTCGAGCAGCGGCAGGAGCTTCTGGAGCGAGCTGATCTTCGACTCGTACACCAGGATCAGGGGCTTCTCGAACACGCACTCCATCGTCTCGGGCGTGTTGATGAAGTGCGGCGACAGGAAGCCGCGGTCGAACTGCATGCCCTCGACGACGGTCACGTCGGTCTCGAGCGTCTTGCCGTCCTCGACCGTGATCACGCCGTCCTTGCCGACCTTCTCCATCGCGTCGGCGATCAGCTTGCCAACCGTCGGGTCGTTGTTGGCCGAGATCGTCGCGACCTGGCGGATCTCCTCGTTCTTGCTGACCTTCTTGGCCGTCGCGTCGAGGCGCGCGCTGACCGCCTCGGCGCCGTCCTTGATCGCCTTCGTGAGGCGCGACGGGTGCGCGCCCGACGTCACGGCGCGCAGGCCGGCCGTGAAAATCGCCTCGGTCAGGAGCGTCGCGGTCGTCGTGCCGTCGCCGGCCACGTCGCTTGTCTTGCTGGCGACTTCCTTGACGAGCTGTGCGCCGAGCTGCTCGTAGGGATCCTGGAGCTGGATCTCCTCGGCGACCGTGACGCCGTCCTTCGTGATCGTGGGCGCGCCCCAACCCTTGTCGAGGATCGCGTTGCGGCCGCGCGGTCCGAGGGTGGTGACGACTGCCTTGGCGAGTTTCTCGACGCCGCGCCGCACTGCGTCGCGCGCATCGGTCTCGAAAACCATCTGCTTGGCCATGAGGATCCTGCTGAGGGGAGCGAATGACGGAACGGTGCGCGCTCGACGAACCCGCCGCCGGCGGCGGGGAGCGGAAGAGGCACCGTGTGCGCCCCGCTCAGCAAGAACGGTGCCGCCAGGGAAACGTGTCTAAGCTCGTGCAGCCGATGCACTTGAGCTGGCTTCGGCCGGTCGACATGCCTGCCCACATGGCAGGCGCAGGCGAACTACCGCGCCACCGCTGCCAACATGGCGGAGGCCCAGGACGTACGCGGAGAGTCTGTCCTCGGTCCTCGTGAGGGCCTCCGGCACAGCTACGATCCGCCCATGATCCGCGCTCTGCTCCTGCCCTCGCTGCTGCCTACGTTGCTGCCTTTGCTGCTGGCTCTGGCCGTTCTCCCCGCTACGCCCCAGAAGCCGACGCCGGCCGCCGCGCCGCGTCCGGTTGCGGCTGCGCGCGCGATCCTCGTCGGGCTCGACGGCCAGGAGAAGGCGGTCGCGCTCGGCGATCTGGACACGGCCGATCCGCGCAAGCAAGGCGCCGTGATCGTGCGCTTCGAGGGCGCGGCCGCGCTCGAGCGCGTGCTGCCGGGCGACCTGGCCCAGGTCGAGGTCGTGGGCGGCGAGTTCCTGGCCGGTCCGATCGGCGCCGGCAAGGGCGAGTGGTTCGACGTGAACGTTGCGGGCGGCATCCCGGTCGGCGTGGACCTCGAGCAGCTCGTCGCGCTGCGTTTTCCCGCGCGCCTCGTCGGCGCGGCCGGCGTCGAGCCCGCGCCGGAGGGCGACCGCCTGTTCCGCGCGCAGCAGAGCGGCGTTGTCGAGCGCATCGACGGCGCCGTCGAGGAGTTCAGCGGGGTCGGCGTGAGCTTCCACGGCACGCTCGTCGGATCGCTCACCATCCCCTGGAAGGAGGTCGCGGCGCTCTTCATCGAGAACCTCGGCTCGACCGTGACGCGCCGTGCCGAGGGCGGCGTGCCGGTCGTCGTCGACCTGGACGACCAGAGCCGCGTCGCCGGCACGCTCGAGCACCTGGGACCGAAGGAGATCCGGCTGAAGCGCGGAGCGAGCGTCCTGGCGCTGCCCGTGCAGCGCGTCCTCATGCTGTCCGTCGACGACGGCAGCATCGCGTTCCTCTCCGGCCTGCGGCCCAGCTCGGCCGAGCCCTCGCGCCCGTTCGGCGACGACCTGGGCATGGTCTGGCCGCCGCGTTTCGACCGTTCCGTGCGCGGCGAGCCGCTCGTCGTCGCCGGCGTGCGCCATTCGCGCGGCATCGGCGTGCACGCGCCCAGCCGCATCGTGTGGACCCTGGACGGCACCCAAAAGACACTGCGCGGCGCGGCCGCAGTGGACGACGAGGTCCAGCGACTGGCGACGCGCGGCTCGTGCATCTTCCGCGTCCACGTCGACGGCAAGCAGGCGTTCGCGAGCTCGACCCTGCGCTCGGGCGACGCGCCGGCCGCGTTCGTCGTGGACCTGAGCGGCGCGAAGGAGCTCGTGCTCGAGGTCGACCCGACGCCCGACGGCTTCGCGGGCGATCGCGCCGACTGGCTCGGTCTCGTGCTCGAGCGCGCCGCGCCGCCGGACGGCGCCAGCAAGCGCTGATTGAAGCGCTGATTCAGCTGCCCGTGATGGGCGGCAGTAGGCGGTAGTACACAGCGCGGTCGCCGCCCAGGCTCTTCGCGGCGCGCAGCGCGACCTCGGCGTGGCGCCGCAGCGCGTCGACGTTCTCGACGTCGCGGCCGTCGAAGGTCTCGAATCCGAGGCTGGCGCTGATTTCCAGGTCCGCGCCGCCGACGCGACCGGAGACGCCGCGGATGCGCTCGCGCAAGCGGTTCACGACGCGCGCTGCGTCGACCTTGCGCGTGTAGGGCAGCAGGCACGCGAACTCGTCGCCTCCCAGCCGTCCCGCCACGTCCTCGTTGCGCAGCGCGCCGCGGATCGCTTCGCCCACGCGCGTCAGCACGCGATCGCCGACGGTGTGGTCGAAGCGCTTGTTGAAGAGGCCGAAGCCGTCCAGGTCGATCACGACCAGCGCCAGCTCGTGCGCGTGGCGCTCGGCCGCCGACCAGTGCTCGTTCAAGCGCTGCTGGAACGCCTGCGGTCGCAGGAGCTCGGTGCGGTCGTCGTACAGCGCGCGGTGGCGCAGGTCGGCCAGCTCCTCGCGACCCGTGCGCTCCTGCAGCAGGCGCTCGAGCCGCGCGCGCACCTCGACTGCCGAGGCGCCGCGGTAGACGAGGTCGGCCACGCGCCCGGGTGGCTGCGCCAGGACGGCCAGGCCGGCCGCCGCGCGCGCCGGATCCGCCAGCAGGAGCAGCGGGATCTCGCCCGCACCCGCGCCGTCGAGCGCCCCGACCTCGACCGCGCCGCCCTCGACCAGGGGGTCGAGCACGATCACGTCCGGTGGGGGACCAGCCAGGCGCTCGAGGCTCTGGCGCACGCTCTCGCTGGCCAGGAGACGCCAGCCGTCGCGCTCCAGGCCGGCCAGCTCGCGCGCCAGGCCGGAGCCACGGTGATCGCACAGGAGGACGGTCGGCGGCGCGCGCATGGGGGGCCGACCGAGGGGTCTGGTGGCCCGGAAAGTCTACCCCCCTCGTCGAACCCGCTCGGGGGTGCGGAGCGGGGCCCGCGTTGACCCGCGCAGGCCCATCGCTACACTCCCTGGCCCCTTTTTGCTCCAGCGCGGTCCGCGCCGAGGCCCCGGCTCCTGTCCGAGGACCGGCGCGCGTCGATGCTTGGACGGAGGGGGGAAAGCGCGCCCGAGCGCTCGTCCTCGGGCAGGCGCGCCTTCACGGCTCGCCCCGCACCGCGGGTGACCGCGGGAACGATCCAAGGCCTCATGGAAACCGTCAACGTCCAACAGCTCATCGATGCTGGTGTGCACTTCGGATGCCGCGTGTCGCGGTGGAATCCGAAGATGGCTCCGTACATCCACGGACGCCGCAACCTCATCCACATCATCGACCTGCGCGAGACCCTGCGCGGGATCCTGCGCGCGCAGAACGTGCTCTACCACATGGCCGCCGAGGGCAGCACGATCCTGTGGGTCGGCACCAAGCGCCAGGTGAAGGGCGTCATCCAGGACGCCGGCCAGCGCGCCGGCATGCCGATCGTCACCGAGCGCTGGATCGGCGGCACGCTCACGAACTTCTCGGTCATCCGCTCGCGGCTGAAGCGGCTGGAAGAGCTCGAGAAGATCGAGGAGCTCGGCACCATCTCGAACTACTCGAAGAAGATGCTCTCGAGCCTGCGCCGCGAGCGCCGCAAGATCGTGCGCAACCTGGGCGGCATCCGCGAGATGACCGGGATGCCCGGCGCGATGGTCGTCGTCGATCCGAGCCGCGAAGGCAACGCCGTGCGCGAAGGCCGCAAGATGGGCCTCGTCGTCATCGGCATCCTCGACACGGACTGCGATCCGGCGTCGGTCGACATCGTGATCCCGGGCAACGACGACGCGCTGAAGTCGGTGCGCCTGCTGGTGGACATGCTCGTGCGCTCCGTCGAAGAGGGCAGCGCGAACCACCGCGAGCGGATGGCCACGACGACTGGCGCGGAGAAGCGCGAGGACGGCACGCCCGTCGGGGTCGGCGCGGCCGGCGACGAACCGCGCCCGACGCGCGGCAACCGCCTGCCGGATGGTGCCCGCGGCCCGCGTCGTGGCGGCCGCGGCGAAGAAGGTCAGGGCGCCGGCTGAGCCGCACGGCCCGGAATCGTCGGCCGGTTGCGCGAGCGCACCGGCCCGTCCCAGCCCACCTGAACCAACGAGGAGCATCGCGATGACGACCCAGATCACGTCCGACATGGTCCGCCGGCTGCGCGAGCGCACCGGCGCGGGCCTGATGGAGTGCAAGAAGGCGCTGGCCGAGGCCGGCGCCGACGAGGAAGCAGCCATCGACTGGCTGCGCAAGAACGGCCTGAAGACGGCCGAGAAGAAGGCCTCGCGCGAGATGGGCGAGGGCCGCATCGCGACGTGGATCGCGCCCAAGGCGCGCATCGGCTCGCTGGTCGCGCTCACGTGCGAGACGGACTTCGTGGCCAACACGGAGGACTTCAACCAGCTGCTCGACACGCTGGTGCACACGGTGGCCGACAAGAATCCGGCCACGCCCGAGGCCCTGCTCGAGCTGAAGAACGACAAGACCGGCGTCCAGCTGGGCGAGTCCGTGAAGCTGTTCGTGGGCAAGCTGGGCGAAAACACGAAGGTCGGACGCATTCAGCGCTACGAGAACATGCAGGGCCGCGTGGGCACGTACGTGCACCACGACAAGAAGAAGGCCGCGCTGGTCTCGGTCACGACGTCGGCCGAAGAAGAGAAGTCGGCACCGTTCCTCAAGGAACTGTCGATGCACATCGTCTCCAAGGTGCCGGCGCCGCTGGCGATCTCGCGCGACGAGATCCCGGCCGACGAGGTCGAGCGCGAGCGCGCGATCTACCTGGACGAGGTCAAGGACAAGCCGGCCGAGATGCAGGAGAAGATCGTGCGCGGCAAGCTCGAGAAGTTCTTCGCCGAGGTCGTCCTGCCCGAGCAGAAGTGGGTGTTCGACGACACGAAGACGGTCGCCAAGGTCGTCGAGGAGCGCCTCGGCGCCGGCTCGAAGATCGTCGGCTTCACCCACGTGCGCATCGGCAAGTGATCGCGCGAGCTCGGCTCGCGCGCTCGAGGTGTTCGCTCCCGCGTTCGAGGCGTCGGCTCGCGCGTGGCAAGCGAGTTCGGCTCCTGCGCTCAAGGTGTTCGCTCCCGCGCTCTCGACCTGGAATCAGAGGCCTGCAGCCCTTGCTGCGGGCCTCCTGCGTTCTCTAGCCTGTCCGCGCGACACATGGCCATCCCCTTCCAACGCATCCTGCTCAAGCTGTCCGGCGAGGCTCTGGGCGATCGGGTCAACGGCCACGGCATCGACCCCGAGGAGGTGCGCTCGATCGCGCGCCAGCTCCTGCGCGTGACGCAGCTGGGCGTCGAGACCGCGATCGTCGTGGGCGGCGGGAACATCCTGCGCGGCGCGGAGTTCAGCCGCCTGGGCGGCCACCGCGCCAGCGCCGACTACATGGGCATGCTGGGCACCGTGATCAACGGGCTGGCGCTGTCCGACGCGCTGGAGCAGCAGGGCCTCGAGACGCGCGTCATGACCGCGATCGGAATCCAGCAGGTGGCCGAGCCGTTCGTGCGCCGCAAGGCGATCAGCCACCTCGAGAAGGGCCGCGTCGTGATCCTGGCCGGCGGCACGGGCAACCCGTTCTTCACGACCGACACGGCCGCCGCGTTGCGCGCGACCGAGCTCTCGTGCGAGGTGCTGCTCAAGGGCACGAAGGTCGACGGCGTCTACGACGCCGACCCGAAGAAGGTGCGCGAAGCGCGCCGCTTCGAGGAGCTCACGTACATGGACGTGCTGTCGCGCGGCCTGAAGGTCATGGACGGGACGGCCATCACGCTGGCGATGGAGAATCGCCTGCCGGTGGTCGTCTTCAACCTGTTCGAAGAGGGGAACCTCGAGCGCGTCGTGCGTGGGGAGAACCTCGGTACCCGGATCCGGAGTCCTGCATGACGAGCCAGCAGATCCTGAAGGACACGCGGGAGAAGATGGAGAAGGCGCTCCATCACGTGGCGGACCAGCTCCGCACGATCCGCACGTCGCGCGCCTCGCCGGCCCTGGTCGACAACATCCGCGTCGACTACTACGGCCAGATGACGCCGATCGCGCAGATGGCGCAGATCTCGATCCCCGAGCCGCGGCAGATCATGATCAAGCCGTTCGACGCCGGAGTGCTGCTCGACATCTCGAAGGCCATCCAGAAGTCGGACCTGGGCATCCAGCCGCAGAGCGACGGCAAGGTGCTGCGCCTGACGATGCCGCCGCTCTCGGGCGACCAGCGCAAGAAGTACGCGTCGCGCGTGAAAGAGCTGTGCGAGGAAGCGCGCATCGCGATGCGCAACGTGCGCCGCGACGAGAACAAGCAGGCGGACGCCCTGCTCAAGGACTCGAAGATCACCGAGGACGAGAGCAAGAAGCTCCACGAGGACATCCAGAAGGCCCTCAAGGAGTACGAGGACAAGATCACGCAGCACCAGGACAAGAAGACGGCCGAGGTGATGGAGGTCTGAGAGAGCGGCGGGACGGGATCCTTCGGGGGCTTCCCCGACTTGCGGACCCGGCCTATCCTGTGCCCCCGCGCCGCACGCTCCGTGCGGCACGGAAAGACAACGCGGGCGCGTAGCTCAGTCGGTAGAGCAACTGGCTTTTAACCAGTAGGTCGAAGGTTCGATCCCTTCCGCGCTCACCAGCCCCGCGGCGGTTGCGCCGGCCCGCGTCTCGACCTTGACTTCGCGGCCGCGCGTGGCATCCTCTCCGCCCCTGTCGGGGCCGCGTAGCTCAGCCGGTAGAGCAGGTGACTCTTAATCATCAGGTCGTAGGTTCGATCCCTACCGCGGTCACCACCCTTCAACTCGCGCGACTCGAAGGGCGCTGAGCCGGATCCTCGGGCCGCGCGCGACGCCGCGAGGAGCGGCGGCTGGCAGGAGAGCCGTCCTCACGGGATGTAGTCGTCGAGCAGGAACTCCTCGTAGGTGTCGGCGTTGACCTTCAGCGTCCTGGTCGACTCGTTGCGGTCGTTCGGGTTCGCCGGTGACGAGTAGTAGAACTTGTCGTCCGTGAACGCGTATTCGTGGCTCATTTCGTGCAGGATGATCGCCTCCTGGCGGCGCGCCGATTTCGAGAAGAATCCCGAGCAGAGGTGGATGTCGCTGCCGGTCGTGCCCGCCGTGAACCAGTCGGTGTAGACATAGGCGTTGGTGCCCGAGTCGCAGCTCGACTCGCACTCGAAGCCGACGTTGTCGTTCCGGAACCCGTTCCGGTAGATCCGCTTCAGCGCCAGCCGGATGTCGTCCTTCGCTTCCAGCGACGTGTCGTCGTCCTGGCCGCCGAACCACTTGTTGACCTGCAGCTCGGTGCGCAGATCGCCCCAATCGACGTCGTCGAGCTCGCCCTGGTAGAAGTCCACCAGGCGCTTCAAGTCGGCGTACGCCTGCCCGACGGCGCGGAACGCCACGCAGCTCATGTCGGAGATCGAGTCCTCGCGCGAGCCGCTGCAATCGTCGATGTCGAGCTCCAGCGTCCGCGGCCCGGGCCAGGGACCGTTGCAGCGCATGTCGATCGTCGTGGTCCCCATCGGATCGACGAGGGTCTGCGGGTTGTTGGCGGCATGGGTCAGCGCGTTGCCGAGGTTGCCGAGGTCCTCCCACGTTCCGATCGGGTCGCGCGACAGGAAGCGCCCGGTGCGCGGATCGAGGTAGCGCCGGCGCAGCCAGTAGAGTCCCGAGTCGTCGTAACGCGCCCCCCCGAACAGGTGCGGGTTCCCGATCTGCGAGGATGTGCGGGGTACGCCCGTGCCGCTGAAGAACGAGGGCAAGCCGGCATCGCCGTACTCGTAGCGCTCGACCACGCTGCCCGCGTTGTTCGTCGCGGCCGTGACGCTGCCCAGCGAATCGGCGTGGAACCAGGAATCGATCGTGCCGCGGCGCATGCCGAGGATCTCGTCGAGGCCGGCGCCCCACACGTACGTGGCGATGACCGCGCCGCTCAGGCTGCGCTGCTCGACGACCTGCCAGCCGTCGTACAGGTACCGCGTGCCCTGGGTCGACTTCTGGAGGTGGAGGACCCGCGCGATCCGGCGGCCGAGGGCGTCGTACGCGTACGTGTCGGTGCCGAGGGCGCCGTAGCCGATCGCAACCAGGCGGTTCTGGCCGTCGTACGCGCAGGAGATCGAGCTCGTCGGGCTGGCGACGACCGCGACCAGGTTCCCGTTCCTGTCGTAGGTGCGCTGATCGCAGGGCGTCGACGTGTACTGGTTCATCGGCCGATCGGCCGGCTCCGGAACCACGGTGCTCAGCACGTAGGCGCCCGCGCACGGGTCGCCGCTGACCGACGTCCGGTTCCCGGCGGGATCGAGCGCGTAGTCCGTGTCGCGCACGACGCCCGCCGTGGGAGAGGTCACCGTCGCGTGCCGCAGACGGTTGGCGGAATCGTAGCTGTAGGCATGGGTCAGCCTCGGCCCGCCCGCGCGCAGATCCTCGCGCTCCACGCGGTCGTCCATCGCATCCCAGGCGAAGCGGCGGTCCTCGATCACGACGGTCCCGGCGGTCACGGTCGTGCGCACGAGGCGTCGCAAACCGTCGTACTGGTGGTCGGCCACGATGGCGCCGGCCAGGAACGAGCGCCGGCGCACCCGGTTGCCGATGTAGTCGTAGTCGGCCCGCACCAGGGTGCCTTCGAGGATCGTGCGGATGCGGCCGCGCGGATCGTGCGTGTACGAGAGCGAGCGTCCGCCGGGGTACTGCAGCGCCAGGCGCTCCTGGGCCCCGTTCCACAGAGCGGTCGTCGCCAGCCCGTTCTGCTCGTCGCGCACGACGTTCGAGAGCGAGTCGTACGCGCGCCGCACGATCGAGTCGTCGTCCTCCGCTCGCACGAGCCGGGATCGTCCGTCGTACTGGAAGACCTCGAACGTCGTGTCGCTGGAGACGCCCGCGCCGGGGCTGATCGTGCGCGCCGTCGGCCGGCCGAGCGGGTCGTGCGTGCTGGTGATCACAGTCCCGTTCGGATCGGTGCCCGTGACGGGCGTTCCGTGCGCGTCCCAGGTGGTCGTCGACACCGTGCCGTCGGCGTGGAGCGTGGACACGCGACGGTCGCAGGCGTCGTAGACGTAGCGCGAGACGTTGCCGTTCGGATCGGTCTGTGTCGCGAGGCGCGAGCTGTCGTCCCACGATTGCAGCGTGACGATCGTCCCGACCGGGCTGCCGGCGCCCGTGCCCGTACTGGTGAGCCTGCGCGTCGTCGTCAGCAGGCGGTCGAGCCCGTCGTACTCGTACTCCGTGCGGTTGCCGAGCTGGTCGACCTCGAGCCGGATGTTGTCGCGCGAGTCGTAGGTGAACGTCGTCGCGTTGCTCAGCTGGTCGACCGTCCGGACGTGGCGCCCGAGCCAGTCGTAGAAGCGCGTCGTCACCGAGGTCTGCACGCCGGTCCCGTGATCCGTCTGGTCGACCTGCGTGATCTGCGTCGGGTTCGAGTTCGGATCGTAGGCGTAGCCCAGCGTGTTGCCGCGCTCGTCGACCTGCAGCACCTTCCGGCCGGCACAGTCGTACGCTGCCTGCGCGACCCCGCCTTCGTCGCCGATCGTGCGCAGGACCTGCGAGGTGCCGCTGTACTCGATCTGCGTCACGGACAGGCCGTCGCCGATCGGCATCTGGGTGGCCGGGTCGAAGTGCGCGACCTCGCGCCGGATCCGACGGCTCAGCCCGTCGAACACGGCCGTCTCCTCGTGCAGGCGCACGTTGCCCGAGCTGCCGGGTCCGTCGGTCATCTCGCCGCGCCGCAGCAGGTGCAGGACGTTGCCGTTCGCGTCGTAGTCGACCTGTTGCTCGTTCCCGAGCGCGTCGATGGCCAGGATCAGGCGGTCGTAGCCGTCGTGGATCGAGAAGGTCTCTTGTGCGCCGCCCTCCAGACCCTCGGCCAGACGGACGCGGTTGCGGTTGCCGTCGTAGTCGTGCTGGTCGGTCGACTGCGCCGGATCCCCCGGTGCGCGGATCCTCTGGAAGGGCAGATCGCGTTCGTCCCACAGCGTGCGCACGACGTTCCCGGGCTGGTTGCCGTTGACCGCCTCGCCCTGCCGCTCGAGCGTGCGGTTGCCGTTCGCGTCGTAGCCCCATTCCGTCACGACGGAGTGCGTGGCGTCGACCTCCTCGCTGAGCCGGACGAGGCGGTTCACCACGTCGTACTCGCGCGTCGTCGTCAGCAGCGAGTTGGCCTCGACCGCCCCGAGGTGGTCGACCGCCAGGACGTCGCGCCGCTCCAGGTTGTCGTTCGCGTCGTAGAAGCTGTCGATCCGGTAGCGGACGCCGCCGGCGTCGACCGGACGCGAGGTCGCGCGCACGATCTGGTCGAGCGCGTTGTGCGCGAACAGGTCGTCGTGGCCGAGCGGATCGAGCACGCGCACGGCCTGGCCGAGTGCGTCGTACTCGTAGCTCGTGGTCATCGCGCTGCCGGCCGCGTCGACGATCTCCTGGTGCAGGAACCCGTTCTGGAATCCGGCCGACGTCCCGTACCACACCCAGCGGTCCTCGCGCCGGCAGCCGCCGCCGTTGTCGGGGTGGACGTGGCGCGTCTTCCGCCCGTAGGCGTCGTACTCGAAGTCCTCGACGACGCCCGTCACGGGAAAGCGGGTCTGGATGCGGTTGCCGCGCGCGTCGTAGTCGTGCTCCGTGACGTTCCCGATCGCGTCGACGTGGCGCGTGACGAAGTTCGAGCCGCAACAGCCGCCGTGGCCGACGTCGTGCTCGAACTGCTCGGTGAGCTCCGCGTGGCTCCCGCCCCCCGGCCCGGGCAGGCGCCGCAGCAGCCGCAGGTTGCCGCGCGCGCGCGGCGCGGCGCCGGAATCGAGATCGCGCTGGTGCACGCGCTCGGTGATGCTGCCGCCGGGGCGGACGATCCGGGTCGGACGCGAGTCGCGGTTCCATTCCCAGCGCGTCTCGAAGATAGCCGGATCGCTCGCGCGCAGCCGTCCGGTCGGACGGTTCGCGGTCGTCGAGGTGGGCTGCGCGGGGTCGGCACGCCCCGTGAACTCGCGCAGCAGCACGCAGCGGTTCTCGCGGTCGTAGAAGAACTCGCGCACGTTGCCGACCGCGTCATTCACGATGACCTGCAGCTCGGTCGAGGGCGGCAGCAGGGGTTCGGGCTGCGGCTGCACGTAGACGATGTCGAAGACGTCGCTGCCGCTCAGGACCTGGCGCTCCAAGCGGTCGAAATCGAGCGCGCCCGGATCGGTCGTCGCGGCGTACGCGTTCGAGATCCACGTCTGCCCCCTGGGGTCCCTGATCCAGAGCAGGTTGTGGTTCAGCCGCTCGTCGGCCTGGCCTCTCGAGTAGCCGTAGAACGTCGTCTTGCCCGACGGGTAGTCGTTGCCGTTGGGAGTCCCGGTGACGATCGGCGAGGTCGCGGACCGGAGGTCGCCCGGAGAGCCACCCGTGTCGGCCGCCGTGTAGTAGGCGTAGGACACGCAGCGCCCCGCGAAGTCGCACACCGAGCTGATGCGACCGGCCGAGTCGCGCGCGATCGTGACGTCCCGACCGAGCGTGTCGGTCACGCGCATGAGTCGTCCAAGCGAGTCGTACGCGAACGCGAGCGCGTTGCCGTTGCGATCCGTCGACGACTCGATGCGGCCGGCGCGCGCCGTGCCGTCGAGCCGGTGGAAGCGCCACGCGCCGCCGTCGGCGAACAGGAGCGTGAAGCTCCCGTCGGTGTTCCACGAGCCCTGCTGGAAGAAGCCGTCCGCCGCGTACGTGCCGTCCGGCCTGGGCTGGAACAGGTCGCGCCGTCCGTTCCCGTCGTGGACGGCGATCTGCGGCCCCTGGGCTTCGATCCAGATGTCGTACGACCAGTCCCAGCCGCGCCCGAGCCCCGCGTCCGTGTCGGCCCGCGAGCGGTACGTGCGCGTCCAGCGGAAATCGAGACCGCGGCCTGCGATGCGCAGATCCTCGACCCTCAGGTGGAACTCGCCCGTGCCGAGGTGAACCAGTGCCGGCTCGGGCGGACGCTCCTCGCACGACCCCTCGTCCGTGGGCGCTCCCGGCGGCGGCACCGGCGGCTCCTGCGGGGGGAACGCCCGCGCGAATTGGCGCGGAAGGGGTGGCAGTTGGCCCTGGAAGCCTTGGGCCGAAGGGGCGAAGGGCGCGGCGAAGAGGGCTGCGACGAAGAGTACGTGCCTGGGGAACATGGTCGGATCCACCTCCAGGAGGACCAATGCCGAGCGGCCGTCCGAGTGCCGCGCACGGCGAGGTTTTCTCCCGTCCCGAGGCGGTCGGCTCTCGGTCCTCGGCTCGCGGGCCCGGGCGTGACCGTGCTCACCCGCGGTCGCCGCTCCCGCGCGGTCACGTCCGCGACTGCGCGACCGCTCGCAGCACGCGCTCCGAGCAACGGCTCACGTGCGCACTGAGCGCTACGAGGCCGAGCACGATGATCCCGTACGCGCCGACCGTGCCCAGCAGGATCAGGACGTGCGTGCGGTCGTGCAGGTCGGCCAGGAGCAGGAAGCTCACGAGGAAGAGCGCTTCGAAGACCGCCGCGCCGTAGATCGCGAGCTTGAAGTGGCGCTCGTCGCGGTCGATCCGGTCGAGGGCGGTGACGCGTGCGCGGTCGAGGGCGGTGAGGTCAGTCATGGGAGGCTCCTGCGGAGTCGTCGGGGCGTTCGGTGGTGTGGGATCTGTGCAGGACGGTCGGCACGACGACCCCGAAGATCAGGACCGCTTCGAGGATCGCGCAGGCGATCAGCGCGATCCGCTCGGCGCGCGTCGTGCGGAAGAGGGGAGCCGTCACGACGGCACGACCTTGGGGCCGACCAGGTGTCGGCGCAGCGTGGCGAGGCCGAAGCCCAGGCGCGACTTGACCGTGCCCAGTGGGATCTCGAGCACGTCGGCGATCTCCGCCAGCTCGAGCCCGTGCTCGAAGTGCAGAGCCAGCACGGCGCGGCTCTTCGTCGTGACGTGGGCGAGGAGCTCGGACAGGACTCCTTCCGGCAGCGGCAGGGCCTCCCCGCTGGAGGTCACGTCGTCGACCTCCGCGCCGGGTTCGAAGCGATCCTGCTCGCGCAGCGCGCCCGCCAGCCGGCGCGCCGCCAGGCGGTGCGCGATGCGGAAGCTCCAGGCGCGGAACAACGCGGGCTCGCGCAGCCAGCGGATCTTCTTGTAGATCGTTACGAACACCTCCTGCAGCAGGTCCTCGGCGCCGTGCGCGTCGGCGCCCAGCGATCGCAGGAAGCGGTAGAGCGGGTCTTGCACGGCGAGGAAGAGCTGGTTCATGGCTTCGCGGTCGCCCGATTGGGCGCGCAGCACCCACAGGGCTTCTGGCTGGTTTGGCAGCATCCGCGTCTCCATGCGTGTAGAGGCGGGGCGAGGCCGCCGGGTTCGGAGGCGACGGCTTTTTCTCGAGCCCGCGGGCGCAGGCGACTCTACGGCTTCGTGCGGCGTGCGCTCCCGATCGGAAGCGCGCGGGCGATCAACCGCGCACGAGGCCCGGCACGCCGTCGGACGGCGTCAGCCCGCCCAGCGCGCGGTACGTGCGCGCCCAGTAGCCCGCGCGCACGACGCCGGCGAAGCCCATCAGCGCGATCTGCAGGACCAGCGTGATCGTCTGTCCGCCCCAGAAGCCCTGCACCAGCCCTCCGAAGGCGCGCACGGCGGCCAGCGTCATCAGCAGGAGGAGCACCTCGGCCACGACCGCGCGCGCCGTGGCCCATGGGTCGTGGCGCATGATGCGCCAGGCGTGCAGCAGCGCGGACGAGACGCCGCGGCGGTTCTCGGCCAGGCTCTGCAGCGCGAGCTGTCCGAGCACGGACAGGGCCAGCATGTAGAGCCCGAAGAGCAGGATGAACGGCCCCACGAGCGCTCCGATGCCGAGCAGCGCGAAGAAGCGTCCCTCCTCGGACACGCGGCCGAGTGGATGCGTCGCGGCCAGGATCGGCG
>JANNQS010000106.1:0-65433 GCA_031400875.1 Planctomycetota bacterium | reverse complement strand
AGCTGAAGCGGGAAACAGTAGGCTGCCGTTCACCCATTGGGGGCCCTCGTGATGGTTTGTCCGACAACAAATCCATTCGGCGAGAAACGCCCCCAACGGGCCTTCTTTCACGGATCCTCGTGAATCATCCGGGCTGACACCCTTGTCTACTTCTCTTCTTCCTCTTCCTCGGCTTCTTCTTCGGTCTCGCGCGCCTCGATCTCCTCGGCGCTGGCTTCGCGCACGCCCAGCACGCGGATGTCGAACGTCACTTCCTGGCCGGCCAGGGGGTGGTTCGCGTCGAGCGTGATCGCGTCGGGCGAGATCTCGAGCACCTTCATCTCGAGGTCCTCGACCTCGTCGGACTCCTCGTCCTGCTTGATCTGCACGGAGATCCAGTCGCCGGGGACTATCTCGGCGTCGGCCGGGAACTCGCTGCGCGGCACCGCGACGATGCCGTCGGGGTTGTAGTCGCCGTAGGCCTTGTCGGGCGGGAGCACGATCTCGAGCAGCGCGCCCTCCTCGACGCCGTCGAGCTCCTCCTCCAGACCCGGCGCGATCTCGCCGTACCCGTGCAGGTACGTCATCGGCTCGGCGGCGTCTGCGCTTTCCACCACGTCGCCTTCCGAGTCCTTGAGCTCGTAGACGAGATCGACGATGCAGCCCTTGCGGATCTTCAAGGTTCGTTCTTCTGGAACACCAACGTGGGTTGCAGGAGCGTCGGCGTGTCGCCGTTCTTGCGCTCCCGCGTGAGGTACGTGTAGCCGTGCAGGCCGGCCTCGTAGCGCCGGTAGAGGAGCGCCGATTCCTCGAACGTGATGCGGCCCTCCTCGAGCGACTTCTCGACGCTGCGGCGCAGGCTCTGCAGCAGGTCGGCCTCGAAGTACTCGACGTACTCCAGGACGTCCTGCACGCGCTCGCCGCGCAGCACCTGCGTCAGGCGCGGCCGGCCGGCTTCGTCCAGGTCGACGTGCACGACGTTCGTGTCGCCGAACAGGTTGTGCATGTCGCCCAGGATCTCCTGGTACGCGCCGACCAGGAAGAAGCCCAGGTAGTAGGGCTCGTTGGGCTTGAGCGGGTGCAGCTCGAGCGTGCGCTTCACGTCGCGCAGGTCGATGAAGCGGTCGACCTTGCCGTCCGAGTCGCACGTGATGTCGGCCAGGATCGCACGCCGCGTAGGCGTCTCGTTGTGGCGGTGCAGCGGCAGCACGGGGAACAGCTGGTGGATCGCCCACGAGTCCGGCACGGACTGGAACAGCGAGAAGTTGAGGAAGTACGTGTCCGCCATGTCCCGCTCGAGGTTGGCGAGGTCGTCGGGCACGTAGTCCAGCGTGCGCGTGATGCGCAGGATGCGCTCGCACGTGCGCCAGAAGTAGTCCTCGACGCGCGCGCGCTCCTTCATCGAGATCTGGCCGACGTTGAAGAGCACCATCGTCTCGTCGCGGATCTGCACCGCGTCGTGGTAGCTCTCCTGGAAGTTCTTGGCCGTGACGCCTTCCCAGGCCGCGTGCGCGTTGTGCACGAGCTGGTTCTCGCCGTCCGCCGGCTTCTGCGGCAGGCCTTCCTCGCTGAAATCGGTCGTGCCCAGCACTTCCGTCACGAGCACGGCGTGGTGCGCCGACAGCGCGCGGCCCGATTCCGTCACGATCGACGGCTGCGGGATCCCGGCCTCGTCGCAGGCCTGCTTCAGGTGGTAGACGACGTCGTTGGCGTACTCCTGCAGCGAGTAGTTGACCGACGACTCGAAGTTCGTCGAGCTGCCGTCGTAGTCGATGCCCAGGCCGCCGCCGCAGTCGAAGTACTCGATGCGCGCGCCCATCTTGTGCAGGCCGATCAGCGTGTGCGTGGCCTCGCGCAGCGCGTTCTTGAGCGAGCGGATCTCGGGGATCTGCGACCCCAGGTGGAAGTGCAGCAGCTTGACGCAGTCGAGCATCTCCTCGCGCTCGAGCAGCTCGAGCACCGACACGATCTCGCGCGTCGTCAGGCCGAACTTGGAACGGTCACCGCCCGATTCCTGCCAACGCCCGGCGCCCTTGCCCGACAGCTTGGTCCGCACACCGATCGACGGGCGGATATCCAGCCGCCGCCCGACGCGCAGGATCGTCTCGACCTCGCTGTACTTCTCGACCACGAGGATCGGCGTGATGCCGAGCTTCGTGGAGAGCAGCGCCATCTCGATGTACTCCTCGTCCTTGTACCCGTTGCAGATCATCAGCGAGCTCTTGCCCGCCATGAGCGCGATGACCGCGATCAGCTCCGGCTTGCTGCCGACCTCGAGGCCCATCTGGTGGTTGGAGCCCTCGGACAGGAGCGCCTCGACGACGTGCCGTTCCTGGTTCACCTTGATCGGGAACACGCCGCGGTACTGGCCCTCGTAGCCGAACTCGCGCCGCGCCGTGTTGAAAGCGTCGTTCATGGCCCGCACGCGCGCGCGCAGGATGCCGTCGAAGCGCATCAGGATCGGCGTGCTGACGCCGCGGCGCAGGACTTGCCCGAGCAGCTCGAACATGTCGATGCCGGGCCGCTGGGGCCGGTCGGCGCCCTCGGGCCGCACTTCAACGTTGCCCTTCTCGTTGACGTGAAAGAACCCCAACCCCCATTTCTGGACGTTGTAGAGGTTGTCGCTATCCAGATGCGTCCACTTGGCCATTCGATGCTCTTCGGGTAGATCTCCGCGGATGCGATTCTAGGAAGCGCGGCGCTCGGGATGCGCCCCGCTCGGCCGTTTTTCTTGGGCGCCGGCCTGTTCGGCAGAACGCTCGCGGATGAAGGGGAAGCCTACGTCCGGCCCGAGTTCCGGATTCAGGGCCGTCTCGCGCCCGAAACCGGCGCGCTCGGCCAACCGAGCGAGGAGCCGCGCCGGATCGGCTTCCCGCAGCCAGCTGACGCGGCCTGCCGGGACGCGGGGCAGGGCACCGGCCTCCTCGGTGAGTCCGCCGGCCGTCCAGTGCACCAGGAGCTGCTTCACCCGCCCGGCCGCCCCGCTCGGGCTGGCACCCAGGCTCTGCAAGGTGTCGGCGTAGTCGAGCAGGAACCGCGCCGCGTCGGCCGCGCGAACGGTCCGCCCGCCGAAGATCCAGGGGTCGCCGCATGCCGCGCGCCCGACCATGGCGAGCCGGCAGCCGGTCTCGCGCCGCAGCCGCTCGAGGTCGGCGTGCCGCCCGACGCCGCCGTTGCCGCAGACCGGGATCGCAACGGCCGCCGCGGCGCGCGCGAGGCGGGTCCAGTCGACCTCGTCCTGGTAGCCCTCGGCGCGCGTGCGGCAGTGGACGGTCAGCATGGCCGCGCCGCCGGCTTCGGCCGCGCGCGCCAGGTCCTCGACGCGATCGGCGTCGTCGTAGCCGGCGCGGATCTTGGCCGTGACCGGGTGGTCGGGGAGCGCGTCGACGCAGGCACGCACGGTGGCTTCGAGCTGGCTCGGATCGCGCAGCACGGCCGAGCCGGCGCAGCCGCGCAGAGCGCCCTTGGCCGGGCAGCCGAAGTTCAGATCGACGAGCGGCGCGCCGACCTCGATCGCGCGCCGTGCCGATTCGGCCAGGGCCGCGCGGTCCGCGCCCATGAGCTGGAGCCCGACCGGCTGCGCGAACCGCCGCGTCCCCAGATGCCGCGCGAGCACGTGGTGGGGCAGCGGCCGGTCGATCACCCGCACGAACTCGGTGAAGGCGCCGCCGAGTTGCGCGGGCGTGTTGCGGGCCAGCACCAGGTCGCGGAACGAGGGCTCGGTGACGCCCTCCATGGGGGCCAGGAGCCAGGGGGCGGTGAAGGGGAGCGAGCGAGCCACGAGCGGCCAGAGCATACGTCGCAAGCCGGAAGCTGACCCAGTTCGCTGTGCCTCGGCGGTTTTCCCACGACCGGATGGGGGTCCGACCGACGCTCGCCCCCGCGGGCGGCACAGGCACAACGAACCGGGTCAGCTTCCGCGGTCCGGCCGGCCTCAGCGCTCGTACGCGCCCATGTCGAACCCCGCCCCGAGCGGTCGGACGCCGCCCTGGTAGTCGCGCGGGACGCCGACGCCGATGCCCGTGTCGCGCCCGACGGACCCGGAGGCCAGCGACCAGTCCGCGCCGGCCGGATTGGTGAACGCCGGGTTCTGCGCGAAGGAGTGCGCGTCGTGACCGAGCGCCTGCCAAGTCGCCAGCGTGTAGCTCTGTCCGGTGAGGTCGTTCTGGACGATCGGCCAGCCGCCCTGGCTGAAGAGCACGTTGTGGTCGCTGACGAACCCGGGCAGCGAGTCGGACGTGAACGAGATCGCTCCGCGCGCGCCGCCGACGAGCAGGTTGTCCTTCAGCACGTTGCCCGTGCTGCCGTTCGCGATGAGGAACGCGAAGCGACCCTCGCCTGCGTTGTGGCGCACCGTGTTGTGCACGATCAGGTTGTTGCGCGAGCCCCACTGGCTGCCCTGCCCGTCGTCCCACAGCACGATGCCGCTGGCCCGGTTCGCTACCAGCAGGTTGTTCTGGATCGTGCAGTTGCGCACCGACGCCAGGTTGATCGCCGCGCCGCCGCCGCCCATCCCGGTGCCGAGGCCGTTGCGCAGGAGGAAGTTGCGCTCGACGACGCAGAACGAGCTGATGCCGTCGTCGCCTTGCGACGGGTCGGCGTTGATCTGGATGCCGGAGGACCAGTTGTCGTGGCAGTAGTTTCCGCGGATCAGCGCGCGGTCGCCCGAGTTCGAGTGGTAGATGCCGTGCTCGAGCTGAGAGCCGTAGCACTCGTTGCCGAGCAGGTGCAGGTCGTCGCTGAAGTCCGTGAAGATGCCCCAGCGTCCGTTGTTCGAGCAGACGCAGGCCTGGATCGTGATGTTGTCGGACTGGTCCACGCGCACGCCCGAGCGGTACGCGTTCTGGATCTTCAGGCCGTGCACGATCACGTGCGCGGCGAACGTGACGAAGATCGCGTCGCGGTCGGTCGTGTTCGTGCCCGCACCCGAGACGATCGCGTTGCTGCCCGTCGCGCGGAACACGATCGGGTGCGCCGCCGTGCCGTCGGCCGAGATCACGATCGGCGACGCGTACGTGCCGTCGGCGATGTCGACGATGTCGCCGGCGGAGACGTGCGTCGCCGCCCAGCGGATCTCGCGCCAGGGCGCAGCCTGCGTGCCGGGGTTCGCGTCGCTGCCCGTCGGCGACACGTAGCGCGTCGCCACGCCCGAGGGCGGCGGCGGCACGAACGGGGCCGCGAATCCGGGCGGATCGTCGACGCTGACCGGCCCGGTGCGGACGTGGCCTGACGTCTGCGAGATCTGCGCGAACGCCGGCGCGCCGGCGAGAACGACGACGACACCGAGTGCGAAGGCTGAGAACACGTGCATGGGCCCGATCTTTCCGCGCGCGTGAAACCCTGCCCGGTCACGGCGCCAAGCTCACGGTAGCTCGATCTCCAGCGCTCGCGACCCCGCGCGCAGCACTTACGCGATGAAGGAACGCTGAGGTAGGGTGGACAGCGGTGTCAGACACCTTGCACGGGGTTGCGGTGCCGGACACGCAGGTCTCCTGATCCGTGATGCAGCGCCAGAGCCACATCCTCATCTTCGTCGCGCTGGGCCTCGTCGCGCTCGTCGCCGGCGGAGCCTGGTGGGTGACCGCTGCGGAACAGGAGCCGACTTCTCCGGTCCAACTCGAGTCCATCGAGCCCGAGCCGGAACCCGAAGCGCTCGCGGAAGCGGACGAGGTCACGGGTGACGACGAGCTCCCGTCGACCACCGGAGCACGCGAAAGCGTCTCGATCGAGACCGTGTCGGACGAGAACACGCCGGCAGTCGAGGCCGCGCACCGTGAGCAGCTGACCGGTCAGCTGCTGGATGCCGCGACGAGCGAACCGCTGCCCGAATACGCGTTCGAGCTCGTCGACGTGCGCAATCAGCGCCAGAGGCTCTCGACGGACGCCGAAGGCCGCTTCGACGCTACGCTGCACGCCGGCCCGTTGCGCGCGCGGTTCCTCGAAATGCCGCGCGGGCCCATCCTCGAGGTCGGTGAAGTCCGTTTCGACGCGAAAGGTGCTGCGCCGGCGCCGCTCGTCCTGCGCGTCGAGTCCGGTCCGACGTACCGGCTGTCTCTCGCGCCGCGCGGCATGTTCACGCTCGAGGACCTGCGCAGCAGCCTGCGGATGCGCGGACCAGAAGGTGCGCTCGTCGGCAGCGGCCGTGTGCACGACGCGCCGACGCCGTGGGTGCGCATCGGCCCGCTGGCCGCCGACGCCGATCCGGCGGCGCAGTTGACGATCGAGTCGCGCGACGGAGTGTGGCGCGGGACGACGACGGTGTCGTTCGGCCCAGGCGTCCGCCCGGGCATCGCCAGCCTCACGCTCGAGGCGCTCGGGGCGCTCGAGGTGAGGGTCCTGGACCCCGATGGAAAGCCTGTTGCGGACGCGAACGTCGTGCTGGGCTTCGACGACGGACGGTCGCTCTTGCGGCGCACCCAAGCGGAGGGTCTGGCGCGCTTCGAGTTCATCACCGCGAGTCGCGCGACCCTCAAGGTGAACGCGGCGCGCTTCCTCGACCACGACCAGCCCGTCGACCTGATCTCCGGCCAGGTGTCGAAGAAAGAAGCGTGGATCGCGCGAGCCCCGTCGCTCGGCGCGATCCGCGGCGTCGTGCGGTCGGACTCGGGCCGCTATCGCGAGCGCGTGGCGGTGCGCCTCGCACCGCTGGACCGTCCCGACGGCCCGCCGCCGATCTCGGCGCAAATCGTGTGGTCGCAGGACGCTCCCACGACCGGTTCCTTCACGATCGAGGACGTGCCGGCCGGCCGCTGGAACCTGAGCGTGGTCGAGGACGACTGGTTCGAATGGGAGCCGCGCCACGCGGACGTCGAGGCGCCCCTCGTCGGTTTCGAGCTGCGCGTGCACGACGCGGTGCCCGTCGCGGATCTCGTGTTCCAGCCTCACACGTTGGGCGGCGCGCCGTTCGACGCGCCCTACAATCTGCGTGTCTCCAGCGGCGGCTCGACGGACGTCCAGCGCGCGACCGGCGTCTCGGCCGTCGTCCCGTCGTTTCCCGCGGACCAGCCGCTGCGCTGGCGCGTCGACGCGACAGGCTGCGCACCGGCCGTCGGCGACGGCACGGCGTTCGTCGTCGGGTCCTCGAGCGACGGCCGCGAGCAGCGCGTCGCGCGGCCGGTGCTCGAGCCCGGGTGGGGCGAGCTCTACCGCGTCACGCGCAGCGACAACCGTCGCGCGGTCGAGGGCGCCACGGTGCTCGTCGACGGGCGCGAGATGGGCAAGACCGACAAGGACGGCCGCGTCTACGTGCGCGCGGCGGCGAAACCTTCGAGCGTCACGTTCCGCTTCCGCGACTGGAAGCTCGAAAAGAAGGTCGACTTGAGCCAGCGCGGTGGCAGTCGCGACATCGAGCGCTCGGTGCGCCTGCAACCGCCCAAGCCCAAGGCGAAGAAGTGAGCCCGCGCGCGCGCCGCCGCTGGCGTTGGGTCACGTTTCTCGCAGCGGCCGCGCTCGCATTGCTCGTCCTGTTCGGACTGTGGCTCGCGCGCGACTTGACCGGCGGCTTCGAGGCGCGCCGAGGCAAACTTGATTCGGCACAGATCGAGGAGCGCGCCGAAGTCGACGGCCACGTCGAGGAGCTCGTGCGTCTCGTCTCGACGAGCGGCCTCGTCGTCGAGGTGGCCACGAAACGGCCCGCCGGTCCCGCGCCAGTCGGCGGGCGTCCCGTCGCGATCCTGCTCGGCGGCATGGAGACGGGTCGCAAGGCGTTGCGCTTCGTACCCGACACGCGCGGGGCGTTCGCGGTCGCGCTGGCCTACCCGTACACGGGACCGCGCAAGCCCAAGGGCCTCGCCGTCTTGGGCGCCGCGCCGGAGATCCGGGCCGCGCTGCGCGACACGCCGCCGGCGATCCGGCTCGCGATCGACTGGGTGCTCACGCAGCCCGGCCTCGATCCGGCGCGCATCGAGCTCGTCGGCGTCAGCCTGGGCGCGCCGTTCGCGTGCATCGCCGGCGCGCTGGACGAGCGCGTCGCGCGCGTCTGGTCGATCCACGGCGGCGGCGACGTGCCCGAGATGATCGAAGCTGGCCTGGAACGGCGCATCGGCTTCGCGCCCGCACGCTGGGCGCTCGCACGCGCGGGCTGGATCGCGGCCGGTGGCCCGCCGCTCGCGCCCGAGCGCTGGGTGGCGGGGATCGCGCCGCGGCCGTTCGTGCTGGTCGCGGCGCACGGCGACGAGCGCGTGCCGCGCGCGTGCACGGACGCGCTGTTCGCGGCCGCGCGCGAGCCCAAGGAACTCGTGTGGACCGAAGGCGGCCACGTGGACACGGACCGCGAGCGCATCGCGCGCGAGCTGGTCGAGCTGGTGCTCTCGCGGATGGGACGTTGAGCGCCGCGCGGAACGGCGTGCGCCGGACGGGGGGGCGGAGGGGTTCGGGTTCCGCGTCGTCCTGACGCCGGTGTTCCCGAAGCAGCTCCCGGCGCGCATCAGCCGGCGGATCCGGTAGATTCGCGCGTATGCAGCCCGCGACCGACGCCGCCACGCGTTCTCCCTGGACCGCTTTCGACCACATCCGCATCGACGAGGCCGCGGTGCGCGTACGCGGCGTCGTGCGCCGCACGCCGCTCGCGGCGCTCGACGCGGGCGATCCGCGCGTCGAGCTGCGCGGCAAGATGGAGAACCGCCAGGAGACCGGCTCGTTCAAGGCGCGCGGCGCGTGGAATCAGATCGCGCAGCTCTCGGACGCGCAGCGCGCGGCCGGCGTCGTGTGCGCCAGCTCGGGCAACCACGGCAAGGCGCTGGCCTGGGCCGCGCAGCGCGCGGGCGTGCCGGCCACGATCGTCATGCCCGCGAACGCGTACGCGAACAAGGTGCAGGCCTGCCGCGATCACGGTGCGACCGTCGTGCTGGCCGAAGACCGTCTGGGCGCGGACCGCGAGTGCGCGGCGCGCGTCGCGGCCGGGATGACGCTCGTGCACCCGTACGATGCGGAGCGCACGATCCAGGGCGCCGGCACAGTCGGGCTCGAAATCGCCGAGGAATGGCCGCAGGTCGAGGTCGTGCTCGTGTGCGTCGGCGGCGGCGGCCTCGTCAGCGGCACGTCGCTCGCGCTGCGGCGCGCGCTGGGACGGCAGGTGCGCATCTACGGCGTGGAACCGAGCGGCGCGCCGTCGTTGACGCGCGGCATCGCGGCCGGCGCGCCGGTGCACCTGGACTCGATCACGAGCAAGGTGCAGGGCTTGACGCCGACCTACTCCGGGCAGATCAACGTCGACGTGTGCCGCACGACGCTCGACGGGACGATCCTGCTGGGCGACGAAGCGATCTTCGCCGGGCAGAAGCGCCTGGTGGCCGCGGGCGAGGTCGTCGAGCCGGCCGGCGCCGCCGCGTACGCCGCCGTCGTCGCGCGCGAGATCCCCGAGGCGCTGTTCGCCGGACGTGCCGCGAAGGACCGCTTGCGCGTCGCGGTGGTCGTGTCGGGCGGGAACCCCGATCCGGTGCAGCTCGAGTCCGTGCGCGCCGAGGTTCGTCGTGAGCTGCTGGGCGAACGGCTGATGCCGTGACGAAGCGCGTCGTGCTCGTGCGGCCGGTGGGGCCGCGCAACGTGGGATCGGTGCTGCGCACGTGCGCCAACTTCGGGCCGGCCGAGCTGTGGCTCGTCGCGCCCGAACGGTCGTCCGTGCTCGTGCATCCGGATTTCGTGCAGATGTCGCACGGCGTCGAGGGCGCGGCGGAGCGCGTGCGCATCGTCGATACGCTGCCCGAGGCGCTGGAGGACTGTGTCGGCTCGGTCGGCTTCACCGCGCGCGCGCACGAGCACCGCCGCCGTCACGACTGGCGCGAGCTGCGCGAGCTGCTGCGCGCGGAGGCGGACGAGGCCGAGGGCACGATGGCGCTCGTCTTCGGCAACGAGGCGCGCGGGCTCGAGAGCCAGGACACGAACCTGCTGCGCGAGCTGGCCTGGATCCCGACGAGCGCCGAGCACAGCTCGATCAACCTGGCGATGTCGGTCGGGATCGTGCTGTCGGACCTCTACACCGAATCCGGCGGGAAGCGCCGTGAGCGCGGCACGAAGCCGCTGTCGGCCGAGGGCCGCGAGTACTTGAAGGCGAACCTGAAGCACGTGATGGGGGACACGGTCGCGAAGACGAAATCGGCGCGGACGGACATCCTGGCCTCGATCGAGCGCGTGTTCTCGCGCGCCGAGCTGGAGGACCGCGACGCACGCGCCTGGCATCTGATGTGTCGCGCGCTGGGCAGCACGCTGACGCCCAAGGACCTCGGCATCACCGTGCACGAGCGGCGCGGGCGGCATCGCTCGGAGCAGGATCGGGCGTCGCAGGCGGAGTGAGGTCGCGGTTCGTCGCGTGGCGGCGGAACGCCTCGCGGAACTGGATCGTCGGGTTCCGCTCTCTTTGGAAGCCGGGTCCGAGCCCGTGACCACGGCGCGGGTCAGGCTGGCGGCTTCGGCTCGGCGACGAGATCTCTGCCCAATCAAACTCCAGCGCAGCTGCCGAGCCGTGACGACGTCGGGCGCACACACAGCTGCCGAATCACCGGATCGACTTGCATGTCGGCCCGCTCCGGTGCTCCTGCGCGGACACCTGCCTTGCCACCACCTATCGGCACGCGCAAGATGACCGCTCGAAAGGCTCCCGATGGTCCGACTCGATCGCATCTACACCCGCGGCGGCGACGAGGGGCTCACGAGCCTCGGCGACGGCACGCGCGTGCCCAAGCACCACGCGCGCGTCGCCGCCTACGGCGACGTCGACGAGCTGTCGTCCGTGATCGGGCTGCTCGTCGCGAGCGGGCTCGAAGAGCCGCACCGTGGCGACCTGCAGGCGATCCAGAACGATTTGTTCGACGTCGGCGCGGATCTGTGCGTTCCGGGCGAAGCGGGCGAGCGGCTGCGGATCACGCCGGTCTACACCAAGCGCCTCGAGGACCTGATCGACCGCGAGAACGAGGCGCTCGAGCCGCTGCGCTCGTTCATCCTGCCCGGCGGGACGCAGCAGTCGGCCTGGTTCCACCTGGCGCGCTGCACGTGCCGGCGCGCGGAGCGGCACATCTCCGAGCTGCTGGCGATGCCGGCCGAGAAGGACCGCGTGAACCTCGAGGTGCTGCGCTACCTGAACCGGCTCTCCGACCTGCTCTTCGTGCTGGCGCGCGTCCACAACGGCCAGGGGCGACAGGACGTCCTGTGGAAGCCGGGTCAGCGACAAGGTTGAGCGCGCACCCGCGCCGGTTCCTCGACGCCGCGACGACGCTGCTCTTCCTGGCCGCGCTGGGAGCGCCGACGGTGGCCGCGCTGCTGCGACCCGACGCGGCGCACAAGTCCGTCCTGGACGAGCAGCGCACGCCGTCGCCGCCGCCGAAGAAGCCGGAGGACCTGTCCCAGCTAGCGCTTTGGCCGCAGCAGACGCAGGCCTGGTTCGATGACCACCTGGGCTTGCGCGACGTGCTGCTCGAGGGGCGCAGCAAGCTCCTCTACTTCGGCCTGGGCGTCAGCCCGACGCCGTCGGCCGTGATCAGCCCCGACGGATGGCTGTTCTACGCGAAGCAGACTTCCTTCGAGAGCTGGCGCGGCATCTCGCCGCTGGAGCCCGCGCGCATCCAGGGCTGGGCGCGCCTGCTGCGCGACCGTGCCGCCTGGTGCCGCGCGCACGGGATCGTGTACGTCGCCGCGTTCACGCCCAACAAGATGGAGATCTACCCCGCGCGCGTGCCGATGCCGTACGAGCGGCTCGGGCCCACGCGCTACGACCAGATGAACGACGTCCTGCTGGTGGAGCCGGGGGGCTGGTACCTCGACCTGCGTGCGGAGCTGCGCGAGGAGAGCACGCGCGACACCGAAGGGGACTACGTCTATTCGCAGCGCGGCACGCACTGGACCGCGCGCGGCGCGATCCGCGGCGCGCTGGCGATCCTGCGGACGGCGCGCGCGGCCGGTCTCGCGGCGGAGGACCCGCCGGCGTCGTCGTTCGTCCTGCGTCCGATCCCGTTCGACGACGACGCCTGGCGGCTGCAGCTCCACCTGCCCGGCCTGGATTTCGAGATGCAGCCCGGGCTCGACCACAACACCGTGCGGGAATGGACGTTCAGCGGAGGCGACATCCACGAGCTCGGGAGCCAGATCGAGACGAAGACCGCCGCGGAGCACCTGCCGCGAGCGTGGGTCGTGCACGATTCGTTCGGCGGAACGCTGCGCAAGATGATGGCGCCGTTCTTCTCCCACGCGAAATTCGACTGGAGGGGCGTGTACGTGTTCGACCCGGCCGCGATCCTCGCGTTCGAGCCCGACCTCGTCGTCGACATCCACACGGAGCGCGTGTTCGACCTCGAGCCGCCGGAACGCATCGCTGCGGCGGACGAGGCGCAGCGGCGCGCCCGCTTCGAAGGCGGCTCGGCTCCGACCTGGACGCTCGATCCCGCGACCGACGCGGTGACCGCGGATCCGGGCGTGCACCTCGCCCGCCCCGCGGGAGCGATCGAGTGCGCTTCGAGCGAGCGGACGCTCGGGATCGTGCTCCAGGACGCGAAGCTCGACGAGGAACGCACCGCCCTCATCCGCATCGACATCGAGGCCGAACGTCCCGGGGCCTTCTACGTGCAGTGGTCGCGCTCGGGCCAGACGGAGTGGATGCGCACGGCCGTGGCCCCGCGCCGCCTCGTGGCCGGCCGCCAGCAGATCCACGTCGAGGTGCGCGATCCCATCGCGTGCGGACCGATCCGCCTGATCCCGAGCCCCGAGGCGGGGACGCTGCGCATCCGGGCAGCGGAGATCCGCGCGGCCGGCTGGTGAGGTCGCGAGCGCGCGGCTGTGCACATCGGTGTCAGACACCTTGCACCACGATTCCTTCGCCGTCGCGCGCTACCCCCACTGGAAGCACCGGGAGCGCGGTGCAAGGTGTCTGACACCGATGTCCACCACAGATCCGAGCTCTCGTCACCGCCGCTCGAGGACCGCGAGCGCCTTCGCGGCCTCGCGTCGGACGGCCGGGAACGGGTGCGCGGCGTTCGTGCGCAACGCTTCGAGCGCGGCCTCGATGCGCAGCACGCCCGCGGCCCAGCAGGCTGTCGCGCGCACGAGCGGATCGGTGTCCTGCAGGCGCGGCACGATCTGCGCCGCGTTGGCCGCGTCGACCTGCGGCGCGTGGTCGGGCGGCGCGAACATGGCGGTCAGGATCTGCGCCGCGAGGAACCACGTGCACTCGCGCCGCAGGCGCGGATCGGAGTGTGCCAGCCCGGCGAGGATCGCCTCGGGCGCGTCGAGCGCGGGCCCGCTGCCGGCCGACCCGCTCACGCGGGGGAACGGTCCGCGCGCAGCCGGCGTGAGACGGTGGCCCAGGTCGCGTGGGTCGAGCGCCACCTGAGCCCGCCGGTCGTACTGCCACAGCCGCTCGCCGATGCGCACGACGTCGCCGTGCGCGACGACCGCGCCCTGGGCGACGGGCTCCTCGCGCGTCGGGCCGTCGAAGCGGAACATCTCGCGCTCGACGAACGCGACGCGGCCGTCCGTCTCGCGCCGCAGCTCGAGGAACGTGCGGTCGCGCTCGTCGCGCCACAGGCCTTCGGCCAGCAGGGCCTCGAGAGCGGGTGACGGCGTCTCCGGCGCCGCGAGCGCCGCGCGGACGTGCGCTTCGAGCGTGCGCACGAGCCGCGCGTGCTCCTCGCCGGTGGCCGGACCTGCGAAGCCGCTGTGCACCGCCAACGCGAGTCCGTCGGCGCCCAGGATCGCGAGCGTCGGGAACGCGACGACGCGGTCGATCGCGCCGATCGCCGCGGCCGCGCGCTCCTTGTCGGCCGTGCCGACCAGCAGGAAAGGGTGGCCGGCGCCGTGTCGCGTGCGCATGCGCCCGAGCTGGCGCAGGTCGCGCTCGCGCTCGCCCGCCAGCTCGAAGCCCAGCGTCACGGCGCGCAAGCCCTGCGATGCGAGTTCCTGCGCGAGCGGCGCGAGCCAGCGCAGCTCGTCGTGGCAATTCGGGCACCACGAGCCCGCGATCTGGATCACGGACGCGCGCGCGCCGAACAGGAGCTCGCCCACGGACGTCTCGCGACCGTCCAGGGCGATACCTTCGATCCAAAGCAGGCCGGGATCCTCGGCCCAATGCGCCTGCGCGAACTCGTCCTGCAGCTTCGCAGCTTCGTCGCGGCGAGCGGTGAAGCCCTCCTGCCACGTGTCGCCGCTCGAGAACGTGCCGCGCAGCGTGCCGTCGGCCTGCACGCGCGCGTCGTACAGGAACGCGTGCGCACCGTCGAAGCACGACAGCCGCAGCCGGTCCGCCTGCAGCACGCCCGCCAGGAAGCGGTGGTCGCCCGTCGCGGTCAGGATCGTGCCGAGCACGCGCGTTCCCTCGGCCCGAAACAACGCGACCGCTGCGTTCGCGTCCTTCTCGAACTTCACGGCCCAGCGGCCTGCGATCGTGCTCGCCGCGTCGGCGCTGCCTGGAAAGCGCGGCGCGGCACCGGCGCGTGCGTGGAACGGCATGCGGCGCACCGCGCCGCCGGCGCGCGCCTGTCGCCACTCGCCCTCGAGCGCCGCGCCGCCTTCCGCCAACCGCGCCGTCAGCGCCGAGTCGTAGTGGGGGAATTCGATCTGCACGGAGCCGTCAGCGTCGCGCGCGAGCGGCGCATCGATCGTCTCCTCGCCGTTCTGGATCGTGACGATCGAACCCGTGGCGCGCGACTCGATCGACAGCTCGAACGGCAGCTCCCCGCCGGGCGAATCGAGCCAGGCGCGCCACGCGCCAGGCACCGGATCGCTCGCGGTCGCGAGCACGAGGGCCAGGAGGTACGACGTCACGAGCGGATCGTAGCGCTGTGCTACCCTCGTCCGGCATGTCGGTCGAAGCGCGTCGCGTGCGCGTGCGCGGGCTCGTGCAAGGCGTCGCGTTCCGCCACTTCACGAAGCTGCGCGCGCGCGAGCTGGACCTCGCCGGATGGGTCGCGAACCACCCCGACGGCTCGGTCGAGGTCTGGGCCGAGGGCCCGTCCGACCGACTCGACGCGCTGGTCCTGTGGTTGCGCCGCGGCCCCCCCGCGGCACGCGTGGAGAGCCTCGACGTGCGCGTGGAGGCACCCCAGGGCCATCCGCGCTTCGTCGTCGTGCACGAGGGCTGAGAGGCCGACGGAAAACCGATCGTACGGCCTCTCCGACCCTGTTGGCGCCGCTTCGCGGCGCGAGAGCCCGTGAGTCCTTCACGGGCTCTGAGGCCCGTCTCACGGCCGCCCTACGTCGATTTGACCCTCCAGGCGGCCGGGCGAAGCTATGCTCGCGCCGTCACAACGAGCGTCCCGGGGCCTCGCGTTCCGCAAGGTACGCCCCGAACCTCACGAATCGACAAGGACCAAGAACATGAAGAATCTGAACACGTGGATTGCCGCCGGCCTCGCCGCGATGGCCCTGATCACCGTCGCGGGCGCGTTCCCGACGGGCAGCTTGGACAAGACCAGCGACAAACCCGCCACGGAAGAGCCCAAGAAGGAAGAGCCCGTCAAGGACGTGAAGGCCGCCCTCGGCAAGCCCGCGCCCGACTTCGAGCTCAAGGACATCGACGGCAAGGTCGTCAAGCTCTCGGACTACAAGGGCAAGGTCGTCGTGCTCGAGTGGTTCAACCCCGAGTGCCCGGTGATCGTCAAGGCCCACAGCGAGGGCCCGCTGAAGGACCAGGCGTCGCGCGTCGCCAAGGACGGCGTCGTGTGGCTCTCGATCAACTCCGGCGCGGCCGGCAAGCAGGGCAACGGCATCGACAAGAACAAGAAGGCCAAAGCCGACTGGAAGATCGGCGGCCCGATCCTGATCGACGAGAAGGGTGACGTCGGCCGCAAGTACGACGCCAAGACCACCCCGCACATGTACGTCATCGACGCCAAGGGCGTGCTGGCCTACCGCGGTGCGATCGACAATGCCGCCAGCGGCAAGCCCGAGGGCGGCGAGCCGCTCGTGAACTACGTCGACGCGGCGCTGGCCGACATCAAGGCCGGCAAGCCGGTCGCGAAGAACGACACGAAGGCGTACGGCTGCAGCGTCAAGTACTAGCGCCCCGACTTCAGGAGGGGTGTCACCAACACTTCGGGCCGTACATCGCCTCGCGGCGGTGTACGGCCCGAACTCGTTTCCGGCTCTGTTGCTGGTCGCGTGTCAGCGCGTCCCGTTGCGCGGCAGGCTCTCGATCTGGCTGCGCATGCTCTGCAGCTCGGCCCGCAGGGCGTCGGCTTCTGCGCGCAGGGCCTGCATCGCGTCCTCGATGCGACGGCGCTCGTCGCTTTGCATCGGAGTCGGCGCGGCCCCGAACGGGGGCAAGGCTCCCGGTGTCGGCGCGAAGTAGCGGAAGCCGTTGCCCGGCGCGAAACCGCGGAACGACGACTCGGGCGGAGCGGGCGGCGACGGCTGGTCCGGTTCCGCCGGCGGGGCCGGCGGCGTGGCGCCGCGCGGGCGCTTCGCGGCACGCGGCGCAGGGGCCGGCGTGCCCGGCGACATCTTCGAAAGCTTGCCGTCCTTGCCGAGCTTGTAGACCTCGGCACGCCGGGCGAGCTCCTTCTGGGCCTTGAAGAGATCGGTGTAGGTCCGCTCTGCCGACTCCTTGCTCTTGCCGGCCTTCGCCTGCAGCGCGCGTTCGAGCGCTGCGACGCGGTCCTCGAGCGAGCCGTCGCCCGTGTCGTGACCCTGCTCGCGCGCCAGGCGCTCCAGGGCACGGACGCGCTCCTCGAGACCGCCCTTGTCGCTGGCCGCCCAGAGACCCTGCAGACCCTGCAGGTTCGCTCCGTACAACTGGGCGGCGTCGAAGGCCTGTGCGTTCGCGCCGAACGCGTTCCAGTCGACCTCGGACAGCGCCTGTTGCGCCTGCTCGACAGCACGGCGCGTCTCCTCTTCCACCGCCTGATTTCCGGCGTAACCGTGCTGCGCCTCGCGCAGGCGCTCGGCCGCTTCGCGCGCCGCGTCCTGGGCCGACTGCCGCGCCTCTTGCGTGCGCTCGCGGGCGTGACGCTGCGCTTCGCGTCGGCGCTCGAGCGCGTTCTGTTGCGCTTCGCGCGCGTGCTCGTGCGCCTCGCGCTCGGCCTCGTGGGCGGCCTGCATGGCTTCGTTTTGCGCTTCGCGCGCGTTCTCGAGCGCATCGCGGGCCTCCTCGCGCGCCTCTGCCAGCGCTTCCTCGATCTGCTCGCGGACACCCTCCATGTCGACTTCGCTCACCGCGTCGACGTCGAGCTCGTCATCCGCATCGTCGTCGTGCTCGATGACGTGCTCGATGACATGGTCGTGCCCTTCCGCATCGCCGTGACCCTGGACGCGCGCGACGCGCACGCGGTCGACGAGACGGGACAGGCCCGATTGGCCCTCGGCCCGCAGCGTCACCGACCCGCTCAGCCCCGCGAGCGGGTCCATGCCGCCGACGACGGTCAGCGCCTGGCCATTCGTCGTGGCGACGCTCTGGCCCGAACCGCTCGCGTTGCAGCTCGCGGAGGCTTTCGTGCTGCACTGGGGCGCGATCGCTGCGAGGCCCTGCAGGCTGCCCAGCGCGCGGACCGGCGCGAGGGCCACGGTGCCCGACTGCGTGCTCGTGCAGCTCGGCGACAGGCTCACGCCACCGCCGGCCGCGCTCGTGCAGCCCGACGAGACGCTCACGCCACCCGCGGGCGCGCTCTGGCAGCTCCCGGCGTAGGCCACGGCGCCCTGGCCGCCCTTCACGGTGATCACCGTGCGCGTCGGCGCGCACGGCCCGCCACGGACCATGACCGGCGCAGTCGCGACCGGATCGCAAGCGACGACGGCGACCTGGGCCTTCGGCTTGTTCTTCGGGTCGCACGCCGGGTCGCAGGGGTTCGCGGCCGCGGTGGCGGCCAGCGGGAGGAGGAACAGGATGGCTTTCATGTCAGCGGACCTCGGCCGTTCGGTTGGGTTCGTCGGTGGAGAGGAGGGTGTTCGTCGGGTTGGCGAGTCGGAGCACGAGCTCCCTCTCGCGGTCGCGCAGGCGGCGGATGCGCTGCGACAGCGCGTCGAGGCCGGGCGCGAGCTGCGCACCGCCGTCGCGCTCGGACAAGCCGGCGCGCAGCGTGTCGACCTCGGCCTCGAGCGCGTCCAGGGCGTCGCTCAACGCCGTGTCCGACTGCGGCTCCGGCCTGGGAGCGGAAGGCACGACGGTCGTGAGCAGCTCGACGTAGGCCAGCGGCGCGGGCGTGAAGCCGTCAGCGATCACGCCGAAGGTGACCGGGCAGTCGGCGGGGACCGAAGCCACGCGCAGAGCGCTCGCGTCGAGTCCCCACGTGCTCTCGAAGTGTGCCGCATTGTCGAATTGCAGCGTGTCGTCGGGCGGCGAGGTGACTGAGGGGTGCGCCGGGACTTCGGGGTGCGCCGGGACTTCGGGCTGCGCCGTCTCGTCCGACTCCGTCGCACGCTCGCCAGCCAGATCGCTCTCGTCGACAGGCGTGCCCACGGCCGCGAGCTCGAGACGCAGCGCGAGCGGCAAAGGCCGCTCGGCCCGTTCGGCCGCGAATCCCGGCACCAGCACGACGACCGCCGCGGCCACGCCGGCTGCGCACAACGTCGGGATCGGGCGTCGCCGGCCCGCGTCAGGCTGGTGCTGCTCGTCGACGAGGCGCTCGACGCGCCGCGTGAGCCGAGCGCCGTGCGTCGCCATCCCGACCGCGAGGCGCGGCGTGCGCCCGGCGGGGACGAGCCAGCTCGCGACCTCGGTCAAGCACGAGGCCAGCGGCAGCCGGTCGCCGGTCCACACGACCGCGCGGTCGTCGCACAGGAGCTCGGCGTCGTCCTCGAGCCGCCGAGCGACGACGCGGTTCAGCGGCTGGAGGCAGAACACGATCTCGAACACGCGGAAGACGGCCAGCCAGGCCGGATCGCGCCGCGACGCGTGCGCGACTTCGTGACCGAGCAGCGCCGCGAGCTCGTCGTGGGACAGATCGCTCAGCGCGCGCGGAGACAGGCACACTTCGCGCCGCAGGATGCCGCGCGTGATCGGCGCGGCCAGGCCGGGTGCGACGCTGAGCTCGACGCCCGACAGCCCCGCGCGAGCGCACAGATCGTCGAAGATCTCGCGCGCGCGGCCGGAGCGGATCGGCTCGCGGCCCGCGAGCGAGAGCCCCAGCGCGTGGCAGCCGGCGACGCGGCGCACGAGGGCCGTGCCCGACACGAACGCCCACAACGCGAGGAAGGCCGCGATCCAGATCGGGAACGACGCGGGTGCCTCGTCGGCCGGGGTGGTCGGGAGGGCGACCGCAGGCTCGGCGCGCGCCGCGACCGGCGCCGGCTCGGGCGCTGCGTTCACGGCCCGCAGCGCCGATTCCAGCAGCGCCGTGACGGGCAGGAGGTAGATCGGAACGGTGGGCAGCGCGGCCGACACGCGCGCCGGCAGCGCTGGCTGGAGCGTGGTGGTGACCGCCGTGCTGACCGCGGGCGCCGGCGTGGCCGGAGCGGCCGGCGGCGTCACTGCGGTCTCGATCGCGACAGCGCGCGTCTCGATCAGCGCCGGCCGCAGGCCGAAGGGCTCGATGCCCAGGCCCAGCTGCAGGCTCGCTGTGACGACGCCCGCCAGCAGCGCGACCTTGCCCACGCACTCGCGCAGCGCCGGCGCCGCGTCGGCGACCGCGCCCGAGCGACGCGCGAACCACGTCACGGCGGCGAAGGCGACCAACGCGGCCACCAGCAGGACGGAGCTGTGCAGCGCGTACGTCACCAGCCACGCGACGACGTCGAGGGCCAGCCCTGTGATCGAAGCGGGGAGGCTAGTTGCCACGGCGCCCCTCCTTCTTCGTCTTCGAGGCTAGAAGCTGACGCAGGCGGTCGAGCTCGGCCCGGTCGATGTCCTGCTCGTCGAGCAGGTGCGACACGAGCGCGCCGAAATCGCCGTTGAACAGGCGCTCGGTCAGCTCGTTGACCATCGAGCGGCGCACCGCGTCCTCCTGGACGAGCGCCTTGTAGACGAACACGCGCCCTTCGGAGCGGTGGGAGACGACGCCCTTCTTCTCCATCTTGGAGAGCATCGTCGCGATCGTCGTCAGCGCCCGGTCGTGCCGGTCGCCCTCCGCAAGACGTTCCTGGACGCGCGCGACCGTCGCTTCGCGCTCCTCCCAGAGGACGCGCATGATCGCGTACTGCAGATCGCCGAGGCTGTGCTGGCCACCCATGAGGGAACTCCGGAAAGAGGCGTGGGGCGGATGCCGGCAGCGGCGTACCCCCCTCTCCAAGGGCGCCCGCCACCACCGGCTCCTGAAATCGTTCTACTACCCGAGTAGTTGCGCCGCTAGCGGCTCTTGGGAGCTTTTTCGGCGGAGTTACGACTGGAGACATCCGCAGTGAGGGGAGGGTCTCGGTTCGGGGAGTCGTCGAGGGCCCCCGCGGAGGAAAACCTCCACGACCAGAAGTACTGGTGCGGGTCGGGCGGGCGCCCGACCCGGTGTACTCTTCCGCGCTCAGCGCCCTCCGCTCGCCGGTCACCGCGCGCCGCCACCGTCCGAGCCATGCACGTCCTGGGAATCTCTGCGCTCTACCACGACAGCGCCGCGGCGCTCTTGCGCGACGGGGAGATCGTGGCCGCGGCCCAGGAGGAGCGCTTCAGCCGCAAGAAGCACGACGACCGCTTCCCCGCGCGCGCGGTGCGCCACTGCCTCGCGACGGCCGGCATCCAGGCCTCCGACGTCGACTTCATCGCGTTCTACGAGAAACCGCTGGTCAAGTTCGAGCGGCTCGTCGAGACGTACGTGGCCTTCGCGCCGGCGGGCTTGCGCTCGTTCCGGCAGGCGCTGCCGCGCTGGGTGGGGGGCAAGCTCTTCGTGCCGCGCATGATCGACCGCGAGCTCGGGCTGAAGGGCCGGCGCTACGTGTTCCCCGAGCACCACGAGTCGCACTGCGCGGGCGCGTTCTTCCCGTCGCCGTTCGAAGAGGCGGCCGTGCTCACGATGGACGGCGTCGGCGAGTGGGCCACCACGACGCTGGGCGTGGGGCGCGGGAACCGCGTCGAGCTGCAGCAGGAGATCCGGTTCCCGCATTCGCTGGGACTCTTGTATTCGGCGTTCACGTACCAGCTCGGCTTCGAGGTCAACGAGGGCGAGTACAAGGTCATGGGGCTCGCGCCGTACGGCCAGCCGCGCTTCTTCAACCAGATCCTGGGGGAGATCGTCGACCTGCACGCGGACGGCTCGTTCTGGCTCGACATGCGCTACTTCGAGTACTGCCAGGGCCTGACGATGACGTCGCGGCGCTTCGACGCGTTGTTCGGCGTGAAGCGCCGCGAGCCGCACGAGCCCATCCTGGATGTGCACATGGATCTCGCGGCGTCCGTGCAGAAGGTCGTGGAAGAAGTCGTGCTGCGCATGGCGCGTCACCTGCACGCACGCACGGGTCACACGAACCTGTGCCTCTCGGGCGGCGTGGCGCTCAACTGTGTTGCGAACGGCCGCGTGCTGCGCGAAGGCCCGTTCGAGAACGTGTGGGTGCAGCCGGCCTCGGGCGACGCCGGCTCCGCGCTGGGCGCGGCGCTGTTCACGCACCACCAGCTGGTCGGGAAGCCGCGCGTCGCGCGTCCGGCGGACTCGCAGAAGGGCTCGCTGCTCGGCAGCGCCTACACGACCGACGAGATCGTGAAGTTCCTCGAGTCGCAGGGCGCGGCGTTCCGTGTCCTGCCGCCCGAGGAGATCGACCGCGTCACGGTCGACCTGCTGACGCAGGGCCGCGTCGTCGGCTGGTTCCAGGGCCGCATGGAGTACGGCCCGCGCGCACTCGGCAGCCGCAGCCTGCTGGGCGATCCGCGGCGCGCCGACATGCAGGCGGTCATGAACCTGAAGGTCAAGTTCCGCGAGTCGTTCCGGCCCTTCGCGCCCTGCGTCCTGCGCGAGCACGCGCACGAGTGGTTCGACGTGCGACCCGGCGAGGACAGCCCGTACATGCTGATGGTCGCGCCGGTCCGAGCCGACAAGCTCATCGCGCCCGACGCGGCCGAAGCGGAACTGCGCGGGATCGAGAGGCTCAAGGCGCGGCGCTCGCAGATCCCGGCCGTGACGCACGTCGACGGCTCGGCGCGCATCCAGACCGTCGACTCCGCGCGCTTCCCGCGGCTCGAGAAGCTCCTGCGGGCGTTCCACCAGCGGACCGGCACGCCGATCCTGGTCAACACGAGCTTCAACCTCGGCTGGGAGCCGATCGTCGAGAGCCCCGCGGACGCCTGGCGCACGTTCCAGTCGTGCGGCATCGACGCGCTCGTCATGGAGAACGTTCTGCTCCTGAAGTCGGAGCAACGCGCGATGGCCGAAGCGCGACGACCGATCCCGGCCGGCCGGGCCGGTGAGGACGAGCGCGACGAGGACGATCCGGGCCTCCGCGCCGTGTGGGCCTGCCCGGCCTGCGGCGGCGAGCTGCGCGGCACCGGCTCCAAGTCCCAATGCGCGGCCTGCCAGCGCGTTTTCGTGCGGGAAGAAGGCATCTGGCGCCTCTTCCACCCGCACGAGGCGACCGAGAGCGACGTGACCGAGATCGTCAAGTCGTTCTACGAGTCGAACCCGTTCCCGAACTACGACGGGCACGAAACGCTGCGCTCGCTGATCGACAAGTCGCGGCGCGGCATCTACGCGCGCCTGCTCGACGAGCAGATCGGCTTCGGCACGCGCGTGCTCGAGGTCGGGTGCGGCACCGGCCAGCTCTCGAATTTCCTGGGGATCGGCGCGCGCTCGGTCGTCGGCGCGGACCTGTGCCTCAATTCCTTGCGGCTGGCCGAAGGCTTCCGCCAGCGCCACGAGCTGGCCAATGTGCGCTTCGTGCAGATGAACCTGTTCCGCCCGGCGTTCCGCGACGGCGAGTTCGACGTCGTGCTGTGCAACGGCGTGCTGCACCACACCAGCGACCCCGAGGGCGGATTCCGCCGCATCGCGCGGCTCGTCAAGCCCGGCGGGCACGTCGTGATCGGCCTCTACAACCGCTGGGGCCGCCTCGCGCTCGACGCGCGCCGCGTCGTCTTCGGCATGACCGGCGGGCGCATGCGCTGGATCGACTCTTACATCCGGCAGACGCCGATGAGCCGCGCCAAGCAGGAGTCGTGGTTCAACGACCAGTACCGCCATCCGCACGAGTCCAAGCACACGATGGGCGAGGTGCTGCGCTGGTTCGACGAGAACGGCTTCGACTTCGTCAACGCGGTGCCGAAGACGCGGCCCTGGGATCCGTTCACGTCGCAGGAGAAGCTGTTCGAGGCGGCGCCGCGCGGCAACGCGCTCGACCACGGCCTGGCGCAGGCCAAGATGATCGTGACGGGCTCGCGCGAAGGCGGCTTCTACATCCTGATCGGGCGCCGGCAGGAGTCGCGGTGATCGAGCTCCCCTGGTACCCGACGCAGCGCCAGCTGCGGCAGTTCGCCTGGGTTTCGCCGCTGGGCTTCGCTGCCGTCGGATGGGCTGTGTGGCGCGCGACCGGCAGCCGCGAGGCCTGGATCGCGCTGGCCGGGTTCGGCCTGCTGGTCGCGGTGGCCGGGCTGGCGCGCCCGGGCCTCGTGCGGCCGGTCTACCTGCTCGCGCTCGTCGTTGCGTTCCCGATCGGGTGGCTCGTGTCGAACCTGGCCTTCCTGGCCATCTACTACCTGCTGATCACGCCGCTGGCGCTCTGCTTCCGCCTCATCGGGCGCGACGCCCTTGCGCTCAAGCGCCGCCGGTCCGAGAGTTGTTGGCGCGATCATCCCGGTCACAGCGATTCGGCGCGCTACTGGCGCCAGGGCTGACCCTGAACCCACCCATGTCCGTACCTGAACGCGACCCGCAGAAGTCCGACTTCCTGGCCCAGAGCCGCCAGGAGCGCCAGTCGTTCCTGAGCGAGTACTTCTCGTTCCTGAAGCGCACGCGCAAGTGGTGGATGTTGCCCGTGCTGGTCGTCGTGCTGCTGTTCGGCCTGCTCGTCGTGCTGTCGGCGACCGGCGCAGCGCCGTTCATCTACACGCTGTTCTAAGAGGCCGAGAGAAAACCGATCATATGGCCTCACTGATCCTGTTGGCGCCGCGCGGAACCGCGCGCGGCGCGCAGAGCGTTCGAATTCTTTTCACGCTCTGAGAGTCCGAGCAGGCGATCGCTAGGATTCCCGCGCGTGAAAGCGGGACGCAGCCGGATCGAGAGCGGGTCGTGGCTGGTCGGCTGTGCCCTGGCGGCAGCGTGCGCGGGTTGCCACACGGCCGGTCACACGGGCCCGGTGCGCGGGCCACTGCCCCTGCGCACGAATGGGCCGCTCGTGCAGGCTTTCCTGACGCTGCGACCGCGCAGTGCGGAGACGGTCGCGCCGGGTGCGGCGCAGCTGCGCGTCGTCAGCGCGTACTCGAGCATCTTCGAGGTGGGGGACGGAAACGCCGGCTCGGTCAGCTTCGACGGCGAACTGTGGCGCACGAGCGCGCTCTTTCGCACCGGCCTGAGCACGAGCACGGACCTCGAGGTGGAAGTGCCCTTCGTCTACGCCACGAGCGGCTTCCTCGACGTGTTCATCGAGACCTGGCATGGCCTGCTGGGCCTGCCGGACGGAGGCCGCGAGACGCGGCCGCAATTCGACTACGACATGCGGCTCACCGCCGGCGGGCAGGAAGCCTGGCAGATGACCGGTGATCGACTGGGTTTGGGCGACGTGCCAGTCGTCGTCACGCACCGTTTCGTCGACGCGCGTGGCTCGTCACCGGCCGTGTTCGTGCGCGGTGCCGTCGAGCTGCCGGTCGGCAGCCAGGAGGACGGATTCGGCAACGGAGCGATCGACTGGGGCCTCGGGCTCGGCCTCGAATCGAGCTTCGCGGACTGGACCTTCGGCGCGGGCGCGGGCTGGACGGACCGCGCGCAACCGGAATCCTTCGCGCAGGTGGGGCTGGAGGTCGAGGACGGCCTCGCCGCCAACGCCTCCGGCGAGTGGCGCTGGAGCGCGACGAGTTCGCTGCAGCTCGGCCTGCGCTACGAGAACGCGGTGTCGGACGACCTCGGCATCGAGGAGCTGGGCGGCGACGTGATCGAGCTCGACATCGGCATCACGTTCGACGCGGGCGCGTCCTCGCGCTGGACGCTAGCCTTCAGCGAGGACCTCGTGTCCGAGTCCGGCCCCGACTTCACGGCCGTGCTGGGCTTCGAAACGCGCTGGTGAACATCGGTGTCAGACACCTAACATCGGTGTCAGACACCTTGCCCCACCGTCTTCGCTGTTGGCCGCGCGCCGCGCGCCGCGCCCGGATGTCTCGCGTCGTGCGAACTCGGGGCAAGGTGTCTGACACCGTTGTGACACCGTTGTCCACCTCAGCCTGCTCGCGGGGGGCGTCTGTGTTCCCAGACCTCGGCGGTCGAGCGCGTCGGGGCCGGAGCGCAGCCGGGGCCCAGATGCAGGCTCCACCACTGCGTGTGACGCCACGCGCCGAGCTTGAAGCCCGAGTCGCGGAACAGGCCGACGGGCTCGAAGCCCAGGCTGGAGTGCAGCGCGGCGCTCTCGGGGTTCGGGACGGTGAGCACGGCCAGCGCGGTGCGGAATCCTTGCAAGCGCAAGAGGTCGATCAGGTCGGCGTACAGCGCGCGTCCGATGCCGCGGCGCCGCGCGCGCGCGTCGACGTAGACGGACACCTCGCACGTCCAGGCGTACGCGGGCCGGGTGCGGAAGCGCGTTCCGTAGGCGTAGCCGAGCACGTCGCCGCCCTCGTCCCACGCCAGCCACGGTGCGAACTCGAGCGCCTCGCGTACGCGCCGGCCCATCTCGAGCTCGCTGGGAGGCTCGCTCTCGAACGACAGCGCCGACTCGCGCACGATCGGCGCGTAGATGCGGCAGAACGCCGCCGCGTCGTGCGGCGTCGCGAGTCGGATGGGATCGTCCACGCGTCGCGCGGTTCCGCGCGAGCCAAGAGATATCAGAGATCCAGCTCGATGCCCACGTCGCGGGCCTTCTCGCCGCTCCAGCGCAGCTCGACGTGGCCTGCGCCGCTGACGAGCCAGCGTACGCGGACCTCGGCCCGGCTGCCGATCCCGCGCTCGCGCAGGAGGCGGCCGGGATCGCGCTCGGCGAGCTCGATGCGCTCCGGGCGCCAGCGGTCCGTGCGGAAGCCGCCCGCGACCACTGTGACCCCCTTGCCGGTGCACGAGAATACGTCGGGCGCGCCGATCTTCTTGTCGGCCGCGCGCGCCGTGCGCGTCGGGATCGCGTGCAGGTTGCGGAACACGACATCGATCGCCTTCAACCCGCCGCCCAGGTCCGTGACCTCGGGCGCGTCGATGCGCACGATCGGCATGTTGCGCGCGTGCTCGAGCGAGAACAGCGCATTGCGCGCGACCATCTCCTCGATCATGAAGCTGGGCGGCACGCGGCCCGTGTCCTTGCGGAACCCGCCGATCTCGATCGGCCCATAGAAGGGGTGGTCGAACGGGTGCCAGTCGATGTAGCCCGAGCCCAGCATCAGCTTGTCGTCGAGCGCGATGCGATCGCCTCGACCGCCGCCCGGGAACCCGCCCGAACCCGGCGCGGCCTGCGGTTCGCGCGGGCGCCCCGTCAGCTGCTCCGAGTTCCACAGCTCGTTCGTGAACGAGATGATGCCGAGACCCTCGTAGCCCCACGTCGCGAAGCCGCCGTACACGGTGTACAGGTCCTTCCAGATCACCATGTAGCGGTAGAACGGCAGCATCTTCTCGCCGGTCTTCCCGAGCTCGTCGAACACACGCACGTCGTCGCGCTCGTACTCGCCAAACGGTTCGGCGCCCGGACCGCGCAGGATCATCCCGCCCGCGTTGTGGAACGACTGCAGGGCGGCGATGTTCTTCTGCTCGAGCATGTAGCGCGCGATCGCGCGCGTCTCGGGCCAGTACAGCGGGTAGGGCCCCGCTCCGCCCTGGATGTGCTCCGGTTCCCACATCGAGGGCCAGGCGCGGTTCATGTCGTAGCCGCCGACCTCGTCCTCGTTGATGCGCCCGTCGCCGTCGTCGTCGATGCCTTCCTCGCCGACCATGATCCAGTCGCCGCGGCGCCCTTCGTCGTTTACGGGCACGGGCGTCAAGAGGCGCGGATCGTCGGGATCCTGGCGGTGCGTGCCCTTGCCTTGCACGTACTTCCGCATCTGCGTGATGTGGCCGTCGCCGTCCAGGTCGTTGGGCGGATCCTCGTCCAGGCGCCCGTCGCCGTCGTCGTCGAACGGCATCACGCCGGTGCGCGAGCTCGACGAATCGTGCGCCATCTGGAACCAGTGCGCGCGCCCGTCGGGGTTCACCATCGGCATCAGCAGGAAGACGCAGTCGTCGAGCAGCTCCTTCACCTTCGGCTCGGCGCGGTTCTCGAGCAGGTACCAGGCCGTGTAGAGCACTGCCTCGCCGCCCTGCACCTCGTTGCCGTGCACGTTGCCGTCGATCCACATCGCCGGCTTGTCCCCGTCGAGACCGGTCGAGCGGTCGCTCAACGTGTACACGCGCAGAGCGCGGTTCTCCGTGCTGCGGCCGATCTCCTCGTGACGCAGCAGGTCCGGAAACGCCTTCTCGAGCCGCTCGAAGTGCGCGTGGATCTCGGGCTCGTCGTAGAGGCGGTTCCAGGCGATCTCGACCTTGGGTGCGTGGCCGACCGGCGTGCCCGGGAATCCGCCGCCTTGGAACGCCAGAGCGAGGCATGCAGCGATCATCGGGCCACCTCCACCGGAACGCGTACCGAGCCGGCCGAGTCCGTGTCGAGCACGACGACGGTCCCGGTCGGGGACGGAGCCTGCAGGAGCCACTCGATCTCGAAGCGCGAGCCCGGGAACTCCGAGACCGGCGTCTCGCGCGCGCCCGCGATCATCTTGGCGCCCGGACCGGGCTCGAGGTGCACGCGCGCGGCGCGCACGGAGCCCGTGCGGCGCCCGAGCGCGCTCTGCAGCGGCAGGAGGCTCTTGTTCTCGAGCGAGGCCTTGATGCGCCACGTGCCGGCGCCGAGATCCTTGGCCTCGACGTCGACCAGCGTCGCGCGCGGGACCATCCCGCCCAGCGCGATCAGCAGCTCGAGCGTGCGGTCGGCGATCTCGTCGCGCAACGACTCGGGCGGCTCGACCTGTGCGTAGGGCTGGAAGCCGCCGATCTCGACCGCGCCCAGCTCGGGATGCTGGAACGCGGTCCACGCGCTCCACGCCGGCGCGCCCGCCGCGGCCGGATGCGCGTCCATCCACAGCAGGCGCTTCGCGTCGTCGCTCGGCTTGGGCGCGTCGTCGCCCTTCTTGCCGTCGCCTTTCTTCGCCTCGCCTTTCTTCGCCTCGCCTTGCTTCTCGTCACCGGGCTTGCCGTCCGCCGGCTTCCGGTCGACCGGCTTCTCTTCCGCCGTCGCATCGGCGCGGTCCGGAGCATCTGCGGGTTTCTCGGCCGCGCCCTTCTCCTCGGGCTTCTTCTCGTCCTTCTTCTTCTCGTCGAGCGGGATCGACCAGGGCGACAGGTTCACGGCCCACAGTCCGCGCTGCGCCTGCACGAAGGCCTGGAACGTGCCCGCGTCCTTCGCGCTCGACTTCGTGCTCGTTCCGCCGAGGGCCTTCCAGCGTCGGCCGATCTCGGCCAGCAGCTCGGCGTCCGCGCCCGGGATCCCGTCGTTCGGCAGCACGCTGCGCCGCGCGCGGTCGTCCTTCGACTTGGGCTTCTCGGCCAGGTTGTCGAGCTCGCCGTACGTCAGGACGAGCGCGATGTCCCTGTGCAGCAGCACGAAGTCCGCCAGCGCGCGCGCCTCGGGCTCGTCCGTCGCGAAACGCCCGGCTTCGGGCGCGTGCTCCTGCCATCCGGCCGCGAAGTTGCAGTTCACGACGGCGTCGTTCGGCGGATCCTCGCCGGCTTTCTCGTCGCCGTCGGCATCGCGCGCCTCGCGCGCCAGCTTCCACTGCCCGTACTGGCCCTTCGACCGGTCGGCCTTCACGAGCACGCGCGCCTCCGTCGCGTCCTCGACCCATTCGCCTTCGGGATCCTTCCAGCGCATCCACTCGATCCGCCCGTCGCCGTTCACGTCGGCCGGCGCGTCCTCGCCGCTCTTGCCGTCGCGGTCGGTGTCGACGTCGGTGCCCGTGGCCATGACCTCGGCCAGCGGCCTGGCGAAGCGTGCCTCGGCCGCGTCCGGGTTCGCGCGCGGCACCAGGTAGAAGGTCGTCGTGTCGAGCAGCGCTCCCGCGGCCGGATCCGTCGCGGCGCGTGAGACCAGCGAGCGCGCGTGGTCGAGCACGAGCCCGCTCGTCCAGGCCAGCGGCCCATCGACGTTGGCCACGACCAGGATCGCGGGCCGGCCCGGCGCCGCCGTTCCGCGCGCGAGGCGCAGCGCGTCGATGCGCCGGCCGCCGCGCGACGTGCCGACCGGCACGACCGTCGCGATGTCGGCGTGCTCGCGTGCGAAGCGCTGCAGCGCGTCGGTGAGCACCGCATGGTCGAGCAGCTCGACGCGTGGCGCACTGACGGGATCGACTTGGGCGGCCGCGGGTCGCGCAGCGTGGATGATGCAGCACAGGGCCGCGAGCGTGGGGGGCAGGGCTCTTCGCATGCCGCCAGCCTACAGGGCGGAGCGAGCCGGCGCCGCGTCCTACAGCGCTTCCGCGGAAGGCTTCCCACGCTGCAGGAAGGCCGCGATCTCGTCGATGCGCGCCGAGACGTCGGCCTCGCCGATCGCGATCAGCCCGGCCAGGTAGTCGGGCTGGAACATGATCAGCGAGAGCAGGTCGTTCGAGCGCACGTCGCGCGTGCCCAGGCCGCGCGTCAGGAAGCGAAAAGCGGGCGGCAGGGCCGCCTCGAACTCGTTGGCAAGCTGGCCCAGATCGCGCGACGGCCGTAGCACGAACAGCTCGATCGGTCGCAGCGATCCGCGCTTCTCGGGCGGCAGCTCCTCGATCAGCTTGTTCAGCCGTTGCGCCGTCAGAGTGTCGGCGTCGAACTGGTCGAGGAAGATCGCGTTCATGAGCGCGCCCGCGATCTGGGCCGGCGGCGGATAGGGCGCGGGTCCCGGCGGATCGGGCGCCGGCCTCGTCGTGCGGTGGCGCGTGGCGATCGCGAAGATGCGCGAGGCGCCCAGGTGGATCGCCGGAGAGAGCGGCGCCGTGAGTCGCACTCCGCCGTCGCCGTACCACAGTCCGGCTACCTGCACGGCCGGGAACAGCATCGGCAGCGAGGACGACGCCATGATGTGCTCGACGCCCAGCTGCGTGCACAGGCCGACGCGGTGGTCGCGGTCCCACACCGGCATGTCCTTGCCCTGTACCCACGTGGTGGAGTGACCCGTCGTGTAGCACGAGGCGGTGATCGCCACGGAACGCAGCGTGCCGCGCGCGATGTTCGTGTCGATGCCGTTCAACCGGCCGTCCGGTCCGCCCATCGCGTTCTGCAGCAGCTCGCGCAGCGGCGTCGTGTCGACCAGCGCGCTCGAGCGCGGCGCGCGGATCAGCCCGCCCGACACGAGGCGCATCCCGGTGCGCGTGACGTTGCCCATCAGGCCGACCGACCCGACGCGGAAGACCTGGTCCGTGTCGAGGTCGCGCCACAGGAGCCGCAGCCGATCGACCTTCTCGACGAAGCGCTCGGTCTGCGAGGCGAGCCAGCAGGCATTGATGGCACCGGCCGAAACCCCGGTCAGGATCGGGGGTGCCAGGTCGGGAAAGCGGCGCGAGATCCCGCGCAGCACGCCGACCTGGTAGGCCGCTCGCGCTCCACCGCCCGACAGAACCAGCGCGAGATCGGACACTGCCGCGATGGTACTCCGGATCGGCCCTCGCGAGCAGCGTCACGAGCTCGCGAGCGGGATCGACCAGCGCAGAGATGAGACCCGCATCGAACTTGCCGGCGAGCATCGTCTCGACGCGGCGCGTCAGGCACTCGTCTGCCGTCGCCGCCGTCCGTTGCGTGCGCAAGTCAGGCCGTCTTCCTCGACGGCTCCATGAATCACAGGTCCGGACCCGATGCCGGTGCCACGGGCGCCTCGGCACTCGGCTTCAGCTACCGGCAGGAGAGCCTGCGCCAGCGTCCCGTGGCTTCACGGACGAATGACGTCAAACGCTCGAGCGCATCGACGCCTTTGCCGCGCCTGACGCGCGCGATAGCGGCCGCCACCTGATCGAACAGGATGCGCGCCTCGGCGTCGCCACTGAAACGACCGCCCTCGTCCTCATAGCCCGACACGACGAAGGGCACTGCTTCGATCGGGACAGAGGCCAGCTCGATGGCCGGGTCGCCCCAGCCGGCGTCGCCCCAGTCGATCAGCGCAGCGAGCTCGCCCTCGCGCGTGCAGAGCACATTGCCGGCGTGGGCGTCGTTGTGCACGAAGCGCGCCGGCACCACGTCGACCATCGCTGGCTGCACTTCGGCGAGCCAACGCTCCAGTCGTTCGGCGCTCGCAACCTCGATCAGCCGGCGCGCGGCGAGGTCAGACGGCGAATCGAGGACGTCGTCCGACCTCGACGGATCGTCGAGCCAAGCGCGCGGGTCGGCGCACGCACGGACTCTGTCGTGAAGTCGGGCCAGCTCGGCCCCGAGTTCGCGCCAAGTCCTCGCCGCTGAGCATGGCTGCGGTGCCCAGATGCTCAGGGTCTCGGCCCAGATGCGTTCCCACAGGGAGTAAGGACGCTCGACCAACGTCCACGAGTCATCGAAGGCAATCAAGCGCGGCACGCGGATTCCGGCCGCGCGCGCCGCTGGTGCAGCGACCGACTCCGTTCGGGCGTCGGCGAAGGCCTCGGCATGATCGGTCGCCACGCGCAGGACGACGTCGCGGGTGGCATAGATCCTGTTGGCAACTCCGGTCGACGGCAGCTCGCTCCAGGGCCCGGGTATTCCGTGCGCGGAGAGGATCGCGTCGACCGGGTCGGGTGACAGCGCCATCGCGATGGCTCCAGCGTAGCGGCAGAAGGACGGCAGGTCCGTGCGGCGCAGACTGGGCGCTCCCAGCGGTGCTGATCAGGCCGCCCCGGATTGCTGGCCCGGCTCGAGCCGCGGTGCTTGCGGAGCCGCGTGCACCAGCCGCTGTGCGACCGCGATGGCTTCCTTCAGCGTCGACACCGGCTGCACCTGGGGCGAGACGGGCAGGCGCTCTGCGATGCCTGTCGCCGACAGGTCCTCGCCCCACAAGCCCAGCACGATGCGCGCATCGGGACGGGCGCGCAGGAGGCGCTTGCAGAGCGAGCGCACGTGCAGGAAGTGCGTGGGCACGACCGAGGACACGAAAACCAGGTCGACCGGGTGCTTCTCCATGCGCGCGGCCGTGTCGGAGACGAACTCGTCGGTCGAGGCCGACGTCGCGCGGATGCCGCGGCGCTCGAACTCGCTGGCCAGCACGCGGCTCATGACGCCGTCGAACTCGTCGCGCGCGGGCGTGCACAGAACCCGCACCTCGCCGCCCGGCTGCGCGGCGAGTTCGGCGTGCGGGAGGTCCTCGAGCTCGCTCACGAGCACGTTCGTCAGCGCGGCGATGCGCTGGTAGGACTCGGCGTCGAGCGTGCCTTCCTGCCGCGCGCGGCCGACCAGGCCCAGCGCCGGCAGGACCACGTCGTCGAACGCATCGACGACGGAACGGCGCGTGGCCTCGCTGCGCACGATCTCCCAGGATTCGTCCTGATCCTGCGCGAGGAGCCGGTGGTAGAGGCGCGTCCCGGGCGGCAGCGCGGGCTCGTCCGAGGCCAGGAAGGCCAGGAAATGCAGGTGCGGGAAGTGCTTGCCCAAGACCAGCAGGCACACGGTCAGGGGCACCGAGAGCACGAGGCCCACCCAGCCCCACAGCCACGTCCAGAAGAACGCCGAAAGCAGAAGGGCGAGCGGCGAGATGCCCGTGACCCGGCCGTACAGCCAGGGCTCGAGCACGTTGTTCGAGATGACCTCGAGCCCGATCATCGAGCAGGCCGTCAGGATCGTCTGCGACCAGCCCGGGGAGCTGGCGAACGAGACCAGAATCGGCACCACGGTGCTGACGGTCGGACCCGCGTAGGGGATGAAGCGCAGGACGCCCGCCAGCACGCCCCACACGAGCGGGTTCGGCACGCCGAGCCACCACAGGATCAACCCCAGCGCCGTGCCGTGGAGGCCGTTCAGGAGGAGCTGCCGGTGCAGGTAGCGCGAGATCTTCGTCGAGGCCTCGTTGAGAGCCCGCGTCGTGTCGTGCAGCGCGCGGTCCCCGGCCAGCAGGAGCAGCCGGTCGCGCAGGTCCTCCCAGCGCAACAGCATCACGAACGAGAAGAGGAGGACGATCGCGGCGAGCCCGACGGCGCTGGCCACCGAGTTCACCGCGACGAAGAGCCGCTCCCATCCGGCATCCGCAGCGGGCACGGCCGCAACCGGGACCGGGGCGGCCTGCTCGCCGGTGGTGGTGTTGGCGAGGTCATCTCCCAGGTCGCGCACCGTCTTCGAGGCGCGGTCGAAGGGCTCACCGATCGTCTGTCGCACGTCGGCGATCTTGGCGCGCATGTTGTCGCGGTACTGCGGCAGGTCGGCCGCCAGCGAGCGCACCTGGCCGATCACGATCCAGCCGATCAGCGTGCTCACCCCGAGTAGCACGAGCATGGCGGCCGCGGCGGAGATGACCCGCGGGACACCCGTGCGCGAGAGGCGCAGTACGAACGGCGCCAGCACGAAGGCGATGAGCACGGCCATCGCGATCGGGATCAGGACCTCCCGCGCCAGGTACAGCACCGCGACGACGACGCACGTCAGCAGCCAGTACTGAGGTTGAGGCGCTTTCGAGATCGGCTGCATGGTGGGGGGAGCTGAGGGAGCGCTTCAGCGCGGGCCGGGGCCGCCCCGCAGTCGCATCAGTCTTGCAAGCGGAGTGCCGGATCCAATGAAGCGATCCGCCTCGAGGCCGGTTCTGACCAGAAAACAGAGCGGCGGAGATCCCACTGCCATGCCCCCCCGGGAACAGCTCAGGAACCTCCGCCGTTCGATCGAGGGTCGCCGTTCAGACCTTCCGGCCGCCCCGCATGGCCATCACGGCACCACCGACGGCCAGTGCGCCGCCGCCGATCAGGTACCACATCGTCTTGTCGGTGAACCGCCCGGTCACGCCTTCGGAGACGCTGTCCGCGAACGATTCGGTCGAGTTGAGGCCAAACACGAGCAGTGCCAGTCCGACGACGAGCAGGACGATGCCAAGTACACGCGTGGTCATGAGGTGTTCCGGGTTCAGGTCGGGAAGAGGACGGACGGGAGAGAATCACGCGACGAGTGCCAATGAGAAGAGCACGGTGTCGAACGGGTCGGTCGGCACCCGCCGCGTGATTGGTTGCATCAGTACGTGGTCGCGGACTGCCCCTTGGCTGCCTTGACCTTGGCATCCGGCACGGAGGCTTCGCTCGTGACGGAGATGGCTTCGCCCTTGTGGCGCTCGAGGACTTCCTTGGCGCGGTCGATGTCGCGCGAGTTCTCGGCGTGCACCGAGATCAGCACGTTGCCGGCCTTGAGCTTGCCCTCGTACTGCTTGGCCTCGAACTCGGGGACGCCCATGCCGATCAGCGCGCCGGTGATGCCACCGACCGCCGCTCCGACCGCTGCGCCGCTCAAGGCGGCCAGGATCGGTCCGGCTGCGATGAAGGGGCCCAGTCCCGGAATGGCCAGGGAGCCGATGCCCACGAGCCAGCCCAGCGTGCCGCCGATCGCGCCGCCAGCGCCCGCGCCGGCGACCGCTCCTTCCGGAGCCTTGGTGCCGTGCTCGTGCGCGAAATCGCGGGTTCCCGTCTTGTCCGGGAGGAGGACGGAGATGTTGTTGTTCGAGAATCCTGCGGTGCGCAGGTCGTTCACGACGCCCTGGGCCCGCATCGTGTCGGGGACCAGGCAGATCACGCTCTTGGACATGGAGGAACTCCTCTTGTTGGGTTGTGGTGTTGCGGACGAGGTCACTTGATCTCGACCCCGATCAGGTTGTGGACCGAACGCGTTCCGTCGCAGGCGCGCGCGCGCTCCTCGACGCGATTGCGTTCCAGGGCCGTGGCGACGGAACCGCGCAGGACGACGTTGCCGTCCAGGGCCGTGACCCGGACCTTCTTGACCGTGGAGGCCAGGGTCTCGTCCTCGACAAGGGCTTGCCGCACGTCTTGCAGCAGCTCGAGGTCGGCCTTGGCGTTCGAGTAGTCCGTGGGGGTCACCGTCAGGGCGTAGCGGTCGCGTGTGTCGATGGCCGTGCTCAGCGCGGCCTGAATGTCGCGATCTTGTTCGCTGGTGCAGGCGCCGAGCACGGCGAGAGAGAGGATCAGGAGGATGGGGCGCATGGTGAACTCCGGTGGCGGCGCACGATCCGACCTCCGACTGAGGTACGTCCCGTGCGTTCAGGCAACGGAAGCAACCCCCGTGCCGCCGGCCACCTGCGTGCTCAGCGCGTGCAGCGCTGCACCGATCGGGAATCCCTACAAAAGAACGCAGAATCTGCGTGGGCCTGACGTTCCTGTCGTTGGGAATCCGCGCTGAGAAGGTGAATGAACAGCCACTCGCGACAGGGCCCAGGAAGCGCGGACGCGCAGCATGCCGGTGCACGCCGCGCGTCCGTCAGATTGTCCCGCGCGCTCTGTCTGTCGCTCGGATCAGAACCCGAAGATGAGGCCCAGCTCGAGCGAATGCTGTTGCGTCTGGAGATCGAAGCTCGTGCTGCTCAGGCCGTCGTCGAGCTCGGCGTCGTCGACGTTCAGGAAGCGGTACCCGATGTGCAGCGCGGTGCTGGCGCCCAGGTGCCACTGCAGGCCGACCTTCGCCGTCCAGGCCAGGAACGGCCCGTCCTCGTCGTTGAAGTCGCTCAGCCCGTCGTCTTCCGTGCCGACGTCGAGCCACGCGGCGCCGACGCCTGCTCCGGCGTAGATGGCGAGACGGTTGCCGAGCCGGAAGTCGACGATGCCGTCGAGCAGCAGGCCACCCACGGTCACGTCGGTGACGGGGGGATTGTTGCCGCTGTCGGTGTCCGAATCGGTCCAGATGCCGTCCAGCTCGATCGAGAAGCCCAGGCCCGTGTCGTTCGCGCCCAGCCGGTGGCCGATGCCGATCGAGGCGCCCCAGCCTTCGTCGAAGTCGATCTCCTCGCTCGGACCGTCGGAGCTCGTCGTCGTGACGACCGCGCCCGAGAGGCGGAAGTAGGAGCCGCTCGTCGCGCCGTGCGAGTGGCTCGTTTCCGTGTGCTGCTCCGTGAACGTGAGCAGCGGCTCGGGCGCGAGCCAGGCCGGGGCGGGTTCGGGTTGACTCGGAGAGCCGAGAAGGCTCGTGGCAAGCAAAGGCAGGATGATCATGGTGGATCGACTTTTCGAAGAGGAAACCGTGTGGACCCGGCACTCTTGCCGGGGACGAAGTTCAGGGGCCGTGTGCTGCGAGCGGATCCGGAGGACGGACCGACCCGGGCGAGATGCCCGCCGAACCGTTCTTCTCGTGCGGGTCGCGCTCGAGGGCGCTCTCCTGCGGCAGCGCCAGGCCGACGGCGCGCAGGATGTCCGGCAGGAACTTGGACGCGACCGCGGCGACGGCCATCGGCCAGGACGACCCGCTGCCCTCGAGGCCATGTCGCCGGCGACGGCGCGTGATGAAGGCCATGGCGAGCGCGGCCGCGCCGCTCGCCGCCAGGACGGGGTGCTCGCGCGCGAAGGCGCTGGCGGTGCTACCGACGTGCGCCGGCAACGCGCGCGCGTGGCGCCAAGCAGTCCGTCGTTCGTCGCGCGCCAGCGCGCGCAAGGCTTCGAGCTCGCGGCTCATGGCCGCGGCCTCGAGCGCTCCTCGATCCGCTTCGTCGCAAGATCGTCGGTCGTGGGCGCCACCACCGACGCCGGGTGCAAGCGCCGTCGCAGTCCGGCCTGCGCGTCGTCGGTGGGGGCCACGGTGAGGCTCAATTGCGGCTGCGCAGGCTGTAGCCGATCAACGCGCCGATGCCGGCTGCGATCAGCACGGACTTGAACGGGTTCTCCGCGACGTAGTCGCCGAAGCCGTCCTTGGCGCGGCCGAGACGCTCGCGCGTGTCCTCGAGGACCTCGCCGCCGCGCTCCTTCACGTTCTCCAGGACTTCGGCGCCGCGCTCCTTGACCGACTCCAGCGCCTCGCTGGCCGAGCCGATCGCCATGCTGCCGAGCTCGCGGACGTCTGCGGCGATCTTGCCGGTCTGCTCACCCATGGTCCTCGCCTGTTGCGCAGCGCGGCCGGGGGTCTGGGGATGCAGGATCGAATCGGGGGTGTTGGCCATGGTTTGTCCCTGTCTGGAAGCGAAGTGCGACGACTGCGAACGCTGACGTCCTCCACAGGACGGCGCAGTCGTGGCCCTTCATGCAACCACCGTTCCACGCGCGGGAGCGGCTCCCTGCGCGGTCGCAGGCACACAAGTGGAGGAACAGCGACGAACCTGCGCGTTTCTACAACCAGGTCGAGGTCCTCCCGGCGGGACCGTGCGACCGTTCCGCGATTCAGCGGACAGGGCGAGTCGCCGGCGGCACGAGGTGCGCCGGCACGTCCGGGTCCGGCGTGGGAGCGAGACCCAGGTGCTCCTGCGTGCGCGCCAGAGTGGCGCGGTGCACCGCGCGGCGGGCCAGATGCGCCGCCAGACCGAGGAGGCCGAGGATCACGGCGCCGAGAACGACGTCGGCCCACCACGCGTCGTGGGTCCAGACCGCCAGACCGCGTCGCGCACCGATCACGAGCAGCAGCGCGCCCGCGATGCTGAGCGCGATCGCCGTGAGGATGCCGCACACGACCAAGGCGACGCGGAACGTGACGTCGAAGAGCTTCAGGCCCAGGGCCCGCCGCTCCACGTAGAGGGACCGTTTGAGGGCGGTGAAGGCCTGGTTCCATTCCGACCGCAGCTTCCCGGTCGCCGCTTCGAGCGTCTCGGGCGCGGCGGCCGGCGCTGGGCCTGCGTCGCGGCGCAGGGTCGGATCCGTTTCGGGTGAGGAGACCACGAGGCCTCAGCTCCGGCGGCGCAGCGCGTAGCCCAGGAGCGCGCCGATGCCCGCCGCGACCAGGACCGACCGCACCGGGTTGTCGGCCACGCGCTGCTCGAACCCGCGCTCGGCGCGCTTCAGGTTCTGGCGGCCTGCGTCGAGTGCCTCGGCGCCGCGCTCCTTGAGCCGGCCGACGGCCTCGCGCGCGCTCGTGCGGGCCATGCCGCCCAGCACTTGGACATCGGAACGGACGCGGGCCGCCTGCTGGCGCAACGGGCTGGCGTTCGAACGTTGGTGGGAGCTCATGAGGGGCGATCCTTCGTGGAAGAGTGGTTCGATCCCGGGTTCCGGCGGGGGCGCCGATCGTAGGGCAAGTGACGTTGCGGATTCCGTGCAGCAAGAGCCGTGCGCCGACGCGGTCCTCGCGCGGAAAAACACACGCACCAACGATCGAGGGCAGCCTCGCGGCTGCCCTCGACGGGTCCTCGGTCGCGCGTCGTGGAGCCGCGCGCGGGACCTACGAACGAGTCTCAAAGTGTCTTGGCGAACTCCTCGACCTGCTTGCGCGCATCGTCACGAGCGACGCCGTAGACCTTCTGGATCTTGCCTTCCAACTGCTCGCGCTTGCCCTGGATCACGTCCAGGTCGTCGTCGGTCAGCTTGCCCCAGCGCTCCTGGACCTTGCCCGAGAGCATCTTCCAGTCGCCTTCGATTCGATCCCAGTTCATGGCGTCCTCGTTTTTCTTGGTGTCGTGAGGCCGGCTGTCACTCGCGGTCGGCGGCCTTCGTCTTCTTCGCACCGGCGAAACGCGCGTTCTTCCAGAACGGGTCGCAGCCGTAGTACGTGCCCAGCTCGGTCACGTAGGCCGGGCTCGACATGCGCTTCCAGTCCTTGGCGTCGTACTCGGGCGCCGCGACGAACCTGGCCGGCTCGACGGTCGTGCGCGCGACGATCTGGTCGTTCTTGTCGAGCAGGAAGTTCATCTTGCCGAACGGCAGGGCGACGTCCTTGTCGCCGGCTTCCTTGGTCGTGTCGACGACCACGTACGCGACGCACGAGTTCGCCGGAGCCACGATCAGCTCCTTGACCGTGCCGATGTCCTTGCTGGACGGGTCCTTGAGCGCGGCGCCGTCCATCTGGCTGATCCAGGCGAAGGCCGGCTGGCCCTTGCCCTCGAACAGCCACGCGTCGTTCTTGCCGAACGTGGCTTCGATGCGGCGGTCGAGCTCGACGTCGAACACCTGACCGGCCTTGCACTTGGGTGCGGCCTTGACCTGTTCTTCCTTGAGCGTCGTGCGCGCGTGGGCCTTGCCGGCGTCCTTCTCGTCCGGAACGATCTGGATGAAGCTCCAGGGGACGACGCGCTTGTCCTCGCCCAGGCCGAGGAACCCGCCGACTTCGAGGACGGCGTAGCGGATCTCGCCCGTGTTCGGATCGACGAGCAGGTCGCCGATCTCGCCCAGGTTCTTCTCCGAGTCGTTGCGCAGGTTGAGACCGACGATCTTGCCGGACGGGTAGAGCGCGTGCGCCACGGTGGCGTCCTTCGCGGTCGGGGCAGCGCTCTGCGCCAGGGATTGACAACCCAGCGCCACAATGGCGGCGAGCAGCGGTTGGTAGGTCTTCAAAGGGGATCTCCGGTGGGGATGGGCCGAATCGTTCGGCGGTTCGCCGCGGACCCAGGCGGCTCGACCCTTCTGGGACGAATGCCGCGTGGCCCGGGCTTGATCAGCTTCTCTCGCGCCGGTGCAACCGCCGTGCCGTCGGCGTCCCCCCCGTCCCGCGCGCCAAAGTTGTCGGATGTGCTGCGCGCTGGCACATTCTTCCACTGCGTTGTACGACTTGGTCCTGTTCTTGCCTCGTGTGCGGCGTCATCCCCCCTGCCTCCGCAGTCGATCAGGCCGTCCCCCGGACCTGCACACCTGCCTCCCCCGATGCCGCCTCCCTCCACGCCGCTCAGCCTGTTGGTGGTCGACGACGACGACGACTTCCGCGAGAGCCTCGTCAGCCTCCTCACCCACCTGCGCAACGACGTCGTCTCCGCCCCCGACCTGGCGGGCGCGCGCGCTCATCTGTCCACGCGCAGCTTCGACGCGGTCCTGGTCGACCAGGAACTGCCCGACGGCAAGGGCATCGACCTGCTCGACGATCCCCTCAAGCCTCCCGGCACGGAGGTCGTGGTCATCACCGGGCACGCCAGCGTCTACGCGGCGGTCGAGGCGTTGCGCCGCGGCGCCGCGGACTACCTGACGAAGCCGACGGATCCGCAGCTCCTGCAGGCCACGCTCTCGCGCCTGACGCGCGTGCGCTCCCTGCACAAGGAAGTCCTGGGCCTGCGCGAGGAGTTGCGCGGACGCGGCCGCCTCGGGCCGATCATCGGGCGCTCGCCGGCGATGCAGCCTGTCTTCGACATGATCGAGCGCGTCGCGCCGACGGACGCCAGCGTGCTGATCCAGGGCGAGAGCGGGACCGGCAAGGAGATCGTGGCGCAGGCGCTGCACGAGCTGAGCCGTCGCAAGGAAATGCCGCTGGTCGCCGTGAACTGCGGCGCGGTGCCCGAGAACCTGATCGAGAGCGAGCTCTTCGGCCACGAGAAGGGCAGCTTCACGGGCGCCGACCGTCAACACCGCGGCTTTTTCGAGCGCGCGGACGGCGGCACGCTCTTCCTGGACGAGATCACCGAGATGCCGGCGCAATTGCAGGTCAAGCTGCTGCGCGTGCTCGAGACGGGTCAGGTCCAGCGCGTCGGCGGCACGACGCCGATCCAGACGAACGTGCGCGTCCTGGCGGCGACGAACCGCGAGCCCGACGTGGCGATCCGCGACGGCAAGCTGCGCGAGGACCTGTTCTTCCGCCTGGCCGTCTTCCCGATCCGGCTGCCGCCGCTGCGCGAGCGCACCGGCGACGTCGCGCTGCTGGCCGAGTACTTCCTGCAGGGCCACAACAAGTCGCACGGCACGGACAAGCGCTGGGCCCAGGGCGCCTTGGCGCTGCTCGAGCGGCGCGAATGGCGCGGGAACGCGCGCGAGCTGCGCAACGCCGTCCAGCGCGCGTACATCCTGGCCGACAACGAGCTGCGCCACGTCGACGCCGTCGCGGGGACGGAGCGCGCGGCGGCGCAGGCGGCCGGCGTGATCTCGATCCTCGTCGGGACGTCGATCGCCGACGCCGAGCGCCTGCTGATCACCGCCACGCTGGGGCAGGTCGACGGCGACAAGCGCGAGGCGGCGCGCGTGCTCGGGATCAGCCTGAAGACGCTCTACAACCGGCTGAACGTGTACGAGGCGGCCGGTTCCTGAGGCAGCTGCGAGCGTGCCGGGGCCGCACCGGTGCGTGAGGGATTCCATGCCCGTACGGGCTCGAAAGCCCCGGCTGCGAGGGGTGTGGAAGTGCAGATTGTTCCCTTTGCAGCGGGCGGGCGGGCATGCCACCCCCGCGGAGGCTGGAGCCGTTGGCACACAAGATGCTCGAGGTCCCTGTGGAGCGGGTCGAGCGGGCGCAGCAGCGCTCCCACACCTGCCCATCCATCCACTTCCACACCACGGGAAACTGCCATGCTCCGCTGGGCCATCGCCTTCTTGATCATCGCGCTGATCGCCGCCCTCTTGGGTTTCGGCGGCATCGCGGGCACCGCCTCCGGGATCGCCTCCACCCTGTTCTGGGTGTTCGTGGTCCTCTTCGTGCTCTCGCTGCTCGTCAGCCTCGTGACCGGCAAGAGAACGCCGGTTCCCTGACCGATCGCAAGCCTTCGCCCGCAGACCGCGCTTGCGCGGCCTCGGGCCGCTTGCGTCGCGGTGAAGCTCGATTCCTCGAGGCTGCACGCTCGTCCCGTGCTGCCTGCTTCCTGGCGGTCCCTTCCTGCTCTACAACCTGAATCGATCGGAGCCCAAGCGACATGGAAACGCGCGACGACCTGAGCGCGGTAGCCCCTCAGGCTCTCGCCCGTTTCCTGAAGCGCGTGCACAAGTCCTTCTCCCATGACCTGGGAGCGCCGCTCGGCAGCATCGTCAACTACGCCTGCATACTCGAGTCGGGCCAGGCCGGGGTGGCGAGTGCTCATGATCAAGACGGCGCTCAGCCGGGTGCGGGAGCGCAGGGCCCGGAGGTGCGCGAGCTCGGGCGGCGCATCCGCACGAACGCGATGCGCGCGGCGCGCATGATCCAGCTGCTGGCGACCGCCACGGGCCTGGCGAGCCGGCCCCTGCACGCGGGCTCGACGGACGTCCTGCCTCTCGCGAAGTCGGTGCTGATGGACGCCGGCGGCCGAGGACAGGTGCGCGGCGTCGCGCCGGGCGAGACGCTCGTCGGGCTGGATCCGGACCTGATCGGTTTCGTCTGGCGCGCGTACGTCGCCGTCGAGAACGACGCCCGCGGGAAGCCCACGGACGAAGCGGCCCTCCAGGTGACCGAGCAGGATGGCCACGTGCTGATCGAGATGCGCTGCAGCGCCAACGGCTCCGTGCCGGACGATCGCTCGGACGCGACGAACTTCATGCAGCAGAACGTCGGGCCGGCGCGCATGGAGAGCTCGATGGGGTTCGGCCTGGCCGAAGACCTCGTCCTGAGCCACGGCGGCGATTTCGAGGTCTGGGGCCGGCCCGGGCGATCCTCGGCCCTGCGCCTGCGTTTCCCGCTGCGTGCGTAGCCCGGCGCGGCCCCGCAGCCGGCCGTCGCCGGCACGCCACTTGCCATCTCTCGAGGCGTACGGCGTCGAGCGACGTCGTCGCCAGCGCCGGCCCGCCGCGGCCACCCCACACCGAGCCCCAACCATGACCAGCGTCTTGCACGGACCCACGTTCTCAGCCGAGATGGAGGCTATTCGGGCCCAGGCGCGCAGCCATCCCGAGCGCGGGGCGGTCACGAACGGATACACGGCCGACCGCCGCAAGGTCCTGGCGCTGCTCGACGGCGCGCTGGCCACCGAGCTCGTCTGCTACCTGCGCTACAAGCGCCACCACTTCATCGCGACGGGCCTGAACGCCGAGGCCGTCGCAGCCGAGTTCCTGGAGCACGCCGGGCAGGAACTTGGCCACGCGGACCAGATCGCGGCGCGCATCGTGCAGCTTGGCGGCGAACCGGACTTCGCGCCGGACACGCTCGTCGCGCGCAGCCATGCCGACTACGTCGCGGGCTCGAGCCTCCAGGAGATGATCCGCGAGAACCTGATCGCCGAGCGCATCGCGATCGACTCGTACCGCTTGATCATCCGCTTCCTGGGCGAGGACGACCCGACAACGCGCAACCTGATCGAGGAGATCCTGGCCGTCGAGGAGGAACACGCCGACGACCTGGCCGGGCTCCTCAAGTCCCCGCTCGGTGTCCGGTGAGACACGCCCGCAGCGGCGTGCGGGAGGCTGTTCGACCCGCGGCAGAAGTGGCGGATCCGATCCTGGCCGTGCTCAACGACGCACTCGGGCACGAAGTCGCCGGCTACTTGCGCCACAAGGGGCAGTACTTCGCCGCCAAGGACCTGGGTGCGGGTTCCATGGCGGACGAATTGCTCGAGCACGCGCGCAGGGAGCTCGGTCAAGCGCAGCGGCTGGCCGCCCGCATCGTGACGCTCGGAGGCGCCCCCGATTTCGCTCCGCAGGAACTCGCCGATGCCGACCGGATCGCGATGCGTCTCACGCCCCGTCCAGCGCGTGCTGATCCGCGCCAACCGTCGTAGGCTGGATCGAAGCACAGTGCACCTGCATGCCCGACGTCCCTGACCCTGAACCCTCGGCCGTGGCCGGCCTGCTGCGTCCCCTCGGGCTGGCCCCGCGGGCCGGTCTGAACCTGCCGATCAAGATCGGTTTCGTGGTGTTGATGGTCGTGATCGGCGCGAGCACGGCGCTGGGCTATCGCCACACGCGGCTCCTGCACGAGAGCCAGGGGATCGTCGCGCACACCTACCGGTTCATGGCGCAGCTGGGGTCCGTGCACGTCACGCTCCTGGATGCCGAGTCGGGCGCGCGCGGGTACGCGATCACGGGCGACGAGGCGCATCTGGCGCCGTACGAGAGCGCCAACGAAGCGTTCGAGGAGCGCCTGTACCAGCTCGAGCTGCTGACGCAGGACAACGAGTCGCAGCGCGCGCTCGTGGACCGCCTGCGCCATGCCGTCCGCGCGCGCTCGGTCGCCCTGGGCGAAGTCGTCGACGCGGCTCGAGGTGGGGACACCGCTGCCGCAGCCCGCGTCGTGGGAATCGGCGAGGGCCGCCGCCTCATGGACGCCGTGCGGCAGGTGATCAGCGAGATGGAGGAGAACGAAGGCGCTCTCCTGGAAGAGCGGCTCGCGGTCGCGCGGAGGAGCTTCGACACGGCGCAGACCACCGGGTTGATCGTGGGGATCTCGGCCCTGCTGCTGATCGGCCTCGTCTTCCACCTCGTGCGGCGCTTCGACAACCTGCGGGAGCGTGCGGCGCGCGACGCGGCTGACGCCGAGGAACGCTTCCGCGTGACGCTCTCGAGCATCGGCGACGCCGTGCTCGTCACCGGGCCGCGCGGGCGCTTGACGTTCCTGAACGAGGCGACGGTGGCGGTGACGGGCATCGGTCCGGAGCGGCTCGGCCAGGGCTTCGACGAGGTCCTGGAGTGCGTCTCCGAATCGACCGGCGCGACCATCGAGAACCCGGCCACGTCGGCCCAGCGCGAGCGCGGCGTCGTGCGCACGCCGCCCGACACCGTGATCCGGCTCGCCGACGGCGTGGTGCGGCCGATCGAGGCGACGGCCGCCAGCATCCGGGCCCAGGACGGGACCGACCTGGGCGTCGTCCTCGTCGTGCGCGACGTGTCGGAGCGACGCCAGGCGCAGCGCGACCTGGAGCGCAGCACGGAACGGTTCCGGTCGCTCGTGCAGGCTGCGTCGCAGATCGTGTGGACGGCGCGCGGCGACGGCACGGTCGAGGAGGACTCGCCGACCTGGAGGCAGTTCACGGGGCAGACGGTCGAGGAGCTGCGCGGCATGGGCTGGCTCGAAGCACTGCACCCCGACGACCGCGAGCGCGTGCGCGTCCAATGGATGGACTGCGTGCAGAACGTGCGCCCGATCCAGGTCGAGTACCGCTTGCGCACGGCCCGCGGCGGCTACCGTTGGAGCGTGGCGCGCGCCGTGCCCGTGCTCGACGAGGGCGGCAACGTGCGCGAATGGGTCGGGATGAACCACGACATCCACTCGCGCAAGGAGGCCGAGCAGGAGCAGCGCGAGGAGAGCCGGCGCAAGGACGAGTTCATCGCGCTGCTGGCGCACGAGCTGCGCAATCCGCTGGCGCCGCTGCGCAACGGGCTCGAGGTGCTCAAGACCTGCGAAAAGCCCGACACCGAGCGAGTCGTCGAGATCATGGATCGACAGGTCGAGCACCTCGTGCGGCTGGTCGATGACCTGCTCGACGTCAGCCGGATCAGCCAGGGCAAGCTGAGCCTGCGCACCGAGCGGACAGACATCCGCGATGTGTTGCGGCAGGTCTGCGACGTCGCGCTGCCCTGGATCCAGAACAAGGACCAGCACCTGGCGATCACGCTGCCTTCCGAGCCGATGTGGGTCGAAGGCGACCCCGTGCGGCTGGCCCAGGTCGTGTCGAACCTGCTGAACAACGCCAGCAAGTACAGCGACCGGGAATCGCACATCTGGCTCACGGCCGAGGTCGTTGGACCGGAAGTGCGGATCAGCGTGCGCGACACGGGCGAGGGGATCGCGCCCGAGATGCTGCCGCGTGTATGGGACCTGTTCCTCCAGGGACACCTGCGCACGGACCGCGGCGAAGGCGGGCTCGGCATCGGCTTGACGCTGGTGAAGCGCCTCGTGGAGATGCACGGCGGGACCGTCGAGGCGATCAGCGACGGCGTCGGTCGCGGCAGCGAGTTCGTCGTGAGGTTGCCCTCCGCGCCGGCGCCGCGCGCGCGGTCGAATGGTTCCGGCGGCAGCGCCCAGAACGCGCCGGCCGGCGCCGCGTCGACGGCGTTGCGCGTCCTCGTGATCGACGACAACGAGGACTCGGCCGAGAGCCTCGGGATGCTGTTGCGCCTGGAAGGGCACGACGTGCGCACCGTCTACCGCGGGGAAGCCGGCCTCGACACGGCGGAGCGGTTCGACCCGCAGCTCGTGCTGTGCGACATCCGCATGCCCGGCATGAACGGCTACGAGGTCGCGCGCCACCTGCGCAAGATGCCGGGCAGCAGCGCGATGCTCGTGGCGCTGACAGGCTTCGGCAGCAGCGCCGACCGCGACCTGTCGGCGCAGGCCGGCTTCGACCACCACCTCGTGAAGCCGGTGGACCCGGCGCATCTGGCCGACGTGCTCGCACGCGCCAACGGACGCGGGCGAACCCCGAGCTGAGCGTGTCGATACGGTGCCAGGAACGACTTCGACAGCTTCGCTGCGCTGGGGACGGTGCCAGGAACGATCGCGACGGTTTCGCTCGTAGCTGCGGCGGTCAACGTCGTCGCGAGGCTGTCGGAATCGTGCCTGGCACCGTACCCTGGCACCGTACCCCTCACTTGCGGTTCAGGACGGCTTGCAACCGCTCCTTCATCGCCTTCGAGGTCCACAGAGGCAGCTCCACCTCGCGGAAGCGGCGCTCGTCCTCGGCGGTGACCGCGGTCATGCCCGTGCGCAAAGCGCGCTTTGTCGCTGCGTACGCTTCCCGCGGATGCGCGGCCAACATCTCCAGACGCTTGTGCGCGACCAGCGGATCCGTGCTGACCTCGTCGAGCATGCCCAGGGCCAGCGCGTCGGCCGGCGAGTGGAGCTGCGCGCCCAGCACGATGCGCTCGAGCACGTGCGGCGAAAGGCGCCGCCGGACGATGTTGAGCGTGACAGGCGGCATGCACGCGCCCAGCGCCACTTCGTTGATCCCGATGCGCGCCCTGGAGCGCGACGCGTCGGGCTCGGACTCGGACAGGGCGACGCGCCAGTCGCACATCAACATCAGGATGCAGCCGCCCGCAATCGCGGGGCCGTTGACGAACGCGACCGTGGGCGCGGGGTGCAGGAAAAGCCGCGTGTACAGCCGGTCGAGCCGTCGCAGCATGCCCTCCATCCCGGCCATGTCGTGCCCCGCGACTTCGCGCAGGTTCAGGCCGGCCGAGAACGAGTCGCCCGTGCCGGTCAGCAGGATCGGCTCGTCGCCCGCGCGCCGCAGCTCCTGGTCCAGCCAGTCGATCAGTTCGCTCCCGAGCGCGTTCTTGCCCGGGTGTTGCATGCGGATTTCGTGCACGGTGCCGCTCCCTTCGTGACCTGCGTCCTGCGCGGCGCCCGGCCGCGGTTGCCATTTTGCGGGGAGAGGAGACACGATTGCAGGCGAGGAATCCAGATGCCCGCCGCTTCACGCCTCCGGTACAGCCTGTGCGTCCTGCTCGCCGCGATGGTCCTCGCTCCGCCCGCTCACGCGCAGGATGCGGAGCGTCGCGCGCCGTACGCCGCCATGCGCTGGGAGGACGACGCGCCGCAGGTCGAGCTGGACGGCACGTGGTACGCGCTGCTCTCGATCGACGGAAACAAGGTGGAGGACATCCTCGCCTACTGCCGCGAGATGTGGCCGGACCGTTGGCATAAGCGCTTCGCCGAGGACCTCGTCGAAGTGTTGACCGGGATGCAGCATCCACCGGGCAAGACCGTCACGCTGAGTCTGCGCGACGAGAAGAGCGGCGCGGTCACGCTGCGACCCGACGTCCCGATGACCGAGGCGAATCGCGAGGCTCTGCGGAAAGCCGGCTCTTCGGGCGGCTACGTCGAGCGCACGCAGCGCGAGCACGCGACGAAGCCCGACCCGCGGTACGCGGCTCTCGCGCGCGCGCTCGTCGGACCGGGAACGGAGCTCGACCGGGCGAGCATGCTGCGTGATCTCGACCAGCTCGAGGCGGCGGTGCGCTCCGGCTTCGCCTACCGTGACCGTCTCGGCGTCGACGTCGCAGCGGCATTCGACGCCGTGAGGCTGGCCTGTCCCGATCGCGTGCTGCGGCCCGCGTTCACAGCGCGCATCCAGGAGCTGCTGGCTCTGTTCGGCGACGGGCACAGCCGCGTCGTGGGCCTCGACCAGCAGCGTCGCATGGGTTGCTTGCCGTTCCACCTGGAGGAGACGGATGCGGGCATCGTGGCGGTCGCGCCTCCTCAAGGAAAAGCCAAGCTGTTCGACGACGAGCATCCGATCGTCGTCGCCATTGACGGCGTGCCGCTCGAGCGCTGGCTGGAGTACGCGTCGGCCGGCGTCGCGCACGGCTCTCCGCACTTCGTCCGTAGGCAATGCCTGCGCGATCTCCGCTACGTGGCCCACGTCCGAGCCGAGGCCGGTCTTCCCGCGAAGGAGACGGTCGACGTGGAGCTGCGTTCGCTCGACGGCCGCAGCACGAAGCATCTGGAGGTGGGCACTCGCGAAGGGAAGTACTCCACGGGGATCTGGCCGATGCGGGCTTCGCGGCTCCTCGCCGGGAACATCGGGTACTTGCGCATCCAGACGATGGACGCCGACACGCGTTTCGTCGATGGGGTCCTCCGGTCGCTCGAGGGTTTCCGCGACGCACGCGCCCTGGTGATCGACGTGCGCGGGAACGGAGGGGGCAAGCGCGACCTCCTGCTGCGCATCTACCCCTACCTCGCGGGTGCAAAGGATCCGCCGCGTGTCGTCAACGTCGCGGCACGCGTCTTGGCGCCCGGGGACGACCGCGAACGGGCCGGAGGCTGGCTCGCGGACCGTTACATGTATCCCACGGCCTGGAGCGGTTGGTCCGAAGCCGCGCGGAAGGCGATCCAGGAGTGCGCGAACAAGTTCGAGCCCGAGTGGGTTCCCAAGGAACTGCCTCGATCGGCGTGGCACTACTTCGTGCTGGATCGGGGCGAGGCGCCGCCCGCGTGGTCGTTCGCCGGGCCCGTCGTGATCCTGCTCGACAGTGCGTGCTTCAGCGCGACGGACATCTTCCTCGCCGCGCTCGAGCAGCTGCCGAACGTGACGCTCGTCGGCACGCCCAGCGGCGGGGGCAGCGGGCGAGCACGCGAGATCTACCTGGCGAACGTCGGGATCTCCGTGCGGCTCTCGACGATGGTCTCCTACCGCGTCGACGGGAAGCTGTTCGAAGGTCGCGGCGTGCAGCCCGACGTCCTCGTGCTGCCTGCGCCGGGCGACCTCGTCGGGCGGGGCGACGCCCCGCTCGATGCCGCCCTCGCACGGTTGCGGTGAGGCCGCGGCTGCGGGAAGCTCACGGGATGCGCCCCCCGCACTCCTTCGCCAGCGACAACAACGCGCCGGTCCACCCCGAGGTCCTCGCGGCCATCGCCGCCGCGAACGCCGGCCACGTGCGCGCCTACGGCGACGATCCCTGGACGCGCGCGATGGAGGAGCGCTTCCGCGAGCACTTCGGCCCGGGCGCGCGCGCTTTCGCGGTCTTCGGCGGCACGGGCGCCAACGTGCTGGGCTTCTCGGCGATGCTGAAGCCGTACGAGGCCGTCATCTGCGCCGAGCAGGCCCACGTGTCCGTCGACGAGTGCGGCGCGCCCGAGCGCTTTCTGGGCTCGAAGCTGCTGCTCGTGCCGACGGCCGACGGCAAGCTCCGTCCCGACGACATCACGGCGCGCCTGAAGGGCCTGCGCGACCAGCACCACGTGCAGCCGCGCGTCGTCTCGATCACGCAGTCGACCGAGGTCGGCACGGTGTACGCGCCGGCCGAGATCGCCGAGCTGGCGCGCGCCGCGCACGCGAACGGCCTGTTCCTGCACGTCGACGGCGCGCGCCTCTCGAACGCGGCCGCGGGGCTCGACGTGCCGTTGCGCGCGCTGACGACGGACGCGGGCGTCGACGTGCTGTCGTTCGGCGGCACGAAGAACGGCGCGATGGCGGCCGAGGCGGTCGTGTTCCTGCGCCCCGAGCTGGGCGAGGAGTTCCGCTTCCTGCGCAAGCAGGGCATGCAGCTGGCCTCGAAGATGCGCTTCGTCGCGGCGCAGCTCGCGCGGCTGCTCGAAGGCGACCTGTGGCGCGCGAACGCGCTGGGCGCGAACCGCATGGCGCGCCGCCTGGCCGAGCGCACGCGCGGCATCCCGGGCGTCGAGATCGTGCACCCGACGCAGGCCAACGGCGTCTTCGCGCGCCTGCCGCGCGCCGTCGTCGAGCCGCTTCAGCGCCACTCGTTCTTCTACGTCTGGGACGAAGAGGGCCCGGTCGTGCGCTGGATGTGCTCGTTCGACACGACCGAGGCCGACGTGGATGCGTTCGCGGACGCACTGCGCGATCTGGTCCAGCGCAGCGCGAACCCCAGCGTGCGGCGGTAGACCGGCGGTTGCCGGCTCGATATCGCGATCGCGAGCGCTGTTGGCAGGCTCGTCGTAGAGTCTGTGCGCAGCGCGCGTCCCAGGCCGAGGAGCGCAGAGACCCTCATGATCCTGGCTCCCCGACCCGGTGCGCACCTGGCCTCCGTCGCGTGCGCGTTCCCCGACGTGTGCATCGACCGGGAAGCCGGCGTCGCCCTGTTGACGCGACTCTTCCCGGACGAGGACCCGGCCGTCGTGCGCAGCCTCGTCGAGCGCTCCGGCGTGGAGACGCGCTACATCGTGCCGCCGATCGCAGACCTGATCGAGGCCGGCGACTTCACGGGCCGGAACGAGCGCTACCGACAGGCGGCCGCGCTGCTCGCGGCGCGCGCCTGCCGCGAGGCGATCGAGCGCGCCGGAATCTCCGCCGCCGATGTCGACGTCATCATCGACGTGTCGTGCACCGGGATCTCGATCCCGGCGATCGACGTTGCGCTCGCGCCCCTCCTCGGCTTGCGGCCCGACGTGCGTCGCATCCCGATCACGGAGAGCGGCTGCGCGGCCGGCGCGCTGGGGCTCGGTCTGGCCGGCACGCTGGCCTCGACCGGGATGCGCGTGCTCGTCGTGGCGGTCGAGCTGTGCTCCTACTCGCACGTCCGCAAGGATCTGTCGCGCGCGAACCTGGTCGCGTCCGTCCTGTTCGGCGACGGTGCGGCGGCGGCGCTCGTCCTGCCCGACGGGCCAGGGCCGCGCATCCATGCGGTCGGTTCGCACCTGATCGCGAACTCGCAAGGGACGATGGGCTTCCACGTCGGCGACCACGGGATGCAGATCATCCTGCAGCGCGAGCTGCCGCAGCTGCTCGTGACGAACCTGCCGCAGGCCATGCAGCGGTTCCTCGAGGACCACGGGCGCGAGATGAGCGACGTGGGTCTGCACCTGATCCACCCGGGAGGCCGCAAGATCCTCGAGGCGTATACGCTCATGCACGCGCTCGACGACGAGGCCACACGCTTCTCGCGCGAGTCCCTGCGGCGTTTCGGCAACCTGTCCTCAGCTTCGATCCTGAGCGTGCTCGAGCTGGCGCTGCGCGCCGTGCCCAGCCTGCCGGACGGCAAGGAAGCGTTCGTCATGGCGATCGGGCCGGGCCTCTCGCTCGAGATGCTGCTGCTCGACTGGAACGGACGCCGCGCGTGAGCCCGGTCGTCTTCAGCGTCATGCTGGCGCTGATCGCGGCGCAGAAGCTGCACGAGCTGGTCGTCAACCGCAGGCACCTGGCCGTTGCGCGCGCGCGTCACGGCGGTGTGCTGCCGCACGCCGCGAACGGGTCGCTGGCCTGGAGCGCGATGATCGCGCTGCATGCGGCGCTGATCGTGGCGCCGGCGGTCGAAGCGTTCGCGCTGCGACCTCACGTTCCCGTGCTGGCCGTCGTCGCCGGCGCGATCGGTCTGGCCCTGGGCCAGGTCGTTCGCGCGTGGACGAAGCGCGCGCTGGGCCGGGCCTGGAACGCGCGCGCCGTCGTGGATCCGGCCGTGCCGATCGTCACGCACGGGCCGTACCGCTTCGTGCGACACCCGAACTACCTCGCGGTCAGCCTCGAGTTCCTGTCGATTCCTCTGCTCGGCGGCGCGTGGATCTCGTGGGTCGTCCTGAACGTCCTGAACTCCTCGATCCTGGCCCAACGCATCCGCGGCGAGGAACGCCTGCTATCGGCGCTGCCCGTCTGGCGCGAGCGCGTGGCCCCGCGCGGTGCCGTGCTACCGAAGCTGGCCGACTTGCGCGCGCGGAGATCCAGGGCGCTGTCTCCGACCGAGTCGGAGGAGCGGTGAATGGCACGGCGCGGCACCCGCGCCTCGCGCGCGCGACGCCCAGGCTCACCGGCCTGGTCGTGGCGATCGCCGTCGGCACGCGCTGACGCGCGGACGGCGGGACAAGGTGTCTGACACCGCTGTCTACAGCGGCGGCGGTTGTGGCGCGCCGAAGGCGGCCCTGACGTCCTTGTCCATGAGCACGATCAGCGCCCAGATGCCGACAGGCAGGCCGATGATGCAGCAGCAGCCGCTCGTGCACGGGATCATCGCCAGGATGCTGGCCGTCACCGCGAGTCCGTAGCTCTGCAGGTTCTTCATCCGCAGCGCGCCCAGGGCGATCACCACGGTGCCGACGATGTGCAGTCCCATGAAGAAAAACGACAGCGCACCGCCCGCACCCTGCATCGACATGCTGCGGAACTGCTCGAGCTGCTCGGGCGGCATGTCCGACTTCTCCGCCCACTCGAGCAGCGCTTCGTTGAACGCGTTGCCGAAGAGGCTGACGATGAACAACAGCACGCTCAGGATCGCGACGACCAGGAGGGCGATGGCGGGCGCAGTGACTTTGGACTTCATGGCGGCGTGGATTGGGGCAGGGATCCGGCCGAGGGGGGAGGGAAGGCGCTGAGGCTAGCGTCCCGACCCCTGCGGCGCCCGTCCGAAGATCCGCTCGCGCACCACTTCGTCGCGGGCCACGCGTACGACTTGCTCGCGCAAGGTCGAGAGCGCCGCACCGTCCAGCACGCCACGGGCCGCTTGGATGGCGGCCTTCGTGCCGGGGTCCTGCGCCACCGCGGCGGCCGTCTCCAGGATCGTGATCCAGGCCGGGTCGCGTGCGATCCCGACCGCCAGCGCCGCCGCGGCCCGGTCCAGGTCGTCGCCCTTCTCGAGCGTCGCGCGCAGGAGCGCCCTGACGTCGGGGTCGGACGCGCTCCAAGCCAGGGCCAGGTACGCGTTGGCCCGGACCAGGCTCTGCTTGTCGCTCTTGGCGCGCTTCACGAGCAGCGCGCGCGTCTTCGCGTCGGCCGCGCCGCACGCGCCCAGCGCGCGCAGCAGATCCTTCTGGTGGCCGGGCTCCTTCTCGGCGTTGAGCGCCTTGGTCAGCGCCGGCACGGCTTCGCGCGCGGCCAGCTGCTCGAGCGCGACGGCGGCCTCGCGTCGCAGACCCTCGTCGTTGTTGTCGAGGAACTCGCTGACCATCTCCCAGTACGCCGGCGGCGCGAGCATCCCGATCGCGCGCAGGATCAAGAGGTGCCGCTGGTCGCCACCGGCACCGCGTCCGCCGGCGCCGCCACCCGCGCCACCGCCTTTGCCGCCGGCACCGCCTGCACCGCCGCCGCCGTAGCCGCTGCTCTTCAGCTCCTGGCCGATGAACGCGACCGCGTCCGGGTCGTCGGACAGGACAAGGCGCCGCAGCGCGGCCATGCGCTCCTCGCCCATGCCGCCCTTCTTGATGTACGAGAGGAGCTCCTGCACCTCCTTCGTCGTGGGCGGGACGAGCGATCCGCCCTGGCCTTCGCCGGACGGGTCGTACGTGCCGCCGACGATCACGCGCTTGGGCATGCGCGCCGACGCGGGCATCGGCGGCGCCGTCGCGGGGTCGAGCTTCTGCAACGCGCTGACGAAGCACCAGACCAGCTCGCCCGCGTCGATCTCGTAGGGCACGGACAGCACGACCTTGCCGTCGGGCGCGAGGAACACGTGCTGCGGCGCGACGACGAGGCCCTGCGCGTCGGCCTTGAGCACTTCCTTGCGCGCAGCCGCGTCGATGCGTCGGTGGTCCTGGCAGCGCACGCCGTCGAAGCGCGGGCAGGGCTTCTCGATGCCGGCGTGTTCCGTCGCCGAGGCGACGAGGTTCAGCGTGCGCCCGGCCAGGTCGAGCACGAGCTTGTCGCGGTAGACCTTCTCGACGAGCCGGTCGTTGGCGCGCTCGCCGTCCATGTTCACCGCCAGGAAGACGAGCTTCTTCTCGGCCGCGGCGCGCTCGAAGGTCTTTTCCCACGACGTCTGCCACGTGATCCCGCCGGCGGCGGGTATCGCGGCGAGGCGCACGCTCGGAGCCAGGAGGAGGAGGGCAGCGGCGGTTCGGAGGGCGGTGTTCATGGGGGACTCGGGACAGGATGTCCTGGAACCCTGCGCTTGTCGCCCGGTGGCGCGGATTCCCGGCTCGATCGGGCGCAGCGTTCCCGGAGACCTGGATCCCGACTAGGATCGGGCCCGGCGGAGCCCGCATGATCCTCGAGCAGCACTATTTGGCCTGCCTCTCGCACGCCTCCTACCTGATCGGCGACGAGCGCACCGGCACGGCTGCGGTCGTCGATCCGCGCCGCGACGTCGAGGTCTACGTCGAGGACGCGGCGAAGCGCGGGCTCACGATCCGCTACGTGATCCTGACGCACATCCACGCCGATTTCGTGGCGGGGAACATCGAGCTGGCGCGCCGCACGGGCGCGCGGCTCGCGATGGGCGCGCGCGCGCGCGCCGAGTACGACTTCCAGCCGCTGTCGGACGGAGACGAGATCGAGCTCGGCTCCGTGCTGCTGCGCGTCCTCGAGACGCCCGGGCACACGCCCGAGGGCATCTGCATCCTGGTCTTCGACCTCGAGCGCGACCGCGTCCGCCCGCAAGCGGTGTTGACCGGCGACACGCTGTTCCTGGGCGACGTGGGACGGCCCGACTTGATGGCGGCGCAGGGTCTCACGGCGGCCGGGCTGGCCGGGATGCTGTACGAATCGCTGCGCGACAAGATCGCGCCGCTGCCGGACGAGACGATCGTCTACCCGGCGCACGGCGCGGGCTCGGCGTGCGGCAAGAACATCTCGAACGAGCGCAGCGGCACGCTGGGGCAGCAGAAGGCGCTGAACTGGGCGCTGCAGCCCATGACGAAGGAGCGCTTCGTCGCGCTGGCCACGGCCGACCTGCCGCGCGCGCCGATCTACTTCCCGCACGCGGCGCGCGCGAACCAGAGCGCGCGCGAGACGCTGGACGAGGTGCTCGAGCACTCGCTCGCGCCGCTCGAGCCCGACGCCGTGCTGGCGGCGCGAGAATCGGGCGCGATCCTGCTCGACGTGCGCGAGCCCGAGGACTTCGCGCGCGGCCACATCGCCGGCAGCGTGAGCGTAGGACTCTCCGGCAAGTACGCGCACTGGTGCGGCACGCTGCTCGACCGCGCGCGGCCGATCGTGCTGGTCGCGCCGCCTGGACGCGAGCGCGAGGCCGCCCTGCGCCTCGGTCGCATCGGCCTCGAGAACGTGTGCGGCTTTGCGCGCGGTGGTTACGAAGCTCTCGCGCACGTCCGGCCCGACCTCGTGCGCGGCTTCCGGCGCCACACGGCCGATTCGCTGGCGGCTGAGCTGGCCGCACCCGGTGCGCCGGTCGTGCTCGACGTGCGTCAGCCGGGCGAGCGCGCCCAGAAGCGCATCGCGCAGAGCCGTTTCGTGCCGCTCGACGAGCTCGTCACGGGCACCGCGGAGCTGCCGCGGGACCAGCGCATCGTCGTGCACTGCGCGGGCGGCTACCGCAGCGTGATCGCCGCCAGCCTGCTCGAGGCCGCGGGCTTCGAGCGCATCGAGGACCTGGCCGGCGGCATGGGCGCGTGGGAAGCAGCGCACCAACCCATCGTCGCCGGTTGACGGCCGCGTCTCCTCAAACGCGCAGGCTGTCCCGCGCCTGGCGACCGCTCGGTGTCGCCGACCGGTGATTGCCAAGGATCGCGCGGAACAGGCCTGACTCCAGCTCGAAGTCGAGTGCCATCCCGCTGCGCTCGGCCAGCGCGCGCGACAGCGCCAGGCCCAATCCGGCGCGACTGCGGTCCGTGCGCGCACGGTCCTTGCGCCAGAAGGGGTCCGTCAGCGCGGCCAGGTCTTCGTGGCGCAGGTCGGGCGCCTCGTTCTCGACGGAAAAGCGCCAGCCTGCGCTCGAGAGCTCGAGCCGGCACTCCACCGTCCCGCGCGGCGGGCCGTAGTAGAGCGCGTTGCTGAGCAGGTTCGAGATCACGATGCGCACGGCCTCGCGGTCGCCTTCGACGCGATCGGACTCGGCCACGTGGTTCACGCAGCGGACCTCGCGCTCCTGCGACAGGGCGTTGAGCGAGCGCAGCGAGTCCCGGACGATCTCGGCCACGGCGATGCTCTCGCGCTCGAAGGATTCGGCGCCCATCTCGAGGCGTGCCAGCTTGAGCAACGTGAACACGGAGCGGCCCATCCGCCAGGCGACGTCGCGCACGGTCGACAGCGCGCGCCGCGCCGCGGCCGGATCGTGCCCGTCGCGCAGCGCGACCTCGGACACGGTCAGGATCTCGCTGATGGGCGTGCGCAGCTCGTGCGCGATGTCGGCGGTGGTGCGCCGCTCGCGGCGCAGCGCGGCGTCGGCGCGGCGGACGAGCGCATCGGTCTTCTGCGCGACCGGCGCCAGCTCCTGCGGCATGGGGCCGACGTCCAGCGACTCGGGCAGGTCGTCCATCCGGATCGCGTCGAGGGTCGCGCCGAAGCGGATCGTCGGCTCGAGCCCGCGCTTCACCGCCGTCCAGGCCACGAATCCGATCAGCGCGAGCACGGCGCAGCCCACGCCGATGCAGCTCGCCAGCATCGCGCGTTCGGCCGCGACGAGTTCCTCGAGCCCGCTCGCGACCGCGATGCGCACGACCTTGGCGCGCGGCCGATCGGGTCCTTCCTCGGGGTACACGTGGTGCACCTGCACGACACGCGCCGCGTAGCGACCCTTGCGCCCGTCGGGCAGCGGCGCGGTCCAGTGCATCGGCTCGCTCGTCATCCCCGGCCGGATGGCCAGGTCTGCGCCGACCAGCGAGTCGGAACGCTCGAGCAGGCTGCCGTCCTCGAAGCGCAGCTCGAAGTAGGACGCGGCCGGACCAAGCGCGTACTCCGGCATGAGCTCCTGCGAGAACTCGAACTCGACCTCCTCGCCGACCTGGAACAGGATCGAAGCGAAACCCAGCAGGCGGTCGTCGAGGCCGCGGTCGAACTGCGCCTCCAGCGAGCGCGCGACGACCAGGTAGATCGCGGTCCCCGCTGCGGCCAGGACGAGCGCAGTCCCGCCCACGAGCCGCTTCAGCAGGTAGGAGCGGATCGACTTCACGGCCGCGGCTCTTCGAGGACGTAGCCTTGGCCGCGGCGCGTGCGGATCAGGTCCTTGCCGTCGGGGCCGAGCTTCGTGCGCAGGATGCAGATCGTGGAGTCGACCGCGTTGCTGGCCGGCAGCTTGTTGACGCCGTAGATGTGGTCCTCGATCTCCTCGCGGCTGACGGTGTGGCCCTTGCGCAGCGCGAGGTACTCGAGCAGCGCGTACTCGCGCGCCGTCAGGTCCAGCGCGCTGCCGTGGAACGTCGCCCGCCGCGCGACGACGTCGACGAAGAGGTCCGCGACGCGCACGCCGGGCGAGCGCTCCTCGTAGCGACGGCGCACGAGGTTCTGGATGCGCGCCAGGAGCTCGTCGAACGCGAAGGGCTTGACCAGGTAGTCGTCGGCGCCGGCGTGCAGGCCCTGGACGCGGTCCTCGACGCGGTCGCGCGCGGTCAGCACGAGCACGTGCGGCCGGGTCGGGTCGCCGCGCAACTGCGCCAGCACGCTCATCCCGTCGAGCTCCGGGAGCAGCAGGTCCAGCACGAGCACGTCGTAGGGGTTGTTGCGCGCCAGGCTCAACCCGAGGCGCCCGTCGCCGGCGACGTCGACCGCGTAGCCCTCGCGCGCGAGACCGGATCGGAGCGACTCGCGCAGGTGCTCGGAGTCTTCGACGATCAGGACGCGCATGGCACGCCCTTTCGAGGCGGAAAGGACTGCCCGTTGATTCGACCCGATGCAATGAGGCGGGCGCCATCCTCGTGGATGGTCACCCGCCCGGGGAGTGCATTCCCCTCAGGTCTTCTCACGCTCACATCGTCCGGAACACGACCTCGACGACCGTGCTGTTCCCGTTGCGCCCGATCGCGCCGATCTCGCACCGCGTGCGCGTGCCCGGGGCCAGCACGCCGTCCGGCACCCGGAAGGAGTCGGCCGATCCGGGCAGCTCCACGACCAGGCCGTCGTTCTCGTTCTGCTCGAGGACGACGCGGTAGCGGCTCGCGCCGGGATCGCGCACCCAGCTGACGTCGAGGTTCGTCGTCGGCACATCCCGCGAGCCGTCGAGCGGATGCTGCACGACCGGCGCCGCGAGCAGGCCCAGCCCGAGCTCGGCGCTCCCCGTCACGGTGCTTCCATCCGCGGCGCGCGCGCGCAGGTGGTACGCGCCCTGCGTGTACGTCTCGAGCAGGTCGCCGAGCTCCATCTTCTGCGACGACACGCGGAACTCGGACAGGCCGGAGCCCGGTCGTGCGCGCAGCTCGAAGACCGGCTGGCCCGAGGGTGTGCGCACCTCGACGCCGCCCAGGCTCTCATCGCTCTCGGCCTCGAAGAGCATCACGGCCTCGCCCGCGGTGACGTCGTACTCGACGTACATCCTCGCCGAGCGGAACTCGAGCGCGGCCTCGTCGCCGCCGAATCCGGGCCAGCTCAACGCTGCCAACGCGAGCGCGGCACCGGTAATCACAGGTTTCCACATGGTCGATCTCCTCGCGACGCGAACGGTCGGGAACGCAGGAGCGGTTTTGGGCCCGCCGGGGGACCTGCGCCAAGTCACCCTCGACCCCCAGCAAAGAGTATCCCGCCCGGCGCGCGCTGGATTATGGCGGCGTTATCGGGCGGGAACGGGCCTCACAGGCGCCCCGGAGGGCACTCCCGAGAGCCTTCGAACGGCTCGATCGGGTTGCTCACGCGCGAAGGACGAGCGGCGGTGGATCGCAACCGATCGGCCGGTGAGCGGTCCCGATCGGCGGGCGAAGGTGTCTGACACCGATGTCTACCAGACGTCCGCGGCGCGCAGGCGTTCGGCCGCCTTCTGCTCGCCTTCGAGCGGCGAGAGCTCCGCGCCCCACCAGCCCTTGTAGCCCAGCTCGGCGGCGGCGCGGAAGATCCGGTTGTAGGCGATCTCGCCGGTGCCGGGCTCGTGGCGGCCGGGGTAGTCGGCGAACTGGATGTAGCAGACCTCGTCGATGCCTTCCTTCAAGTGACCGCAGAGATCGCCCTCGGTCACCTGCAGGTGGTAGAAATCCCAGCAGATCTTGACGTGCTTCGATCCGACGGCCTTCGCGATGCGCAGCATGTCGGGCGACGTCGAGAGGCAGTGTCCGCGGTGGTCGACGCGCGTGTTGAGCGGCTCGATCATCAGCGTGACATTGGCCTTCTCCGCGATCGGCACGGCCTTCTTGAGGCCGTCGATCACGTTCTGGTGCATCTGCTCCTTCGTCATGCCGGGCTGGTCGTTGCCGGCGATGCACAGCACCCACTTCGCGCCGAGCCGGTTCGCGGTCGCGCACGAGGCCTCGATCTCCTTCAGGAACGCGTCGTGGTTCTTGGGGTCATTGAGTCCCGGGTCGAAGCCCCAGCCGACGAACTGCGTGATCTCGAGCTTCGTGTCCTTCGCGGCCTTGGCCAGCGCGTCGAGGTCCTTGCCGCGCCAGGGCCAGAACTCGACGCCCTGGAAGCCCATGTCCGCGGCCTTGCGGATGCGCTCGGCGTGGTCGTTCGTGCCGAAGCCCCACATCTCGATGTTGCAGGCGAACTTCGTGCGCAGGCCCTGGATGGGACGTGCTACCGAATCCTGCTTGTCGTCGAGCAAGACGAACGTGGCATCGCCCCATTCGTCTTGACGTCGCGCGGATGCGAGAGGCGCCGTCGCCGCTAGCGCCAGCGAGCTGCCCAGCAAGGTCCTGCGGTCGATCGTCGTCATTGCTTCGCTCCGTTCGGGGTGGTCGGCGTGGCCGCCGGCGGTGTCGCGGTCGGCGGCGCCGCGGGGGGCAGCGTCGTCAGGTATTCGATCAGGTCGCGCATCTCCTCGCGCGAGAGGTGCTCGACCAGGTTCTCGGGCATCGCCGACAAGCCCGGCTTGGTGCCCTCGATCTGCGCACGCGGGATGTCGACCTGCGCGCCGTCGGCCAGGCGCAGCACGATCCTCTCGGGGGAGTCCTCGATCACGACGCCCTCGACCGGCGCGCCCTCGGTCTGGAACACGACGGTGCCCTGGTAGCCGGTCGCGAACGTGCGGTTCGGGTCGGCGATCGATTCGGCCATCCCGAGTCGCGACAGCCGCGTGCCGGCCGCGTCGAGAGCGGGGCCGACGACGCCGCCCTCGCCCGCGACCATGTGGCAGCGCAAGCACTCGAGCTCGCTCTTGCCGCGGAAGATCTCGCGGCCGCGCTCGGCGTCGCCGCCATACAAGCCGTCGACCCAGCGCGCGAGCTTCGCGTCGCCCGCCGTGCGCCGCTCGCTGCGCGCCTTCAGCGTCTCCTGCAGCGCGGGATCGGCGCTCTTCTCGCACGCGATCACGAGGTCGAGCGCGGCTTCGGACGGCACGAGTTGCGCGTCGAGCTTTCCGAGCTCCTTCGCGAGCGCCGCGTCCGCGCGCGCGTCCTTCATGCGCGCGAACCCGGTGTAGGCCACGCGCCGCTCGGCGACGGATGCGCCCAGCGCCGCTTCGAGCAGCGGGAACGCTTCACCGGGCCACACGTCCTGGAACACGGAGAGCGCCATCGCGCGCACGGACGGCTGCGCGTCGAAGAGCTGGTCGCGCAAGGTCGCCTGCAGGTCGTCGGGCTTCAGCACGCCCAAAGCGTGGATGGCCGCGGCGCGCAAACGTGCTTCCCGCGCAGTGTCGCGCGCCATCGCGGTGAGCGCTGGCGCCATGTCGGCGACGGCCGTCTTCTCGACGAGGCGCACCCACGAGCGCGCGATGTCCGGTGGCGCGTCGGCCAGGCCGCGCGCGTGCAGCGCGCGCGCCGTGTCGGGCAGGAACGACGCGTCGCGCACGGGGTGTTGCCGCCATTCGCCGTCGAAACCGTCGCGACCGGTCGGATCCTCCCACCGCGACAGGAGCTCGAGAGCCTCGGCGCGCAGGTTCTCGCGCGCCGTGGCGTCGGCCGCGAGGTCCGTGATCGTGCGCGCGTGGTCCGGGCCGCCCAGTCGGTAGGCCGCGTGCAGCGCGCGCCGCGCCAGAGCGTTGGGTGCCTGCCCCGACGTCGCGAGCTTCTTCGCCAGCGCCGGAAAAGCCGCGATCAGCGGCAGGTCGTAGACCGCGCGCGCCGCCTCGGTGTGCACGCGCGGCTCGGCGTCGTCGAGGAACTCCGCCACGCGCGCGTCCCACAGACGCCGCAGCCCGACGACGGCTGCCACGCGCACGTCGACGTTCGGATCGCGCTGTAAGGCGACGAGCCGATCGCGATCCTGGAAGCTCCACAGCGCGTACGTCGCAGCGTGGCGCAGCCACGGATCGCTCTCGCCGGTCTCGCGCAGGAGATCGAGGATCGGGTCGATCGCTCCGGGCTGACGGTTCGACGTCGCGTTGCCCAGCGCCGTGGCCGCGAAGCGCCTGACGCGCGGGCTCGCGTCCTTCAGCAGCGGGATGAGGTCCCGTTGAGCACCGAGCCGATGATCGCCGATCGTGCGTGCCGCCTGTGCGCGCACTTCCGCATCGGCGTCGGTCAGCAACGGCAGGACACGATGGTACTGGCGCGCGACACCGAGACCCCACATCGCGTGGATGCGCGCCAGCAGCGGCTGGCTCGTGTCCTTCGCCACGCTCTCCAGCGCCTGGACGCCGTCCTTGGGTCGCGTCGCGAGCTCGAGGTGCGCCTCCTGACGCACGCGCCGGTCTGCGTGCGCCAACAGATCGCGCAGCTCGTCCGTCGGCCGGCCCCTCATGCCCGAACGCATGAGCTCCTTGACCTGCTTCACGATCGGATCCGCAGCGCTCGTGGGCTCGCTGAAGCGCCAGATCCGGCCCTTGCCCGTCTGGTTCCAGCCCGCGACCCAGTCCGTGACGTACAGCCCGCCTTCCCAGCCGAAATCGCAATCGGTCGCGAGCGGCCGCCACACGAAGCGCTCGACGTTCCCGATCTCGTAGGCCGAGCCCTTGGGCTTGACGCTGACGTCGTAGACGCCGCTCCACTCCTCCGAGCCCGAGAAGTTGCACAGGAAGAAGTGCCCGGCGTACTTCGCCGGCAACCCCGTGCCCGGATAGCACGCCAGACCCGACGGCCCGTTCGCTACGTTCGCGACCGGCGGCACGATGTACGCCGCCTGCCCATCGAAGTGCGGGTTCCACAGCTTCTCGTCGTTCCACGCACCGCGCAGGTTCGGATCGAGCAGCCACTGATACGCCTGACGCCAGCCCGTCTCGCCCTGCTCGACGACGAGCACCCAGCGCGCCAGGTCGCCGCCGTCCGAGTTGTTGTCGCCGGTCCACAGCTCGCCGAAGTCGTCGAACGCGAGCTCCTGCGGGTTGCGCAAGCCCGTCGCGAACACCTCGAGCCCCGTGCCGTCGAGGTTGCTGCGCAGCACCGCGCCCGTGAACGGGTTCGCGATCTTCACGCCGCCCATCGCCGAGACGTTGTAGCCGCGGTCTCCGATCGACCAGTACAGCCGTCCGTCGGGTCCGATGCACAGTCCGTGCATGTCGTGCCCGAGCAGCGCGACGCGGATGCCCCAGCCGGTCGAGATCTTCTCGCGGTAGTCCGAGACGCCGTCGCCGTCCTTGTCCTCGAGCTGCCACAGGTAAGGGATGCAGGTGAACCACACCTTGCCGTCGCGCTCGAGCAGCCCCGCGCCGATCCCCGTCGCGGCCTCCGTGAAGCCGTCGGCGTACACGCGGTCCCAATCCGCCTTCCCGTCGCCGTCCGTGTCGCGCAGGATCCGGATGCGCTCGGGAGCGCGCTCCCACTCGGGAAACTTGTCGCCCAGGTGCTTCTGGAACATCGCGACGCGATCCTCGACGGTGCGCGAGCGCAGGTCGTCGTCGAGCCAGTCCATGTGGTCGCGGATGTCCGTGACGCCGGCGTGGTGGCGGAACGTCTCGGCCACGTAGAACGAGCCGTCGCGCGCGATCCACAGCGCGACCGGCTGCGCCAGCTGCGGCTCGGATGCGAAGCACTCGACCTGGAAGCCCTCGGGCTTCGCGAAGGTCTGCATCACGGCCGCGGGCTCGTCGCTGGCCGGCTCGATGTGCGGCGCGTAGACCGGCGCCTCGGCCGGAACCTGCACCGCCGGATCCTGCCCGGCCGGATGCTGCGGTCCGAGCAGCGCCAGCAGCGCGATCGCGGCCGGCTCCGTCACGCCGCCTGGCTCCGCAGCCGCTCGAGCAGGAGCTTCGTCGCGCGGATGCCGTCGTGCTCCGACAGGCGCGAGCCTTCGTACTCGATGCCCACGTGGCCGTGGTACCCGGCCCCGGTCACGATGCGCATCATGCGCGCGTAGTCGGTCGACGTCTCGTTCCCCTGCGCGTCGAAATCGTGGCTCTTGGCGCTGACGGCTTTTGCGAACGGCATGAGCTCCGCGACGCCCTTGTAGCGGTCGTACACCTGGTCCTGCGCGATCGTGAAGTTGCCGAAGTCCGGCAGCGTGCCGACGCGCGGGTGCGCCGCGCGCTTCATCACGCCGGCGAGCCACGCGCCGTCGGACGACGGCCCGCCGTGGTTCTCGACGATCACGCACAAGTCCAGCGGCGCCGCCTTCTCGGCCAGCGCGCGCAGCGATTCGGCCGCGTGCGCCGCGTGCTCGTCGCGCGGCCCGCTGCCGCCGGCGTTGACGCGGATCGAGTGGCAGCCCAGCCGCTTGGCGGCCTCGAGCCACTTCACGTGGTTCTCGACGGCTTTCGCGCGCTCGGCCGCGTCGGCGTGACCGAGCTCGCCTTCGCCGTCGCACATGATCAGCAGGCTGCGCACGCCCAGGTCGTCGGCGCGCGACTTCAGGTCCTTCAGGTACGCGTCGTCGCGCGCCTTGTCCTTGAAGAACGAGTTCACGTACTCGACGGCCTCGATCCCGTGCTGCTGCTTCGCGACCTTGGAGAAGTCGCGGTGATCGAGCTCGCCGCCCTGGAGCGCCTTGTGCAGCGACCATTCGGCCAGCGAGATCAGGAACGGCGGCGGTGGGCGCGGAGTCTTGTCCTGCGCACCCTTGGTGATCGCGGCCAGACTGGCGACTGCACCCAGCCCAGCGGCGCCCGACAGGAATCCACGGCGAGAGGTGTCCATGTGGAGCCTGTTCTAACTGCGCGCGCCGCGGGAGGACAGCGATCGGCGCCGGACGCCGACTCCGGCGCCGAGCGAGCCCGATCTCGGGGCCGCGCGTGGCCCGCGCCGTTGACTCCTCGGACCGCCCCTCCGCACCATGCGCGTCGGTCCCTTCGGCGAACGCTCGTCGCGCGCACGTGATCCCCGGCGCATCGAACGGGCACGCCACCCCCACGGTAATCCATGAAGCTCCTTGCCGCTCTTCTCGTCCTCGGCGCCGTCTCGTGCTCGTCGCCCGCGCCCAAGGCCTCTGCCCACCCCGAGGCGCAGCGCATCGTGGATCACGTCGTGTCGCAGCACCCGGACATCGTGCGCCTGACGATCCACGCGGTCCCGCACGGGGAATCGCGCAGCCGCATCGTCGCCTCCAACGTTGCGGCCAAGCTCGGCGCCTGGTCGGATCCCGAGGACGCACGGGCGATGGCCACGAAGGAGCCGGTGACGCTCGAGGAAGGCGGGAACCTGGACTACACCGCGCCAGTCATCGACGGGTCGGGCAAGGCCATCGCCGCGGTGGGGGTCACGGTCAAGGGCACGAACAAGACGGACATGCTCACCAGCGCGATGATGATCGCCGGCGAGATGTCGGCCTCGATCCTCGAGGCACACGAGCCGCTCTGGTAGACGGTCTCGCTCGAGACTTCGCGGGCTGCGCCTACGCGCGGTGGATCAGCCGCTCGACCAGCTCCACCGGCAGCGCGACGGGCGGCGTCGGCACGTGCTGCTCGCGGCACAGCTTGCGCACGCGGCGCACGCACACGATCCACTGCACGACCATCAGCAGGAACCACGCGACCAGCAGGCCCGTGCCCGTGCTCTCCTGCGCCTCGGCCGCGACCATCAGCAGCCAGTCGTACGCGCCGTGCCACAGGCTGGGCTCGACGAGCGCCAGCACGCGCTCGCGCAGCGCCGCGGGACCGCGCAGCCGGTGCGCGCGCGCCAGCCGCCAGCCCATGAGCGTGCCGTCGAGCGCGTGCGACGGCACGGCGCTGACGGCGCGGATCACGCCGACCGAGAGCCCGCCCTCGAACACGTAGAACAGGTTCTCGAGCGTCGCGAATCCGAGCGATACCGCGACCGCGTACACGATCCAGTCGAACGGCTCGTCCAGGTGGCGGTCGCGTGCCGCGCGCAGTCTCAGGACGACGTACTTCCCGGATTCCTCCAGGAGCGCGATGGCGAGGAAGGCCCAGACCACGGTGGGCAGGGCTTCGACACCCTCGACGACGCCGGACAGGACCGGAGCGCGCAGCGCGGACTCGAGGAAGGCCACGGGGAAAAGGCACACGGCGCCGAGCACGACGTAGACGAGCAGGTTCCCGATTGGCTCGCGCCAGCGGTCGCGCGACCACACGAGGTGGACGAGGATGAGTCCCGGGCCGACCGCCAGGGCTGCAAGCGCGGGAACCATGGAGCGCGTGGTTCTGCCACAGCCAGGCAGGAGACGGAAGCCGTCCCTGACGGTTGTTCCTTTTCGCGGCAAGCAGCGCGGGCCGGGCACCTGCCCACCCGCGCTGCGAGCCTGTTCAGGCCGCTCTCGGAATCACCGCCTTCCACTGGAGCAGCTCGCGCGCCGTGAGCCGCCGGCGCGCAA